>CAJWBQ010000020.1 GCA_913020115.1 uncultured Cellvibrionales bacterium
CTTTGCGCATGCTCGCGGATGGAAAAATTCAGATTTTGTTTTCAGTAGATCTCTTTAACGAAGGTGTAGATGTACCAGCGGTTGATACGCTTTTACTGCTGAGGCCGACCGAAAGTGCAACGCTCTTTCTGCAGCAACTTGGAAGAGGGCTTCGTAAGAGTAAAGACAAATTAGTTTGTACAGTTTTGGATTTTGTTGGATTACATCGCCGAGAATTTCGTTTTGACCGCAGATTGTCAGCGCTGATCGGTGGTACCCGAAAATACGTGGAAACTCAGGTAGTGCAGGGCTTTCCCTATCTCCCGGCGGGATGTCACATGGAATTGGACACCGTTGCTAGCAAGACTATTTTAAGCAGTCTTAAATCGGCTCTACCGAGCCGCTGGAACGATAAAGTACAGGAATTGCGCTTGCTCATTGCGAATGGGTTTCAACCAAGCTTAGAGTGCTACATGGAGGAAACTGGGCTAGCGCTGGATGATATTTATGCCGCCAAAAAGTCGTGGTCAGATTTCTTGGAGGCAGCTGGTGTTAAGGTGCTAACCCCCGGACCTGAAGAAGATTCATTGCGACGTGCGATAGGTCGTATGCTGCACATAGATGACGAAGAGCGCCTGGATTTTTACCTGGAGTTGTTGAGCTCGGATCAGCGTCCGAAGGTGGGTATGTATTCTATTCGCCGACAAAGAATGATTCGGATGTTGGTAGCTTCCATGTGTGATCAGGTCTTGGATAATACAACCTCTATAGAGGAGGGCATCAAATTATTCTGGAGTCATCCTCAAGTTATTGATGAGCTTAAGGCCTTGTTGTTTTATCAGAGAAAGAATATTGATCACCTTCACAGCTTAGTGGCGTCTCACGTTAATGTTCCAATTCAAGTGCACGGTAAATACACTCGAATTGAATTATTGGCGGCCTTTGGGGTTGGGGAAACCGCAAAGACTAGGCCCTGGCGAGAGGGCGCGCTGTGGGTTGGTGATGAGAAGACCGACATCTTTGCTTTTACCATTGATAAGTCGGGAGGCAACTTTTCGCCTACTACGAAATATCGAGATTACGCACTGAGCCCAACACTTATACATTGGGAGAGCCAGTCAATGACGACCGCACGCAGCCCAACGGGAAAGCGATACTGCAATCACGTGGCAGAGGGTTCATCAGTTATGTTGTTTGCTAGAGAAAATACCGCGGCAAGAGCATTTTGGTTTCTAGGCACGGGGTCATACGTTTCTCATGAGTCGGAAAAACCAATGTCGATTACTTGGAAGTTGGACGCCGCATTGCCTGGGGACCTTTTTGTAAAACTTGCGTCTGCAGTTGCTTAATATTGCATATTTCCAATCCTGTGATGCTAAGGCGTTGGTCGTAATAATTAAAAGTTAGATGCTTGAGTGAGGTGGCAATGTTCCTTGAAGCCTACTTTGAGGAGGTCTTAGGGTGTGTTTGAGTTTGCGCATGGACCATGATGTCGCGATGAGTTCTAAGTTCGTACCTCAGGCGCTTTAGCTTACCCCAGACACAAAAAAACCCTGACGAATCAAGGGTTTCAGTAGGATTTGGTGGAGGCGGGGGGATTTGAACCCCCGTCCGTCAGCACGCTGCCTGCGGCTCTACATGTTTAGTTCTGTTAATTTATTTAACGAATCACAGCCCAACAGCCAAGACGTGAAACGCGATCCTGATAGATTTTAGTGGCGCCACCCCAGGCAGGCTTTGCTACGATCCCTTTCTATATGACAGTCGTTAGCGCGATAAGGGCACCTTGCTAAAGACTGCTAGCAGACGAATCCGCTAGGTCATGCTACAAAAAGCTGCTTACGCGGCTAGTTGAGCACCATAGTTGTCATCATTGGCAACTAAAAAGTTACAGCTTTGGATTAACGTGATTATCTGCCCTCACGACATGCACCTTAGGTTTTGTCACCGGCGTCGAATCCTAATCGCCCCCGAGCCACACAGTATAAAGCAGGCGCCTTAGCCCGCCAAGCTCTGTGTGAAGGTAACCAAAATTAATACCGGGCATACAAAGCGCACATAGGTGGGCCAAATCTTCCAAAACAAGCTGTGCTCAATGTCGGGGTGACCCGACTTCACTTCAGCTAAAAGCTTGTCTCTGTGCAGCACCCAACCCGCAAAAATACACAACATCACGCCCAACAATGGCTCGCTGTATTTGGTGGTGAGGTCAATCACAAACCCAAACAAGGCATCGAAGTTGACGATGATGGTGGCGCTGATCAGAAAAATCACGAAGCCAATAAGGTAGGTAGACTTTTTGCGCTCTATGCCGGTTTTTTCAACCACCATGGATACGGGCACTTCTAACATTGAAATTGACGAGGTCACGGCCGCAATGCTCATCAAGGCAAAAAAGGCGATGGCTACATATGTACCAGCGGCACCCATGCTGTCAAAGAGTGAAGGCAGCACTTGGAATATTAATGATGGCCCTGCAATCAACTCGCCTGCTTCATCAAAAATAGTCAGGCCGTTGTGTTGTGCTACATACACCGCGGGAATAATCAGCAGGCCGGCGGTAAAGGCAATGCCGCAATCTACTAAGGTCACAATGGCGCCTAGACGCGGTAAGCTTTCTTCTTTACTCAGGTAAGAGCCATACACCAGCATGGTGCCCACGCCCAGTGAGAGAGAGAAGAAGGCCTGGCCCATGGCGTCGACAATTAATTTCGGGTCGCTGACACGGCTCATGTCGGGCAGCAGGTAAATTTTCAAACCTTCCATGGCGCCGGGCTGAGTGAGTACATAACAAATGAGCAACAGCAATAAGCCGATCAGCACTGGCATAAGCCGGGTGGACCATTTCTCAATGCCGTTCTCAATGCCACTGCCAATAATCAACATGGTGATGCAGGCAAAGCCGCCACCAAAAATTAAATCGCGGGTTGTTGAATTGGTGGTAAGCCAGGTGCCGGCTTCGGGCATGTCTAATAACACGGTAAAGGGCTGGCCAAGATGTGCAATCATCCAGCCGGCCACAATGGTATAGAAACTCAGAATTAAGCTGGCGATGATAATACCGTAGTAGCCTACGCCGGCACCCAGTCTGCGTGTGAAGGTGCTGTTGCCAACGCTGCTCAACGCCGACACCACGTTCGATTTGGCGTGACGGCCAATAATCAGTTCGGCCATCAGTGCGGGGTAGGCGAGCAGAAAGGCTAGAACGAAATACACTAGCACAAAGGCAGCGCCGCCATTGCTAGCGGTTTGTGTTGGAAAGCCCCAAATGTTGCCAAGGCCTACGGCAGAGCCGGCGGCGGCCATGACAAAACCGGTTTTAGATGAAAATTGTCCTCGTGCACCACTCATAATATTTGCCCATTGTTTTTATTGGTTATGTTGCAAAATTCTTTGTTTTTGACGGTTCCAGTCGCGCTCTTTTTCAGTTTCACGCTTGTCGTGCAGCTGCTTACCCTTGGCAATGGCAATCTTACATTTCACCAAGTGGCCTTTCCAATACAGGGCCAAGGCCACAACGGTGTGACCCTTTTGGTCAACCGCTTGCTGAAGGTTGCTGATTTCATTGCTGTGCAGAAGTAGCTTGCGAACCCTGGTGGGTTCCGTCACGAAATGGGTAGACGCTGTGGGGAGCGGCTGAATTTGCACTCCTGAAATAAACGCTTCGCCATTTCGAAAAAAGACGTAACTCTCGGTAATTTGGCCTTTGCCTTCACGCAAACTTTTCACTTCCCAGCCCATGAGAGCCATGCCGGCTTCATAGGTGTCGGAGATGTGAAATTCGTGACGCGCCCGCTTATTTTGCGCAATGGTATTGTCAGCGGTTTTTTTCTGTTTCTTGGCCATAACGGCAGTTACATCTCTCTTTTACAGGTTTGCTTCTGGGTTGCACTCATCTACAGGGCGATGAGTGACACTCCAAAATATTTTTGGGCGACAGTATTAATGAAAATCAAAAATAAAATCACCGGAATGAAGGTGCCAACGGAAAAGTTCACGTAACGCTCCAGAAAGGTGCCCTTATAGTTAGGGTTGCCTTGTTCAACTTCATCGTTGAAGTTGGTTTTGCGCCAGCGGTAGATCACAAACAAACACACTAGGGCGCCATTGAGAGGCAAGATAGTGTCGTAGAAGGTATCAATTATAATGTCGAACAGTGAGCGGCTGGCGCCGGCGTAATTCACAAGCTCGGTTAGAAAGCCCACTTTACCAAATGACAAGGCGCTGGCAATGGTCAGCAGGCCCATGGTGATGCCCAAAATCAGCAGTGACTTTTTACGGCTGTAACGTCTAGCGTCCATTAGGCTTGCTGTGGGCACTTCAATGATAGACACCAGCGAGGTAATGGCGGCAAAGAAAACGAGGGTGAAGAAGGTGGTGGCCACAATACTGGCGCCCACATAACCCAGAGTGCCCTGCAGCGCTAAAAATATTTTCGGCAGGAAGGTAAAGATCAAGCTAACGGATGAATCACTGAGCTCTTCAGGGTTCACGTTAGGGTTGAAGGAGAACACGGCGGGTAGAATTAACAGGCCGGCCGCGAAGGCAACACCGGTGTCACACAGCGCCACCATTTTGGTTGCACCCGGCAGGTCTTCTTTAGGGTTCATATAAGAACCGTAGGTAATGAGAATACCCATACCTAATGACAGGGAGAAGAAGGCTTGTGACAGGGCGCCATTAATTACGGAGCCCGTAATCTTGCTGAAGTCGGGCACCATGTAGTAGCGAACACCGGCCCAAGCATTGTCTAGGCTCAAGACGAAAATAACCAAGGCAATCAAAAACACGAACAGCAAAGGCATTAATACTTTTGCGGCGCGTTCAATACCGTCTTGTACACCGCCCGCTAATATCAGGAAGATAATGGTGGCAACAGCGGCTAGGTATAGAAAAATTGAGTTGGAGTTAATGAAGTTGCCAAAGGTGTCTGGGGCGGCGAGCTGGTCGAGGTTGCCGGTGGCTGCGTTAACCACGTAACCCAGAAGCCAAATGGTAATCACTGAGTAAAAAACCGCGATCATAAAGGGTGTTACGAGTGACAGCCAGCCGGCTATGCGCCAAGGCGAATTGCCGGCGATGCTGGTGTAGGCTCCCAAAGGGTCTTTCTTGGTGTGCCGACCGAGAGACAGTTCGGCAAGCATCACGGGCAGGCACAATAACACCACGCACAGGGCGTAGATGAGTAAAAAGGCACCACCACCGTTTTTTGCGGCATTTACTGGAAAGCCCACAAGGTTACCAATGCCTACCGCAGAGCCTGCGGCGGCCAGAATAAACCCTAGGCGGGAGCCAAATTGTTCTCTATTTTCGGACATAACACTCTCTTCTTATTATTTGCGTCACTAATATAATGTGCATGCATTGTCTGTAGGCAGTCAGGCGGAAAAGGCGCATTGGCCAAAGCCTGAAAATTGAGCGGATGGTAGCAGGGATTAGGGGTTTTGTCCTTACGCGCTGGCCGCTTTTGCAATCTCAGTCTACAATGCGCCTCTATTTAACAAGAACCCATTAATAAGATCCAATTTTTCAGTGTAACGTGCTGCGGACAGGAAGCGAGGGCGGGATTGTGAGACAAATTGAACGCAGTGCATTGGTGGCTTATTCGGCTAGCCAGATGTATGCCCTAGTGAATGATATTGAAGCTTATCCACGGTTTATGGAGGGCTGTACAGGCGCCGAAGTTTTGCACCGTGACGAGTTCAGTATTGAGGCGCGCTTACACTTAGGTAAAGCGGGCATTCAGCAAACTTTCGTCACTCGCAATCGCCTAGAGCCGCCGCACACTATGCACATGGCCCTGGTTGAGGGGCCGTTTTCCAGCTTTCAGGGCTCTTGGCACTTTAAGGCTTTAAATGAAACAGCCTGTAAGGTGAGTTTGAGCTTAAGATTTGAGTTTCAAAATAAGGTATTAGATTTGGCGGCGGGTAAGTGGTTTGAAGCTGTAGCCAATAAGCAGGTAGACAGTTTGTGTGAGCGAGCGAAGGTTATTTATGCCTAGGCGTCTATTAAGTCAGTGTCTATTGATCATAAGAAGGTGCCGGTAATGGCCGATATGGATTTAATTTCGGTTGAGGTGGCTTACGCCTTGCCCGACAAGCAGAAAATTGTAGCGCTATTGGTTGAGCCCGGCACAACGGCTATGCAGGCGGTGCTGCGTTCAAATATTAGCAAAGACTTCCCGGAAATTGATGTTGAAAGCGCAAAAATGGGGATATTTGGTCAAAGCTTAGGCACAAAAGGCCTGGCGGCGGCTTTAGAGCATGTTTTGCAGGCGGGTGATCGAGTGGAAATTTATCGCCCACTTATTGCGGACCCCAAAGAGGTCCGCCGCAAGCGGGCTGAAAAAGCGAAGCTGAAGAAAGATTAGTTTTCTTCCTTGTCGCTGGCGGACGCAGCCGCTTCGCTCTCTGGAGTAGAGGGGCGGTAGTCGCCGCTAAAGTGGCTTAGCTTGTCGTCTTTGAAGTAAATGGTCATACGCTCATCGCGGCGCTCACCTGAGCGAGTGCGAATGGTGTATACGTAGTCCCAGCGGTCTTGGTCAAAGGTGTCCATGATCAATGCTGAGCCCATGACAAACTTCACTTGGCGTTTAGTCATGCCGGGTTTCAATTGGTCAATCATCTCTTGTTCAATAATGTTGCCTTGCTGAACTTCGAGTGTGAAAACACCGGGGAATTGGAAGTAGCTGCAGCCTCCAAGTGAGGCCAGAGCGAGGGCCACGACAATAATACGACAGGCTTTTTGCATAACAGGGGTTCCACAAGTTAAATCGAACGGGGATAATACCCGATCTTTGTAAACACTGAGAAGGGGTTCGAGGTAAAATGGCTGTTGAAAATCAAGATTTACGTAAAGCTGGCCTGAAAGTGACCCTTCCAAGGGTCAAAATTCTCCAAATTCTAGAATCATCCGATGTTCGCCACCTGAGCGCAGAAGATGTTTATCGGGCTTTGTTGGATGCCGGTGAGGATGTTGGCTTGGCCACGGTCTACCGAGTGCTCACACAATTTGAGACCGCGGGTCTCGTTATTCGTCACAACTTTGATGGTGGCCACTCTGTATTTGAGGTCGCTCGAGGCGAGCATCATGACCATATGGTGTGTGTTGAATCGGGTAAGGTGATTGAGTTTCACAACGATGAAATTGAAGCCTTGCAGGAGCAAATTGCCGCTGAACATGGCTATGAGCTTGCCGGCCACAGCTTGGTCTTATATGTGAACCCTCTTAAATAGAACGGATCTTTGTGTCTAAATTGAACAAGTTCAAAATAACAACAAAAACTGAAGGAAGTGAGTGAGCGAGATGTCTGAAGAAAAAAATCAAATTAATATCAATATGGTTCAGTTGCTCAATCTGTCGTGTAATTTACTGCAGCAGGGCTTTGTTAAGCAGCCCAAGCAGAAAGCTAAGCAGTTGTTGAAAGACCTTAAGGCGGGTAAGCGTATGCCTTTGGGTAAGCTCACTTTGCAAGAAAAGCATGAAATGCCACTGCGCTTAGAGTTGGACTACAGCGAATTCCGCGGTCCGTTCAATTTTCCTTCTTTTGAAGCCGCTCTGCGTGGCATGCTGCAGCGCTGCGGCCAAACCATGGAAGCCAAAAAAGACCTAAACATTCTGACCAATGAAGAGCAGGGCAGTGCCTTGGTTCATTTGCCAGGTGTTATCGAGCAAGACGGCCGTTTCAATGTCTTGGTGACCTGTTTCGAGATGGGCAACAATAAAGAAATTACCATTCGCCTAATGTTTCTAGACCCGGATCAATACCCTCAGTTTCGCAGCAAAGACGAAGCAACTGAGGTTGAGCCCGACAGCGAGTAAGTGGAGTATGTTGGCTAGGCGGCCTCAAGCGGCGCCTAGCATTGCCACCGCGTGATCTCGTGATTGTGGCGTAATGTCAGCACCGCCCAGCATTCGGGCAATTTCGGCAATTTTTTCCTCGCCACTCAACTCCAGTAAAGTGGTTTGCGCTTTCTTCTTGTCGGCCGTTTTACTCACCTGCAGATGTTGATGGCCCTTGCTGGCCACCTGCGCTAAGTGAGTTACGCACAGCACTTGGCCTTTTTCACCCAGTTCCCTTAGTAGTTGCCCCACCACGTCGGCGGTGGCGCCGCCAATGCCTACATCCACTTCGTCGAAAACCAGCGTGGGGGTGGTTGAGGTGAGCGCGGTAACAACCTGTATCGCCAAGCTCACCCGTGACAATTCGCCACCGGATGCCACTTTGGCGAGGGGTTTAGGCGCTTGGCCAGGGTTGGTGCTGATTAAAAATTCAATGTCTTCTAGGCCGTGAGAGCTGGTGTCGTCCAGTGGGCACAGAGCAATTTTCACTTTCGCCGTGGCCATTGCCAGGGCTTTTAATTGTGCGTTAACTAATTTGGAGAGCTTGGCCGCGGCCTTGTGGCGTTTATCGCTGAGCTTCAGGGCGCCAGCTTGATATTGCTGCTGCAAGGCTTCACTTTGCGCCTCCAGTGTGGCCAAGGAGGCGTCACCGCCGCTGATGGCCGCCAGCTCATCGGCCAGTTCGCTGTGAAACTCACTGAGCTGTTCGGGTTTCACCTTGTGTTTGCGGGCAATGTCATAAATTGTGGACAAGCGGTCTTCCACTTGCTGAAGGCGAGCGGGGTCAATCTCGAAAATATCAATGTGATGGTCAATTTCTCGCCCGGCTTCTTCTACTTGAATTTGTGCGCTGTTTAGCAGTTGTTCGGCCTCGCGCAATTGCGGCGTGAGTTCAGGCATGCTGCCCAATAGCAGTATGGCTTTGTTGAGCCTGGCGTTCAGGCCTTGCTCTTCGTCATTACACAGGCTGGCGAGGCTGTGGCTGTCAGCCAAAATACTGCCCGCGTTGGCGAGTGTTTTTTGTTCGCGCTCTAAGTTTGCCAGCTCGTCGTCTTCAAGCCCGAGTAAGTCGAGCTCTTGAACTTGATAGCTGAGCAGCTGTTGCCTGGCGCCAATTTCTTCGGCGTTGTTGCGCACGGCCAGCAGTTTTGAGTGCACAACTTGCCAGTCGCGGTGGGCTTGGCGAACGTTTTTAGCGAGAGCCTGATTGCCGGCGAAGTCGTCGAGCAGCCGCCTGTGGGTGTCTTTTTTCAATAGTGATTGGTGTTCGTGTTGGCTATGGAGGTCAATGAGCATTCCGCCCAGGGCTTTTAGCTGGCTGAGGGTGACGGTTTGACCGTTGATATAGGCTCGTGAACGGCCCTCACGGGTAATCACCCGGCGCAGCAGGCACTGGTCGTGATCTTCATCTTCAGTCAGCAGGTCGTGTTCGCTTAACCAGGCCTGTGCCGCGGGCAGCGCGTTAATGTCAAAATCGGCGGTGATGTCGGCGCGTTGGGCGCCGTTGCGCACCTTATCAGCGTCGGTTCGGTCGCCCAGGGCCTGCCCCAGTGCCCCGAGCACAATGGATTTGCCCGCCCCGGTCTCGCCGGTTATGGCCGTCATGCCCGCTTGAATTTCTAAATCTAGAGATTCAACCAGGGTGAAATTGTGAATACTGAGGTGAGTAAGCATTGCGAAGGTCTGCCAATTCGTCAAAATATCTGTGTTTTTATACAGTACTTTGAGGCGAATGGCTAGTCCCTGTTTTTTACCCCTTGGAAACTGTGGGTAATGTCCCCATATACCGCTTCACGTAATAAATTCTTTTGTTTTTAGATGGAGCAAACAGTGTCTGACGAGTCGCAAAACCCAATTCCTGAAGAAGTTCTGGACACAGCCACTGGGGCTGAGGCAGAAGCCAGCGAAAATAATGCTAGTGAAGAACCTATTGTAGGTGATGCCGAGGCTCATATTGCCGCACTAGAAGCTCAGCTTGTTGACGCGCGCGAGCAGGTGCTGCGTGCGCAGGCCGAGGCGCAAAACTCTCGTCGCCGTGCTGAACAAGATGTGTCTAAGGCTCACAAGTTTGGTCAAGACAAAATTATTGGTGACTTGCTGCCAGTTGTCGACAACTTAGAGCGAGCACTGGCCTCAATCGATCAAAATGATGAAGCGATGAAGTCGGTGATTGAAGGGCTAGAGCTCACGCACAAGTCCTTTATCGATACGCTCACTAAGCACAACGTGGCCACCATTGACCCGCAAGGCGAGCCCTTTGACCCGCAGTTGCATCAGGCCATGACCATGATTGAAAACCCCGATGTAGAGCCCAACACAGTTATTAATGTGTTCCAAAAAGGCTTCTCATTGAATGGGCGCTTGGTTCGCCCCGCTATGGTTGTGGTTGCTAAGGCGCCTCAAGCCTAGTGTTTGGCAACTTTCTGAGCAATATTCACCCGTTTTGGGGTTGAAATATGATCAGGCGGGCCAATATAGAAAGCATTGATTAAGAACATTGAATAAGACTATTCGTTAGTCAGTAACCGTCATTTTAAAGATTTTTGGAGATAAGTTTCATGGGTAAGATAATCGGCATTGACTTGGGTACCACCAACTCATGTGTTTCTGTTTTGGAAGGCGGCACGCCTAAAGTAATTGAGAACGCTGAAGGCGATCGCACAACACCTTCCATCGTTGCGTTCACCGACGACAGTGAAGTGTTGGTTGGGCAGAGCGCTAAGCGTCAGTCGGTTACTAATCCGCAGAACACCTTGAACGCCGTAAAGCGTTTAATTGGTCGTAAATTTAAAGACGACGTTGTTCAGAAAGACATCTCAATGGTGCCTTACAAAATTGTTGGCGCCGATA
Organism: uncultured Cellvibrionales bacterium; assembly: GCA_913020115.1. Lineage (GTDB taxonomy): Bacteria > Pseudomonadota > Gammaproteobacteria > Pseudomonadales > Cellvibrionaceae > CAJWCA01. The sequence continues at coordinate 10,672 of CAJWBQ010000020.1, forward strand.
ATGGCGATGCATGGGTTGAAGCGCGTGGCGAAGCCAAAGCGCCACCGCAAATTTCAGCTGAAGTACTGAAGAAAATGAAGAAAACCGCTGAAGACTATCTAGGTGAAGCGGTAACTGAAGCGGTTATTACCGTGCCAGCTTACTTCAACGATTCTCAGCGTCAGGCTACAAAAGATGCCGGTAAAATTGCAGGCTTAGATGTTAAGCGCATCATCAACGAGCCAACGGCGGCTGCACTGGCCTACGGTATGGACAAAGCCAAAGGCGATCACACTGTAGCGGTCTACGACTTGGGTGGTGGTACTTTCGATATCTCTATCATCGAAATTGCAGATGTTGATGGCGAGCACCAGTTTGAAGTGCTGTCTACCAACGGTGACACCTTCCTTGGTGGTGAAGATTTCGACATGCGCCTTATCGAGTATTTGGCCGCAGAATTTAAGAAAGACAACAACATCGATCTGCACAACGATCCATTGGCCCTACAGCGTTTGAAAGAAGCTGCCGAGAAAGCCAAGATTGAGCTGTCTTCTGCCCAGCAAACTGAAGTGAACTTGCCTTACATCACTGCTGACCAAACTGGCCCTAAGCACTTAGTGGTTAAGTTGACTCGCGCCAAGCTTGAGTCGCTGGTTGAAGAGTTGGTTGTTCGCTCTATCCAGCCTTTGAAAGTTGCTTTGAAAGATGCCGACCTGTCTGTTGGCGACATTGATGACATCATCTTGGTCGGTGGTCAAACTCGTATGCCAATGGTTCAGTCCAAGGTTGCTGAGTTTTTTGGTAAAGAGCCTCGTAAAGATGTTAACCCCGATGAAGCTGTGGCCATGGGTGCTGCCATTCAGGGCGCCGTACTTTCTGGCGACGTAAAAGACGTATTACTGCTCGACGTTTCTCCCCTAACATTGGGCATCGAAACTATGGGTGGCGTTGCGACTGCACTGATCGAGAAAAACACCACAATTCCTACTAAGAAATCACAAATTTTCTCAACCGCTGATGACAATCAGTCAGCTGTAACTATTCACGTGGTTCAGGGTGAGCGCAAGCAAGCCGCACAGAATAAGTCGTTGGGCCGTTTTGACTTGGCTGACATTCCACCTGCACAGCGTGGCGTGCCACAAATTGAAGTGACCTTCGACATCGATGCCAACGGCATTTTGAATGTGGGCGCAAAAGACAAGGCGACAGGCAAAGAGCAGTCAATTGTAATTAAAGCGTCTTCAGGTTTGTCTGACGATGAAATTGAACAAATGGTTCAGGACGCAGAAGCAAATGCTGAAGCCGACCGCGAGTTTGAAGAGCTGGTAAGTTCACGCAACACTTTAGATGGTTTGATTCACGCCACTCGTAAAACCGTTGAAGAAGCGGGCGACAAGGCGAGCGACGAAGAAAAAGCCGCGATTGAAGCCGCGTTAACTGAAGCAGACGAAGCTGTTAAGGGCGACGATAAAGCTAGAATTGAAGCGGCCACCACCGCTTTGACTGAAGCTTCTGGTTCGCTGGCGCAAAAGTTGTATGCTGAGCAAGCGGCTCAAGCTGAAGCGGGTGCCCCGGGCGGTGATGAAGCTGCAGCTCAGGAAGATGCCGCAGATGATGGCGCAGTAGACGCTGAGTTTGAAGAAGTTAAAGAAGATAAGTAAGTCGCGCTAAAATTGCTCGACTCAGCAAACGCGGGCTAAGCCCGCGTTTGCTGTATCTAATATTCCACATTATTCACAAGCTAAAATAGAAGCTGCCCCACATGTCTAAACGCGATTATTACGAAATTCTTGGTGTTGAAAATAGTGTCTCAGAGAAAGATCTGAAAAAGGCTTATCGCCGAGTGGCGATGAAATATCATCCCGACCGCAACCCCGACGACAAAGAGTCTGAAGAAAAATTTAAAGAAGCCAGCGAGGCTTATGAAATTCTTTCTGATGCTCAAAAACGCAATGCTTACGATCAATATGGTCACGCCGGTGTCGATCAGTCTTCGGGCATGGGTGGAGGCGGTGCCGGGTTTGGCAACTTCAGCGATATTTTTGGCGACGTATTTGGCGATGTGTTTGGCGGCGGCGGTCGCGGTGGTCGCGGTGGCCCTGCGCGTGGTTCAGACTTGCGTTACACCTTGGAGCTCGATTTAGAAGAGGCTGTTAAGGGAACCACTGTAAAAATTCGTGTGCCTACCTTGGTGCACTGTGATCCATGTGATGGCAGTGGCGCTAAATCGGGTTCTAAACCTACTGCATGTACTACTTGTGGCGGTGTTGGTCAGGTTCGTATGCAGCAAGGGTTTTTCTCTGTGCAGCAGGCCTGTCCAAACTGTCAGGGTAAAGGTTCAGTTATTTCAGATCCTTGCACATCTTGTCGTGGGCAGGGTTTAGTTGAAGAAACTAAAACTTTGTCTGTGAAAGTTCCTCCGGGTGTTGATACGGGCGATCGTATTCGTTTGGCGGGTGAGGGTGAGGCTGGCGCTCAAGGTGGCCCTACTGGCGACCTCTATGTGCAGGTGTCAGTACGCGATCACGAAATATTCCAGCGTGAAGGCAAAAATCTTTATTGCGAAGTTCCCGTTAGTTTTGTTGATGCGGCACTTGGGGGTGAGCTTGAAGTTCCCACTTTAGACGGAAGGGTGAAGCTGAAGGTTCCAGGTGAGACGCAAACGGGCAAGTTGTTCAGGTTGCGCAGTAAAGGCGTTGCCCCTGTTCGTGGTGGTGCGCCGGGGGATTTGCTGTGTCGTGTTGTGGTAGAAACACCTGTCAATTTGACCTTAAAGCAAAAAGATCTGCTTAAGGAATTTCAGGCAACCATGAAGGGCGGCAAGAATTCACCCAAGCAAAGCAGCTGGTTTGACGGCATGAAAGAGTTTTTTGGTGATATGAAACTCTAGGTCCTGTTGCCTGCTTCGGTAATTGGGTAGCATTCACGTGTTGCCCCTCAAAAAGCTGGGCCCATGGGTCCGGCTTTTTCGATTTATAAGAACACACCTAATTTGGAAAGGAAAAACATGAATACTCGAGTTGGTATAACCGGCGCTGCTGGGCGCATGGGGAAAATATTGATTGAGGCTGTTGCCGCCGCAGAAGGCGTTGAGTTAGCGGCCGCTGTCGAGCGAGCTGAAAGCAGTTTAATCGGTGTCGACGCGGGCGAGCTGGCGGGTGTTGGTAAAAATAATGTGCTGCTCAGTGGCGATTTGAATGCCGTTGTTGGCAGCATTGATGTATTAATTGATTTCACTGCGCCAGAGGCGACCTTGGCGCACGCCGCCATCTGTGCTCAGGCGGGTGTAAAGTTGGTTATCGGCACTACCGGTTTTGATGAGCAGCAAAAAACTGAATTGCTCGCCAATCAATCAAAAACCGCTCTGTGTCTGGCGGCAAATTACAGCACGGGCGTAAATGTCTGCCTGAAATTGTTGGAAACCGCTGCGGCTGCCATGGGTGGAGATGTGGATATTGAAATTTACGAAGCCCATCATCGTCATAAAGTGGACGCGCCATCGGGCACTGCTTTGGCCATGGGTGAGGCTGTAGCAGGTGCGGTTGGTCGAAATTTGAGCGAAGTGGCCGTGTATGGTCGCGAAGGGCAAACTGGTGCTCGGGAAAGGGAGACCATCGGTTTTGCTACCGTGCGAGGCGGAGATGTGGTGGGAGACCACACAGTGATGTTTATGGCGGAAGGTGAGCGTGTTGAAATTACCCACAAAGCCTCAAGTCGCATGTCATTTGCTCGCGGAGCTGTAAGAGCGGCCGCATGGATAGCTAAAAAAGACACGGGCCTTCATAATATGCGCGACGTATTGGGCTTAAACTAAAGGTTGAGAAGCTGCAGATTAAAGCTAGAATTCTATTGTAATCCATTGCTTTACGGCAATATTCTCTAAAGAAAAGCGCCTTCTGCACGATAACCTGTTTATACTCTCAACTGGCCTTTCTTTTCACAGCGTGCGGTGCACTGGTTTTTGGACGTGGAAATTAGTTTTAGAAAGACAGGATCAATTACGGAATTTAACTACTAGGATAAAGCGTTATGGGCATTGGTAGTCTCTCTTTAAAGTGGAAAGTGTTGCTGGGTGTCACCGTCACCAGTGTATTTGCCGTAATAGTATCAAGCGTAGTTTCTGTGAATATGGAAATTAGTCGCTTGCATGAGGCGATTGAAAAAGACTCCATCACCCTGGCAAAGATTGTCGGTGGCAGCACCACAGGCGCTATGGAGTTCGATGATAAGGCCTCGGCTAGGGCCACGCTCAATACGCTGTCCAACAGTAAGCGTTTGCTGGCGGCTGTCATTTATAGCGAAAGTGGCAAAGAGTTTGTTTGGTACAAAAAAGGCCACGATAACTCAGGTGCAAGGCCCGGTGACTTACCCGGTTCTCCTCGCGCTCAAGGTACCGTTGAAAAAGGTAACCTGCTTGAGCTAAGCCAGCCTATTCTCGATGACTCGAGCAAGAAAGTGGCGTCCATTTACATGAAGGTAGACCTTCAGGAGTTGGACGACGCGGTAGACAGTGCCATTCTTAGTGCTGTGGCAACTGTTCTGGTTATCAGTATTCTGGCGGCCGCCATATCCTTTGTCATTCAGGCGGGTATTGTTAGGCCCATCAATGCGGTAGTGGAAGCTCTGCGTGATATCGCTGAGGGCGAGGGTGATTTAACTCGACGCCTGCCGGTCAAAAGCGATGATGAAGTGGGTCAGTTGGCGCAGTGGTTCAACACCTTTATCGAAAAGGTGCATGTCATTATCAGTGATGTTTCAACCACGGCATCAGAATTGAATGCCAGCACTGAAAAATTGTCCCACACCGCGAAAGAAACCGAGCAAGGTGTTATCAATCAGCAGGCTGAAATTCAGCAGGTTGTTACGGCTGTGCGCGAAATGGCCGCGGTGGTTGATGATGTGGCAAACAACGTTACCCAAACAGCCGACAACGCTGAAGAGGCCGATCGTGAAGCCAACAGCGGTAAAGGTGTCGTCACTCGCACCATGTCACAAATTGAGAATTTGGCAGCCGATATTAATGCCGCCGCCGACGTAATTGATAAGCTTCGTCAGGAAACTGACAGCATTGGTTCAGTGCTGGATGTTATTCGAGGCATTGCTGAGCAGACCAACTTGCTGGCCTTGAATGCGGCCATTGAGGCGGCGCGAGCCGGTGAGCAGGGTCGTGGTTTTGCGGTGGTAGCTGACGAAGTGCGCACCTTGGCGTCGCGGACTCAAACCTCTACTCAAGAAATTCAGGAAATGATCGAACGCCTGCAGTCTGGTGCTCGCGAAGCTGTGCAAATGATGGAGAAAGGCACTACTCAGGCTGAGGAGTCTGTGCGTCAGGCCGAAGAAGCCAGTCGTTCTCTGGAAGCTATTACGGGTGGTGTTGGCTCAATTAAAGACAAGACCAACCAGATTGCCAGCGCCTCTGAAGAGCAGAGTGCGGCTACTCGTGAGATGGAACGCAATATGGACAACATCGCCGGTGTTGCCCGTCAAACCGCCGAAGGTTCTGTTGAAATTGCCCAAAGCACGGTTGAGTTGGTGAATATGGCCTCCAGCATGGCGAAAATAGTTAAGCAGTTCAAACTGTAGGGCGCGCTTTTAGCGGTAGACACTCAGACGGCTTTCCAATAAAATGCCGCCTTAGTTTGCTCAAGCCCCCAGGATTTTAGAAAAGCGAGATGAGGCACAGCTTCATCTCGCTTTTTTGCAACCTGCACCCAGGCTTTATACCCCAACAAACCGCTACAAAGCATGCTCGCAAACGCACGGTCTTCGGCCCGGGCGGGACCTTGGCGAGCACTTGAAAAGTAGCCGTATGTTGTGGGTCAGCCTGGGCCTTGCGCTCCGAAAACTAAGCTTGCCAGACCCTGAGGAGAAAGAATTGACTACCGGTGCCCATCGCAGCGCGATATTAGTACTTGAAGACGGCAGTGTATTCCGCGGAACCGCCATTGGCGCCGACGGAAGCTCTGCTGGTGAAGTTGTATTTAACACCGCCATGACGGGTTATCAGGAAATTATCACTGACCCCTCCTATGCGAAACAAATTGTTACCCTTACCTACCCTCATATTGGCAATACCGGCACTAACTCGGAAGACGAAGAGTGTGAGCAAATTTGGGCTGCGGGCTTGGTTATTAGAGATTTGCCTCTACTTGCCAGTAATTTTCGCAGTGAAGCCTCCTTAGATGACTACCTCAAGCAGCGCAATATTGTTGGCATCGCCGACATCGATACGCGCCGCTTGACACGCCTGCTTCGAGATAAGGGCGCGCAAAGCGGCTGCATTATGGCAGGCGAAGTCGACGAAGCTCAGGCACTGATCGCAGCGCAAAAATTTGGTGGTTTGAAGGGCATGGACCTTGCGAAGGTTGTCAGCACTAAAGCCGCCTACACTTGGAATCAGGGCTCTTGGTCTTTGGGTAAAGGCTTCAATGAAAATTGTGAGAAGCGCTTCAAAATAGTGGCCTATGATTTTGGTGTTAAACGCAACATATTGCGGATGCTGGCGGATCGTGGCTGCGACATCACCGTTGTGCCAGCGGAAACCTCGGCCAGTGATGTTTTGGCCATGAAGCCGGACGGAGTGTTTTTGTCTAACGGCCCGGGCGACCCCGAGCCCTGTGACTATGCTATTACTGCCATTCAGGCACTGCTTGAAACCGACATTCCCGTGTTTGGTATTTGTTTGGGCCATCAGCTCTTGGCGCTAGCGTCGGGCGCAAGCACTGTGAAAATGAAGTTTGGCCATCACGGTGGCAACCACCCAGTTCAAGATATTGCGGCTGGCACAGTCATGATCACCAGTCAGAACCACGGTTTTGCGGTAGACGGAAATGCTCTGCCCGCGAACATTGAGGTTACACACAAGTCATTATTTGACGGCTCCTTACAAGGTATCCATCGCACCGATAAGCCGGCGTTCAGTTTTCAGGGTCACCCTGAAGCGAGCCCAGGGCCTCATGATGCAGCGCCTTTGTTTGATCACTTTATTGAATTAATGCAAGTCAGGTTGGGTTAAGCGAAATGCCAAAACGTAGTGACATAGACAGTATTCTAATCTTGGGCGCGGGCCCAATTGTTATTGGTCAGGCTTGTGAGTTTGATTACTCGGGCGCGCAGGCGTGTAAAGCTCTGCGCGAAGAAGGTTACCGAGTTATTTTGGTGAATTCTAACCCCGCCACCATTATGACCGACCCAAGCATGGCTGACGCCACCTACATCGAGCCCATTGAGTGGGAAACGGTTGCTCGCATCATCGAGAAAGAGCGCCCAAGCGCCGTGCTGCCTACCATGGGTGGCCAAACAGCGCTGAACTGCGCGCTGGACTTACACTCTCACGGCGTGCTGGAAAAGTTTGATGTCGAGTTGATCGGTGCAAATCACGAAGCCATTCACATGGCTGAAGACCGCAACTTGTTTGACAAAGCCATGAAGCGAATTGGCTTAGAGTGTGCGCGTGCGGAAATTGTTCACACCCTAGACGAGGCTCGTGAAGTCCCTAAAAAATTCGGTTTTCCCGTTATCATTCGCCCCTCATTTACCATGGGTGGCTCGGGCGGTGGTATCGCCTATAACTGGGAAGAGTTTGAAGAAATATGTTTGCGCGGTTTAGACCTTTCGCCCACCAATGAGCTGCTTATTGACGAGTCTCTTTTGGGTTGGAAAGAGTTTGAAATGGAAGTGGTTCGCGATAAGAAAGACAATTGTATTATCGTTTGTTCTATTGAGAATTTCGACCCAATGGGCGTACACACCGGCGATTCAATTACGGTTGCGCCAGCACAAACCCTCACCGATAAAGAACTGCAAATCATGCGTAACGCATCGCTTGCAGTCTTGCGTGAGATTGGTGTTGAAACGGGTGGTTCTAACGTTCAGTTTGCTATGGACCCTGAAACCGGTCGGTTAGTGGTTATTGAAATGAACCCTCGAGTATCACGCTCGTCGGCACTGGCTTCAAAAGCAACTGGCTTCCCAATTGCTCGAGTGGCTGCGAAATTGGCCGTTGGTTTTACCCTCGACGAATTGCAGAATGAAATTACTGGCGGCGCTACCCCGGCTTCTTTTGAGCCCAGCATCGACTACGTAGTGACAAAAATTCCACGCTTTACCTTCGAAAAGTTTGGCGATGCCGATGCTCGCCTTACCACACAGATGAAATCTGTGGGTGAAGTGATGGCGATTGGTCGTACCTTCCAAGAGTCTGTGCAAAAAGCTTTGCGCGGACTAGAGGTGGGCTCGGCCGGCTTTGAGCCAATGGTTGACTTGGAGTCTGATGAATCAAAGTCGAAAATTATCAGCGAAATTTCTACCCCAGGTGCCAATCGAATTTGGTATGTGGCCGACGCTTTTCGCGCGGGCATGACCATTGAGGAGGTTTTTGAAACCTCTGCTATCGATCCTTGGTTTCTTGTGCAAATTAAAGATCTGATTGATACCGAGCATAGCTTAAGTTCTTCGCCGCTCTCGAACATTGATGCCGACAGCATGTTCCGCCTCAAGCGCAAAGGCTTTGCAGACAAGCGTTTAAGTGAGCTCTTAGGTGTCAGCGAAACAACGGTTAGGCGCCATCGTCACAAACTGAACATACGTCCTGTGTATAAGCGTGTCGATACTTGTGCGGCTGAATTCTCTACAGATACGGCTTACATGTACTCTACTTATGAAGAAGAGTGTGAAGCGAAACCAAGCGACAATGATAAAATTCTTGTCTTAGGTGGCGGCCCTAACCGCATTGGTCAGGGTATTGAATTTGATTATTGCTGCGTACACGCCGCGCTGGCGATGCGTGAAGACGGTTACGAAACCATTATGGTGAACTGTAACCCTGAAACAGTTTCTACCGATTACGATACTTCAGACCGCTTGTTCTTTGAGCCGGTAACCCTGGAAGACGTATTGGAAATTGTTCATTTGGAAAAACCCAAAGGCGTTATTGTTCAGTTTGGCGGTCAAACACCGCTGAAATTGGCGCGCGCTTTAGAGGCGGAAGGTGTTCCCATCATCGGTACATCTCCAGAAGCCATTGATCGCGCCGAAGACCGTGAACGCTTCCAGCAAATGATTGAGCGCTTGGGTTTAAAGCAGCCACAAAATGCAATTGTTCGCTCTACCGAAGAGGCTGTTCTGAAAGCGGTTGGCGTAGGTTACCCCATTGTTGTTCGCCCTTCTTATGTATTGGGTGGGCGCGCCATGGAAATTGTTCACAAAGAATCTGAGCTACGTACTTACATGAAAGAAGCCGTACAGGTTTCTGATGACGCGCCTGTCTTGCTGGATCATTTCCTGAATAATGCTATTGAAGTGGACGTTGACGCGGTATGTGATGGCGAGCAAGTTGTAATTGGCGCCATCATGCAGCACATTGAACAGTGTGGCGTGCACTCCGGTGACTCGGCGTGTTCCTTGCCGCCTTATTCTCTGCCCGCCGACGTTCAAGACCTTATGCGTGAGCAGGTTAAGAAAATGGCTCGTGAGTTGGGAGTGATCGGTTTAATGAACACTCAGCTTGCTTACCAAGACGGTGAGATTTACGTCATTGAAGTAAACCCGCGCGCTTCGCGCACCGTGCCTTTTGTGTCGAAATGTATTGGCACCTCTTTGGCGAAAGTGGCCGCTCGCTGTCAGGTCGGCATGAGCTTGGAAGCGCAGGGTTTCACCAATGAAATTATTCCTAACTACTTCTCTGTTAAAGAAGCGGTGTTCCCATTCAATAAATTTCCGGCAGTAGACCCTATTCTTGGGCCGGAAATGCGTTCAACGGGTGAAGTGATGGGCGTGGGTGATACTTTCGCCGAAGCTTATTCAAAGTCACAGCTGGGCGCCAGTGACGCCATTCCAAAATCAGGTAAGGCTATAATTAGCGTGCGCGATTTTGACAAGGCTGGCATAGTAACGGTTGCTAAAGAGTTGAGTGAAATTGGCTTTGAACTTGTGGCCACAAAGGGCACCGCAGCGGTCTTGGAGGCAGCGGGTCTGTCTGTTATGACTGTGCATAAAGTGGCTGAAGGTCGGCCTCACATTGTCGACATGATCAAAAATGATGAAATTAGCATGATCATCAATACCACCGAAGGCAAGCAGGCCATTAAAGATTCCTCGCCTATACGTCGCAGTGCGGAGAATCACAGGGTGTACTACACCACCACATTGGCCGCGGGTCATGCGGTGTGTATGGCGCTGCGCTCAGGTGATCATAAAGAAGTGAGAAGCTTGCAAGAATTGCATAAGAGGTTAGCGTAATGACTAAATACCCAATGACCGTTGAAGGTGCAGAAGCTTTACAGGTTGAGCTGGACCATCGTAAAAAGATTGAGCGCCCAGCAATTGTGCAGGCTATTGCGGAAGCGCGCGAACACGGCGATCTGAAGGAAAATGCTGAGTATCACGCGGCGCGTGAACAGCAGGGCTTTTGCGAGGGTCGTATTCAAGATATTGAAGGCAAGCTGTCTAATGCACAGATTATCGATATTTCGAAGTTGCCGAAGGGTGACAAAGTTATTTTTGGCGTAACGGTTGATATCGTTAATATTGAAACTGACGAGTCTGTGACCTATAAAATTGTCGGTGACGATGAGTCTGATGTTAAGAGTCACAAAATATCAGTGAACTCTCCTATTGCCCGCGCCTTAATTGGCAAGTCTGTGGGCGATGAGGTTCTGGTTAGAACGCCGGGTGGTGAGATTGAGTTTGAAGTGGAACGAGTGCAGTATATCTAAAGCTTCCGTTGGGTGAGTTGGGCCTCACGGCCCTTCTTTAAACCCTGCTGCTCCCGCGTGAGCGGGAGTGAAGCCGCTTACGACTTGCTGGCTGTGCTGCCGGCTTCGGTCCGCAGAAGGTTCGAAAGCTTGGGGTTGGGGCGTTTAGCAGCTCGGTACACCAAGGCTGTCTTGCCAATTTCCTGTACCACTTCACAGCGACACGCTCTAGTGATGTTCTGCACCACCTTTGCGCGCATTTCGCGATCTAAAACAACCAGTTTCACCTTAATGAGCTCATGGTCTTCCAGTGCGCGATTGATCTCGTCCTGGACGTTTTCAGTCAGGCCTTTGCCCGCAATGGTCACAATTGGGTTCAATTTGTGGCCGAGGGTGCGATATTGCTTTCTCTGGGCGGAGCTAATGGACATATAATTACCTATGTATCGATGGTGTGGGCCAAAAGAAAGGGGCCAAAAATTAAGGCGCAGAATTATAGCGCATTTTATAATCTATTACTTTAGTTATGAATGCTAGAATCTTGTTCAAATTACCGTAGGTAGCAACATGGCTCGATCAAAAAGCAGTGGGAGTTGGTTGAAGGAGCACTTCGATGACCCCTATGTGAAGCAATCTCAAATTGATGGCTACCGTTCGCGGGCAAGCTACAAGCTAATTGAGTTGCAGGAAAAAGACCGTTTAATTCGCCCTGGCATGATGGTAGTGGACCTAGGGTCGGCCCCCGGAGGTTGGTCGCAGGTGGCGGCAGAGCTAGTGGGAGACAAGGGTTCAGTGGTTGCGAGCGACATTTTGCCCATGGATTCCATTGCCGATGTTGAGTTCGTGCAGGGTGACTTCACCGAAGACGCCGTTTTTGAAGAATTGTTAAGAGTGATGGGTGATGCGAAGGCAGATCTTGTAATTTCGGATATGGCCCCCAATATGAGTGGTATGGCGGACATAGATCAACCTCGCTCCATGCATTTGGTGGAATTGGCTCTGGATATGGCGCAGCAGGTGTTAAAACCCGGCGGTGTGTTTGTTGCCAAGGTGTTTCAAGGCGAAGGCTTTGATCAGTTGATGAAAGACACGCGGGGCCTTTTCCAGAAGGTGCTCACCCGTAAGCCGAATGCTTCGAGGCCTCGTTCCAGAGAGGTTTATCTCGTCGCAAAAGGATTTAAAGGGCTCTAGTGAGCTAAATATGAGGGTGTGCAAGGGCCTAAATACCCGCGCCACTGCTGGACTCAGGCTTAAAAAGTCGTCATGCTGGCCCAGTGCCCGCATCGACAAATATGTAGACTATTGACTGAGTGCGGCTCTACTTCGCTGTGCCTCAGCCCAAATGACGTAATTTGAGGGTATTTTCTTGAACGATATGGCTAAAAACCTAGTACTTTGGCTCATTATTGCCTCGGTGCTTTTTACTGTTTTTCAGAATTTCAGCCCACAAACGGCTGAAGAAAAACTGACTTATTCCGAATTTATCAATGAAGTGCAAAGCGACCGGGTGAAAGAAGTCACCGTGGCTGGGCAAGTTATTGAGGGTTTGCGCCATGACGGCTCCTATTTCGAGGCCGTGCGTCCGCTGTTAAGCGACAACCAATTGATGGGCGACATGCTCAATCACGGCGTGAACGTGAAGGGCAAGCAGCCTGAGTCGCCGAGTATTTGGCAGCAGCTTCTTGTCGCCAGTTTCCCCATTCTTATTATTGTTGCCGTTTTCATGTTTTTCATGCGCCAGATGCAAGGTGGCGGTGGTGGCCGAGGCGGCCCCATGAGTTTTGGCAAGAGCAAGGCTAGGCTCTTGGGTGAAGACCAAATTAAAACCACCTTTGCCGACGTGGCGGGTGTAGATGAAGCCAAAGAAGAAGTGCAGGAGCTGGTTGAATATTTGCGCGATCCATCTAAGTTTCAGCGTCTGGGTGGTCAAATCCCGCGCGGCATCTTGATGGCGGGTCAGCCCGGTACCGGTAAAACCTTGTTGGCTAAGGCGATTGCTGGCGAAGCGAAGGTACCTTTCTTCTCCATCTCTGGCTCAGACTTTGTGGAAATGTTTGTGGGTGTGGGTGCATCTCGTGTGCGCGATATGTTCGAGCAGGCCAAGAAACAGTCTCCCTGTATTATTTTCATCGATGAAATTGACGCGGTAGGTCGCCATCGTGGCGGCGGGCACGGCGGTGGTCACGACGAGCGCGAGCAAACCTTGAACCAATTGTTGGTTGAAATGGACGGCTTTGAAGGTAACGAGGGCGTGATTGTTATTGCGGCCACTAACCGCCCAGATGTTCTAGATAAAGCGCTTACTCGCCCAGGTCGCTTTGACCGTCAGGTGTTTGTCGGCTTGCCCGATATTCGTGGTCGCGAGCAAATCCTAAAAGTTCACATGCGTAAAGTGCCTCTAGATGAGTCTGTTGTGCCATCAGTGATTGCGCGTGGCACCCCAGGTTTCTCGGGCGCCGATTTGGCGAACATTGTGAATGAGGCCGCCCTGTTTGCGGCTCGCGCTAACAAGCGCACCGTGACCATGGAAGATTTCGAAAAAGCTCGAGATAAAATCATGATGGGCGCCGAGCGCAAATCAATGGTGATGAGCGAAACCGAAAAAGAAAACACCGCCTATCACGAGGCTGGCCACGCCATTGTTGCCCGCTTGGTGCCGGAGCACGATCCTGTGCATAAAGTTACGATCATTCCTCGCGGTCGCGCATTGGGTGTGACTCAATTTTTGCCGGAAGACGACAAGTACAGTCTCAGTAAGCGTGGCATTGAATCTCAAGTGTGCACTTTATTTGGCGGTCGAATCGCAGAAGAAATGACTCTGGGTTTTGACGGCGTGACTACCGGTGCGCAAAACGATATCGAGCGTGCGACAAGTTTGGCCCGCAGCATGGTAACCAAGTGGGGCTTGTCAGAAAAATTGGGCCCCTTGCACTACGGTGAAGATGAAGGGCAATACCCAGGTACCGCCACCTCGAATTATTCTGGCGATACCTCAAAAATAATCGACCAAGAAGTGCGCGGCATTGCCGATCGCTGTTACAAGCGGGCTGAGGAAATACTTGAGGCAAATCGTGATGTGCTTGAAGCGATGAAAGAAGCGCTGATGGAATACGAAACCATTGATTCAGAGCAGGTAGATGATTTAATGGCGCGTCGCAAGGTGCGTCCGCCTCGCGATTGGCATGACGATGATTTCAACGGTCACATTAAAGCTTCTAGTTCTGAAGACAAGAAGCCGGAAGACAAGTCGGGCCCTATCGGTGGCCCCGCGAAAGAACACTAGTCTGCGTATTTAAACCCTTGCGCCTGTGAGTTGGGCGCAAGGGTTTTTAGTTGAGTTCTTTGAGAGTTTTTCAGAGTCGCGACTATCTCAAAGATATGAAACATCGGATTTCCTATGGTTTTAACCTGTGGCCACCGCGCTCTCGATTTATCCAGTCCCATAGTCATGGGCATTCTGAATACCACCCCCGATTCCTTTTCAGATGGCGGGAATTATTACCAAAACAACCGCCTCAGCTTAGATAAAGTATTGGCTCGTGCCGAAACTATGGTTAAGGACGGCGCGCGTATTTTGGATGTGGGTGGCGAGTCTACCCGCCCTGGCGCGAGCCTGGTGGGGCTTGCTGAAGAAGTGGACCGGGTTGTACCGGTAGTCGAGGCCATTAACGCGGCTTTAGATGTGGTGGTTTCTGTAGATACGAGTACTCCAGAAGTAATGGTTGCGGCGGCCGAGGCCGGGGCGGGCTTGATTAATGACGTTCGCGCGCTACAAAAACCCGGTGCCTTACTCGCCGCCGCGAGCACAAACTTACCTGTTTGTTTGATGCACATGCAGGGCGCGCCCAGTTCGATGCAGGCGGCGCCAAGTTACGCAGGTGTGTTGAATGAGGTCAGTGAGTTTTTACAGCGGCGAGTAAAGGCTTGCAATGAGGCGGGCATAAGCAGCGATCGTATTATTCTAGATCCGGGTTTTGGTTTTGGAAAAACTCTCGAGCACAATCTGGAATTGTTTAGGCACCTTAATACCTTTGTTAGTACCGGCATGCCCTTGCTGGTAGGTGTGTCACGCAAATCAATGATTGGTAATGTCCTAGGGCGAGACGTAGATCAACGCATGGCCGGCAGTTTGGCTTTAGCCTTGCTCTCAGTGCAAGCGGGCGCACATATCTTGCGGGTGCACGACGTTGCAGAAACCTCTGATGTAATTAGAATGTACAGTGCAGTAAAGGGTTGAAGCGAATAATTCTAACAATATTTTGGTAGAGATTTGAGTATGACACGTAAGTTTTTTGGTACAGATGGAATTCGCGGGCGCGTTGGTGATGCGCCCATCACCCCAGACTTTGTTCTTAAGTTGGGTTGGGCTGCGGGCCGAGTATTGGCCGAGCGCGCCACAGGCTCGAAGCTCATTCTTATTGGTAAAGACACTCGAATTTCTGGTTATATGTTTGAGTCGGCTCTACAGGCGGGTTTGATTAACGCTGGTGTCGATGTGGGTTTGTTGGGGCCAATGCCAACCCCTGCTATTGCGTATTTAACTCGCACCTTTCAGGCTCAGGCCGGCATTGTGATCAGTGCCTCTCATAATCCTTACGAAGACAACGGCATCAAGTTTTTCAGCTCTACTGGCAGCAAGCTGCCTGATGATATTGAGTTGGCGATTGAGGCGCAGTTAGAAAAACCCATGGAGACGGGCGACCGCTTGGGCAAGGCTCGCCGAATTGAAGACGCTGCGGGCCGCTACATTGAATTTTGTAAAGGTACTATGCCTTGGGGTTTCGGCCTGCAGGGTTTAAAGATTGTAGTCGATTGTGCAAACGGTGCCACTTACCATATTGCACCTGATGTTTTTAGCGAGCTGGGTGCCACGATTATTCCCTTGGCTGTAGAGCCCAACGGCACCAATATTAATCGGGGCTGCGGCTCGACCAGCCCCGAATCGCTGCAGGAGAAAGTGCTGGAATCCGGCGCCGACCTAGGTGTGGCTTTTGATGGTGACGGCGACCGTTTGATCTTTGTCGACCACAAAGGTGAGTTGGTGGATGGCGATGAGATTCTCTATATCATCGCCTCGGCGCGAATAAAAAGCGGCGCTGGTATGAGGGGGGTTGTGGGCACTCTCATGAGTAATTATGGTTTCGAATTGGCCCTTAAAGAGCTGGATGTTCCCTTTGTGCGGGCGAATGTAGGTGATCGCTACGTAATGGAGGCGATGAAAGAGCGCGGCTGGTCTCTGGGCGGCGAGAATTCAGGCCATATTATATGCAGCGACGTTACCACCACCGGTGACGGCATTATTTCAGCTTTGCAAATCTTGTTGGCTGTGGTGTCTTCTGGTCGCTCGCTGCACGAAATTAAGCAGGGCATGACAAAGATGCCTCAGGTGATGATTAACGTGCGCATGTCATCCCGCCAAGACATCTCTGGCAATAGTGAAGTGCTGGGCGCCGTTGCGAAAACCGAAGCTGTTCTGGGTGAGCGCGGGCGCGTGCTGTTGCGCCCATCTGGCACAGAGCCCGTTGTTCGAGTAATGGTTGAAGGCGAGGAATTGTCAGAAGTGAGGCAGTTGGCGCAAGAGCTTGCGGCAACTGTTGAAAAGGCTCTGTCTTAGTTTGTGAAAACAGGTTTTTAGCGTTGCGTGTTGAGCGGTTCTCCAATACAATTGGCGCCCGTTTTGCCGAGAGGCTGATTTGAGGTAGGGATTGAATGCGCCGTCAGCTAGTTATAGGCAACTGGAAGATGAATGGCTCATCTGCAAGTAGCAGCAATTTGTTGTCTGAGCTGCTTGTTGGCCTGAATGCTGGCCGAGTAGATGCAGCAGAAATGGCCGTTTGCGTACCCTATGTTTATTTATCCGCGGCGGCTGATGCTATAAAGGGTTCGTCCCTCAAGCTTGGCGCACAAAACGTGAGTCAATTTGATAGCGGTGCTTATACTGGTGAGGTTTCGCCGAGTATGTTGGCCGATTTGGGGTGCCACTACGTATTAGTTGGGCACTCTGAACGCAGATCACTCTTTGGTGAAAGCTCCCAAATTGTGGCTGAAAAATTTGTCGCTGCTCAGGCTTCCGGCCTTACGCCTGTTTTGTGCGTTGGCGAGACTTTAGAAGAGCGCGAGGCGGGTTCAACCTTAGCCGTAGTCGAGTCGCAAATTGCGGCCGTTATAGAGAGTGTTGGCCCCGAAGGTCTGTTAAACTCCGTTATTGCTTATGAGCCTGTTTGGGCCATTGGCACAGGGTTGACCGCGACGCCAGAGCAAGCCCAGGAAGTGCACCAGTATATTCGCAGGTGTTTGGGTGAGGCGGGTGAGAAAATTTGTATACTGTACGGCGGCAGCGTTAAAGCCAGCAGTGCAGGCGAGTTGTTTGCACAGGCCGATATTGACGGCGGCTTGGTAGGTGGCGCTTCTTTGCAAGGCGAAGAATTTTTAGCTATTGGGCAGGCGGCAAAGTAAAAGCCACGGCGTGATTAGGCGCTAAATTGACAGATTGGTAGAGTATTCATGGAACAGCTAATTTTAGCGGTGCACGTTTTGACCGCGCTAGGTATTATTGGCCTTATACTGCTTCAGCAGGGTAAGGGCGCCGAAGCTGGAGCATCTTTTGGTGCTGGCGGCTCGCAAACAGTTTTTGGTAGTTCTGGCGGAGGTAACTTTTTTACCCGTGCCACAGCTGTATTCGCCACCGTATTTTTTGTAACAAGTTTTGGCCTGGCCATTACCGCAAAAAATAAGGCCGCCATTGAGTCGGGCGTGAATATTCCAAGTCTTATTGAAACCTCAGCTCGTCAGTCAGACATTCCGGCTGTGAGCAGTGAAGTTACCTCCGACATTCCGGCGGTGGGTTCAAATGAGGATTCAGATGTACCCGCTGCCGAAAGTGCAGATACTGAGGAAGTTCCTCAGTCCTAAAGAGTTAGCCCAAGTGGTGGAATTGGTAGACACGCTATCTTGAGGGGGTAGTGGCCTTATGGCCGTGCGGGTTCAAGTCCCGCCTTGGGCACCATCTTAAAAAGCTCGGCAGAAATGCCGAGCTTTTTTTTGCATTTTTTTTGGGGCGTCACTTATGGCGCTACAAAGTGAAATTGAACAACAAAACAGCGGCGGCAAGTAATTGATAAATAACCTTAAATTAAGTGCATTAGAGGCTTGACCCCAAGGGGGGGCATCCCTATAATGCATCGCCTTGGTTGAGGGATTACATCTCACCAAGTTGATGATGCGGGGTGGAGCAGCCTGGTAGCTCGTCGGGCTCATAACCCGAAGGTCGTTGGTTCAAATCCAGCCCCCGCTACCAAATTTTTACGTTTACCAGAACGTAATTGAAGAAGAGGTCCCTTTTTAGGGGCCTTTTTTTTGTCCTAATTTTGGTGGGCCTGCAGCGGCTCTGCTCTATTCTGTTTTCCTCCATCGCATAAAAATTCCAATATCAATTTAGCAATTATTTTGGCGCTCTTTGTTGTTTGTGTGGCTTGGTCGCTTCAGTGTTTAGCGTCGGTCGAACGAAAATTAATTTGCTTAAAATTGATCGAAATCTCTATTTGAAGAGCAAGTCTCCTAGCTGACTTTTGAAGCCCCTCGGTAAATGACTTAAGTCAATTTATGTCTCAACTTCGCGCGTTAATCTGGCGCCACTTCAAAATTGGACAGAGGGAAATTTATGAAACTTGGTAAGCTAAGGGCTGACTTTTTAAGGCTTGCGATTGTAGCCTCATCATCTTTGGCAGCCGGCGCAACGATGGCTCATGAGCAAGGTGATTGGATTGCTCGGGCGGGTTCTGCAACGGTGAGCCCTAGCGGCAGTAGCGGGTTAATTGCGACGACAGCAACGGGTGCGCTGGCGGGCACGTCGGTGGAGGTGGCTGACGATACGCAGCTAGGTCTCACCATTGCCTACATGTTAACTGATAATGTAGGTATTGAGCTTTTGGCTGCGACGCCTTTTGAACACAATATTCAGGCCAGGGGTTTGTCTGCTTATGGTTTTAATACTACAGACCTTGGTAGCGCCAAGCATTTGCCGCCAACGCTTGTCGCGCAGTACTATTTCTTGAATTCGAACTCTTCTGTGCGACCTTATCTCGGTTTGGGTCTCAATTATACGAAGTTTTTTAGTGAAGATTTAACGGGCTTTGCTGAAAATGAATTGGCCGCTGATCATCTGAAGCTTGACGACTCATTTGGTGTGGCGTGGCAGGTGGGTATAGATTGGCAAATTAATGAGCGCTATTTACTTAACGCATCGGTTTGGAATTTAGACATCGAAACTGATGCCAAATTCGATTCTGCGCTGGGGGAGGTGTCTGTAAATGTAGATGTTGATCCTTGGGTGTACATGGTGGGTATTGGTTATAAATTTTAGTCTAAGTGCGAAAGTACATTGCAGGGCTGCTGAGCAAGGTGTGACTTTATGTCGCATTTTGTCCGGCTTGTCGACTTCGCATCGCTTAGGTTTTTTATGTAATTGAGTTCCCTGAGTGTCGATTGAGTTTCGTTAATCCATTCTGTTTCATTCTAGATCCTGCCGCTTCCGTGCATGTCTGCCTTCATATCAAAATCCAGATCAACATCAACATCAACATCAACATCAACATCAGCGTCAGCATCCAGATCCATGCCTGCACTCAGGTTCACGCATAGGTTCACACTTAAATCCATGCTGCTGCCTGCATCTACGCCTGTGTTCTAAGCTTGCCTCTTGGTGTTTTGCGGCTGTATTTCTTTGCTTGTGATGGCTGGCGCTAGCGCGGTATAGGTGTGGCTACCATTGAATCTGTCTACCAGTAGGTAGATTTTTCTTGACAGAAAAGTCCGATAGTCTAATATGTCTATCACCTGATAGATAGATTGCTCGGGTTTGAGGCTTGCAAAGGGTCAACTAATAACCCTTTGCAAGCCTCCGAAAGTGCCACTTTTATGAGTGGCTTACATTTGATCCCTGCTGGTTAATTTAGGAACTACTTATGAAAATTCATGATATCGCCAATTTCCCTAATCCATTGCGTGTGCGTATTGCTCTTGCGGAAAAAAACGCAACCGACAGTGTAAGTTTTGTACCTGTTGACGTTATGGTAGGTGAGCATAGAACCTCTGAATTTCTTGCGAAGAACCCCGCGAGCGGAGTGCCAGTGCTGGAGTTGGACGACGGAACATTTATCTCGGAGTGCACGGCCATTATCGAGTATATCGATCACACTTTTGAGGGGCCTTCTCTTACCGGCCGAGGCGCAAAAGCGCGTGCGATCATCAGCATGATGCAGCGCCGAGCTGAGTTTATGGTGCTGGATGCTGTTGCAGCTTATTTTCACAATGCCACCGATGGTTTAGGTCCTGAAATAGAAACCTACCAGAACCAAACTTGGGGGGAGCGTCAGAAAGAAGTTGCGCTTAAGGGCATGGCTTATTTTAACCAAGTCTTGGCCGATGCTGACTATGTTGTTGGTGATGAATTCACTGTGGCGGATATCACTTTATTTGCAGGCTTGGGTTTTGCTGACTTCGCTGCAATTGATATCCCTAGTGAGTGCACTCATTTGCTTGCCTGGAAGGCGCGTGTCGCCAGTCGCCCCAGTGTTAGCTAATCTTTAATAGACTTTAGGAGCCTGTAATGAAAATTAATGCTGAATTTGATCAACGAGTGGTGGTTCATAGTGAAGCTATGGACTGGGTAAGTTCACCGATGCCCGGAGTATCAAGGCGGCCCCTTGATCGAGTGGGCGAAGAGGTGGCGCGCGCTACTACTATCGTGAAATATGAGGCGGGGAGTCATTTTTCGCCACATGTGCATACCGGTGGTGAAGAGTTCATTGTGTTGTCAGGAGTTTTCCAAGATGAGCATGGTGATTTTCCTGCAGGTTCCTATATTCGTAACCCTCCGCAATCAAAGCACAAGCCTGGTTCTGATGAGGGCTGTGTGATTTTTGTAAAGCTATGGCAGTTTAATCCAGAAGACCGCGTTCATGTTCGGCTCAATATGAATGTTATGAAAGCCGTCCCGAACAATGAGTTTTTGGGGCTTGCCATAAACTCGTTATATTGCGACGAATTTGAAGAGGTGAGTGTTCTAGATTTTGGACCGGATGCCGAGATTCAGCTGAATGTTGAAGGTGGGGCGGAGTTAATTGTTCTGGAGGGTGACCTGCAGGAGGCTGATGATTCTCTGGTGAAGCACAGTTGGTTACGCGTTCCTGCCGGCGGGAAGATTCAAGCAAAAGCAGGCTCGCTTGGCGCAAAAGTTTGGATGAAGCAGGGGCATCTTGTTCGAGTGAATGAAGAGATTGAGAGGGTTTTAAACGCTTAGATCAAAAAAACGGTAAAAGTTTATTGGGCGCTCCGGGGTATCGGCGCGAGACCTAAGAGTGTTTTGGCTGGGCGGAAATGTTGGTGTTAGCTTGGAAGGTATTAAATGATGGCAATTCAAAGTGATGTGATTATCGTCGGCGGCGGCCTTTCTGGGCTTGCCCTTGCTGATCATTTGCAGCGCGAAGGAATATCCTATCAGCTATTCGAGGCTCACTCTTCATTGGGTGGCCGTATTAAAGTTCATAGAGCATTATCTTCCTGTGATAAGGCTGCTTATGATCTTGGCCCGTCTTGGCTTTGGCCAGGGCAAGTCAAGATTCGGGCATTAGTGGATCGTTTTAACCTTGAGTTTTTTGAGCAGTTTTCTGAGGGTTTGCAGTGTTACGAAGACGAAAGCGGAGCGGTGCACCGCGGGGCGGGTTATGCATCCATGCAGGGTTCTTATCGTCTGCGTGGAGGGATGATTACGCTAGTTGATCATTTGTATGCTGGGCTGGATTCTAGTCGCATTCATTTGAATGCACCGATAGCCAGTATCAGAAAATCAAAACGTATAGAGGTCATGAGCCCAAATGGGCTTGTGCTTGCCCAGGGGGAGAGGCTTGTTTTAGCGATTCCGCCAAGGGTTGCGGAATCATTAGAGTTTACGCCAAAGCTGAATGAGTCAACCTTGCGGGAGATGTTGGCAGTGCCTACTTGGATGGCTGGCCAAGCAAAATTTTGTGCAATTTATGAAAAGCCCTTTTGGCGCGCTAAGGGGCTGTCCGGCGACGCTATGAGTCGGGTGGGCCCTTTGGCTGAAATACATGATGCTACTGATCCCGTTTCTAATAATGGAGCTCTGTTTGGCTTTGTTGGTGTGCCGCCCGACCAGCGTAAGGATGAGTCTGTGTTAGTTCAACAGTCGTTGACGCAGTTGGCTAGAGTGTTTGGGCCAGAGGCTATGTCTCCTCTTCATGTGATTGTGAAAGACTGGGCCGCCGACCCAAACGTAGCGGTGCAACTAGACCGTCGGGCCATGGATCATCATCCGACCTATGGCATGCCTGTCGCGATGTCTGATGCGTGGGGTGGGCAGCTGTTGTTTTCATCATCAGAAATGTCGCCAAACTTTGGCGGTTACTTGGAGGGGGCTCTGGAAGCCGCCGAGAGTACGGCTAGATTAATCCTTGCTTAGCTCGTCTCGGTGGCTTGATAGAATTGCTAAGTCACTTGAGATAAACTCCACCTTAAACGACCATCAAAGACCTTTGTTATGTCAGACAAGCGCACCCAATTGGAAAACGCCGCGATAGATTCGGTTCAACGCTCAGGTTTTAATAACTTGAGTTTTAGATCTATCGCGTCAGATGTGGGTATTAAATCGTCCAGCGTGCACTACTATTTTCCAGAGAAATCGGACTTGGCAGCTGCGCTCATCGAAAAATACAGCGTAGATTTTTCCGACAAGCTAAGGGCGATTGGGAATAGGAATATAAGTCCTAAGAGTAAGTTGGACGCCTTCGTGAAATTATTCGAAGACGCTATTGATGACGAAAAATTCTGCCTGTGCGGCATGATGGCGGCCGAGGTTTATTCCTTGAATTCATCTAATAGGCAGGCTTTGCTGGATTACTTTCAGTTTATGGAAGACTGGGTAGCGTCGATTTTGGAAGGCGATAATGTGAGTGCCTTTGGGACGATGAAGCCGAGAGTTCTTGCTCGCATGTTAGTTTCTGGTTTGGAGGGTGCAATTTTAATTGATCGAGTGGATGGTCGCCGGGATCGATTAAAGTCTCAGCGTGAGTTTATCCGCGAGCTGACGAAGGCCTGACACCCTTAAACTGGCTGTAAAGGGGCTAGAGGACCATCAAAGTCACTTGCGAGGGTCCTTACTTTTCAGTGCGGGCCTATCTTTAGAGTTGGGCCCCACCCGCGTGGGGGGTTAAAGTGTCAATTACCGCTTTACTCTAATGCTAATCTTACTTACAATGCGCCCCCTTGGATAAGGCGGTTTTCCCTGTGAAACTCCCAGGTTGCATTACCTGCTAGCCGATAACGCTGGCGACTTTGCCCCCGCTACCAATTTGCATTGATCAAAATATGCAATTGAAAAGCCCCTTTCTAGGGGCTTTTTCATATCCGCGCTTAGGCGCAGATAACATACCGCGGAGGCCTGCGGTAGCAATTCTAAATGGGCCTTTGGCCCATTTTTGTTTTTAAATCAGGTAGTTATAGAATAATGGCATCTAGGCAAGAGCAGTTGCGTACGTTAATTGAGCCCGTGGTCGAATCGCTGGGCTGTGTTTTGTGGGGTCTTGAGTACATGTCTCAAGGGCGTCAATCCACACTGCGCCTATTTATTGACGGCGAAAACGGTGTTTCTCTGGAAGATTGTGAAAAAGTCAGTCGCCAGGTAAGCAGTGTGATGGACGTTGAAGACCCGATTGTGGGCGAATATACCTTAGAGGTTTCGTCTCCGGGCACTGACCGTCCTTTATACACACTTGAGCAATTTAGCCGCTATGTGGGTGAGCAAGTGGCGATACGTTTACGCGTGCCATTTGAAGGTCGACGTAAATTTACAGGTTTGTTAAGCGGCGTTGAAGCAGACGACGTTAGGGTGGTGGTAGATGATTTTGAATATCTATTACCAATAGAGTCTATTGATAAAGCGAATATTATTCCTCAGTTTTGAGGTAGGTAGCACAGTTCAACGAGGCAGAGCATGAACAAAGAAATTTTGCTGGTCGCCGATGCGGTGTCTAACGAAAAAGGTGTTGATAAAGACATTATCTTCGAAGCGATTGAATTGGCGTTGGCAACAGCGACCAAAAAACGATACGACGAAGATTCCGATATCACCGTGGTCATAGATCGTGACACCGGAGAATATGAAACCGTTCGCCGTTGGACTGTTGTGGCCGACGACGTTATGGCCGTTTTGGGCACTGAGTTCACCACAGAGGAAGCCGCTGAAGCCAGCGCCGACCTAAAAATTGGTGACGTGCACGCAGAGGTTGTCGACAACGTTGGTTTTGGTCGCATTGCCGCGCAAACGGCCAAGCAAGTTATCGTGCAGAAAGTTCGCGAAGCCGAACGTGCTCAAATTGTTGATGAGTATCGCACCCGTGTGGGAGAACTGATTAACGGCACCGTTAAAAAAGTAACTCGCGATAACATTATTGTCGACCTTGGCAACAATGCTGAAGGTTTGTTGCCTCGAGATCAGTTAGTGGGTCGCGAAGTATTCCGCATGGGTGACAGAATTCGCACCTTATTGCTGGATGTGCGCTCAGAAGTGAGAGGCCCGCAGTTATTCTTGAGTCGCTCATGTCCTGAAATGTTGGTTGAGCTGTTTAAGATTGAAGTGCCAGAAATTTCAGAAGAAGTTATTGAAATTAAAGCATCAGCGCGCGATCCCGGCTTACGCGCCAAAATTGCGGTTAAAACCAACGATGGTCGTATCGACCCCATTGGTGCTTGTGTTGGCATGCGTGGTTCGCGTGTTCAGGCGGTATCAAATGAGCTTGGCAACGAGCGCATCGATATCATCTTGTGGGACGATAACGCTGCGCAGTTTGTTATTAATGCCATGGCGCCCGCTGAAATTGAATCTATTGTGGTTGATGAAGATGCCGGTTCAATGGATGTGGCGGTGTCAGAAGACAACTTGGCCATGGCCATTGGCCGAGGCGGACAGAACGTTCGCTTGGCTTGTGAGTTGAGTGGCTGGGAAATCAATGTGATGAGCGTTGAAGAGTGGCAGTCTAAGCAGGCAGAAGAAACAGGCAGCTATCTTGATGTGTTCATGGAAGCTTTGGACATTGATGAAGATGTTGCAGAGGTCTTGGTTGATGAAGGTTTCACTTCTCTAGAAGAAGTGGCTTACGTGCCTCTAGAAGAAATGTTGTCGATTGAAGGCTTCGATGAAGACATTGCGGAAGAGCTGCGCTCACGAGCGAAAGACGCTCTGTTGACGCAGGCTTTGGCCTCGGAAGAAAAGCTCGAGAACAATGAGCCCGCCGATGATCTTTTGAATATGGAAGGAATGGATAAACATCTTGCGTTTGTATTGGCAAACCGGGGCGTCATTTGTATGGAAGATCTTGCTGAGCAGGCGGTTGATGACCTGCTGGATATCGAAGATCTTGACGCTGAACGCGCGGCACAACTGATTATGAAAGCGCGTGAACCCTGGTTCGCTGAAGAACAAAGCGGCGCAGATGAGTAAATAACTGAGGAAATATAATGGCTGAAGTAACTGTAAGTGAGCTCGCCACATCGGTAGGTGCCTCGGTTGAGCGTCTATTGGCACAAATGAAAGATGCGGGTTTAACTCAATCGTCTGCCACCGATGCAGTGTCAGATGAAGAAAAGCAAACACTGTTGGGTTTTTTGAAAACCAGCCACGGTGAAAGCACTGAAGCGCCCAAGAAAATCACCCTTAAGCGGAAAACTATATCCACGCTGAAAACTGGCAGTGGCAGTGGTCGTAAAACTGTAAACGTTGAAGTGCGTAAAAAGCGCACTTATGTGAAGCGAGATCAGGAAAGCGAAGTTCAGGCTGAAACAAGTGATGTCGATCAAGAGGCTTTAGCCGCGCAAGCCGCTGCCGAAGCTGAGCGTGTGGCCGCAGAACAGGCTGCCGCACTGGCCGCCGCGGAAGAAGCAGAGCGCGCCCTTGCTGAATCAGCCGCTGCCGCGCCAGAACCAGCGGCCACACGAGCTTCTCGGGTGGATGACGTTGAATTGATTCGCCAAGCCGCTTCAGGTCGCCGCAAGGCAGAAGAGGAAGAGCTTAAGCGTAAGAAAGCAGGCGATGCTGAAGCGAAGAAAGAGCAGCAGAAAGCTGAAGCAGATAAAATTGCCGCTCAGAAAGCAGCCGACGCAGAGTTGCTGGCTAAGAAAGCGGAAGAAGAAAAAGGTAAGCACGGTAAGAAGCCTCATAAAGCGGCGGTTGTGGATGACGAAGACGCGCCACATAAAAAACCAGCTGCTAAAGTTGCTAAGAAAGGTGCTGGGCCGAAGAAGGGCTCTAAAGCCGCTTTGTTGGCCTTGTCAGACGATGGCATGGACGATGATCGTTCATCTCGCAAGCGCAAAAAAATGCGCCCAGCGATTAAACTCACCAACAATCATGGCTTTAAAAAGCCCGCAGGCAAAGTTGTGCACGAAGTAGAGTTGTCTGAAGAAATTGTGGTGTCTGAGCTTGCTCAAAGAATGAATGTAAAAGCGGGTGAACTGATTAAGCGTCTCATGAAAATGGGCGAAATGGTTTCCATTAATCAGGCCATTGATCTCGACACAGCGCAAATGCTGGTTGAGGAGATGGGCCACACTGTGAGGTTGGTAAGTGAGAACGCAGTAGAAGAAGCGTTTGAAGAGTCTCTACAAGTTGATGGTAACCTGGCAACTCGCGCCCCTGTTGTGACGGTAATGGGTCACGTTGACCACGGTAAAACTTCTCTGCTCGATTACATTCGTAAAGCGAAAGTAGCGGCGGGTGAGGCGGGTGGTATTACCCAGCACATTGGCGCATACAGAGTACAAACGGAGCAGGGCGAAATTGCCTTCCTCGATACACCAGGTCACGCAGCGTTTACCGCGATGCGGGCGCGTGGTGCTCAATGTACAGACGTAGTTATTCTAGTAGTGGCAGCCGATGACGGCGTAATGCCGCAAACCGAAGAAGCTATCTTGCATTCACATGCCGCAGGTGTGCCGATTGTTGTCGCCATTAACAAGTGTGACAAAGAGAGTGCCGACCCAGATCGCGTGAAAAATGAATTGTCTGCTAAAGGCGTAATTCCCGAAGATTGGGGCGGCGATACTCAGTTTATTGAAGTGTCTGCTCATACCGGTGACGGAGTTGACCGCTTGCTTGAGGCTATTTCTCTACAAGCTGAATTGCTTGAGCTTCAAGCGGCCTCAGACATTCCCGCCAAAGGTGTGATTGTAGAGTCACGTATGGACAAAGGCCGAGGTGTAGTGGCAACTATACTGGTTCAGGACGGCACCCTACGTCGTGGTGACATGTTGTTGGCCGGCCAAAGTATTGGTCGTGTTCGCGCCATGGTGAATGAATTTGGCAAGACCGTTACCGAAGCAGGCCCGTCTACACCAGTAGAGGTTCTGGGCTTAGATTCTCCGCCCGATGCCGGCGACGAAATGGTTGTGGTGAGCGACGAGCGTAAAGCGAAAGGCATTGCTGAAATGCGTGTTGAGCGCGAGCGCTCCGATCGCATGAAGCGTCAGCAAGCCGCCAAGCTTGAAAACATGTTTGCCGGTATGGAAGGCGGGCAGAAGAAAATTCTATCGGTTGTGGTTAAAGCTGATGTGCGCGGTTCTTTGGAAGCCTTGTTGAGTTCACTGGCCGAGATTGGCAACGACGAAGTTCAAGTGAATGTTATCTCCTCAGGTGTTGGTGGTATCACTGAAAATGATGTGAACCTAGCCATTACCTCTGGCGCTATCGTCCTAGGCTTTAATGTTCGTGCCGCCGCGTCAACGCGCCGGAACGCCGAGCAAGAAGGTGTTGAGATTCGTTACTACAGCATCATCTACCAACTGTTAGATGAAGTGAAAGCCGCTCTGTCTGGTATGTTGGATCCAGAGCGCATTGAAGAGATTGTTGGTATCGCCGACGTTCGCGAAGTGTTCCGCTCGCCGAAGTTTGGTCAAGTGGCTGGTTGTATGGTGGTAGAAGGTACCGTATATCGCAGCAAGCCCATTCGCGTATTGCGTGACAATATTGTGATCTATGAAGGCGAGTTAGAGTCTCTTCGTCGCTTTAAAGATGACGTTGAAAACGTTCGCAACGGTGTTGAGTGTGGTATCGGCGTGAAGAACTACGACGTTAAAGTTGGCGATCAAATTGAAGTATTCGATGTGAAGGAAGTGGCGCGCGAACTTTAAGCGCCGTTCTTTCATTTCGTAATAGAAACATATTGAGTAGTACAGAGGTATTGAGCAATGGCTCGGGAATTTAAGCGCGCGGATCGTGTGGCAGACGCGATTCAGCGCAACTTGGCGCAACTGATACAATTTGAAATTCGCGACCCACGCGTGGGTATGGTGAATATCAATGACGTTACCGTTACCCGGGACATGGCTTACGCGAAGGTGTTTATTACTTTTGTTGACCTTGAAAATGATGAGGAGGCCGAAGAATCAGCAAAAGCATTGAATAATGCGGCTGGTTTCTTGCGTTCTCAGTTAGCGAAATTGTTAGACATGCGGACAACGCCACGGCTTCAGTTTCTCTACGACAAAACCTCAGTAAAAGGTCAGCAGCTGTCGAATTTGATCGACAAAGCGATGGAAGCCGATCGTAAAAACCTGCCTGAAGGTTCAGAGTCTAACGACGAGTCGGGTTCTAACTAAGTGGGTCGTACTCGCAAAGGTCGGCCGGTTAACGGTGTGCTCATTCTGGACAAGCCTACGGGCATGAGCTCGAACCGAGCTCTGCAGATTGCCAAGCGCCTCTTTTTTGTGGCCAAAGCAGGCCACACCGGTAGCCTAGACCCATTAGCTACCGGTGTGTTACCTCTGTGTTTTGGTGAAGCTACTAAATTTTCACAGTTTTTGCTCGACGCTGACAAGCGTTATCGCAGCACTTTCCGTTTTGGTGTTATTACCAATACGGGTGATGCCGATGGCGAAGTCGTTCAAGAGCAGCCGACTGACAGCCTCACTCACGAGCAGGTAGAAAAGTCACTGCAGTTGTTTGCAGGTGAAATCGAACAAGTGCCCTCCATGTTCTCGGCCTTAAAGCACAATGGTCAGCCCCTATATAAGCTGGCGCGAGAAGGTATTGAGGTGGAGCGCAAAGCTCGCAAGATAACGGTATTTGAGATCAAGTTACTGGCCTTTAGGCCCGGTGCAGCCGCTGAAGCGGACGTTGAGATACATTGCAGTAAAGGCACTTACGTGCGCTCTATTGCCGAAGATTTGGGGCTAGAGCTGGGCTGTGGAGCACATGTGCAAACCCTGCACCGCAGTGCCGCTGGGGCCTTTCACGAGGGGCAATCGGTAAGTCTAGAGACTCTAGAAGCTGAGCTGGGTGAGAGTGACCCTTCGGTGCTAGATCACTACTTATTGCCGATGGACGCGCCAGTTGAAGACCTTGTCGCACTGACCTTACCTGAATCTACGGCTTATTATTTCAGTTTAGGTAACCCCGTGATGGACTCACAGGTCTTTCAGGTGGGTGAAGAAGGTGATATGGTGCGCGTCTTCCTCGAAAATGGCGATTTTTTAGGCATTGGAGAGCTGACTGACGACGGCCGAGTGGCGCCCAAGCGTTTAGTCGCTAAACTAACTTAGGGGCGGGCAACTGCCCCTGGACAGGACCTATCTGTAAATATGCACGGGTAGGCCTTTTATTAACGCCGCGTAAGCGGTTGGCATATTTAACAAAGAGGTATTTGTTATGGCACTAAGTGCAATTGAAAAAGATGCAATCGTTAAAGAGCATCAGCAGTCTGAAGGTGATACCGGTTCTCCGGAAGTGCAGGTAGCCCTGTTGACCGTCAACATTAATAAGTTGCAAGGTCACTTTGCCGATCACAAGCACGATCACCACTCACGCCGCGGATTAATCCGTATGGTAAACCAGCGTCGCAAGTTGCTGGATTACTTGAAAGGCAAGGACCTGGGACGTTATCAGTCTCTGATCCAGAAGCTTGGCCTACGTCGCTAAGATTCGAAACGGTGCCCGCTTGCGGGCACTTTTTTTTCTACCATCCATCAATAAGGGTGTTTGGTGGCGTTACTCTAGTGAGTAACATTATTGGTTTTTCAATTGTTAATTGTTTTTGATGTTTGTTGGTTATGTAATATCTGGCTTTTGGAAAGTTTGGCTTCTGGAAAAACACGAGTCGAATAGCCAGGTTAACAAACGTAAGAAAGCCTAAAAAACTCTGAAAAAATTCTGAAAAAAGAAAAGGATATAATCGTGAATCCTGTAATTAAATCATTTCAATTCGGTGATCAAACGGTCACTTTGGAAACTGGCCGCGTTGCGCGTCAGGCCACTGGTTCGGTATTAGTGTCTGTAGGAAAAACCTCAGTACTGGTAACGGTAGTTGGCGCGAAAAAAGCTAAACCTGATCAACCCTTTTTCCCTTTGTCAGTACACTACATTGAAAAAGCCTATGCGGCCGGCAAGATTCCCGGTGGTTTTTTCAAGCGTGAAGGTCGTCCAAATGAAAAAGAGACCCTCACATCTCGTCTGATTGACCGTCCTATTCGCCCACTGTTCCCTAATGGCTTCATGAATGAAGTTCAGGTGGTGTGTACTGTAATGTCTACCGACAAAGCTAACGATCCTGATATCGCCGCTTTGATTGGTACTTCAGCTGCTTTGTCTATTTCGGGCATTCCTTTTGCGGGCCCCATTGGCGGTTGTCGCGTAGGTTACACTGAAACTGACGGCTACATTTTAAACCCAAGCTTCGAAGCCACTGCCGCTTCAGAACTCGACATGATTGTTGCCGGTACTAAAGACGCGGTATTAATGGTTGAGTCTGAAGCCAATGAATTGCCAGAAGACATCATGTTGGGCGCGGTACTTTACGCTCACCAAGAGATGCAAGTGGTTGTTCAGGCTTGTGAAGAATTGGCACGTGACGCCGGCAAGCCCGTTTGGGATTGGCAGCCAGAGCCAGAAAAAGAAGGCTTAACAGCAGCACTTGTGGCAGCTTCTGGTGAAGGTGTAGCGGAAGCTTACCGTATCACAGACAAGCAAAAGCGCTATGAGCGTCTCGGTGAGCTACGCACTGCAGCCGTTGAAGCGCTGAGCAACGAAGAAGCCGGTATTGACGGCGACGACGTTAAGAAAGCCTTTGCTAAGTTAGAAAAGAAAACCGTTCGTCGCGCAGTTGTAGCCGGCGAGCCACGCATTGATGGTCGTGACACCACTACCGTTCGCGGCATTGACGTTGAAGTTGGCGTGTTGGCAAAAGCCCACGGTTCGGCTCTGTTCACTCGCGGTGAAACTCAGGCCATCGTTGTGACTACTCTGGGCAACGCTCGCGATGCACAGATGATTGACGCACTGGAAGGCGAGCGTCGCGACCCTTTCATGCTGCATTACAACTTCCCTCCCTACTCAGTAGGTGAAGCGGGTCGTATGGGCGGCACTAACCGTCGCGAAATTGGCCACGGCCGTTTGGCGCGTCGCGGTGTTGCCGCTGTGCTGCCAAGTCAGGAAGAGTTCCCTTACACCATTCGTGTGGTAAGTGAAATTACTGAATCTAACGGTTCAAGCTCTATGGCTTCTGTCTGTGGTGCAAGTTTGGCCATGATGGATGCCGGTGTTCCTTTGAAGGCGCCTGTTGCAGGTATCGCCATGGGTCTGGTTAAAGAAGATGACGGTTTTGCTGTATTGACCGACATTCTCGGCGACGAAGATCACTTAGGTGACATGGACTTTAAAGTTGCCGGTACAGCTCGCGGTATTAATGCCCTACAAATGGACATTAAAATCGAAGGCATCACTGAAGAAATTATGCAAATTGCACTAGAGCAGGCACTGGCCGCTCGTTTGCACATTCTTGCAGAAATGAACAAGGTGATTGAAGCAGGCCGTGCAGAAGTGAGTGACAACGCACCGCGTTTCCACACTTTGAAAGTGCACACCGACAAGATCCGCGACATCATCGGTAAAGGCGGCGCAACTATTCGCTCTATTACTGAGCAAACGGGTGCCTCTGTAGATATCGATGACGACGGTACTGTTAAGATCTACAGTGATGACGCCGTAGCGCTTCAGGCTGCTGTTGATATGATTGCGGGCATTACTGCTGAAGCTGAAGTGGGCGAAACTTACGAAGGTAAGGTTGTGCGTATTGTAGACTTCGGCGCCTTTGTTAACTTCTTGCCAGGTAAAGACGGTTTGGTTCACATCTCTCAAATTGCCGAAGAGCGTGTTAACGCTGTAAGCGATTACTTGAAAGAAGGCCAAATGGTTAAGGTTAAGTGTTTGGACGTTGATCAGCGTGGACGCATTAAGCTTTCTATTAAAGAAGCTTTGGCTGAAGCCGCAGCAGCTGGAGATGCGCCAGAAGCTTAGTTGGCTTTGGTGTATTTAGAGTTGTAAAAAAACCCGCTTCGGCGGGTTTTTTTTATGGCTAAAGGTAAAAAGCGAGGCCGGCTATTTAACGGTCATCATTAAAAAACCAGAAAAAGCGGCGTTGGATGGTGAAAGGTTTTTGTCTACCGTCTTTTTGGCATCATTAATAAGTGTTCTGTATTTTTTATAGAAATCCCAGGTGGGTGCGGGCTTATAAATAGGGTCTGCAATTTCAAAATGTTTCAGAATGTTTTTCGCCGTGGTGGGTTTCACAAAAACTTCTTTTGTTGGCTTGTAGTAGGCTGGGATGATGGTGATCAAACTCCATTTAGCCAGCTTCTGAGTTTTTAGGATGTCTACCATTGCCTCGAAGCCGAGTTGCTGTTTGCCGTGCAATATCTGGCTGAGGGCTCCCACTAAAAAAGCTTTTTCATTTTCGTCCATGCCTCGCACAAAGTCTCTGAACTTAGGCTTCTCAAACATTGAAACCATAGACGAGCGGCTGACTACCTTGATCATGTTTTCAGCTGTGACATGAACATTGGAGCAGGCTTGTTTGGTGAAGCACTCTTTGGTCATGTCAGTCATCTTGACAACATTGTGCTTTTTTCCAATCTTGAGCATTTCTGGGTCGGAAAAGCCCTTAGGGTACTGCATTAGAAAATCGCCTTCTAAGACCTTAAGTTTTTTTGCATCCAGCATTGTTATCTCGCGTTTTTTATAGGGCTAGTTTAGGGTCGGGAATTAACCGAAAGTGTGTTCAGGTCCTGGGAATACACCGGTTCGAACATCCCCTACAAACTTTTTCAGTGAGCCTGGTATATCTTCCGATTCTACTAAAAAGTTTTTAGAAAACTTTGGTGGCTGCTCGGTTAATCCGAGTATGTCATTGATGACCAATACTTGGGCGTCTGTTTCCGCGCCCGCACCGATGCCGATGGTGGGCATGGAAACTGCTGCGGTAATTTCCTGAGCTAAAGTGCTTGGCACGCACTCAAGCACCAGTAAATCGGCGCCAGCTTGGTCCAACAACTTCGCGTCTTTCAGCATGATACGTGCCTGCTCGTCACTGCGCCCCTGAACGCGATAGCCACCCAGCTTATTAACCGACTGAGGTGTAAGCCCCAGGTGCGCACAAACAGGTATGCCTCGGTCAGATAGCATTTTCACCGTCTCTGCCAGCCATTCACCGCCTTCCATTTTTACCATGTGCGCGCCTGCCTGCATTATGCGAGTGGCATTTTTCATCGCGTCTTCTGGGGTGGCGTAAGACATGAATGGCATGTCGCCCATAATCAAGCTTTTGTTATTACCGCGCCTCACCGCTTCTACGTGATAGATCATTTGTTCCATGGTGACTGGAATAGTGCTGTCATAACCCAAGACGGTCATGCCGAGTGAATCGCCCACCAGCAGTACTTGTACACCGCTCTTTTTGGCCATGGCTGACATGGGTGCGTCGTAGAGAGCAACGGTCACAAATTTTTCTTTTTCTGCCTTCATTTTGTGCAAGGTGTGAATAGTGACTTCTTTATCCAGGGCAGAGTCTTGCGTAGGTTTTCCGTAGGGCATGGTATTTGTCTCGTCAATCAAAGCGTGGGCGTCGGATTGTAGTAGTGGCGGCCACTGGTGGCGGTGAGCATATGCTCTACCAGCTTGCGATAATGCTCTTCATTATTGGCTAAATCCAGCTCTGCAGCGTTCACAATTAAAAGTGGCGACTGGTCATAGAAGTGAAAGAAGCGCATGTAAGCGTCGTTGAGCGTGTTTAGGTAGTCAATATTAATGTGTCTATCTAAAGTCTTTGCGCGCTGTTGTATGCGCTCGTGGAGTACTTTAACAGGGGCCTGAAGATAAACCACTAAGTCTGGGCCCGGTGCATCAAAGGTCATTTGCTCGTAAACCTGTTGATACAACTTCAGCTCTTCGTCGCCCAGTGTGGCTTCGGCAAAAACCTGATCTTTCTCCATGAGGAAGTCGGCGATATGCGTGGGTTCAAACATGTCACCTTGGCGCAGTTGTTGAATCAACTGAGAGCGATGAAACAGGAAAAACAGTTGTGCGGGGAGCGCGGCCGATTTGGGGTCAGTGTAAGCTGACTCTAAAAACGGGTTGGCGCCAGTGTTTTCCAGTAGCGTATCGTAATTGAAGGTTTGTGCCAGGCGTTTGGCCAGAGTTGTTTTACCTACGCCTATTGGGCCCTCTATAGCTATGTAGCGCGGTAAGTCGCGGTCGCTTAGATCTAAGGGTTTCTCAAAAAGTGGTTCCACTCAATCCCCCGATGAATAGGTTTTAATTATTGGTTGGTGGGCAGGCGGTCTAAGCCTGCTGCATCGCAGAGCGTCAATAATGACGTAAGTGCCTGGCCGGAGGGAAGCACTAAATTGGGTGCGATCTCAGCAAGTGGATACAGTACAAAGCTGCGCTGGGCCAGCCACGGGTGCGGTACTTGGAGTCGCTCAGTATCAATGATGTGGTCACCGTAAAGCAGCAGGTCTAAATCCAGTGTGCGGGGCCCCCAGTGTTCAATACGTACTCGCTGGTGTTGCTGCTCCAAGGATTGCAGGGCGTCTAGTAAGTCATGAGCTGGCAATTCGGTTTGCAGGCAGGCAACCGCGTTGATGTAGTCTGGCTGGCCGGGCGGACCCTGTGGGTCGCTGCGGTAGCAACTAGACTGCCCAATTTTATGACTTAGGGGCAGCTCACCGAGTTCATCGAGAGCTGTCTTCACTTGTGCCAGGGGCTCGTCTAAATTGCTCCCAAGACCAATATAGGCGGTGATCATTGCCAATTACAGTTCAGCGTTCGGGCTTGATGTATCTTTGCCTGCGTCAATTGCACTGCTGTCTTCACTGTTGCGTTGGGCGGCGGGCTTGCGGCGCCGGCGCTTGCGCTTGGGTTTATCTTGCCCTTGCTCGTCGACTGAGGCGACTAACTTCTCTCGAGCTACCTCATTGGCGTCTTGATAGCGCGTCCACCAGTCTCCCAGGCCACCTAGATTTTCACCCGATTGCTCGCGCAGCAAAACAAAGTCGTAGGCAGCGCGAAAGCGTGCGTGTTCAAAGCTGCTGAGCGCCCGATTGCCGCTGCGCTGAGGAAGACGCAATTGCAGGTCCCAGATCTCACGCATTGGAATTTGAAAGCGTTTGGGGATAGAGGTGTGCGCCAGCTGTTGGCGAATCACCGACTGTGCCGCTTGCTGCTGCAAGACAATTTCGGGTACTTTTTGGTTGCGCTTTTGTTGGCGCAGCACGGCAAGCTCGGCCTGCATGGGCGGCCAAAGTAGGGTGGCGTAGATAAAGGCGGGCGTTACGCGCTGCTTGCTGCGTATGCGCTTATCGGTATTCACCATAGCCTGATTGATGAGTTCCTCGGCCTGTTGGTCACCGCCCGCTAATATGGCATCGGTGGCGGGGAACAAGTGGGCGAGCAACCCATAATCTCGCAAAAGATTGAAGGTGGCTGTGGCGGCGCCGGCCATAAACAACTTAAGTACTTCTTCAAACATTCTGGCTTCTGAAATGTTGCGCAGAAGGTGGGCTAAATCCGGAATGGGTTTGGCGGTTTTGGGCTCTATGTTAAAGCCAAGCTTGGCCGCAAACCGCACGGCGCGCAGCATGCGCACGGGGTCTTCTTGGTAGCGTGTGGCTGGGTCGCCAATCATGCAAATTAAACGCCGTTTAATGTCTCTGGTGCCGCCCACAAAGTCGTGAATGGCAAAACCTTCGGTGGTGTAATACAGGGCATTAATGGTGAAGTCTCGACGCACAGCGTCGGTTTCAAGGCTGCCGTATACATTGTCGCGGGTAAGCATGCCGTGATCAGTTTGCTGGGCCTGCTTGGCGTGAGAGGCGTCTTCATGGCTGGCGCGGAAGGTTGTTACCTCGATAACTTCACGACCGATGCGAACATGCACAATGCGGAAGCGACGACCGATAATGCGAGCGCCTCGAAATAGGCCTTTAATTTGCTCCGGGGTGGCGTCGGTGGCCACGTCAAAGTCTTTGGGGTGGCCATTCAGTAATAGGTCGCGTACGCCACCGCCCACGAGGTAGCCGGCAAAGTTGGCTTCGTGCAACACTTTCATGATTCTGATGGCGGCCGAGCTGATATTCTTGCGCGAAATATTGTGCTGTTCACGCGGGATAACTTGTCGTTTTACCGCGGTGCGGTTGGGAATGAGATTATTGAACAGCCGTTTCAGCATAGAGTATGACTTCACTGGGTAAGAATATAGGTCGATAGACCGTGAAAGAGGCGCAGTTTAGCACGGTAGCGGCGTGGGGTAATAGGGCCTTGCAGATAGCAAAACGGGAAGGCTTTTGGCCTTCCCGTCTAAGAATATTGTTGTTTTTATAAAACGGCGCTTCCTTGCCCATTGGTCATTTGCTTTACTGGCAAATCCTATCCAAGTTTTTTATTTGAGTCAGTTCGTTCACTTCTTTTTTATTATTGTTGTTTTCTATTTTTATTATTGTTTGTTGTTATTATTCTTTTTTGCGCATTTATTATTATTTGTTGTTGTTATTAGTCTGTTTCTTATTTGTTTTTATTATTTATTGTTTTTATTTTGTGTGCATTAAAGCATTTCGTATGCCAACTATAAAAAATTGATTTAAATCAATGGCTTGTAAATATATCGGCTTTATTCCTCTCAGTCGATGAACTAAAGCCGTTACCGTTGGTCTCGAATCATGTTACGAATTAGGAAAAGAGTAACAAGTTGTGACACCGGTCACAGAGGCAGTGTGCGGGAGTAGCTTGAAATTGGCTTGCTTAAGGGTGGAATGCTCCCGTGATCGCAATTTACTGAGTAAACAGGCAAGTCTTCCGCCGCTTGTCGTTGGCGAGGCAATTGGCTCGTTGAATTAAGCGCTACTTATGTCAGCAACTCAGCTAAGGCCTTAATACCTGCAGTGCGCTCTTGTGTCGTGGTATTGGCAAAACCCAGAACTAAGCCCTTTTGTTGTGCTTCAAGGTGGTAATAAGCGCTCAGTGGAGCGTTGCCATACCCTTTCTGGGTGAATTCTCGAGAGAGCTGTTTGTCATCCCTAGTTTGATCTGTAAACGCCAGCGCTAGGTGCATGCCGGCACTGCGTGCAATAGGCGTCATTAGCCCAGTCAGGTATTGCTCACTCAGCTCCCGCATATGTTCCCACTTTTGCTGATAAAGGTGACGCATCCGACGTAGGTGGCGAACAAAATGCCCCTCTTCCACAAAGTCGGCCACGACAGCCTGAGTCAATAGAGGGGTTTCACCGCTGTTGAAATCTTTGGCTTGGCTGAACGCGCCAGCTAAATGTTTGGGTACTACCAGATAGCCCACACGCACCCCTGGCATCAGAGTTTTGCTGAAACTGCCCATATAGATCACTGGAGTCTGCTCAGCCATGCCAGCAATAGCGGCAATGGGTTGACTGTAGTAATGAAATTCACTGTCGTAGTCATCCTCTAATATCCAGCATTGCTGCTGTTCAGCCCAGTCGAGCAAGGCCAGACGATCGGCCGCAGGTAGAATGCCGCCCATGGGATATTGATGAGTTGGAGTGCAGTAAAGAATAGATGCTGGGCGGTCTGCTCCAGGCACTAAAGGCGGCGATGTTAAATTTGCCGTATCTAAACCGTTAGTGCCCAGTGTTAGTGGGTGTAAGCGAGCCCCCGCAGACGCGAAGGCCTTGCGCGCGCCCAAGTAGCCGGGTTCTTCTATCAGGGCGGTATCGCCAGGGTTGAGCAATACCTGTGCTGCCAGCGTCAGCGCCTGTTGAGCGCCTTGGGTGATGATGATTTGCGAGGCAGCGCAGCGCAGACCCCGGCTGCTATTAAGGTAGGTCGCCAATGTTTCTCGTAAGGGTAAATAGCCCTGGGGGCAGTGGTAGCCCATTAGGCTTCGTCTATCGCTGTGGCGGCGAAGCAGTTGCTGCCAAATCTTGTGCGGGAAAGCGCGGGTGTCGGGCAGCCCAAGAGTAAAGGGAAGGTTGGCATTGACGTCAGTGGCATCGGACGACTGGGCCAGCTCCTGGAGCTTGCGGCCATAACTGGAAGTTGGGGGCCAGTGCTGCAAGTTGCGCTGATATTCTCGGTTTAAGGCTAGATCTTTCTGGGGAAGATGGTCGCAGACAAATACTCCGCTGCCGGTACGGCTTTGTAAATACCCCTGGGCGCGCAGTTGATCTAGCGCTGTGTTTACGGTATTGCGACTGATCTTTAAATCTACGGCCAATTGGCGGGATGCGGGTAATTGGCTGCCAGCTGCAAGTTGCTGCATGAGTATGCGCTGCCGCAAGGCCTCAGCAAGTTGCTGGGCTAGACCTTGCGGCAATGAGCGGTTTAAGAAAATATCACGGAGGTTCAATTGGTACTCCAACTTTGTAAAAACTGGATCTTTTCGTGGTGCCAATAGCATAGGACAATTCAATACTGATGTGTAGCTTTTGGCGCCATCTGCGAATTAATTTAACAGGCTATTGGAAAGTACTCATGGAAACCTCTGTAGAAAACTTATTGGAAAACAACACTGAGCAAGTAGAGTTCAGACCTTCTGAAAAAGGCCGAGTTAAGCGCGGCCGCAAGCTCGCCACTTACAATAAAGTTGATATATTCAAGTTGATCGACGAGCTTAAGTTCGGTCACATGGGTTTCGTGAGCGAGGGTCAAGCCATTGTTATTCCTATGACTTTTTGGCGTGTTGGGGAGGACCTGTATTTTCATACATTGAACAAATCTAGGCTGGATAAACTCGTTCAATCGGGCGCTGAAATATGTGTCTCCTTTGCCGAGACCTCTGAATGGGTGCTGTCAAAATCGGCCTACCATACAAGCGTGAATTACCGCTCTGCAGTGGTTTTCTGTGCCGGTAGCCGTGTGGAATCTCAGGAAGATTTTAATCAGTCCTTTAAAAGTATTATTGACGATATCGAGCCGGGTCGCTGGAATCATATTCGTCCGCCCAGTGTAAAAGAGCGCAAAGCTACGGCACTATTGAAGCTTACGATCATAGAGGGCTCTTATAAATGCCGCTCGGGTGGCCCAAATGAGGAAGTGGAAGATTTAGATCTACCGGTATGGAACGGTACCGTGCCTATCGACCGCGAAAGTCGAAAGGCTGGGGTTTGCCCTTTTCACCGAGAGTAACTTTGGCTGAAAGGGCCTTGATAGGGGATCTGAAAGAAGCTTATTTAATTGCCGCTAAAGTCGACTTTTTGCGGGGGATACCTAGGCGCTGTCGACGCTCCCAGAGGCACTTGCGGCTTACGCCGAGCTTGCGGGCGAGTTCGGTCTCGCTCATGGTGTCTTGGTGCTCCAGCACAAAGCGCTGGAAGTAATCTTCTAAAGATAGGTCTTCTGCGGGGTCAATATTGTTGTTGATGATCATGTGGGAGGGTTTGAGATTGTCGGCTTGATCGTTGTCTATATCAATTCTTACTAGGTCTAAATCGATGGCCAGCAGGTCGTGGCTAATTTCTTTATCGTCTTCACAGAGAATGACTGCGCGTTGAATGGCGTTCTCCATCTCACGTACGTTGCCAGGCCAAGTGTAGGTAGTAATAGCTTGAACGGCCTCTGGGCTGAGTTTGAGTGAGGGACGCTTGAGCTGGGAGCAGAATTTTTCGAGTAGAGATTCAGCGATGGCAATAATGTCTTTGCCGCGCTCTCTCAGTGCGGGTAGAGAGAGCTGTAATACATTAATTCGATAATAGAGGTCTTGTCTGAATTTACCCTCTTCGGAAAGTCTGCGTAAGTCTCGGTGGGTGGCAGCCACTAAGCGAACATCTACTTTGCGGGACTCTACAGAGCCTATGGGCCGCACTTCACCTTCCTGTAGAACTCGAAGTAAGCGAGCTTGCGCTTCGAGAGGGAGTTCGCCAATTTCGTCGAGAAATAAGGTGCCTCCGTCAGCGGCCGCTACTAAGCCTTCTCGGGTGCTGGCCGCGCCAGTGAAGGCCCCTTTTTCGTGACCAAATAGTTCTGATTCAATCAGGGTGTCGGGAATAGCGGCGCAGTTCACCGAAATCATAGGTTTGCTTGAGCGCTTGCTTTCTTCGTGCAGTGCTTTGGCTACCAGCTCTTTACCTGTGCCTGTTTCCCCGTGAATCAGTACGGTGGCGGTAGTAGGGGCAACCTTGTGAATGCGGTTATAGAGGTCTTTCATGACGGCGCTGTTGCCAATCATGCCAGCGACGGCGTGGCTGGTGGTTTTCGATTTCTTGTTTAGGCGCGCAGCATCGTTGGCTTTGCCAATGACCCGTTTTACGGCGGCAATCATTTCGTCATGATCGAAGGGTTTAGCGATGTAGTCCACGGCTCCCATGCGCATTGAGTCGACCGCTGAGCGCAGGCTGGCATAACTGGTCATTATCAATACAGGAATGTCGCCAGCGAGCTTAATAAGGTCGGTGCCAGGAGCGCCGGGCAGGCGTAAATCACTGATAATCAGGTTGTGGTCAGTGAGCGTGAACTTGCTTGTCGCCTCTTTGATAGAGGCTGCTTCGTTCACAATATATTTGTTTCGCTCAAGTAATTTACGCAAGGCACTGCGAATAATAGCTTCGTCTTCAACAATCAGAATTTTGCTCATAACACCGGATTCAAACATGATTAGAGTAAAAAGGTAACGCGGTTCACGTAGTTGTACCACGCTCACGTTCAGTTGCAAGCTGGCGAGGCAAAATAATGTCGAATTTCGCGCCTCGTTGCTTAATTTTGTCCACTGGGCTCTCGATGCTCAGATGCCCGTTGTGGTCTTCAATAATGCTGTAAACCATGGCCAGCCCTAGGCCTGTGCCCTCACCAGGGTCTTTTGTGGTGAAAAATGGCTCCAGGATACGTTCTTGCAGCTCTTCGCTAATACCCTCACCTTCGTCGATAACACTGATAGTTACATGATTTTCGTCTGTGTTACTGGTGAGATAAATTGTGCTGTCTGCAGGGCTGGCGTCTCGGGCGTTCGACAATAAATTGATAAACACTTGAATGAGGCGTTGTGTGTCACCGGGCACGATGGCATCGGCATCAATTTCGTTACTGAAAGCTACATCGTGCTTATCAAGTTGCAGTGAGAGTAGGTGTATCGCTTCATTGGCGCAGGTGGCTAAGTCCAGCATTTGAAAATCGTCTGGTCGCTGCTGGCCGCTGTGAGAAAAGCTCACTAAGGAGTGAACAATGCGGCTGACACGTTCGGTTTGGCTAAGAATCTGCGCCGCCGTATCGAGTATCTCGGGGTTGTCTGTCTCGTATTTCAGGTTTTGCACTAGGCAGGCTATACCGGTGATGGGGTTGCCAATTTCGTGAGCAACTCCGGCGGCCAGTCGGCCAACGGATGCCAACCTTTCGCTGTGCACAAGCT
Organism: uncultured Cellvibrionales bacterium; assembly: GCA_913020115.1. Classification (GTDB taxonomy): domain Bacteria; phylum Pseudomonadota; class Gammaproteobacteria; order Pseudomonadales; family Cellvibrionaceae; genus CAJWCA01. The sequence goes on from CAJWBQ010000020.1 coordinate 52,046, forward strand.
CGCGTTCCAGCAGCTGGGTTTCAGTGACGTCCTCCAGCAGTATTACTTGGCCCGAGGTGATAGTGGCGTGGCCTTCAATATTGGCTTTGTGCAGGCTAACCCAATGTGGACGTTCATTAAGTGTGATTTCACAATTGTGCGAGTGGGCTTGATCATCGTGGCTGAATTCACCAATCAAGCTCTGCCATGGTTGCGGCAAACTTCCTAGGTGTGAGCCCGTCACCTCTTCGCTGGGAATGCCTGTGAGTTGATGCATGGCGCGGTTCCACATTAACACCTCTAAGTCTTGACCTAGAGAGCAGGCCGCCATCGGCAGTTCTTCTAAAGTCTTGCGGTGGTAAAGGCGTAAATTGTTGAGTTCAGCCGCCATGCCGGTAAGGTGATTGCGGTATTGTGCTAGGCGGTTTTCGATAAAGTTAATGTCGGTGGTGCCAGATGCTTCCGGCAACTTGAAAGGAATATATTGGTCAACAATTTCACTGGCAATGGCGACACCCATCAGGCCTGCAAGGTTCGCTTCAATTTGATCTCGTAGACGTCGCAGGGCATAGGGGCGCCGCTCATTGTTACCGAGGTTTAAATCTTTCAGTGCGCGATTCACCTCAGTCTTGGCGCTGGTTTCACCTAGTGGGTTCTCTAGGCGTTGTTTAAATTCTTTTGCGGAGTGAACGTCTAGTACTAGGCGCATGGGCTGGCTGAGCTCATCTTCGCCGCATAGGTCGGCGCTGTAGCGCTCTTCGTCTGATTGATCGCTGAGTAGTGAAACCACGGCAAAAGTCACCGTATTCAAGCCGAGTGATAACAGCGTGATCAAATTCCAGTGTTCGTGGCCTACGGGAATTACAAGCCCCAATGAGGGCAGGGCAAGGGCATTATTACCGCTGATCGCGGGCAGCAGTAGGCCGATGGCCCAGATGGCGCCACCAACATTGAGGCCCGCCATAAGGCCTCGGCGATTGGCTTGAGGCCAATAGGCTACTGCAAAAATGCCAGGTAAAAATTGTAAGGTGCCAATAAAGGCCATCAAGGCCAGGTTGGTGAGGCCGTACTTGCCGCCCAGCAACTGGTAAAAACTGTAGCCGGCGGCAAAGATTAAAATAATGAGTATTCGGCGCAGTAAAACCAAATGACTGTATAGGTCGGGTTTTAAGCGCAGTCCAGCGAAGGGCAATAACCAGTGATTCAGTAGCATTGTGCTCATTGCCAAAGCTGTGGCCACTAAGGCGCCAGTAGCGGCAGAAAGACCGCCTACAAAAGCAAGAATCGTGAGGGTTGGCGAATTCAGCGCCATTGGAATACCGAGTGTGAAATATTGTGTGGGTAGCGCAATATTCAGTTCAAAGCCCGCCCAGAGGATGGGGAAAAGGGGCAGTGCCATTAACAGTAAAAATAGCGGAAAAGCCCAGCTTGCCGTGTGAGTTGATTCGCCGATAGGGTTTTCTACCACGCTCATATGAAAGATGTGGGGCATGGCGACTGCGGTCGCAATGAAGACCAATAGTAATGTATGTGACGAGCGATCTTCCGATGCGCTGTAAAGTTGCTCAATTCGTTCGGGGTTGTTCGCCAACCACAGGTCTAGGCCGTCCAAACCGTCAAACACCCCATACACGGCTAGCAGGCCAATAGCGCAGAAAGCGCAAAGCTTAATTAGCGACTCAAATGCCATAGCCGTAATTAGGCCTCGGTGCTTTTCGCGATTGGAGCCAAATAGAATGGTAAAAATAGCCAGTACAGCGCAATACAATAAGGCCATCACCTCTTTGAAAGTGAAGCCAATATCGCTAAGTGGCAAGTTAGGTTTACTGCTCAGAGTCAAAATATGCAGGGTATCTGCCACCGCCTGAATTTGCAGTGCGAGTAAGGGCAGTAAAGCCAAAAACATGAGTAGTGTCACCAAGCTGCCCGCTGCTTGGCTGTGATAGCGAAACACGAGAAGGTCGGCCAGCGAAGAGATTTGATAACGTTTCGCTAATTCTACTAAGGGTGCCAGCGCTACCGGGGCAAATAGGAAGAGTGCTCCTGTGCCTAAATAATAAGCCAACGCTCCGTAACCGTGTTGATTGGCAAGCTCAATCACACCATAAAACGACCAGGCGCTGGCAAAAACGCCCAGTGATAAGATATACGTGGCTGGGTGCCTCACTACTGCGTCGGGAATCCAGCCTTTGTCTGTACTGAAGGCAACCCCAAACATCACGAGCAGATACAGGATACAAATAAGTGCTATTTGGCCTAACTCAAAGCTCATGTTTTTTTCGGCGCCCAGAGATTAAAAAAGCCAGCACAATGACGATTGCCCAAACTAAATAGGGCCTGTACCAAGATCCATAAGGGTTGAGAATCCAGCTGAGTAGTGTTGGCGAGAAAACATAAGCCATAACCAGCAGCAAAATGATCGAACGTTGATTATTCATAGAAACCGTCTCGTAGCCCCTCGGCGGGCAAACCAAGTCTGGCAGGAATCAACCCTGGCTGCCAGTGGTTGCTTGCCCAGTCCAGAATGTCGCTAACCCCGGTGTTCAGCAAACTCCGTGGGGGTGCTTGCTGTAAGAACTTCAATGCCTCCCACAGATTATGACTGGCTTTCTTGCCGTCAATGGGGGGCGCCAGATTCTGCTTGCTTAATTTTTGCCCCTGCTCATTCATCGCCACAGGGATGTGCCCAAATACTGGTGGCTTTGCTCCGAGTAAGGTAAATAAGTAGCACTGTCTAGGGCTCGAATCCAGCAGATCACTGCCGCGAATAATATGGGTGATGCCCTGGAAAATATCATCGGCTACTACCGCCAGCTGGTAAGCCGTAAGGCCGTCCTTGCGATGAATAATAAAATCGCCTACTTCTTGTGCTAAATCCTGACCATAGGGCCCTTGGAAGAGATCTGTGAAACTGCCGGCTGATATCAGCGTCGAATTATCCAGAGCGCAGTCAAGCCTTAGTCGAACCGCGTGAGGGCTTGTCACTGCCTCTTTGTGCCTGCAGTGACCATCATAAACCCCCATCAGAGAGTTGATTCGAGCTCGATTGCAGTCGCAGGTGTAAGCTTTTTGCGTTGATAGAAGTAGATCAATGAGGGCCTTATAGGCGTCTAGGCGTTCACTCTGATAGAGAATTTCGCCATCCCAGTTTAGGCCGTGATCTTGCAGTGATTGCAAAATACTCTCCGCAGCGCCGGGTATTTCTCTCGGTGGGTCCAAATCTTCCATGCGAACGAGCCATAGCCCTTGGTTGACTCGGGCGTCGATATAGCTGGCAAGAGCGCTGAGCAGGGAGCCAAAGTGAAGTGGACCAGTAGGGGAGGGAGCAAAACGCCCGATATAAGAAGCTTTTTGATCAGCCATCATGCTGTCAGTGACGGCGGCTTGTGGCGACATGGAACTTCAGTCCTTGGCTCGCTGCGCAGAGGAGAAGGGGGGCAGGGGCAGGCCCTAAAGCTTGGCTAGGTCGGCTAAACGCGCCGACCTAAATTCTGCATTACCCGCCGACTTGCTTCTCTTTGATTTCATCCAGCGTTTTACAGTCCACGCACAGAGTTGCTGTAGGGCGTGCTTCAAGCCGGCGTATGCCAATCTCTACACCGCAGGCGTCGCAGTAACCGTATTCATCAGTTTCCAAGAGCTCAGTAGTGCTATCAATCTTCTTAATCAACTTGCGCTCACGGTCGCGGGTGCGAAGCTCAATGCTGAACTCCTCTTCTTGGCTGGCGCGATCTGCTGGGTCTGGGAAATTGGCCGCTTCGTCCTTCATGTGGCTCATCGTGCGGTCAACTTCTTCCATCAATTCGTTTTTCCAGGCAAGCAGTAGGCCTCTAAAATGTTCTTTCTGCTCATCATTCATGTACTCTTCGCCTTTCTTCTCTTTATATGGGATAAAATCCCGAGCGGAGGAAGAGCTGTTTTTACTAGAGTTTGTGGGCATTGTTCCGACCTTGTAGTGACCTATTGTAACTTCTCGATGAACCAATATTGGGGCAGTCACCCAGTAATTCAAGGGCAATCACTCCAAAAAACGGGAAGCTATCAGATCTGTTTGTTAGGCGCTAGTAGTTTTTAGCTTTAGCCTCCCTTTATATCGTTAAAACCGCAGAAAGGTAAGAAAAAGAATGAAGTTTCAGCCTTCCCTAGCGCAGGGAACACTATTAAAGCGTTATAAGCGCTTTTTGGCGGACATCCGCTGTGCCGATGGTCGTGAAATAACCGTGCACTGTCCCAACACCGGCTCAATGAAGCATTGCTTGGCGGAAAATTCGCCTTGCTGGTACTCCCAGTCGGACAATCCCAAGCGCAAGTACCCCCATACGTGGGAAATAGCGACAACACCCGCGGGGGACTTGGCCGGTATCAATACCTCTCGTTCCAATGCCTTGGTTGTTGAAGCGATCAAGTCGGGGTGCGTTACAGAGTTGCAGGGCTATGAAAACTTGGCAACGGAGGTGCGTTACGGAGAGGAACGCTCTCGTATTGATATATTATTGAGCAAAGGCAATGAAGCTTGTTACGTCGAAGTGAAAAACGTCACTATGGCCCTTGGGGATGGTTTAGGTTTGTTTCCAGACTCGGTGAGTGCTCGAGGTGCAAAGCATTTGCGCGAATTGATGTTGATGCGTGAAAACGGGCATCGCGCTGTTCTATTTTACTGTGTGCAGCATACCGGTATTCAGCGGGTGAGCCCGGCATCAGATATTGACCCTGTTTATGCAAATACCTTAGCTAAGGCTATTGATGCGGGGGTTGAAGTGCTGGCCTATGGTGCGAATATCTCATCCCGCGAAATAGTATTGCAGCGCGCGCTGCCTTTTATTTTGTGAATCAGATTATTGTTATGCGGCGATGAAGATGGCGTCGTCGCGCTCGACAAATTCCACGGAACTCAGCGCTTGACCCAAGCAGGGGCCCGCAACACAGCGGCCACCGTCAATCGTGAATAGTGCGCCGTGACTTGCGCATTGAATCAATTCGCCATCGCCGTCTAAAAATTGGTTTTCGAGCCAGTCGAGCGGAGAGCCAAGATGCGGACATTGATTGCGGTAGATAAAAACCTGTCCGCCTTTTTTAACCGCAAAAACAGCTTCACCGTCGTCATAACTGGATTTTGAGCAACCCTCTTCCAGTTCGCTTAGGGTGAAAACTTTCCGTTTAAGCTCGGCCATGAATCGTATGTCCAGATGATCTGCGGGCGCAGGGGGTTGTTGTCACAATACTATTAAGGGGCAAATCGAAGAGAATACGGCCGCGCGCAGATTTATCTTGTGCTAAATGAGCGCGCATTAGGGTTCGATTGTCATGTTTTCTTGTGTGGCCTCTTGCACGAGCTGCTCTTTAAGATCGAGAGCAAGCTCATTCCAGTGGAGATCTAGCAGGGCGCCTTCAAGTGCGTATAACATCACTTTTGAGACGTTGATTCCTCGCCCCTTTATACGTCGGTAAGCTTCGACAGAACCTATTTCTTTGAGATCACTATAGGTGTTGATTCCAATTGCATGCAGTATATTCACTGAAGCCATGCCCAAATTTTTTAATTGGAGTAATTCATTGTGACTTGAGGTCAATATCCAAAGCTCCTTGCAGATTTATCATTATATTTATTAGAGCTGTAGGTGCTCTCTGTAATAGCTGTCACTTATAATACATACTTGCGACGGAGGCGCAAACTTAAAATGAATAGAAACATGGAACTTAGTGGTCAGTCTTGTGAACACTTGCTTTGGCATCCTGAAGAGGCTCATCAGCTCCACCGTGACGCACTGTCAGACTATTGTCAGCTGCAGGCTGCAGCCTTGACGGATGGCATCGAATTACGCATTGCCAGCGCCTTTCGGGATTTTGACCGGCAGCTTGCGATTTGGAATGCAAAGGCGACTGGTTTGCGGCCTGTGTTCAGCGATGGTGGACAAGCCCTGAACCTAGCTTCACTGAGCGATAAGGAAAAAGTCTACGCCATCTTGCGTTGGTCTGCGCTACCTGGAGCTTCTCGGCACCACTGGGGTACAGACATTGATGTGTATGATGCCGCGGCGATTGGCGAGGAGTATACTGTGCAGCTGACTCAAGATGAGTATGATCAGGGCGGAGCCTTTTATCCCTTGCACGAATGGTTATTGAATGCCATGGATACAGGTCGAAGCAGAGGGTTTTTCCAGCCCTATGCACAAGACCGTGGGGGTGTTGCTCCTGAGCCGTGGCACATCAGTCACCGGCCTAGTGCAGGGCACTACGAACAGCATTTTTGTCGGGACTGGCTTGAATCTGTGATTGTGGGGTCCCACATAGAACTTAAAGCTGAAATTGTAGATAACCTAGACGACATTCTTCGGCGGTTTGTGGACTTGCCTAAAGAATCATTGAGTGAGAAAGGAGGTTAGTGTGCAAGAAGGGCACTTAGAGCAAAATTTGAGTGATGTTTGGCCGATGCTTCGTGAGGAATCTCGTTCGGCGAGTATGAACGAGCCCATGCTGGCGAGTTTTTATCATGCCTCGATTTTAAATCACAGCAGCTTTAGGGCCGCTATTAGTTTCCATCTGGCGAATAAATTAGACAGTCAAGCGGTGCCCTCGATGTTAATTCGACAGGTTTTTGAAGAGGCGATGCTGGCTGACCCTTCAATTGAATCAGCGATGGTGGCTGATATTTTTGCCTATCGTGATCGCGACCCTGCTTGCGATAAATACAGCATGCCATTTTTGTACTACAAGGGTTTTCACGCCTTGCAGGCTTATCGCGTCGCCCATTGGTTGTGGCGAGCTGAGCGAGAGTCCTTGGCTTTATATCTGCAAAACCTCATTGCCGAAGTATTTGGTGTAGATATTCACCCTGGCGCCCAAATCGGACATGGCATTATGATTGATCACGCCAATGGCGTGGTAGTGGGTGAGACGGCGATTATAGAAGACAATGTTTCTATGCTGCACTCTGTGACACTGGGGGGAAGCGGTTGCGGCACTGGGCAGCGTCACCCGAAAATCCGGCAGGGTGTATTAATCAGTGCTGGCGCTAAAATTCTCGGCGATATTGAGGTAGGAGAGGGCGCGAAAGTAGGCGCCGGGAGTGTAGTTTTAGAATCTGTTGCGGCGCATACAACCGTGGCGGGAGTGCCCGCGAAGGTGGTGGGGCGGCCAAAAGCGGCACAGCCGGCATTAGAAATGGATCATCGGCTAGGCGATCAATAGAGTTTTCGGTCTTAATCAAGTTAATTTAGTTGGACTGTAGGCAGTAAACCCACAATAATTACCTTAATAGTGCTTCGACGAAATTGAGATTAGGAAAAGGATTAGGTTTACATGGCCGGAAGTAAAGGAATGGAGCAGGCGACAAAGTGGATGCGCTTGGCTACGTCGAAGATGCAGTTGCTGGATGTGGAGCCGTCACCACACAATTACGCGGTCTTTTTTCAATATTTTGCGGCATTACAACCCTTAAAAAATGAGTTGGATCGGCTTCTGGGTAAGCAGGTGGTATTTACTCCAGAGGTGTGCGAAGAGTTATATGTACGTCATTTAGAAAAAGATTCTGGAAAGTTAAGGGAAGTGAAAGAGGCGATTCGAGCGCTAATTGCTCAAATGGGCGCCCAGCTCAAAGACTTAGTGTCTGACATGAACGGCTACGATAAAACTTTAGCGGCCTGTGAAGCTTCATTGGCAGGGACGGATGAGGGACTCGAACTAGAGTCATTGAAAGAGCTTGTGAGCACTCTGCTTACAGAAACTCGTCATGCGAGGGACACTTGCCAGGCCAGTAGTGAAGTGGTGGGGCAATTAAATGCGGAAATAGAAAGCCTGCGCAGTGCCATTGAGCAAATGTCGGAAGAAGTTTTAGAGGATGCACTGACCGGTATTGGCAATCGTCGTGCATTTGATTTGGAGCTTGGCAAAATGCTATCGCCTGCGAATGCAGACGGTGGTGATTTTTGTTTGCTGCTTTTGGATATTGATAATTTTAAAGCATTTAACGATGAGCATGGCCACTTAGTGGGTGACATGGTGCTTCGTTATGTGGCGCAAATGATTAAGCGCGGTGTAAAAGGCCGAGATGTTGTTACGCGTTATGGCGGCGAAGAGTTCGGGGTGATTTTGCCTCGCACTGGCTATGATGGCGGCATGTCGGTCGCTCATGCAATTACCGACACGGTGGCTAATCAAGCCTTGACGGTGGGCAAAGACAAGCGCTCTGTAGGTAAAGTGACGCTTTCGGTTGGTTTAAGTTTGTATTGTGCAGGCGACACTACAACGTCCATTATCAGTCGCGCCGACCAATCCCTGTATGCGGCGAAGGCCAGAGGACGTAATATTGTAGTAGGTGAAAAGGCTCTGTTATGACTGAACCCTTGTTTGACATCATTTTCCGCGGCGATATAGTGCTCGGGCATCAAATTGCCGATGTTAAACTTCACTTACAGCATTTGTTTAAAGTAGACGCCCGCAAGATAGACGCTTTATTCACAGGCGGGGCCACGCCCTTAAAGCGCAATGTCAATGACGTTAATGCGCAGAAATATAAACTGGCGTTGGAAAAAGCAGGGGCCAAAGTTGAAATTAAGGCGGCGGGCGCTACTGCTCAAGCGCCTCGCTCTAGAGCAAAGCCCCGGCCAGTTGGGCGCCCCATTAGCCAAGCTGCGGAGAAAAGTGCCCCGCAGCCTGTTGAGTCTTCATCCTCAGAGTTAAGCATCCTTCCCCTGTCAGCATTTGAGCCGAATTCAAAACCTGAAGTGAGTCCGGTTGAAGTTCCCGACTTGGGTGTCGCGCCAGTAGGTGAGAGTTTGCTGCAAGACACGGAGCGCTCAAATGTTGAAGTGCGTAACGTTGATGTTTCTGCTTTGTCAGTGCGTGAGGCTGAAGGTGAGCTGCTTGATGAGGCAGAAAGGTCCACGGTAGAAGCTTTGGAATTTGATCTAAGTGATCTGGAGCTCGCTCAGGCGGGCGAAGACTTGTTGCGGGCAGAAGAGCGCGCGGTAGTGCCAGAAGTGGATATTAATGTTGGCGGTATGGACTTGGCGCCAGCCGGCAGCGACATGGGTCAAAAACCCTCTGAGCCACCACCCCCTGCACCCGATACCAGCAATATAAGCCTGGCTGAGTAAGTAATAAGGGCCTCATTTTACTGAAGCCCTCATCGGCAAGCGCTAAGCAAAGATTTAAAAGTTAGGTTTATCAGGCGAATTCTCAAAGCGTTTTACAGAATCCATAATTTCAGCGCGGGCTTCCTCTGGTCCGCCCCAGCCATCAATTTTTACCCACTTACCTTTTTCCAAATCTTTGTAGTGTTCAAAAAAGTGCGCGATCTGCTCCAAGGTTATGGGAGGCAAGTCGCGAACAGACTCTACATTGGTGTAAAGCGGCGTAATTTTGTCGACGGGCACGGCTACGATCTTGGCGTCTTCGCCGCCTTCGTCAACCATTTTCAGTACGCCAATTGGACGACAGCGAATCACCGAACCAGGCACAAGGGCCAGCGGCATAATCACTAGAACATCAACGGGGTCGCCGTCGCCACACAAAGTGTGGGGGACATAGCCATAGTTGCAAGGGTAGTGCATTGCAGTACCGAGCATGCGGTCTACGAAAATTGCCCCTGAATCCTTATCAACCTCATATTTAATGGGGTCGCCATTTAGTGAAATTTCAATGATAACGTTGATGTCATCGGGAAGGCTTTTGCCTGACGGCACTTGATCTAGGCTCATAAGGAATACTCTAGCAACTGAGAATGAAAAATTTGGGGCGCGATTTTAACGTGTTTGCAGCTTATACGCCACTAACATAGACTCAGTGTGTGGCCGGTAATTCAGATGATGAGGATGAAGCGGGTTTAAGCCCTGTTTTGCAGTACCCCACCAGGCCAGATGACTGTCGTGTGCGTTGAGCATAAAGTGTGTTGAAGTCTACGCCTGGGGCATAACTATAAAAATATTAGGGGTTTACTATGGATGTTCTGTTGTTGCCGCCGATTCTCGGCGGCATTGGGCTGCTTGCAGCTTTAATTCTCTACCGTGTTGTTAAATCTTACCCCGCTGGTGAGGGCCTTGTCGCGGAGATAGCGGAAGCCATTCACGGCGGCGCTATGGTGTTTATGCGTCGTGAATACACCATTTTGGCAATGTTCGCTGGGCTTATCACCGTCTTTCTCTTCATTGGTTTTGAAACTTGGCACACACCGGCTGCGTTTGTGTCAGGCGCCCTGTGTTCGGCTGTGGCGGGTTACATAGGTATGTATGCTGCTACACAGGCCAATGTACGCACAACGGTTGCGGCTAACACTGATGGGGCGGCCTCGGCATTAAGTGTCGCTTTCTACGGTGGCTCTATTATGGGCCTAACGGTCGCCGCAATGGGCTTGCTGGGTTTGGGCGGGCTCTACTATGTTTATGGCGCGGAGCATGCTGAGGCCATTCACGGTTTTGGCATGGGTGCTTCCACTGTTGCACTTTTTTCCCGTGTGGGTGGCGGTATTTTCACTAAAAGTGCTGACGTGGGTGCAGACTTGGTGGGCAAAATTGAAGCGGGCATTCCAGAAGATGACCCAAGGAACCCTGGAGTTATTGCCGATAATGTAGGTGATAACGTCGGTGACGTGGCGGGAATGGGATCAGATATTTTTGAATCTTACTGCGGTTCAATGATTGCAACTATCGCAATTGGCGCAACCTTGTCTGCAGCAGCGGTGGCGAGTATGGGGGGAGGTAATCGAGAAGCGCTCATGTTCGCGCCCCTCGCCTTGGCGTCTACTGGATTAATTTGTTCCATATTGGGTATTTTGTTGGTACGAATGTTCTCCTCGAAAGCGCCTGAAGATGCATTGCGAATGGGCACTATTGGCGCAACTATTCTATTTATCGGCGCGGCGTGGGCGCTGCTGTCTTCATTGGGTATCAGTTCGGCGGTGTGGCTGTGCGTTGTGGCTGGTGCCGTTGGCGGTATTATTATTGGTCTAGTAACGGAGCATTATACTGGCGGTCGCCCAGTTGAACTGATTGCAGAAGGTGGAGAAACAGGTCCTGCTACGGTGATGATCGCGGGCTTAGCCACAGGTATGGAATCGGTTGTGGTTCCAGTGCTTACGATAGCGGGCATTATCTATACCACCAGCGTGTTGCTGCCTGAAGGTGCCGGTGTGTTTGGTGTCGGTATTGCGGCCGTCGGCATGCTTTCCACGGTAGGAATCACTATGGCGATTGACGCTTATGGTCCTGTTGCCGATAACGCTGGAGGTATTGCTGAAATGGCGGGCCTCGGCGAGGAGACAAGGAAGATTACCGATGGATTAGACGAGGTGGGCAATACTACGGCGGCTATTGGTAAGGGTTTTGCTATTGGGGCTGCAGGTTTGGCCGCTTTGGCTATTATTGCCGCTTATATAGAAACCGTGTCGCAACATGTAGAGGGCTTCGCCCTAAATATTAGCGACCCATTGGTGCTTACGGGCATGTTTATCGGGGGTATTTTCCCCTTCCTTGTCAGCGCCATGACGATGCGCGCGGTGGGCGACGCGGCCTTCGATATGATTAAAGAAATTCGTCGCCAGTTTAAGGAAATTCCAGGTTTAATGGAGGGGACTGCGAAACCAGATAGTGCGCGTTGCGTTGATATTGCGACCCAGGCGGCGCTAAGAAAAATGGTGGCACCTGGTGTGTTGGCCATTGCTTCACCGGTGGTTGTTGGTTTTGTAATTGGCCCCGCCGCCTTGGGCGGAATGCTCGGTGGCGCCTTGGTTAGTTGTGTCTTGTTGGCGCTGACGATGGCTAATGCGGGTGGTGCTTGGGACAATGCCAAAAAGTATGTGGAGAAAGGCAATCTTGGCGGTAAAGGTTCGGCGGTTCATACGGCTGTTGTGGTTGGCGACACTGTTGGCGACCCCTTCAAAGATACGTCTGGCCCGGCTATGAATATTTTAATTAACGTAATGGCGATTGTTAGTTTGGTTATTGCGCCTTTATTGGGCTAGGGTTTGTCTGATCCTAAAATATAAAAACGCCCCCCGTTTACGTGGGGCGTTTTTTTTCATCAAGTTCTTGAATAATTACCGTGAAGTGACTCATTTGCTCTTGTAGGCTTCGAGAAATAGCCAGCTGGGTTTTTATTGTGTGGCCTTGTTTGCTGCGCAATTTCACAGATAAGCGGAGGCCCGCTTGACTATGACTTGGGTTAACCCGAAGGGTATCGATTTTGTTCAATACGAACTCTCGGTCGGTAGTGTCTAGTAGTTCAGAGAACGGAATACCAACAAGCTCTTTTAAATTATATTCAGTAATACGAAGGGCCGCAGGATTCATCAGAGTGATTGTGCCTGAGCTGTCGAAAGTACAAATGCCATCGGCTGCGTGAGTGACGATATTGTTTAGCTGCGCGCGTTCTTGCTCCAGTTCTTGAGTGCGCTCTTTTACTAGGCGTGCTAAATGCTTTCTGTGTGCTGAAAGCTCTTTGTCAATTCGCTTTCTGTCAGTGATCTCGGTAACAAAACCTTCGGTGAATGCCAGCTTTCCCTCTGTGTCAAAGGTGCCCCGCCCCCTCTCCCACACCCATTTTTCATCGCCTTTAGCCGTTTTGATGCGATATTCTAGCTCGTATGTTTTTTTGTCTTTGAAAGCTTCGCGGCGAATAGTTTGAACCTGCTTTCGATCACTCTCAATAATTATCTCGGAAATAAGTTGCGTCGGCTTTAAGTTACCGTGGGTTTGATCGATAAAATCACTGGGGTGGTAGCCGCTGAGTTCGAAGCAACCTTGGCTCATATAATTTGCACTCATTCTGTCGTCTGGATTAAAGCGGTAGACAAAACCAGGCAGGTTGGACATAAGTGAAACCATGAAACGCTCGCGCTCCTTTACCTCTTTTTCGGCCTCGCGCCTAGATGTTATTTCGGTGGCGATTGTACCGATGGCATAGGTGTAGTTATGCTGATTTTTAATGGGGAATTTCACCATCCAATATGTGATTTCCTGGTCTCCAGTGTTAACTTGAACTTCAAACTCTACCGGCGCCTGAGTGTCGAGAACAATGTTGTCGTATTTCTGTATGGTGTCACTATTATTGTCTTCGAAGATATTTTCAGGCTTATCTGGGGAGTGTTGGGTGGATGCGGTATTTCTTGCTGTTTGGCTTGCCAAATTACTTAGCAAGGTCACACCGCTGCGATTTTTAATGAGAATAGGCGCCGTAGAATTGTCGAGTATCGCTTTTTGTAAGCGGCTAATTGTGCGGTAGCGATTTCTAGCGCGCACATGAAAGGTAATTAGTGTATTGAGGACCATCACAGAAAATAGAATTAATGCCCAAATTATTCGAATAGATATCCGGTGCAGCTCTGTGGCTTCGTCTCGGTCCATTTCGACGGCAATGCCCATTTGCAGATTGTGGTCCCATATCCAGCTCCCGATCACTTCTACTCCCCTGTAGTCCCGGTAGCCATCTAGGTTTTGGCCGTTTTCACCTCGCGTAGCCCGGGCCACCATGATGGTTAAGGCTCGCAATTTTTTGCCTAGCTGGGTGTTTTCTGTCAGCAGATTAGAGCCTGGGTCTCGCAGTACTAAATTCAATAAAGCTCTTTCATTTTTTGCAATAAGGCCAGCAGCTTGAAGTTGTTGATCATAGCGACTCTCGCTAATGAGCAAACCTAAGTTGTTGAACGCGTAGGTTTCACCCGTCCGTCCTATGCGGCTGCTGTTAAAGAGGGGAACAAAATCAGCCGTCACATCAATCCTCTGAACATACGCGGCGATAGTCTGGTTAGCTGCGTCTAGAATAGGGGCTCCAACAAACATAGTGGCAACCCCAGTTCTTTTATCTCCGAATTTGTCGAAGAGAGGAATTTGAGACTTAGTGGGCTGATTAATGGGACTAAAGCCCCCTAAAACTCGTGGGAGGAAGTGATTGCCAAGTGATTTTGGGGCTGGCATTCCTATTAGAGCTTGGTGATCACTGCTTAGCACACGGTTGGTTTTGTCGATTATCATAAAGCCTCGGTTGTCTCGAGATTCTGATCCGCCGAGTGTGTCGCTAGGGCGCAAATGGTTGATTAGGCGATGTTGCAGTAAGTTTCTAGCGCCGGCCTGCTCCTCGGCAATGAGCTGTTCGCTTAGAGACGATACTAAAGTATCTTTTGCGATACTTTGCGCAGCACGTTGTTTGGCCGTTGCCCACGATTTTAAAGATTGATGGCTGGTGTTTAGCACGGTTTGCAGTGAGGTTTGCAGCTCGCTAAGGTGCATTTTTCGCAGTTGCCAATGTGTGACGGTGCCGGCAAGTATGAGGATGGCTGAGAGAATTACAGCGCTTAATATGGATAGGTTTTTATAGCTCATGAGCGCGATTCAGTTGGGTACATTGAGCTAAGTTTAGTTGCTCATTTAGCAGGATGCTGAACCAATTGTATTAATTAAGTGTCTTTATAGCGAGATTGGTAAAACTACGAGGCTAAAGCGGTGATCACATTGGGTGAAAAATTGACAAATATTGGTATAGCCTTGGTCTTTGTGCTGAGTCTATTGCTAGCGCTGGTCTCTCTCGCGTCGGCTTCAGAGGAGGCAAGTTCAAGCGCCAAAACCGAGCGGGCGGTGTTTGCGGGGGGGTGTTTTTGGTGTATGGAAGGGCCGTTTGATAAATTGCCTGGCGTGATATCAACACGCTCTGGATACACAGCGGGTCATGTGAAGAACCCCAGCTATCGTCAGGTATCAGCAGGGAGCACGGGGCACACCGAGGCGGTTGAGGTTGTTTTCGACCCAGCCAAGATTTCGTTTGATCAGTTACTGAAGGTTTTTTGGAAAAACATTGATCCCCTGGATGCTAAGGGGCAGTTTTGTGACAAGGGCAGCCAGTATCGTGCAGGTATTTTTTACCAAAATGAATCGCAGCAGGCCTCAGCCGAATCCAGCTTGGCAATGTTAAAGAATTCAGGTCGCTTTCAAAAGCCAATAGTGACTGAAATAACACGGGGCTCTGTATTTTACCCCGCGGAAGATTATCACCAAGATTACTATCTGAGGAACCCTGTGCGTTACAAATACTACCGATTTAGCTGTGGCCGAGACAAGCGACTTGAGACGCTTTGGTCGGAGTAGTTCAGATACGGAAAGATTTTTTGAGCTTTTTGGGTGCCCGTACTTTTTTTAGTGTCGGGTAGTCAGGTACACCATTTTTATAGGGTGGGTAATCTTCTCCCTGAATCAGGGGGCTCAAATAATCGCGTGCTTTTTCAGTAATGCCAAAGCCATCGCGAGTGATAAAGTTGCGAGGCATCATGCGTTCAACGTTGGCTACTTTTTCAAGGGGGGCCTCCACGATACTCCAAGTGTAGCGCTTGCCCTTACCCCGTATAATGGCTGGCATCACGGCATTTTTTCCTGCTAAGGCCATTTCTACCGCGGCTTTGCCTACAGCGTAAGCCTGCTCGACGTCAGTTGCCGAGGCAATGTGTCTTGCTGAACGCTGCAAGTAGTCTGCTAGGGCCCAGTGATATTTATAACCAAGCGCTTCCTTGACCATGGCCGCTAATGTAGGAGCAACACCGCCCAGCTGCTTGTGGCCAAAGGCGTCAACGTTGCCAGCGTCAGCTAAAAAGGTGCCGTCTTTATATTGTGCGCCCTCAGAGGCGACAATGGTGCAATAGCCATTTTTCTTAACGCTTTGCTGTACTTTTTTTAGAAATTTTTCTTTATTAAAGGCAATTTCCGGGAACAAGATAATGTGAGGTGCATCGCCTTCGTTTTGGGCCGCTAAGCCTCCCGCGGCAGCAATCCAGCCCGCGTGCCTTCCCATCACTTCCAAGATAAATACCTTAGTAGAGCTTGCGCACATTGAGGCTACGTCAAGAGACGCTTCTTTTGTAGATACCGCGACGTATTTTGCGACGGAACCAAAGCCTGGGCAGTTATCGGTAATTGGTAAATCGTTGTCTACCGTTTTAGGGATGTGAATGGCCTGAATTGGGTAGCCCATGCGCTCCGCGAGTTGAGAAATTTTTAAGCAGGTGTCAGCAGAGTCCCCACCGCCATTGTAGAAAAAATAACCAATATTGTGGGCTTTGAATACTTCAATCAGCCGCTCGTACTCCGCCAAATTCTTTTCAATGCTCTTGAGCTTGTATCGGCAGGAGCCAAACGCGCCTGAAGGTGTGTGGCGAAGCGCGGCAATGGTGCTTGCACTCTCTTTACTGGTGTCGATCAATTCTTCGGTGAGAGCACCAATAATGCCATTGTGTCCGGCGTACACTTTGCCTATGTGTTTTTTGTGCAAGCGCGCGGTTTCAATCACCCCACAAGCGCTGGCATTGATTACGGCGGTTACACCACCAGACTGGGCGTAAAATGCATTTCTTTTAGCCATAAACTGATTAATCCTTTCTGCTTTATCGGGCGTATCGAGGTTTTATCTGCGTAGGTGTAGCTTTTAGTTATAATAGTTTATTGTCTGATTTTTTTTAGGTGCGACAAGCGAGTTGCGCGAAGCGCGCATGATACTGGATTCAAGCTGGAAAACTCAATGCATATTCATATTTTGGGCATTTGCGGGACTTTTATGGGCAGTTTGGCCGTTTTGGCTAAGTCACTTGGCCATCGTGTCACCGGCAGTGATGCCAATGTATACCCACCTATGAGCACACAGTTGGAAGAAGCGGGTATTGAACTGATACAAGGTTTTGATGTTGCTCAGTTAAAACCGGAGCCCGATTTGGTGGTTGTGGGCAATGCGATGACTCGTGGCAACCCTGTTGTGGAGGCCATGTTAGATCAAGGTTTACGCTATACCTCGGGGCCGCAGTGGCTTAGGGAGTCGGTATTGCAAGATAAGTGGGTGCTAGCTGTGGCGGGCACTCATGGTAAAACTACTACGAGCAGTATGTTAGCTTGGATTTTAGAAAGTGCGGGCATGTCGCCTGGCTATCTCATTGGTGGCATTCCAAAGAACTTTACTCAATCTGCTCGGCTCGGCGACACTCCGTTTTTTGTTGTGGAAGCCGACGAGTACGACAGCGCTTTTTTTGATAAGCGGTCAAAATTTGTTCATTACGGGCCTAGAACCCTAGTTTTGAATAACTTAGAGTACGATCACGCAGATATTTTCCCCGACTTAGCGGCTATTCAGCGGCAGTTTCATCACGTAGTGCGAACGGTGCCGAACAATGGGCTTATTGTCGCGCCTGTAGACGACTCGGCCATTGAGGAGGTTTTGGCCGAGGGGTGTTGGACGCCTATCGGACGTTTCACAAGCCTTGAACGAGGAGCATCACAGATTCCAGGTTTGCAATGGCAAGCCCGCTTAATAAATGATGACGGCAGTCATTTTGAAGTGTTATTTAATGGGCAAATTGCGGGCGAGGTTTGCTGGAGCCAAACCGGTACTCACAACGTTAATAATGCCTTGGCCGCCGCCGCTGCAGCTCACAATGTAGGAGTTACCGCGGCGATATCAATTGACGCGCTTAACGAATTTGCCGGTGTGAAACGGCGCATGGAATGTTTGGGTGAGCTTGCGGGAGTGAAGGTCTATGACGATTTTGCTCACCACCCAACGGCAATTAAGTCGACTTTGGCCGGTTTGCGGAAGCAGGTGGGAGCCGAAAAGGTTATCGCCTTAATTGAGCCGCGCTCAAATACCATGCGCTTGGGAATGCACCAGGATAGTTTGGCTCAATCAGTCGAAGATGCCGATTGTGTGCTTTGGTATGAGCCTGAAGGCATGAATTGGTCGATGCAAGCTGTAGCTGACGCGAGCCCTGTTTCGGCCCATTGCGGGCACAGTATAGATGGCATGGTTGAGGCAACTATGGCCGAAGTTGAGGGGGCAGAATCCTGTCATATTGTCATTATGAGTAATGGCGGTTTTGGCGGAATTCACTCACAATTGCTAAGTGCGCTGTCAAAGCGTGCGCAAGTGAATGTAGGGCAATAAGGAATACAGTATGAATCAAGGGGAAGAGAATCCGCGCACGGTTACGCTGGCCATGACCGGGGGTTCGGGTGCACAGTATGGTTTGCGTCTTTTGGAGTGTTTATTGGCTGCCAAATGCCAGGTGTATCTATTGCTGTCGACCGCGGCTGAAGTGGTGATCAATACCGAAACCACATTGGCTCTACCTTCAGGCCTTGAAGCACAGCAGGCTTTTTTTGAGAAAGCTTACCGAGCGGAACCGGGGCAGCTCACTATGTTCGCGCGCGATGATTGGTTTTCTCCCGTGGCATCTGGCTCTAGCTCGCCTGCATCTATGGTCATATGCCCAGCCAGTGGCGGCACCCTTTCATCAATTGCCTGTGGCGCTAGCAATAACCTGATAGAGAGGGCGGCCGACGTTGCTCTTAAGGAGCGGCGACAGCTAATCGCAGTACCAAGAGAAACCCCATATTCGGCGATTCATCTAGAAAATATGTTAACACTGACACGTTTGGGTGCCGTGATTTTACCGGCGAGCCCAGGCTTTTATCATCGTCCGGAGAGCATTGAGTCGCTGATTGATTTTATCGTTGCCAGAATTTTGGATCAGTTGGGAATCCGCCAAGATATGATGCCGCGTTGGGGCGAAGACGAGCTGCCGCTATCATAATGTCGAGCCTAAATTTAGATTTGGCTGGTTATGTGTTTGGTGAAAAAATCGCCGATGGTGGTATGGCGAGCGTTTATCATGGCACCCAACTGTCGCTGCATCGCCCTGTTGCCATTAAAGTATTAAGCCAAAAAATGCAGGCGGAAAGCGTCGCGAGGGAGGCGTTTGAGCGCGAGTCCCTAATTATTGCGCAGCTGAATCACCCAAACATAATTCATATTATTGATAAAGGTATTACGCCGGAAGGCACTCCTTTTTTCATCATGGAATACGTTGACGGTCAGGACCTCGGTCGCTTGATGCGCTCCGGTGAGGTCCCGCCGATGAGGCGTGTCGAGATATGCTTGCAAATTTGCAAGGCTTTGGCTTATGCACACAAGAATGGTGTTGTGCATCGAGATATAAAGCCGGGCAATATTTTGGTAGATAAAGAGCTCAATGCCAAGGTCTTGGATTTTGGTATTGCGCTGTATTCTGAAGACGGCGAGTCGTCTGAAGAGGCCACCGAAGTTATGGGTACACTTCGCTATATGGCCCCTGAGTTGCAACAGTCAACGCGCCTAGCGAACGCGAGTAGCGATATATACTCGCTCGGAATTTTGATGTTTGAGCTGTTCACCGGGCAGCTGCCTATACTCGGCCAAAGTATTAAAGAGCAGGGCGCCAAATTGCCGCCTCGATTAGAGCGACTTATTGACTCATGTCTTGCGATAGACCCCGATGGCCGCCCTAGTTCTTTTATGGGGGTGCACAATCAATTGCTGCAATTGCTGCGTGGCTCTCATCTCAATCAAAGGCAAGCCGCGAAAGCCAAAGATGCCGTCGATAAAAAAACGTTTACGCTGTTGGATATTTTATCTGACAGTGATCATGGTTCGCTGTATTTGTTTCAGGAGAATACTACCGCCGCCCAGGTGCTGGTGAGAAAATGCGAGCGTTCTACCTCCGCTTATGAGGCCGGGCGCAAACTGGCTGAATTGTCTCACCCTAATATTGTGCGTGTTCACGGGGTCTCTAAAAATGCGCGAACGACTATTGTCGTGACCGATTTTTTACCTGGAGGTAGCTTACAAGACCGCCTTATTAGAACAGCATCCTTAGAAAATTTCCTACCTCTGGCGCGTCAGATGTGCGAGGGTTTAAGTTATGCTCACAAGCACGATGTTTATCATCGTAACCTCGACGCGAGTAATGTTCTGTTTGGTGACAATGGCACGGTAAAAATAACGGGTTTTGGTATTGCTCATAAAGATGATACAGAGGCAAGCGATACAATATCTTCTCTGTCGGAAGCGAGAAGCAAAATCGCCGAGAATTCACCGGAAAAAATTGACCTTTTTGACTGTGCTGTCATTTTTTACCGAATGCTGGTTGGCGAGAGGCCGCGCTGGTATTTGGGCCGCTTGCAGGAAGGTAAGGCGTTTATGCGTCTGCCGGAGGTATTGAGGCTTATCTTGGTGAAAATGCTCGGCGCCAATACCCGAGAATCCTTTAAGTCGGCAAGTGAGGTAGTGGCTCAGCTAGAGCAATTAAACGAAGAGTTAACAACACTGATATTGCCTGCAGTGAAGCCAGAGGTCGAGGTTGTTAATGAAAAGAAAAAGCTCTTGTTATTATTACTATTAGTCTTACTTTTTCTAACCTTACTCAACACCAGTGTTCTTATGATCTTGGGTTTAGATAATGACATTATTCAAGCGTTGCGAGTGAGTATGCGCTCGCTATTCCAACAAGGTACTTAAAACTTTCCTTTAAGACCTGCTTGTTATTTCAATACGGCTTAATCTCCCTCATAATAGCGCCTACCAAGGATGAGGTTTTGTGTGATTATTGATTATTCAGGGTTCGTGAATGCTTGCCAGTATTAAGTCCGTATTAAAATTGATCTATGAGTCTACAGTGATCGACAGGCCGAGAATGGTGCTGGCGCTTGTGCTGTTGGCCGCTATTGCAATGGCGGCAGGCCTACCTAATTTCAAACTCGATGCCTCGGCTGATTCCCTCACCCTCGAGCACGATAATGACATCGATTATTTCCGTGAAATTACCAAGCGTTATCAGTCGGGTGATTTTTTGGTGGTCACTTACCAGCCTCATGGTGATCTCTTTTCTGACCCTGTTATTAACACTTTAAAGTCTCTGCGCGATGAATTGGCGGGTGTAGAAGGCGTGGTGAGTGTTAACTCGCTTCTCGATGTTCCCTTGCTCTACAGTCCCATAATGGCTCTGTCGGAGATTACCAGTGAGACGCGCACCCTGTTGGATGACGATGTGGACAGGGGCTTAGCCAAAAAAGAGTTTCTCAATAGTCCAATTTACAAAGACATGCTCCTGAGTGCGGATGGTAAGACCACCGCCATTCTGCTCAACATTGAAGTCGACAATCATTACATCGAATTGGTACGAGCTCGCGATGACTTGCGTGCTCGGCGTGACCAAGGCTTGTTAAGCGAAGAGGAAAACCGTGAGCTTTTGGTGCTTACTCAAGCCTTCTTGGATTATCGTACGGCGACAGAAGCTAAAGGCCATGAGCGCGTCGCCGAAGTACGGTCCATCGTCGAAAATTATCGGGGTGATGCGGAATTATTCCTAGGTGGCGTGAGTATGATTACCGCCGACATGATTGATTTTATTCGCCGTGATTTAGTGGTGTTTGGCATTGGTATTGTCGCATTTTTAATCATTACCCTCGCTGTAATTTTTCGCCAGATACGTTTCGTGTTTTTGCCCCTGTCGGTTTGTTTACTGTCAGTATTGATCATGTTGGGTTGGCTCAGCTGGGTTGACTGGCGCTTAACGGTAATCTCTTCGAACTTTGTCGCGCTCTTACTGATTATCGCGCTGGCAATTACTATCCATCTTGTGGTGCGCTATCGAGAGTTTCATCGCGAGTATCCAGGTTGGTCGCAGCGCCAGTTGGTATTGGCCACCGTGGCGGCAATGGCTCGCCCGTGCATGTATACCGCGCTGACAACAATTGTGGCATTTGCATCTCTCGTGGTGAGTGACATTCGGCCGGTAATTGATTTTGGCTGGATGATGACGATAGGTTTAACCTTGGCGCTTATGTTGGCTTTCGTGGTATTACCCGCGGGCTTGCTATTGCTGCCAAAAGGCAAGGTTAAAGACAAAGGTGATCGTTCTGCGGCCCTTACTTTGCGTTTTTCCAGTCTCGCTGAGCATCACGGTTCTTGGGTGTTGGCGGTCAGTTTGGCTGCAGCACTGATCAGCGCCTGGGGAATCAGCCGCTTAGAAGTTGAAAATCGATTCATAGATTACTTTGACAAGTCCACTGAGATTTATCAGGGCATGTTAGTCATTGATGAGAACTTAGGTGGCACTACCACTCTAGATATATTGCTAGATATTGATATGAATCCGATCGACAGTAATCTGGCGTTTGCGGGTTTTGATGGTGGTGACGAAGATGACCCATTTGCCGAGGCCGACCCCTTCGACGAGCCTGACCCCTTTCAGGCGCCCGAGCCCTATGCTGAAGAAGACCCCTTTGGAGAAGAAGACCCCTTCTCCGAGCAAAACCCTTCGGCGCATCCTACCAGTAGCTACTGGTTTACCATGGCGGGTTTACAGGAGATTGAGCAGCTTCACGATTACTTGGAAAATCGCCCGGAAATAGGCAAGGTGCAATCCTTGGCTACGGCCTATAAAGTGGCTCGAGACATCAATCAGGCCAAACTAAACGATTTTGAATTGGCCTTGTTGCGACAGTCGCTACCGCTTGAAGTGAGTGATTTTATCATCGCACCCTTCCTATCGGTTGAGAATAATCAGGCTAGAATTTCCTTGCGGGCAAAGGAGACAGATGCGAACCTCCGTCGGGCCGAGCTCGTGGGTGAGATCCGTAAATTCGCCGTAGAAGAGATGGGCCTGAAACCAGAACAGATTCAGTTTACAGGCATGTTAGTTCTTTATAACAATATGCTGCAAAGCCTCTTTAAATCACAGATTGTTACTTTGGGCGCAGTATTTTTTGGCATCATGCTGATGTTTTTAATTTTGTTCCGCTCCTTGCGTATTGCGTTTATAGCGATCATTCCCAATATTCTAGCGGCGAGCGTAGTTCTCGGTGGCATGGGTATTACCGGCGTGCCCTTGGATATGATGACCATCACCATAGCGGCAATTACGGTAGGCATCGGAGTTGACCACGCTATCCATTATCTTCACCGCTATAAGCAGGAATTCGCCGTGGACGGCAACTATGTTTCCGCGATGCACCGATCACACGCGTCAATTGGTCGAGCCATGTACTACACATCAATTACAATTATTGTAGGTTTCTCAATTCTAGCCTTATCGAAATTCATCCCGTCGATTTATTTTGGCTTATTAACCAGCTTGGCGATGTTTACCGCCATTCTTGGTTCCTTGACCCTGCTGCCTAAATTGATATTAATGGTGAAGCCCTTTGGGCAGGGTGTTGTTAAAACCTAGGGTTTTGAGGTGGTGTAAGGCCCCGTGTACTTTTAAGAATACCTCCTGACTAAAATCAGGGCGAGCGATTCAACTCTCTCTCTTCCGTCGCGAGAAAGTGAAATGAAATTAGACGCAATTCTGTGGGACTACGACGGAACACTTGTTAATTCCGTACCAAAGAATATTGAAATCACCAAAGCCATTTTGTCGATCGTTGCGCCGCATCTAACGGGTAATAAACTACCGAAGTATTTACTTCGAGAAGACCTATATCATCAAGCCAATCACTCCGCTAAGAACTGGCAAGAACTTTACACCGATTACTATGGGCTGTCTCATGACGAAATGATTCGAGCGGGAAGCTTATGGGCCGAACATCAAGAGGAAAACCAAACAGAAGTAACACTCTTTGACGGCATCAAAAGTGTCATAGGCCGATTCTCCCAGCTCCGCCATGGAATTTGTTCCCAGAACTCACAAAACAACATTCGCCGCGTACTAAAGCACAACGACATTGACGCACCCTTTAAAGCCATTATTGGTTACGATGACGTATCCAATGAAAACCAAAAGCCTCATCCTTACGGTGGTATAAAGTGCATAGAATCAATATTCGGCCACACAAATAGTCAATTCCTGATGTACATTGGTGACCACGAAGCCGACACCCAATTTGCCCGCAACTTACAGGCCGCCCTAGGAGAGAGTGCAAAAGTAATATCCGTAGCCGCTGCCTACAGTCGTTCAGAGCCAGAGAGTTGGGACAATCAACCAGACTTCATTGCCAGAAATGTCCAAGACCTCCTTTCTATCATAGGGCAATACGCATAGAGCCCGTCCATCGCCCTCGTAAATCCGAAAAATCTCTTGATCTAATTGAGTGTTTGCTGCCTTTTAAAATTATCAGCACGAAGACAGATAGTAGGATTGGTCGTGCTTAGTGAGTTCCGCCCATTCAGAACGCGTTTACGTCTTTTGCCTCTGGCCAAGGTCATTTAGCGAGGACTGTTTGAGTCCGGCACGGGCGAGTTCCGCAGCGGCTTGGTCAGAGGCAAAAGGCGTGCGTTCGGGCGGAGCTCACTAAGCGCGGCCAATCCGGGGCCTACCCCGTAACCAAATGTTCTGACTCAGCAACAACGCGGTCTAACTCCAAACAATCACAAAGGCAAAGAAACCAAAAACTCCGCGCCGCCCAAATGTGAACTGCCCACCGAAAGGCTCCCCCCATACCCACTAATAATTTCAGCCGCCATCGACAAGCCAATACCTTGTCCCATTTGCGCCGTATCCGCCCGCGCGCCTCGCTGAAGAATTCCGCTTTGTAATTCTGAGGCAATGCCGGGTCCGTCATCCCCAATGCTAAACTCCAACATCGAACCCCGAACTCGAGCGCTCAAAGCTACACCTTGCCTCCCATACTTAAACGCGTTTTCCAGCAGATTCCCCAATACCTCCATCAAATCCCTAGCGTCGCCATTAAACCCGCAACCTGCCTCAATGTCAGAAGTGAAATGAACGTTCTTATCCCGATAAACCTTACCCAAAGCCAGAGCCAGTCGCTCAACAATTTCTTCGATATTGTTTACCTGCGCCTGCGGAGCCAGATTGCGGGTTATTGCTCGCTGTAACTGCCGGCCAATAATTTCATCCATGCGCAATACCTGAGATTCCACTAAACCACCGCGCTCCTCATTCGGAGTGTTGAGGCTGCCACGCAATACCGCAAGAGGTGTTTTTAGACTGTGTGCCAAATCACTAAGACTATTCCGATAGCGCTCGCGCTGATGCTGCTCGCGAACTAATACCGAATTGAAATTGTCGGTAACCTGTTGCACCTCCTCCGGATAAATCCCCTCAAGCTGCTCGCGTTTGCCCGACTCTATAGCTTTCAAGTCGGCCGCCAAGCGCGTCAGGGGTTGTAAGCCCCAGCGTAAAATTAACCACTGCATTAGTATTAAGAGCACACCGGCGGCACCCAGCCATCGCCAAAGTTGAGCGCGATAGGCTTGGCGCTCCGCTATAAATAAAGATTGCTCGTGATAAATGGAGATTCGAAACAGCAGAGTCTGTCCGTCATCCGTATCCCAGCTAACATCGTGGTAAAACATGAACATAGCTTTACCTGCCAAGACGCCTTGATCAAAAAATGTTTGGCCGCTATTCAGGGGTAGGGTATGAAGTATTTGTTTGTTGTGCAGATTTGACAGCTCGTCGGCGTAGAGTCGGCCCGATTCTGACAGCCAGACTGTTTGGCCTGTATTGGTGCTAACTTGGGCGAATAAGCCAGAGTTAAGTTGGCTGAACCTAGGTTCTGTTAAAGCCTCCGGAAGCCTCAGTGTTTCGCCTTCCATTTCTGCCGCTCCCAATAATAAATACACTTGGGATTGCAGCCTCTCAGATTCGGCGGCGCTTAAACTGTCTTCAAAGGCAAGGTTGAGAGCGTAGCCGGTCAGGCCTAGAAATAGCGGTAACAGCAGAGTGGATGCCACTAAAAGCCTTGAGGCGAGAGAGGGTAGCCTCAAAGGGTGGCCTGTTTTAAGTTAAACAAATATCCTTGTCCGCGAATGGTGGCAATGGGCTTTAAGGTGTTGTCGGGGTCTAGCTTTTTTCGCAATCGGCCCACAAACACTTCAATGACATTGCTGTCACGGTCGAAATCTTGGTCGTAAAGGTGCTCAGTAAGTTCCGTTTTGGAAATAGTTGAACCTGCCTTCATGACTAGATACTCAAGCGTTTTATACTCGAAGCTGGTTAGCTCCAGCAGTGTGCCTTGTCGGCTAACGGTTTTGGCTGCGGTATCAAGTATTATGGGCCCAAATTGCAATTGCGGAGAGGCGTGCCCGGCCGCCCGCCGAAGTAGGGCATTGATGCGCGCGCTAAGTTCTTCGTTGTGGAACGGTTTCACCAGATAGTCGTCGGCACCGGCCTCCAGCCCTTCTACTTTGTCTTGCCAGGCGCCGCGCGCCGTTAAAATTAATATCGGAAAATGGCGGCCTTTTTCTCGCAGTTGGCGAATCAATTCTATGCCGTTGATATGGGGTAAACCAATGTCAATGATGGCGAGGTCGTAGTCGTATTCCTCGCCATAATACAGCCCATCACGACCGTCAGCGGCGGTGTCTACGGCATAACCTTGGTCTTTTAATAGTGTGGCAAGTTGTTCTAAAAGTATGGGTTCGTCTTCAACGATCAATAAACGCATATCGCTCTCTCACTTATCCTTGTATTCGCCCAGAGGCGCTAACGGTCACTTGGGTAACGCGACCAGACGGCAATAGCAGTTTCACCCGATAGCCTCCAGACTTGCCTATGGCTTGAACTTTTAAAACCTTGCCGCCTTTTTTCTGGCGTGCAATGTTAGCTGCCTGAGACTCGCTTATGCTGTGGCTGCTCTTTTTCTTCTGGCCTTTGGGTACCATGGTTTGGTAGTGCGAACTGTTTTGTTCTTGCTTCAAATATTTGAGCTTATCTTTACTCAGGTGCAACCCCGTCTGCTGGGCCATTGCAAGGCTTGTCCCCAGCGAGAGTATCAATAACAAAGTGATTTTGATTGAGGGGTTCATGATGTCTTCCTTTGGGCTGGCCTTATACTTTACTGTGCCCATTAGTTTATTGCATTTTATTGAGTATTGTTAGGTTAGTGACTAGGGGCAAGGCCTGGTTGTAGATGGTTTTGATTCTAGGCCTGTAAGAGCTTTAGTGACACACTCGGAACGGTGCCACTAAGCTCGGTTTCCCCCTCGGGGTTTATTCAGTGGGTTGCACGTTGACAGCAACTTTCAGCTTCTTACCTGGGTGCTCAGCTGTGCGTGTTTGGTAGGTTTGACCGTGATACTTATAGGTAACCCTATAGCCAACGAGCTCTTCTTCCTTGCGAATTCGGTGGGTTACCTCGCAGTGCTTTTGATCTCTATATTCAGTAGTGCTATGACCGCTGTTATTGCGGCTAATGTCATTGCCGATAGACGCGCCAAGTACCGCTCCAGCCACGGCGCCAATACGACGATTGCTCTTTTTGTGGCCCAGTTTATTGCCAATTGCCGCGCCGACAATTCCGCCGAGAATAGTGCCGGTAGCTGAGGTGTTGTGTGGTTTTTGATAGGCCACACTCTCGGTCCAGCATTTCCTTTCTGGCGTATCATATTCAACGGTTTGGTAAATGGGCTCGGCTTCAATGACCTTGGCAAAATCAGTAAAGCCTTGGTTGTGACCGGCAAAGCTAGGCATTGCAACAGCGGTGAACAGTGCGGCCAGCGCTAATTTTGATGAGATGGTCAGGCGCTTTTGTTTGGTAAGTCGGTTTGTCATGGTGTAGCCTCCACTAGGCGCTGTTTGGTAATGTTTTTTGTTAACTTGGGCAGCAGATTAACCCTCCTTACCTGAACCCAGTCTGAATCATGCAAACTATCCCTTTATTTCCCTTAAATACGCTCCTATTTCCCGCAGTTCCCCTGTCGCTACAAATATTTGAACCTAGATATTTGGATATGATTTCAGGGTGTATGAAGCGAGGTGAGGGTTTTGGTGTGGTACCGATTCGGGAGGGCCGAGAGGTGGGTGAGATACCTCAGTTTTTTCCTGTGGGCGTTTATGTTCAGATTGAGGATTGGCACCCCCAGGACAACGGTTTGCTGGGCGTGGTTGTACGGGGCGAGCGAAAATTTAAGGTTATGCAAACGTTTAGTCAGCCTGATATGGGCTTGAGCGCAGAAGTGGTCTTCTTGCCGCAGGAGCCGGTGCTTGAAATTGGTTTACATCACGATGGTTTAGTCGCGTTAGTTGAACAGCTGCGAGAGCATCCTGCGGTAAAGGGACTAAACCTGCCTGAGTTAGTAGATGCGCGACATTTGGGCTGGCAGTTAACGCAATTGCTGCCTATTAGTCGCCCGGACAAGGTGGCCTTGCTTGAAATGTCAGACCCCTTGCTCCGCCTTGACCATTTAGCAGAAAGAATAGAACGTTTGGCGGCAGGAGAGGAGTGATTCGGGAAAATTCGCTTTTATCCACTCCATAGAACCAAAGTCTGGCCCAAGAGGCTATTTATCGTGACGTATCCCTTCATACTCCAACAATTCAGCCTAATAAACAGTTATAATGCGCGCTTCATTTGTCCCCAAGTTCCACAGGATTAGCTGCTCCATGAATGTTCAGGAATACATGCGCGATTTAGGTCGCAATGCAAGGCAGGCGTCTCGCCAGCTCGCCGCCGCTACTAGCGGTGATAAAAATGCCGCCTTACTGGCGACCGCCACCATTTTGGACGCATCGCGCCCGGCTCTAGTGGCCGCCAATGCAAAAGATCTAGAGAGCGGTAAAGCCAAAGGCTTAGACGCCCACCTACTCGACCGTCTTGCGCTGACCGATAGCGTTATCGACGGTATGATTGAAGGCCTGCGTCAAGTTGCTGCGCTGCCAGATCCCTGCGGTGAAATTACCGATATGAGTTACCGCCCAAGTGGAATTCAAGTGGGCAAAATGCGTGCGCCTTTAGGGGTTGTGGGCATTATTTACGAGTCGCGTCCCAACGTTACTATTGATGCTGCTAGTTTGTGCTTAAAGTCTGGTAACGCAACGATCTTGAGAGGGGGCAGCGAAGCGATTCATTCCAACCAAGCCATTGCGCAATGTATTGCAGGCGGTCTGGCCGAGGTGGGTTTGCCTTCGGCGGCGGTTCAAGTTGTTGCGACAACAGACCGTGAGGCGGTGGGTGAGCTGATCACTATGGCCGAGTATGTTGATGTGATCGTGCCTCGCGGCGGCAAAAGTTTGATTGAGAGAATTAGCCGCGACGCGAAAGTGGCCGTTATCAAGCACCTCGACGGAATCTGTCACGTTTATATCGACGACCAAGCGGATTTGGACAAAGCGTTCAATATAGCCTTGAACTCTAAGACTCACCGTTATGGTGTATGCAATGCGATGGAAACACTGCTTGTGGCAAAAGGCGTGGCCACGCAAATTTTGCCACGTTTGGCGGAAGCCTACGCGGAGAAAGGCGTAGAGTTGCGCGGGTGTGAGGCGACACAAGCCATAATAAGTGCTTCCGCGGCCACAGAAGAAGACTGGGGCACGGAGTATCTCGCTCCGGTGTTATCCATTCGAGTAGTTGATGATATGGATGCCGCTATTGAGCACATAAGCCAGCACAGCTCTGCGCACACAGAGTCTATAGTGACAGAAAATTTCACACGAGCGCGCCGTTTCTTGGCAGAAGTTGACTCCAGCACGGTGATGGTTAATGCGTCTACCCGTTTCGCTGATGGCTTTGAATTTGGCTTAGGCGCCGAAATAGGTATCTCCACCGATAAAATTCACGCCAGAGGGCCCGTTGGGCTTGAGGGATTAACTTCGCAGAAATGGATTGTATTGGGTGACGGTCATATCCGCCAATAAACGTAAAACCCTCGGTGTATTTGGTGGCACATTCGACCCTATACACCGCGCTCATTTACAAATGGCAAGGGAACTTCAGCAGCGTTTGCAACTCGATGAAATGCGCCTAATGCCCTGTCACATACCGCCGCATCGGCAAGCGCCCGGTGTGAGCAGTGAGCGTCGCGCGCAAATGGTCGCTTTAGCCATTGAAGAAGATAATAGTAAGAGCCGTGATGTCAAAGCCCTGCAGGTAGATACTCGAGAGCTAAATCGAGATCGGCTTTCATTTACCATTGACACACTGAAAGGCTTGCGAGACGAGCTAGGCCAGTCACAATCCATCTGTTTATGTATGGGTATGGACTCACTAGCTTCATTAGATAAGTGGCACTGCTGGCAAGAGTTGCTCGAATACAGCCACATAGGTGTTGCCGCAAGACCTGGGTATGAGATACCTGAAGTGGGCGGCTTAGCAAATTGGATTAAGGAAAATAGAGCGTCGCCGGAGCAGGTGCACAGATCCAGCCGAGGGGCCTTAGTGATAGAGCAGTGCAGTTTACTGGCGATATCTGCAACAGAGATTAGAATACGTATTCAGGAGGGTAAAGACCTTAGTCATTTACTACCAGAATCAGTTGAACGTTTTATCAAGTTGGAAGGGCTATATAAAGAGTAGAATTCTCCTAGCCTCGATACTGACCGAACAAAAAGGGCTGAACCCCTAAACCAAATTAAAAAGAAACCAAGGTAACAAGCCAAAATGTCATCAGAACTAAACCAGCTCATCGTCACTACACTAGAAGATATCAAAGCCAAAGACGTCGTTAATATGGACGTTACCGAGCTTACTGACGTAATGGACACCCTCATCATTACCAGCGGCACTTCCAATCGCCATGTGAAATCTATCGCCAATGCCGTTATCGTTGACGCCAAAAAAGCGGGCTTCACGCCTATCGGCTCTGAAGGTATGGAGACAGGTGAGTGGGTGCTGGTAGACTTTGGTGGAACGGTTGTTCACATATTCCACCCAAGTGCCAGAGAGTTCTATGATCTCGAAAAACTCTGGTCAATGGAGCCTAATACTCGCAACGCCGAAGACTAAACCTTCAGTATGCGCATTAAAATAATTGCAGTAGGCACTAAAATGCCGGCTTGGGTTGAAACGGGTTTTGCCGAATACGCAAAACGTTTGCCTCGAGACTTTAGTGTTGAGGTGCTTGAGTTGGCTCTGGGGCCTAGGGGCAAAAATGCCTCCATAGAAAAAGCTATTGCCAAAGAGGGCGAACTGATGGCTGCGGCCATTCCTGCAGGAGACCATGTCATCGCGCTGGATGTGAAAGGGAAACCATGGAGTACCGAAAAGTTGGCGCAGAATTTCATGGATTGGCGAATGGAGCGCAGTAACTTTAGTATATTAATAGGCGGTCCAGATGGACTAGCTCCGGCTTGTTTGCAGCGGGCTCATGCGCGTTGGTCGCTGTCGGCGCTGACACTGCCCCACCCTTTGGTGAGGATCGTTTTGATCGAACAGCTGTATCGTGCTTGGACCATTCTCAACAAACACCCGTATCATAAGTGAACCAGATGAGGCATTTGAACACTTAATATGCGAGAGACCCAGCTGCTAAAGGATCATTTTCGAGAAGCGCGAATATTCCGTCACCGGGTGGTCGTGGCGGCTGTATTATTGATCGGTTTAATGGGAATTTTAGTTGCCCGATTCCATAATCTACAGGTTGTTCATCACGACGGTTACGTAACTCAATCTGACCGCAATCGTGTTCATGTTCAGGTAATTCCGCCTACCCGAGGCCTCATATATGACCGCAATGGCGTATTGCTTGCAGAGAATGTGCCTAGCTACACCTTGTCGATTATTAAGGAGCGTGTTGAGAATCTGGATAAAACCATCGGGGTTCTAAAAGACCTGTTGCCGATTAGTGATGATGATCTGGAAAAATTCAACAAGAGTATTCGCCAGCGTCGCCGTCCCTTCGAGGCCGTGCCTTTGCGCTATCGATTACAAGAAGACGAGATTGCTCGGATTGCAGTGAATGAATACCGCCTAGCCGGTGTGGAAGTTGAAGCTCAGTTGGTGAGGCATTATCCTCAAGGCGAATTGTTTGCCCACAGTATCGGTTATGTGGGTCGAATAAATGACCGTGAACTGGCGGCATTTTCTCCCGAGCAATACGAGCGTTACAGCGGCATTCATATCACCGGAAAAATTGGCCTTGAAAAATATTATGAAGACATCCTGCTGGGTACGGCGGGCCATCAAAACGTAGAAACCAATGCTCGCGGCCAAGTGCTGCGAGTGCTGGATCGCAGCGATCCAATCCCCGGCGCAAATTTAACATTGCATATCGACTCGAAGTTACAGCGTGCGACTTACGATGCGTTTGAGGGGCAAAGAGGCGCCGCCGTAGTAATCGATACCCAAACAGGCGGGGTGTTGGCGATGGTGAGCACTCCCAGCTTCGATCCTAATTTGTTTGTAACGGGCATTAGTTTTAAAGATTATCGGGGACTCAATAATTCCCTCGATTTACCTTTGTTTAATCGTGCCCTACAAGCGCAGTACCCCCCTGGATCAACGGTTAAGCCCATGCTGGGTTTGGCCGGCTTACACAATGGCATCATCGACTCGGAGTATGCAATTCGAGACCCTGGTTATTATCAATTGCAGGGTGATGAGCGAGTGCACAGAGATTGGAAACCCAGAGGTCATGGCAACCACGTAAATTTGAAGTTGGCCATTGCTCAATCGTGCGATACTTATTTTTGGGACTTAGCTTTCCGCACGGGTATTGATCGAATGCACAATTTCGGAACTCAGTTTGGTTTAGGTCGTCGCACAGGCGTCGATGTGCCCAGCGAGCGCAGCGGAATTTGGCCCTCGCGTACCTGGAAGCGAGAGGCGCGGGGATTGGCTTGGTACCCCGGCGACAGTTTGAATATGGGCTTGGGCCAGGGGTTTGTGCTTGCGACGCCGATTCAACTGGCGCTAATGACATCGACCATTGCTAATAGAGGCGAGCTCAAGAAACCTCTGCTGGTGAATACTATTGACGGCACAGCTCTTGAACCTGAATCTCACAATGAATCCAAAGTGCTGCCTGAGCATTGGGACACTATTTTCGACGCGATGGAAGCCGTCGTTCATGGGGGTGGCACCGCAAAAATTATTCGCAAGGGCACTAAATATCAGTTGGCGGGTAAGACAGGCACTGCTCAGGTGGTAGCGATTAAGCAGGGCGAAAAGTATGACTCTGAGGCATTGGCCGAACGCCATCGAGATCACGCGCTTTTTGTTGCTTTTGCGCCGGTTGTTAACCCTCGCTTGGCTACGGCGGTGTTGGTAGAAAATGGCGAGAAGAGTTCCAAGGCCGCAAAAATTGCCCGCAAAGTTTTGGATCAATGGTTATTGAATGAAAAGGGCCGCTATGTGGCGGCCGCTCCGCCCATATCACCACGGGCTTCCGTGGGAGGTGAAGGGTAATGGCGGGTCGAGATTTTTTACGCCGCATGCCTGAAGCCAGTCGTGAGCTGCGTCGGCCAAGAAGTGTTTGGCAAAAATTGCATATTGATTTGCCCTTATTAATTCTATTGTTAATGTTAACGGCCTACGGTTTGTTGGTGCTCTATAGTGCTAGCGGTCAAGAAGTTCACTATATAAAACGCCAGGGTATATTTTTTCTTTTGGCTTATGGTGTCATGTTTACAGTCGCGCAAATACAGCTGCATGTTTTTCAGCGCTGGGCGCCTTGGTTTTATTTGGCTGGCGTGGGCTTGCTGTTGCTGGTGATGTTTTTTGGTATCGGTGCCAAGGGTGCACAGCGTTGGCTTAATTTAGGTGGCTTCCGATTTCAGCCCTCAGAAGTCTTGAAGTTGGCCGTGCCTATTTTACTGGCCAGTTACCTATCTAGTCGAATTCTGCCGCCACGCTTCACTCATGTTTTTATAACTCTAGTACTGATCACCGTGCCCACGCTTCTCATTATGGACCAACCCGATCTTGGCACTTCCATCCTTATCGCAACGTCTGGGATAATCGTGCTGTTTATGGCGGGCCTGCGCTGGCGCTACATTTTGGGTGCCTTTTCGCTCTTGTTGGCAGGCGCTTGGCCGATGTGGCACTTTGTTTTGCGAGATTATCAACGGCAGCGGGTGCTTACGATGTTTAACCCTGAGGCCGACAAGTTAGGAGCCGGTTGGAATATCATACAATCTAAAACGGCTATTGGTTCTGGCGGTGTCAGTGGTAAAGGCTGGCTTCAAGGCACGCAATCACAATTAGACTTTTTGCCGGAGAGCCATACTGATTTCATTATCGCGGTGCTGGCCGAAGAGTTTGGTCTTATGGGCGTGTTGCTGTTAATGGGGCTTTATTTGCTGGTGATTGCGCGGGGCCTGATGATTGCATTATATGCCCAAGACACCTTTGGCAAACTTCTGGCGTCCGCCATAACGATCACATTTTTTGTATACGTGTTTGTAAATATTGGTATGGTTACAGGTCTGCTGCCGGTGGTGGGGGTGCCTTTACCACTTGTCAGTTTGGGGGGCACTTCTATTGTGACCCTGATGGCCGGCTTTGGTATTCTAATGGCCATTGGCACTGAGCGGCGGCGTGTAACACGTTAGCATCTAATACTTTTTGAGTGGTAGAGAAAAGGAACTGTAGTAATGTTAAAAATATCTCACCTGTTGTCTAAATTGATTCGTGGTAGTTTGGTTTCACTTTCTATTGCTTTGCCCGCTGTTGCGGAATCAGCAGTTGAAACTTATGCCAACCATGCAGCCATTGGGCCCTACATAAACGAACTGGTGTCTGAGCACCAATTGTCTCGAGAAGACTTGAATCGTTGGTTTGCGGCTGCAGAAAAAAAACAATCTATCCTTGATGCCATTGCTCGTCCGGCAGAGAAGAGCAAGCCTTGGAAAGATTACCGAAAAATCTTTGTCACAGAATCTCGCACGGCTAAAGGGCTCGACTTTTGGCGCGCGAATGAAGAGGCGTTAAATAAAGCAGAGGCCACCTATGGTGTTCCGCCGGAAGTGGTAGTGGCTATCATCGGCGTGGAAACGCGCTACGGTTCAAACACTGGTCGATATCGCGTTATTGATGCGCTCTCCACCTTGGCCTTCGACTACCCTAGGCGCTCTAAGTTTTTTAAAAAGGAACTCACACACTTTCTGCTTTTGGCTCGAGAGCAGGGGCAGAACCCAATGGATCTAAAAGGCTCTTATGCCGGTGCTATGGGCTACGGTCAGTTTATGCCTTCTAGCTACCGAGAGTACGCTGTAGATTTTGACGGTGATGACCTGGCCGATATCTGGCTGAACCCGACAGATGCTATTGGCAGTGTGGCCAACTATTTTAAGCGTCACGGATGGAAAGAGGGCGAGCCCGTTGTGAGTCGTGCTCGAGTGAGCGCCGACTATGACCCCGCCATTATGAAGGCTCCTTTGAAACCTGCAGTGACTCTGGCGTCACTAAATGCAAAAGGTGTCCGAGCGGTAGAGGAAAATTACGCCACAGACCAGTTGGCCGCCCCTTTTAGGTTGGAAGGAGAGCGTGGCGCAGAATTTTGGTTGGGCTTACAAAATTTTTACGTCATTACTCGCTACAACCACAGTCGTATGTACGCACTGTCGGTTCACCAGTTGAGTCAGGCACTTAAACAGCAATACCGCGCGGCGCAAAACTAGTGACTAAATCAGGGGCGTTTAGGGCTGCTTTTCTCTTGGCCTTTCTGGGTTTGAGTGCTTGCTCTACAACTCATTTGAGTGGCCAGCGCGATGGCGCTCCCACTCGGCATGTCGATGTGTCAAAAATCGATAATGCCCGCCCCCAGGTTGTGCGTCGAACCAAGGCGGGCAATAAAAGCCCCTATACAGTGCTAGGTAAAACCTACCGGGTAATGGACGATGCCACCGGCTTCAAGCAGAGTGGCATTGCGTCTTGGTATGGAACCAAATTTCATGGTCGTTTAACTTCTAATGGTGAAACATATGACATGTTTGCCATGACGGCGGCTCATAAAAGTATTCCAATTCCCTCCTATGTCAAAGTGAGCAACCCAGCCAACGGGCAAAGTGTGGTGGTTCGAGTGAATGATCGCGGCCCATTTCACGGTGGGCGAATTATCGACCTGAGTTTCGCTGCGGCCAAGAAATTGGGTTACGCCGACGACGGTACCGCCAGGGTTGATCTCGAAGTGATTACTCCTGCGGGGCAGTCTTCAGGTATTGACCTGCCAAGTCGACCCAGCTCAGACCCCTATACACTGCCGGCAAATACCTATCTTCAGTTGGGGGCATTTGGCCGTATTGAGTCTGCGGAAGCATTGGTGGCAAAGATTTCCGGAATTGTCAGTCACCCAGTGCGTATCCGCCTTCATCAGCTCTTGTATAAGGTCCAGCTTGGCCCAATTAGTAACAATCAAGTCATGCTTAGGCTGCGCGAAGCGCTTCAATCGGCAAATTTGGCCACACCCCATGTGGTTTATGATTGAGCGGCAATTACTGGTAGACTGGCGTCCATTCTAGGCGAGCCCCATTCCTTGCTCGCCACCGACTAAATAAAGAGAATTGTGTTTTGAAAAAGCTGTTTAAATTTATGTCTTGCGCGCTGCTGATTGCACCGCTTATCTCTGCCCCGGCGCTGGCGCGTCAAGTCATAATTCCTGCGCCTCCGCAACTGGCCGCCACAGGCTACCTAGTGATGGACGCCAACACTGGCAAGATCCTCGTTGAGCACAATGCCGACGAGCAGTTACCGCCTGCTAGCCTCACTAAAATGATGACCAGTTATATAGTATCTTCAGAAATTCACAGCGGTAATGTTCGAGAAGACGACCCGGTAGATATTAGTGTGACGGCCTGGAAAATGGGCGGCTCTAAAATGTTTATTCGTGAAGGTACCCGTGTGCCCGTAAAGGACCTACTGAGAGGTGTGATTATTCAGTCGGGTAACGATGCCAGTGTGGCTTTGGCAGAACACGTGGCCGGCAGCGAAAGTGCGTTTGCGGATGTAATGAACCAGCAAGCTGCGTTATTGGGTATGAACGACACGCACTTTAAAAATGCTACCGGTTGGCCAGCTGAAGGTCATATGACTACAGCTAAAGATCTGTCTCTGCTCGCACGCGCGATGATTAATGACTTTCCAGAGCACTATAAGCTGTATTCTGAGAAGTATTTTAAGTACAACGGCATCAATCAACCCAACCGCAATAAGCTACTGTTTCGTGATAAATCAGTAGACGGTATAAAGACCGGCCACACTGAAGCGGCGGGTTATTGCCTCGTGTCATCGGCAGAAAAGAACGGTATGCGATTGATTGCGGTGGTAATGGGCACACGCAGTGAAGAAGCTAGGGCGACAGAGTCACAAAAATTGCTAGCCTACGGTTTTCGTTATTTCCAAACCCATAAGGTGTATGAGAGCGGTGCAAAACTGAACACTACTAAAGTTTGGGCCGGTATGCGCGACGAGCTTGACCTAGGCTTACAGGAAGAGATATTTCTCACAATCCCTCGTGGAGCTCAGGACGATCTCGTGGCTGAAATGCTCATTGACGAAGTGATTAAAGCGCCCATTAAGGCGGGCCAGGAGCTGGGTAAGCTCACCATCCGCCTCAATGATGAGCAGTTGGTCGATGTGCCTTTGGTGGCCCTGCAAGCGGTTGATGAGGCAGGTTTCTTTGCCCGGATTTGGGATGCGCTGGTGCTGTTTTTCATGTCAATTTTAAGTTGAGCCCTGAAATGACGGATCAAACTCCTCCCAAAATTGAATTTCCTTGCCCCAATTACTTGATTAAAGTGATGGGAGAGTCGGGCGCGGCCTTAATGTCTCTAGTAAACGAGGTGATTGAGCAAGAGGCGCCAGGCTTTGAGCGGGTTAAAACCACGGTCAAAGACAGTAGAAATGGGCGTTTTCAGTCGATTACGGTGTATATCACAGCGACTGGCGAGCCACAGCTCAAGCGTATTCACCAAGCTCTCATTGCCAGTCCTCTGGTTAAAATGGTGCTGTAGCGATGGCAGAGCCCCAGACACTGGTCATACGGGACTTGGGTATATTGGACTATGAACCCGTGTGGAAGGCCATGTCGGCCTTTACCGATCAGCGCGACGCCAGTTGTCAGGATGAAATTTGGCTAGTGCAACACCCCGCCGTTTTTACTCAAGGGCAAGCCGGCAAGGCAGAACATTTACTCATGCCCGGTGATATCCCTGTCATTCAGGTTGATCGAGGTGGCCAAGTGACATACCACGGCATAGGTCAATTAGTTCTATACCCTTTGTTGGACATCCGACGCTTAGGCTTTGGTGTGCGCGAGCTGGTAAGCCGGCTAGAGCAGTGCATCGTTAGTACTTTGGCTGAGTATGGAATAGAGGCCTACCCAAAACCTGATGCGCCGGGGGTGTATGTCAGCGGTGCTAAGATTGC
>CAJWBQ010000021.1 GCA_913020115.1 uncultured Cellvibrionales bacterium
GGCGATTAATGGGGCTGTTCGTTATCGTACATCGTGTGTTCGATTTCGTACACCCTCACTGTTCAATATCGGACATTTCGAAGTGGAAATTATATTATATTCAATTAAATCAATGGCTTAAAAACATGGCACGGGTATTGTAATAGTTTTGAAAAGAAATTCTTTTACGGATGACCGAACCACTAAGGTAGAGCAAAAGATAATGGCTAGCATTACAAACTTGGAAAAATTGACCGATACATCAGCAGAGCCTGCCAGGGCCTCGGGCATGGACCGAAAAATTGAAAAGCGGGGTATCAGTAAACGTAGCAAGATGATTGTTGGTATGTTGGCTGCTGCCGTCATTGCTTATCTCTCCTTTGGGCAAATGTTTCAAGGCCGCAGCATGACAGTGAAGGGGCAGCGGCTCTCTGTTGCCGTAGTGAAATCGGGAACATTTGAAGACTTCATTCCGCTTCGTGGTCGTGTAGCACCACTTAAAACGGTTTATCTCGATGCTGTGCAAGGCGGGAGAATTGAAGAAATCTTGTTGGAAGACGGCGCGATGGTCAGGGTTGGGCAGCCCATCATTCGCCTTTCTAACTCAGATCTACAACTGAGTGTCATGAGTACCGAGTCTCGTGTCATGGAGCAGTTAAATGCGATGCGCGATCAGGAGCTTCGCTTGGAACAAAATCGCTTAGGGCACAAACGCACCCTTGTGGATCTCAACTACAACATACGTAAGCTGAGCAGAGACTTGAGTCGACAAAAAGAATTGTTCCACAAAGGTCACATTTCTCTGGCGGAGTATGAAGACTTTGTTGATCAGTTGAATTATTACAAAGAAACCCGAGAGGTCACCCTCGAAAGCCAATCTTCAGACGAAAAGCTGATGGCGTCTCAACTGCAATTTTTTCAAAGTAAAACCATTGCCATGGAAGAAAACCTAGCCTTTGCTCGGAAAAGTCTCGATGAGCTCAATGTTCGAGCTCCAGTGGGCGGCAAGCTGTCGGGCTTCGATCTGGAAATTGGCCAAAATATTACCCGTGGCACTCGCATCGGCCAGATCGACAATCCAGATTCATTTAAGCTGGTGGCCAATATTGATGAGTTTTACCTCGGTCGGGTGGATTTAGAGCAGCCAGTATCGCTGACTCACAGTGGCACTCTTTACGAATTGCATGTGGCAAAAATTTATCCAGACGTGAAAAACGGCCAATTTGAGGTTGACCTGCAATTTAATGAAGCAATGCCCCAAGGCATTCGACGCGGCCAAACCATCCAGGCGAAATTAACCTTAGGCGACGCTAACCAGGCTCGCTTGATTCCCAAAGGCAACTTCCTTCAGGAGACCGGCGGACAGTGGTTGTTTGTTATGAGCGCTGACGGAACTGAAGCGCTCCGTCGCGAGGTTCGTCTGGGCCGCCGCAACAATGAATTCGTAGAGGTTCTAGAAGGTCTGGACGCAGGGGAAAAAGTAATTGTGTCCTCTTACGCAAATTTCGATGAAATGGATCGAGTTCAACTTAGCCAATAATTTTAAGCTTAAAAATAAAGGATATCAGCATGTTAAAACTACATAACTTATCAAAAGTGTACCGCACGGACGAAGTGGAAACCGTTGCCCTAAACGAAGTGAATATCGAAATTGAAAAAGGTGAATTTGTAGCCATTATGGGGCCTTCTGGTTGCGGTAAATCAACACTGTTGAACATCATCGGTATGTTAGATACGCCAGCCAGTGGGCAATATTATTTTGGCGATCAGGAGATATCAACTCTCAACGAGAGCAAGCTCAGCGAAGTGAGAAAACACAATGTGGGTTTCATTTTCCAGAGCTTTAATTTGATTGATGAGTTGTCTGTTGAAGAAAATATTGAGCTCGCGCTGCTCTACCATGATATCCCTGGTTCGGAGCGTAAAGCACGGGTACAAAAGGTAATGGACAAGGTGGGCATTGCTCACCGCGCTAAGCACATGCCCGGCCAGCTTTCCGGTGGTCAGCAGCAGCGAGTAGCTGTCGCTAGGGCGGTGGTGGGCAATCAGTCTCTTATACTGGCCGATGAACCTACGGGAAACCTAGACAGTGCACACGGCCAAGAGGTTATGGAAATGTTGCAGGCTTTAAATGAAGAGGGCGCTACCATAGTGATGGTGACTCACTCCGCGGCACACGCCGATTATGCTCGTCGAACCATCAACTTGTTTGATGGCCAAGTTGTGACCGAAAGTCTACGAGCGGTGTCCTAAGACGAAATTTCGAAAGGAGGAGTGAATCATGTTTTCAAGTTACATAAAGCTGGCAATTCGGAATTTGCAGAAAAATAGGCTCTACGCCGCTATCAATGTTTTTGGTCTGGCCATCGGACTGACGATATACCTGATGGGCAATATACTGGGCAGCTACGAAAATAATCACGATAGCATCTTTAAAAATCGTGACCGAACTTACACGGTTGGCGCCCAATTTAGTCCCGACGCCAATATCGGAGTGTCGGGCACAGACGGCGTTCAGAGCGCCCTTGGTCCCGTTTTGAAGGCAGATGTCGAGGAACTCGAGAGTGTGGTTCGCACGGTTCGCCGTGAATACCTAATTACGCAGGGAAATGACAGCTACTATCAGGGGCTGCGTTTTGCCGATAGCGAATTGACCTTAATTTTTAACTTTGACTATATCCATGGCGATGCGTCTGTACTTGAGGACCCACAGTCTTTGCTGTTGACAGAGTCAACTGCATTAAAATACTTTGGCAGAACCGATGTCTTGGGTGAAACACTTTCTTTTGATCACAAGAATTCAATGTACGTCGGTGCAGTGATAAAGGAATTACCGGCCGATACCCATTTTAATTCTTTTGTTCTCGGTGACATAAAGCTGGGAATGGTTGCCCCTTTTGCGGCACTTGAAACCATTGAAGATTACGCCTTTGAAGGTGAGTGGGATAATGTCTCACTGGGTAACTTGACGTACATGCTGGCACCAGAGGGTAAAGACCAGGCTTGGCTTCAGGGCGAGATCGACAGTGTCTACGAACGCCATTACACCAAGGAGAGGAAGGAGTTTTTCTCGGGTTTAACGGTAAGGCCTCTGGTTGAATCTAATACCGTCATATGGGAGGTAATTGGCCTGCCTATGATTGAGTCTATTAAAATACTGGGCTTTTTGGTGCTGATTATCGCCTGTGTAAACTACACAAATTTGGCCACGGCACAGAGTCTTGGTCGCACCCAAGAGGTGGGGCTTCGGAAAACCTTTGGTGCGGAACGGTCGCAGCTGTTGACGCAGTTTTTGACCGAAAGTCTCACTATCGCTACTCTGGCGATGCTCATCAGTATTGCGAGCTTGGAAGTTATTGTGCCGCTGTTTAACCAGGCCACAGGCAAAGTGCTTTCCTTAGACTACCTTGCCATCTTGCCTTGGTTAACCTTTACGACTGTTATGGTGGGTGTTTTGGCAGGTGCCTATCCGGCCTACCTCATCACCAAGGCTAGTCCCATAGACAGCCTAAAGAATTCCGTTTTCAAAAGTGCAGGAGGCAATAGGTTTCGTAACATCATGATTGGCGTTCAGTTCGCGATCTCAATTTTCATGTTGGCCATAGTTCTTGTGGTTTACTTCCAGAACAAGAATGTTGAATCTTCTAGCAATATATTTTCGAAAGACGAAATTGTAGTCATCGAACGTGTAGGGGTGGACGAAATTTCGCAGCGCCACAACACGCTCCGTCAGGAACTGCTCACGCTACCAGGTGTCAACAGCGTTAGCTATTCTAATCAGGTGCCGTTTGAACAAAACAATAGCCAAGCTGATGTAACACCAGTGAAGGGTGATAATACGGCTAAGGTCTCACTGAATCGAATTTCAATTGACTTTGACTTTCTTGAAACGTACTCAATTCCATTGCTGGCGGGAAGGAACTTCAGTCGTGATATAGCCAATGATTTTGACAAGGATGGCCCTCGCCAGACCAACGTTATTCTCAATGAAATGGCAGTGGAGCGCTTAGGTTTTGAACGGGGCGAAAGTGCTATTGGCAAGTCTTTCTATGATACCTTTGTTGTGGGGGAAGATGGTAATGAGGATATTCAATACACTATTGTAGGTATCGTTCCAGATCAAAATTTTCTTGGTCTTCATAATAAAATAAAACCGGTTTTATTTTTTATGAGCCAGGGTTTGCACAGAATTGGATCCATTAAAATAGACCCAAGTCAGGTTAATGAGACACTGCAAGCCATTGATGAAGTCTGGAATCGGGTTATTCCCGACTATCCTATTCAGCGCCGGTTTCTAGATGATGTTTTTGGTGAGATATTTTTCATTTTTCAACAAACCACGAATGTATTGGCAGGGTTTTCTGCCGTAGCCCTGTCTCTAGCCTTGATCGGTCTATTTGGCCTGGCCGCATTTCTGGCCGAAAGACGCACCAAAGAAATTGGTATTCGCAAGGTTTTAGGCGCGCGGACTGGCCAGATTGTATGGCTGTTGATTTGGCAGTTTTCCATTCCCGTATTGTGGTCGTTGTTGGCGGCGATACCCTTGGCCTATTTCGCGTCTAACATCTATCTGGACTTTTTCTCCGAACGTATTGACAACGTATTACCTGTTTTATTGCTGGCAAGTGTTGTGGGAATTGTCACGGCCTGGGGAATCGTTGCAATACACGCAAGCAAAATTGCTCGCACTACGCCGATTCGTTCGCTTCGCTACGAGTAGTGGGTAGGGTTGCTAAGTCTGTGCCTAGGCGAAACCGTCTTAATCTTATGACTTTTAATTATCTAGAGGCGGCGCCGATAGGCGCTGCAGGTAGTCATCAATCTCCTTAAGGTGAATCCGTTTTTCTGAATCTCTTAAAAAACTGCCTTCAAAGCTATGCCGTGCGAGCTGAACCAGCACGGCTTCATCCAGATTAAATGCTCGCTGCACCGCAAGGTAATTGTCGTTAAGATGGCCGCCAAAGTAGGCCGGGTCGTCCGAATTAATGTTTACCAGCAATCCTTCATCTAAGAGTTTGACGATATTGTGCTCTGCCATATTTGAATACACTTTTAAAGCCGTATTAGATAGCGGACACACGGTTAAGGGAATGCGCTCTTCGCGTAAATAGCTCACCAGTGCTGGGTCTTCGTCACAACGCACCCCGTGATCTATGCGCTCAACCTTAAGCTGCTTCAGGGCCTGCCAGATATACTCTGCGGGTCCCTCTTCGCCGGCATGTGCTACACAATGATAGCCCTGCTCGTGGGCGCGAGTGAAGACCTCAATAAATTTCTCGGGTGGGTTCCCAAGCTCCCCGGAATCTAGACCAACCCCATCAATGAGATGCCGAAAAGGTGTCGCTTGGGCAAGTGTCTCCATAGCTGCTTCGGCGCTCAGGTGACGTAAAAAGCACATAATTAAAACTGAACTAATGCCGAAGCGTTGTTGTGCTTCATCTAAAGCACTTTGAATACCCTTGATCACAGTATCAAACTCAATGCCTCTACCGGTATGAGTTTGCGGGTCGAAAAACATTTCCACATGGCGAACGTTCTGTCGCTGTAGTTTTTCAAAGTAAGCAAAGGTTAAATCATGGAAGTCTCGTTCATTCACCAGTACCGCGGCGCCTTGATAATAGATATCCAAAAATGATTGCAGGTCGGAAAATTCATAGGCTCGACGTATGTCTTCTACAGATTCGTAGGGCAGCTTGATGTTGTTGCGCTGCGCCAAAGAGAACATTAGCTCAGGTTCTAGGGTGCCTTCTATATGCAGGTGTAGTTCGGCCTTGGGAAGCCCAGCAATAAAATCTCTCATATACCCCTCATTTCCACGGTTTTCAATGAGCAAGCGGTCTTCGTAGGCTGGTATGACGCCTTT
Source organism: uncultured Cellvibrionales bacterium (assembly GCA_913020115.1). GTDB lineage: Bacteria > Pseudomonadota > Gammaproteobacteria > Pseudomonadales > Cellvibrionaceae > CAJWCA01. The sequence continues at coordinate 5,843 of CAJWBQ010000021.1, forward strand.
GACTGCTAAGCCCACTAACAGAGCTATTCAGTTAAGACTGAGGATGGGATTAAAGTGACTATAAATCAAGTTGGCAGGCAAAAAAAAGGGAGAGCCGAAGCCCTCCCGCAAGATCCACTTAACTACAGGGAAGAGAGTTTAGAAGTTAGCTCTTACGCCGAACGAATAACGCGCGCCGTTTTTCTCTAAGCTAATAAGTTGGTTTTCAAAGCGACCATGACGACGAGTTTCTTCGTCAGTGATGTTGACGCCTTCAGCAAAAACAGTGATGTTTTCGTTGATGTCGTAGCTGGCGCTTATGTCCCACTGACCGTATTCCTCAGTGTAAAGAGGCTCGGTGCCGCCGCGTGGGTTAACCACGTTTTGCAGGAATTCTTCACGGTTATTGAAGGCAATACGCGCTTGTATTGGGCCTTTCTCGTAGAACAAGATCGCGTTCTGGGAATCGCCTAAACCTTCAAGAGCAAAAGTTTCAGAAATGTTAGCGAAGTCAATTTCCGCGTCGCTGTCTACAACAGTCGCGTTCAATTGAATACCAAAACCGTTTTCCCACAAGTGAGTCCACGCGAGTTCTAGACCATTAACTTCGGCTACCTCTCCGTTGCGTGGGCGACGTACGTTGAAATCGTAAGAGCCGCTTTCTAGGTTAAAGGTTTCAGTCGCAATAGAGTTGGTGATGAAATCTTCAACTTCTTTGCTGAACACGCCAGCGGCGAAATAGCTGCCCGCGTCGTAGTACCACTCGTAAGACAGGTCCCAGTTGCTAGAAACAAAAGGTTTCAAGTCTGAGTTACCGCCGGTCGCCTGCAGGTTGCCAGGGCGAGTTACGGTGATGCCGGTTGTGGGTACCAATGAGTTCATGGTTGGGCGAGTGAGAGTTTCAGAGTACGCAAAACGCATAACCATATCTTCTTGCAAGTTCACCTTCAAGCTTACGCTTGGCAGAATGTTGGTGTACTTGTTGCTCGCGCTCACGTCGGTGCCTGTATCGGCATAAATTGCGTTCAGCAGAGACGGGTCGTTAGGAATGGTTTCCAAGTTCGTGAGGGTTTGGGTGAAGCCACCGAGAGTTGCTTCGGTTTGGCTGTAGCGTACACCCATGTTCAGCTGCCAAGGTAAGTCACCCAGATCGCCTTCGAAAGTCATGTCGATATAGGCGCTAATCACTTCTTCTTCAACGCTGAATTTGTCCGAAGCCGTTGCAGGGCTGTTTAAGCCGAATGCTGCGTACTCTGCTGCAATGTCGCGGTTTTCACCGGCGGCATCTGAAGCTGCTTGAACATCAGCAACGCCACCACTGGCTAGGTAGGCGAAATACTCTTCAGGGCTGTAGGTTAGCCAAGTGTCGGGCACTCCGCTAAAGAAACCTTTGGCTTGGTATTCAGACAGCAAAGAGTCGGGCACACCGAAGTTGTAACCACAGAAGAACGAGCAGTCTGAAGCATATTTTCTTTGGTTGTCTTTTGTGCGGTCTTGATAGTAGGCACCAAACTTCATAGACGTGAAGGTTTCTGAGCTAGGGGTCCACTCAAAGTCTGCTTTCAGCTCAGTGATTTCGTCTTCACGATCCCAGCCGTTGCGTTCGTTATAGTGCGCACGGCCAGCAGAGGCGTCGAGTAGTGCGGCTTGGCCACCAACAATATCAATGGTTCCAGCGTCGCCGCCATTGCGGTTGTCCCAGCTGTAGGCGTTGTTGTAACCGATCACAGTGAAAGGAATGTTACCGCCGCTGTTGTCTTCTGCGGTAGAAGACGACAGGTCAAATTTGGCGAACAAGCTTTCGTTAATGTCCCACTCTACATTGAAACCGTAAGCTTCGATCGAAACATCACGAGAGTAAGAGCGACGAATAAAGTCGGTGGCGCCGGTGTTGGCGTTGTCGATGAATACAACGGTGTTGTTTTCGTCTACTTCTGCATCAATAAAGTTGCTTTCAGAGAACCAGTGACCGGCTGATGTGGTTTCTGAGTCAACTTCGAATTCAGATGCCATGAAGTCAGCGGTAAAGGTTAGGTCATCGCTTGGCGCAAACTGGAAAACAGCGGTGCCGCTCGTGCGAGTGCGGTCCTGCTCATCAACCATTACGTCAAAATTCTGTGGTACGAACACATTGTTAAACTCTTCGCCATTCTGCGCGGTGAAGTTCACACCGGGGCGGTAGTAACGAGTTTCGATAATGTTGTTCTGTGACTCACGCTGTTGGTGAGACAAAGACAGCAATACGCCTACTTTGCCATCGGCAAATACGTTGCTGATCAGGCCAGAGGCTTGGGGTGAGCTGTCTTCGGTTAAGTCGTCGTACACTCCCTTTATGCTGCCTGATGCTTTGAAGCCTTTCAGGTCTAAAGGACGAGCCGTTTTAACGTTGATGGTGGCGCCAATGCCACCTTCTTGCATCGCCGCGGTGGGTGTTTTGTAAACATCAGCACCGGCGATCAGTTCAGACGCTAAAGTATCGAAACTGAACTCACGACCTTGGTTTTCGGTGGCCATTTGGCGACCATTAACCAAAACCGCATTAAATTGTGGACCAAAGCCCCGTACGGTGACGAACTGGCCTTCACCGCCGCTGCGGTCAATAGACACGCCAGAAATACGCTGTAGCGATTCTGCTACGTTCTGATCGGGGAACTTACCGATGTCTTCCGCCGCGATGGCATCAACCACACCGACAGCGTCGCGTTTAACGTCTAGCGCACGCTGCAAGCTTCCGCGGATACCCGTTACCACAACTTCTTCGAGCAGTGCGTCTAGGTCTTCTTGGGATTCCTGGGCTAGGGCTGAGTTGCCATAGAGGCTCACAGCACTGGCAATGGCGACGGCTAGGGCGTGCCGCTTCGTTATCTTGCTATCAAATCTCATAGTGTTTTCCTTGGGATTTTTTATTTTAACTCGTAACTTCTCTCGTCGAGGCTTAACTGTAGTACATATCATATAAATAGTAAATATATGGTTTCTTGTCTTATGTATGACTAAAACTGCGCTAAAACCCCCGTAAGTTGGGGGCTTGGCGCAATAGAAGGGTTTTCTAAGGATTATTATCTTTATCGACGATGGGTCTTTTTGGGTGGTCGGGGCGACATTATATGTCTTATATCTAATATTGCCATTCCATGCCGGTGGAATATCGCTTGGGGAAGCCAAGCCAGTTTGGGGTTTTTACGCCGTCAATAACTCGCTCATTGGAGTCGGCGCTGAGTTCAAGGTAAGGGCAGGCGCTCTTATCTTGTTTCACATGGCAGTTCATCATGGCGAGAGCGAAGTGCTTGTTGTTGCTGTTTAGCTGCTGGCTGCTCCAGGAGCCCTCAAAATAGTGGCCAATGTTCATTTCATTGTCGCGCGCCACTTTGGGGGCTGGGTGTGCCGCGATGTTGTGTCGAGCATTGTTATAAGTCAGCAGGTAGGTATGTTCACCGCCGGTGGCTTTGAAGAGCCTTTTGATACTGGCGTAATCTGATACATCGTCGAATTCGCCGGACACATAAAGCACAGGCGTCTCAATAGATTTTAGGGCCTGAGGATCAAACAAATTGTGTTGGTTCCCCCAGGGGGCAAAGGCGATGGCCGCCGCCCAGCGTGGATCTACTTGGGCCTTGTCATACTGGCCGCCTGCGCAGCTGTTGAATAGTTTAGCAATGGCATTGGCTTGGGCTTGATCTTTGATGCCCATAAAATTGGTAATCGCGGCATCCGTGAATTGATAGCAGCCACCGATAGTGTTTACGGCCCCGTAGCCACCCATGGAATATCCCACGAGTCCTGCTTTTTCAGGGTCAATCACCGCGCTGAGAAAGTTAGTTTCATCCAAAAGATAGTTCAGCGTAAATTGTTGATCGCGAGATCGGTTGTACAAGGTGCTTGGGAAACCGGCGAACCCTGCCTTTACCATGTCGACGTCTTTATTGGTTGAGTCAGTATGGTCAATAGCGGCGACGATATAACCGTGTGAGGCGAGATGCTCGCCGAGATAAAACATCAAGCTGCGATAACCGGTGTAGCCGTGAGATAAAACGATGAGGGGTATTGGCTTTGCGCCCTTAAATACGGGGGCGTCGCGATAGGCCGAACCCTGCAGCGAGAACGCTTGCCCAAGGCGCGTTTCGTTGTCGTAATGTGCCATTGGCCCGTTTTGGTTTTGCGACGTGGGGTACCATATTTCCAATACCAATGATCGATCGGAAATTTTCTGGGTATTTACGTCCAGCTGTTGGGGGTTGACGATGCTTAGAGTTTTTACGCCCACTTTGTATTGGCCGGGCTTGGCCAGAGTGGGAGTGAGCTCGGCGCCCATGTTCTGATAAAGTTGCTCGGGCGCGCCTTCAATTTGCGCATAGGCCGCAAGGGAAATGGCTAAGGTGCTTGTTAATAAAAGGCTAGTCACGCGGTGAATGAAATGGCTCATATATATTGACTCATGGCTTAGGGTTTTTTGGGTTAAGAGTGTCGAGTTAGGGAGAACAGCAGCAAAGTTTCCGGCAGGATTAAAGGCATCTGCATGCCATGCTCCATCAGTGCGGCTCCGGAAACGAGGCAAGCTTTAGCGCTGTCTAAAATAGACTCTGTGCTACTGCTGGCCTTGCTAGGCCAGATGCAATCCAGCTGATAAATTGTATTTGGATCTAGGCCTTGAAACTGAAGCCGCTTAGGTAAGTGGCTGCTGTGGCATCGGGTCAGCGCGTAAGAGAACAGTGCGCAGGATTTATCAGGAGAAACGATGCCAGAGCTGATGGCATAGTCAGGAGATTCCAAGCGTTGCAGGTGGCCGCTGTGAATAAGGGATCTAAATTGCTTGTGTAAGGCGATAGCACTTTGCAGTTCTGTGCGCTCGTCATCGCTCAGCTCAAGTAAATTCACCTCCAGGCCCATGTGTCCAAATAGAGCAACACCGGAGCGGGCGGCCATGTTAATTTTGCGGCCGGTAATGTGGCAGTCGAAGGGTCCTACATGAGAGCCCATGACTTCGGCTGGAAAAAACATAGAAAAGCCGTGCTGAATGTTTAGTCGGTCTAGCGCGTCATTACTGTCGGAGGTCCAAACTCGATCGGTATGCTGCAGAATGCCAAAGTCGGCGCGGCCACCACCCGAGGCGCAGCTTTCAATTTCCACCTCTGGGTGTGCTCGTCTTAGTCGGGCCAGTAATTGATATAGAGCCAGTGTTTGTCGGTGGGCAGCAGCTTGCCCAGTGTGATCGGCCTGCTGATGCAGCTCACGATTCATGTCCCACTTCAGGTAGGCAATGCTGTGTGTGCTGAGCAGGGAATCGAGTCGCTCATACAAATAGTTTTGCACGTCTTCACGGGCAATGTTCAGCACTAATTGATTGCGGGCCAAAATTTGTGGCGCGGGCGAGGCACCCAGCACCCAGTCTGGATGGGCTCGATACAGGTCGCTGTCGGGGTTGACCATCTCCGGTTCCACCCACAGGCCAAAGGACATTCCCAGTGACTCAACTTTGTTGATAAGAGGGTTTAAGCCTTCAGGGTATACGGACTCATCGACATACCAATCGCCCAGCCCAGCTTTGTCATTGCGACGGCCGCGGAACCAGCCATCATCCAAGACAAAACGTTCGGCGCCTATGCTTGCGGCCCGTTCGGCTAATTCAAACAGTTTCTCATTGTTGTGATCAAAATAGACTGCCTCCCAAGTGTTGTAGTGGATCGGGCGCGGCTTTTGCTTGGCCTGAGGTGTAATAATGTTTCCGCGTACATATTGGTGAAATTGTTGAGATAAGCGGCTTAAGCCGGAAGCTGAAAACCCCGCGTAAAGATCGGGGCTTTGGTAGCTCTCTTCTGCGCCGAGAATTATTTCCCCGGGCATGAGCAGTTCGCCCATCTGCACATAGCCGCGGCCATCCGCCAAGATTTCTGATTGCAGGCGATGATTGCCGCTCCAGCCTAAATGGAAGGCATAGGCCTCTCCTTGGCGCTCGTTGGTACTGCTACCTTTTATTACTAGCCCTGGAAAACTGTCGTGTGAAGTTCGCCCGCATCGGTTCTCGCGGGTATAGCTGCCGGTGAAGCGATCGATGGTGCGCATTTGAAATTCATTGGCCCAGCGGCCTTCGAAGGACATGATTTGCTCTAAGTGGGAGGGCACCATCAAGGTAGGTGCTGCACACCAATTAAGTGTGAGCGGGGTGTCTCCTGTATTGCGGATCTTGGTATTGGCCACCAAGATGCCGGATTCGGGATCTAGGAATAAGGAGTGTGTTAGAAGCAGCTCATTGACCTTGTCTCTCGACTCGATGAGCACATTTTGGGGAGTGTCTTGGCTGATGCTGCATATTGTTGGATAAGCCGTCCAAGCGCGGCCCTCTCTGTGAGCTTGCAGGCCGCTGTGACCTAGAAAACCACTGGAATCACTGGGCGTTAAGCCAATGGGGGTTTCATAGGCTGAGCAGCAGGGCGCCTCCTGTCTTGTGGCCAGTAGGGCCAGCATCTCAGGCGTGGTATTTTCAGACAGGGGTTTGCCCCAGTAAAGTAAGGCGGGAAAGTCGCCTCTGCAGTCTAAAATGAGCTGACAGCTGACGCTGCGTAAAGTCACAAAATTAGCGGTAGCTCTCGAAATGATGGGGGTAGCGCTCATGAATGGCCTCAAGTGAAAAAGATTGACGGAGCGTGCGCTTCATCTTACTATTTATCATAGTATTTATCATACTAAACTAAAGCAAGCAGTTTGCACCCCAGATGGGAGTGCAGACCTCGCACATATTGACTTAACTATAGAAGACTCACCGCAGGCTTAATCGGTGCACGTTTCGAAAAATAATAACGACACTCATAAATAGGTGGAGAGAGAAGTATGCAGTTAGATATTGTGCAGATAGGCGTGTTTTTTGGCGTGAGCGCCATTATCGGTTTATTAACCTATCTTAAGTGCCGCACGGCAACACGTTCAGAGAATGATTCCAACAAGGAATATTTTTTGGCCGGTGGCGGTTTGTCATGGGTATTTGTCGCAGGCTCCATCACCCTAACGAACCTCAGTACCGACCAGTTGGTGGGTATGAATGGCAACCAAATGGCCTTGCTGGCCTGGTGGGAATTGGCCGCTGTGGTGGGATTGATCATCTTGGCGAAAATCTTCTTACCGGTGTATTACAACAATAATTGCACGACTACTACTGAGCTGCTGGAAAAGCGCTACGGCGACAAAAACATCCGGGCGGTGATCAGTGTGCTCTTCCTATTGGCCAATTTATTGATCTTTTTGCCTTCTGTGTTGTACAGCGGGTCGCTGTTCATGAAAACTATGTTCCAGCTGGACATCAATCTCATGTACCTCGCAGTGGCCTTTGCGATGGCCGGTGCATGCTATGCGGTGTTTGGTGGTCTGCGAGCGGTGGCGGTGTCAGACACCTACTCAGGGATTATTTTGTTGAGTGTGAGCGTCTTGGTTGTCTATCTTTCACTGAGCGCAATTGATTTTGACTTGAGCGATGTGCCTGCTGAACGACTGACACTGATTGGGGGTAATGACTCGCCTTTACCTTGGCACACTTTGCTGACCGGCATGATTTTCATTCAAACTTTTTATTGGAGTACCAACCAAACTATTACCCAGCGAGCGATGGCAGCACCTACCCTAGGCGAAGCGCAAAAAGGCGTATTTGCGGCGGCGGGTATCCGCTTGCTAATTGTCCCTTGCATCATTGTAATACCTGGTATTGTAGCGTTTAAACTGTATGGCGACATTGGTGATGAGGCTTATGGCCAGCTAGTGGGCGACCTATTGCCGGGCTGGTTGTCGGGTTTGTTTGCGGCGGCAATTGCGGCTGCTGTACTGACCACTTACAACAGTTTATTGAATTCTTCTGCCGCTCTTTATACCTGCGACATTCACGAAAACTACATCAACGAAAACCCCAATGTAAAGACTCTGAGTGGCGTTGTGACTCTGTTGTTTGTGGCTGTTTCACTTGCGCTGGTACCGGTTTATCAAGGCGCCGACAGCATCATTAATTTGGTGCAAGAATTGTGGGGTTTGGTGAGCATGCCTATTCTTTCGGTATTTATAGTGGGTTTGTTATTTGACAATGTGAAAGCCAACGCGGCAATTATCGCGGTGATTTTTGGCACTCTCCTGTATGCCTTCTTTACCTTCGTCTGGATGCCCATACATTATATCCACATGATGCTGATAACTTTGATAATATGCGTTGGCTTAGCCCTGTTCATTAACCGCTTCGTATTTGGCCAGCGGGCCCAGTGGGCGGCGGCAAACAAAACGGCATCTAACGGTGCTTTCAGCCAAGAATCTGTAGGATAAGAGCCCCGGGAATGACCTTACGTAGCAGCAATATTGAAAAGCTTTCAGAAACCGTTTACGACGTATTAATAGTGGGTGGTGGTATTAACGGCGCAGTGTCGGCGGCTTCGCTCGCCGCTCGCGGTGTCAAAGTGGCCTTGATTGACCGGGGTGACTTTGCGGGTTTTACCAGTTCCAATTCGTCTAACCTAGCGTGGGGTGGTATTAAATACCTAGAGAGTCACGAATATTTGCTGGTGAATGAGCTGTGTAAAAGCCGTAATCACTTGATGAAAAGCTACCCCTCTACAGTAAAGGAAATTCGTTTCCTTACCAGCATTCAGAAGGGTTTTCGCTTTCCGCCATTTATGGTCTATCTCGGCACAATTCTTTACTGGATGTTGGGGCGATTCTTCACCCAGGCTCCTGTTTATATGAGCCCGAGTAAAATCAGCAAGAAGGAAGGTATTGTTAACGCCTCAAATCTCAGCGGCGGTTTCGAATATTCAGATTGCTACTTATATGATAACGACGCGCGCTTTGTCTTTAATTTCATTCGCAGTAGTTTGAACTACGGCTGTATTGCGGCGAACTATGTTGAGTCTCTGGGTTCTACCCGCAGCGATGGTGTATGGACTACCCGCGCACGGGACGGCATCAGTGGCGAAGAGTTTTCTATTCGATCAAAAGTATTTATTAATGCCGCAGGTCCTTTCGTCGATCAACACAATGACATTACCGGCGAATCGACGGACCACCATCATCTGTTTTCAAAAGGTATCCACCTCATTGTGGACCAGGTTACCGACAGCCAGCGTGTGCTGACATTTTTTGCTAGTGATGGACGCTTGTTCTTTGTGATTCCAATGGGACCGAAAACCTGCATCGGCACCACTGATACTCAAGTTGAGTCTCCCCATGTTTCAGTAACAGAGGAAGACCGGGCATTTGTATTAGCCAATGCTAACTTACTGTTGAAACTCGACAAGCCGCTTACTGAAAAAGATATTATTGCCGAGCGCTGTGGCGTAAGACCCCTGGCCATCAAGGGAAAGGGGGGTGTGGCCGACTGGGTTCAGCTATCGCGTAAACACGCCATTGACATTGATGAAGGCAAAAAGCATTTGAGCATTTTTGGCGGCAAGTTGACCGACTGCATAAACGTCGGTGATGAAGTGGCCGGTATTGTTAAAAGCATGGGAGTGGATATTCCCTTTGATGACGTTCGCTGGTATGGCGAAGCGCCGGACATCGTCCGGGACGAGTTTTATCACCAGGCAGAGTTGATGGGCTTGGACGAAATGACTTCAAGTACTTCCTCTGAGCCTCTGTCTCAGCGTTTATGGCGCCGCTATGGCCGCAATGCCATTGACATGCTGGAACGGATCCGTGAAGACTCAAAACAGGGCGAATTACTCATTGAGAATGCGGAGTATATTCGTGCCGAAATCGAGTTGGCTGCGCGTCGCGAAATGATTACTAAGTTAGACGATTTTCTTCGTCGTCGCTCGAAAATATCTCTAGTGGTCACAAGAGAAAATTTGTTGGCTTCTCCTGGTTTAAGAGAAGCGTGTGAAATTCTCTTTGGTGATGAGGCCGAGGCGAAACTTCAGGAGTATATTGATTACACCGTGGAAGTAGCCTCTGAAGATGCAAGTGCAATTAACAATGAAAATCTCGGCTCACAAGAAACGCAATTGGTGTAAATCAGAATGAATTCACGTGAATTAGTTTTAGCGATAGATCAGGGTACTACTAGCACGCGAGCGATTGTTTTTGATGCCCAACTGAATATTGTTTCTGTGGCGCAGCGAGAGTTTCCCCAGTATTACCCCCACGATGGCTGGGTTGAACACGACCCCGAAGATTTATGGGCCACCAGTGTTGCTGTTGTTAAAGAGGCCATCGCCGAGGCTGAGCAGCAGGGCGGTCGAGTGGTGGCCATTGGCGTCACCAATCAGCGAGAAACCACCTTAGTGTGGGATCGAACAACAACCAAGCCTGTGTTTAACGCCATTGTTTGGCAAGACCGTCGCGCCGCAAAGTTCTGTGAGTCACTGCGCGCAGAGGGTTTGGAGCCTACAGTACAAAGCAAAACCGGTTTGTTGCTCGACGCGTATTTTTCGGCGTCCAAGGTGACGTGGATATTAGACAATGTGCCGGGCGCCCGCGCCCGCGCTGAAAAAGGTGAGTTGGCCTTTGGCACTGTTGACAGCTTTTTAATTTCCAGACTCAGTGGTGGGCGCGCTCACGTCACTGATGCGACCAATGCCAGCCGAACTAACTTGTACAATATTCACACCGGCCAGTGGGACCCTGAATTACTGAAAATGTTTACCGTACCTGAATCGATGTTGCCAGAAGTTTTAGATTGCTCGGCGATGTTTGGGGAAACAGATCCCGCTTTGTTTGGTCGAGCGATTCCGATACTGGGTGTGGCAGGTGACCAGCAGTCGGCGGCTATTGGCCAAGGCTGTTTTGAGAAGGGCTCCGTGAAAAGTACTTATGGTACGGGTTGTTTTGCCTTGATGAATACTGGTGGCGAAGTCGCGGTGTCTAAAAATCGGCTCTTGAGTACAGTGGCCTATCAGTTAGAAGGCAAGCGCACTTACGCGCTTGAAGGTTCAATATTTATAGCGGGTGCTGCCGTGCAGTGGTTGCGAGACGGCTTGGGTATTATAAAAGACGCCGCGGAGTCTCAAGCATTGGCGGAAAGTTTGCCAGGCAATGACGGTGTTTATATGGTGCCGGCGTTTACTGGCATGGGGGCGCCACACTGGGACCCCGATGCAAGAGCCGCAATCATGGGCATGAGTCGCGGTACCGGCCCCGCTGAATTCGCTCGTGCGGCACTTGAGTCTGTGTGTTATCAAACTCACGATTTACTGTCTGCTATGGCTGCTGACGCGGGCATGCCTGCGCGTTTAAGAGTTGATGGCGGCATGGTTCGCAACGACTGGTTAATGGCTTTCTTGGCTGACATGCTAAACATGCCAATAGACCGCCCAAAAATTGTTGAAACAACGGCTCTTGGAGCGGCGTATCTAGCCGGATCTAAGGCAGGTGTCTATGGCAACTTTAGTGAAATAGCTAAAGAATGGCAGTGTGAACGCACCTTTAAACCTACCATGTTACCTGAGCAGAGGCGGCAACTTATAGCGGGATGGAATGATGCCGTTAGTCGAGTGCTTACCTCTTAGGAAGTCAATTTAGTATGAACACACTCCGTGATATTGTGGCTCGCCGCGATTGGGAAAATCCCTCTGTCTTTGCGGTAAACCGCTTGCCTACTCACAGCCCCTTGCGAGCTTATGATTCTGAACAGTCGGCCTTGCAGGACGCGCCTTCACCTTATAGGCATTCTCTGAATGGTACTTGGTCCTTCAATTTATTTCCCCAGCCTGAAGCCGTGCCTGAAGCGTTTTCGGCTATTGAGTTTGAATACCTTGATTGGCCCAGCATTGAGGTGCCTGCCAATTGGCAGATGCAGGGTTTTGATCGTCCGATTTATACCAACGTAAAATACCCCTTTGCGGTGAACCCACCGAAGGTGCCTAGTGACAATCCAACAGGTTGTTATCGCAGAATATTTTCTCTTCCGGCCGCTTGGCAGGCACGCCAAACTCATATTATTTTTGAGGGTGTAAATTCCGCATTTCATCTTTGGTGTAATGGTCAGTGGCTTGGTTACAGTCAAGACAGCCGCTTGCCGGCTGAGTTTGATTTGTCGCCCTACTTGGTCGATGGCGAAAATCACTTGGCGGTGATGGTGATGCGCTGGTCGGACGGCAGCTATCTGGAAGATCAAGATATGTGGTGGTTGAGTGGAATTTTCCGTGATGTAACTCTCTTGAGTTTACCGAAGCGTGGCCGTATTGCCGATGTCGCCGTGCAAACCGAATTGGATGCCTGTTACCGCGATGCCGAGTTAAAAATTCGCACGCGTGTAAGTGGTGAGTGCGGCGCTGTGGCGGCCCAACTTTTCTATCGCAATGAGGCTGTCACAGACCCTGTAGCGCTTAAAGCGGGTCAAACGGTAGTGGATGAGCGTGGCGGGTTTAGGGATATTGTTGAGCACAGTATCTTTGTTGAGAACCCCCATAAATGGTCGGCCGAAGAACCCCATTTATACCGTGTGCTAGTGTCTTTGTTTGATGAGGAAGAAAACCTGCTGAGTTGTGAAGCTTACGATGTAGGATTTCGCCAAGTTGAAATTATCGACGGCCTGTTGAAAGTTAATGGCAAAGCCGTATTGATTCGAGGCGTGAACCGTCACGAACACCACCCTGAAAGGGGTCATACCATGAGTACGGCCGATATGTTGGAAGACATTCGCCTCATGAAACAATACAACTTTAATGCCGTTCGCACCGCTCACTACCCAAATCATCCAGAGTTTTACCGGCTGTGTGATCACTATGGTTTGTATGTAGTGGATGAAGCCAATATCGAAACCCACGGCATGGACCCCTGTGCCCGCTTGTCGGCCGAGGCCGAATGGCTGCCCGCTTATATGGCGCGCGGCATCGGAATGGTTCAGCGTGACCGAAATCATCCCTGCATTATTGTTTGGTCTCTGGGGAACGAGTCGGGTATCGGTGCTAACCACCACGCTCTCTATCAATGGATAAAGCAAAGTGACCCCACTCGGCCTATTCAGTATGAAGGCGGAGGCTCAGATACGGCGGCGACTGATATTATTTGCCCTATGTATTCTCGCGTGGACAGTGACCTTGAGCATGAGGCTGTACCAAAGTGGGGAATTAAAAAATGGTTGGGTTTACCCAATGAGCAGCGGCCCTTAATTCTGTGTGAATACGCCCATGCCATGGGTAACAGCTTGGGTAGTTTTGACAAATATTGGCAAGCCTTCCGAGAGCACCCTCGCTTACAAGGTGGTTTTATCTGGGACTGGGTTGACCAAGGTTTGAGCAAAAATTCTGACAGTGGTGAGCACTATTGGGCATACGGTGGTGACTTTGGCGATGAAATTAATGATCGACAATTTTGTATCAATGGTTTGCTTTTCCCTGATCGCACGCCACACCCAGCCTTGTATGAAGCTAAAAAGGCGCAGCAATTTCTTCAGTTTGAACTGCTCAGCAGTAAGCCATTACAACTCTCAGTTAGCAGCGAATATTTGTTTCGGAGCACTGATAATGAAATTCTGCAGTGGACAATTACCGAAGATGGCCGAGTAGTAGACAGTGGTGACTTGAGCTTGGAGTTGGCGGCTGAATGTACGCAAGTGTTGACCTTGACCAATCAATTACCCCAAGCAAAACAGGGCTCAGAATATTTTTTGAATATTGAAGTTATTCAGCCAGCGGCTACGAACTGGTCTGAGATTGGGCATGTCTCGGCGATTGAGCAGATTGCACTGCCGTCCTCCATGGCCTTGCCAAAAGCCAGCGCGAAACGAGTTCAGGCAAAAATCGCGTTGGTAGAAGACGCTGATCGGGCCACCATTACGGGTGAAATATTCTCCTTAAGCTTTGATAAGCAAAGCGGGCGCTTAAGCGAATGGCTTGTTGAGGGGCGTTCCATTTTGCACTCTGGGCCTATTGACAACTTTTGGCGCGCGCCTATCGATAATGATATCGGTACCAGCGAAGCGAACAATATAGACCCCAATGCCTGGGCATCGCGTTGGCAAGAGGCGAACTTGCACCAATTGGTGAGGCGCTGCGAAAGCGTAGAATTTTATAAAACCGCAAAGGGTGTACGAGTTGATACGCAACAAACCTATTCTGTTAACGACAAAACCTTGATTGTGAGCCGCTGGCACTATCAAATTGATTTGCAGGGCGTTATTACTCTGGATGTTGATCTTGATATTGCTAAGGGGCTGCCTCCATTGCCGCGGGTCGGCTTGGAATTGGCGCTGCCAAAAAGCCCTGAACTTGTCCATTGGTATGGCCGCGGCCCTCACGAAAATTACCCAGATCGAATTCTATCTGCGCCAATCGCTCGACACTCGCTGGGTGTGGAAGCGCTTCACACTCCGTACATTTTCCCTTCTGAAAACGGTTTACGTTGCGATGTGAGGGAGTTCGAATTTTCTGGCTTAAACGTTTCAGGTCTTTTCCATTTTTCCTTGAGTCCTTACAGTCAAGAAAATTTGACCGCCGCCAGGCATACATACGAACTTGTTAAGAGTGACTGTTTATATTTACGAATTGATGCAGAACATATGGGCGTGGGTGGCGATGATTCTTGGAGTCAAAGCGTTCACCGTGAGTTTATTCTGTCGAATAAGCCGCTTTCTTATCGACTTGTTCTGAGGCCCTAAGCTGGGCCATATGACCCTTTAGGATAGCGACGCCAATTCTGTCGCGGTCTTCCACTGGAGCCCGCTTTTTCGCGTCAAATAACAAATTTAAGTATACTCACTGAACGTATTAGGGTTATTGTGGCTTTGCTGACTGTTCTGGTTGAATTTTAATCAGTGTTGTGGGTTGGGCCTTAATCTAATTGATACCTTTGAGTTGTATTTTTATATGGCAAAGCTTTATTTAATTGTTCTTGTCTCCATGGGCTTTGCCGCGAGTGTATTTGCGGCTGAGAGCGATGTTGAGGAGCCTATATTAAATCTGCGTTTTGCGTATGGGGAGATTGATAGCAATGGTGAACCGCCATATTACTATTTGACCAAAGAGAATGAGTTCGTTGGCGTGGCGCTCGAACTATTAACACAAGCACTCAAACCACTACGTGTAGAATTCACGCCGGTATTTGCCCCTCGAAAGCAACTTAAAGATTTATTTAAAGTCGATGAAGTTGATGTGGATGTCATGAACGAACAATGGGTGCCTAGACATCTGCCAGTGGCATTCTCGAATTCGGTTTATGTCGATTCACATTATATTTTTACTAATATTGACCGAGTTAATGACTTTCCAACTTTTGAAACATTGAAAGGCAAACGACAGTGCGCTCATTCAGGTTACGTGTATTCCAAAGTGCAATTGTTGACTGATACGAAACAAATGCTGCGCATTGATGCCAATACAGATGAGCAAATGCTAAAAATGTTGGTAGCTCGCCGCTGTGATATTTTGGTGGGCCCGCTGAGAGTGACCACCCGCACCATAGATTCTATCGGGCTCAATGATCACATCGCAAAAACAAACCTAGTCGACCATCACT
This sequence comes from uncultured Cellvibrionales bacterium, assembly GCA_913020115.1. Taxonomy (GTDB): domain Bacteria; phylum Pseudomonadota; class Gammaproteobacteria; order Pseudomonadales; family Cellvibrionaceae; genus CAJWCA01. The sequence goes on from CAJWBQ010000021.1 coordinate 21,242, forward strand.
GGGATGTTCAGTTTATGCTCAATGGAAAGTACTCCGATTTAATCCCAAGGATAAATCGCTTTTTGGCGCGCAGCGATTACCCAGAAATTCGGGATCGAATTATAAAAAGATATGCAGATTTGGCGCCCGGTGAAAAGCCCGTCACTCAGTAAGCCTGAAAAATAGTGAAGTTTAGTTCTCTGTTTCATTATATTCAGCTGACACCATCAATAAGTCCTGCTCAATCCAAATAATTGTTTTCACCCCTCGAGCAACAATAACAAGTGGCGTTTCGCCTTTATTGATGTCGGGCAATGACCCATAAATTTCTGGGTCGTATCCCACTTCATAGAGTGTTTGGAATTGACCTCGCTTGTCTTTGTAGCGAAGTTGCGCTGCACTTACGCCTGATATTGAGCAATATCGAGCCCCTAACAAACTGTTCCCTCTGCGCTCGTAGAGCTGAGATTTAACCGGCGAGAAATCCAATTCCGTAAAGTAGCGTCTAATAGTTGTCAGCGTCGGGGATGTCACTTCCAGAGGTTTCAGTTTGATGTGGTTTTTGGCCACCTCCATGGCAATAGAGCGAGGAATTTCACTGGCATTGTTCAGCGAATAAAATGCGGGCCAAGCCAGGCTCACTGCAATAATCAGCACTGCGGCCAGTGAAGTAAATTGCAGCATGCGAATATTCCAGCCGCCAGTGTGCGGCCTTTCCTCGGAGCTGAAGTTTTCCTCTTGCATTGTCATCAGGTGCTGCATTTGATCATCGTTTAATTGGTACTGACTTAGGTGGTTTTCGACACCTTCACGAAGCGCTTTAGTCATGCACTTGCTCCTAGTGTTTGAGTTTTTTGCAGCTTTTTTCGCAAGCGATGAATGCGCGCCAATAAGGTGCCGCGGGGGCACTGCAGTTCAAGTGCAATTTCATCAATGGTGTGGCCAAGCAGGCCCCACAGATAAAGTAACTCACGCTCATTGAAATTAAGGTGCTGCCAAATTTTCTCAAGAAGGTCTTGTTCAATAACAAGGTTTTCTAATGAGTGGCTTGAAATGTCGGGAACCTTAGTATGAATTTGTTCGTCGAATTCATCACTGTTATACACGCGTTGTTGACGATGCAGATCAATGAAACTATTGCGAATAATTTGGCGCATGTAGGCTTGTGGGTTTTCGATTTGCTGATTTTTCTTCCTCTGCGCCTGCAAGTACCTTTCTAGGGCCGATTGCAGCAAGTCATAGGCATCAGCTTCCGCGCCACAGAGAGATATGGCGTACTGGTATAAGCGGTCGAGAGCAGGGCGATCAAATACCATTGGCGCGGGGGCCCAGGGTAAAGCCGCAGACCCAGCCTTTCTGAATAAGGAGCGGCAGATATTTGGCGCCTTCGCCAGCTTGTTCTAATAGTGAAATCATTGTTCGCCCTTTTAGAATGCCTTCAAGTAACGAAAACTCCTCTTCGCTTATTTTCTTTGCCTGAATGGAAAAATTATCGCGAAAAACACATATTTTTTGCCCTTGCTTGGGGTAGTCTGCGTGAATTCTTCCTGCTGCAATATCGCAATCAAGTTGATGAAGAGGCCACTCGCATTCAACTAGCGCTAAGCTATGACTGGTTTGCAAATAGATATCTTGGCCCAAACCCCCTAAGTCTTCAAATGCTTTAAAATCGAAGCTGATATCGTCAGGCGCGTAGTAGGCGGCGTGTCTGGCATAGTCTAATTCTGCCAAGTCTGCGAGCCAAGGATAGTTTGACAGTTCGCTCTTCTCCGCAACTAGTTTTTGCAGAAATTCGGGGAAGCGTCTGCCTAAGTAATTCATGTTGTCAGATGTCGCGTCTAGCGGGTACTCAGCCAAAAAACGCCGTCCACACTGGCGCAAATAGTCTTCGCCTAGTAAATTTAATAAGCGGGGAAAGCTTTGCAACAATACACCGAGTCTAGCGCCCAAAAAGTTATTGCGGTAAACACCTAATCCCTCGTTTGAATTCGCCGTGTCCAGAATGTGCTCTTGTAAGGCATCCAGGTCTGCTTTACCACCGCCACAAGCGTCTGCGAGCGATTGTTGCCACTCTGCGAGAGTTGCTTGCTTGGGTTCAGCTTTCACAGCTAGGCTCTGGAAGCGCATGCAGATACGAAGCGGCTTGCTGAGCTTGCTGAAGCAGCGTACTGAAATCTGGAATGTTGTTGTCCCACTCAATTAGAGTGGGTGTTGCTCCAAAGCGGAGCAGGGCGTCTTGGTAAAGCGACCACACGGGTTCTGCCACTGGGGCACTGTGGGAGTCGATAAGCATTTGGTCATTTATACTAAAGCCTGCCAAATGAATTTCCTTAACACTGTCGGCTGGCACCCTATCTAAAAAATCCAGTGCGCTCCAAGCATGATTGTGTTCATTTACATATAAGTTGTTTATGTCGACCAGCAGATTACAGCCGCTGCGAGCAACAAGTTCAGACATGAATTCCCCATCGCTCAATGTGCTGTGCTTGGCCTGAATGTAATTTGTCGCATTTTCTATGATCAAGGCCTGTCCCAAATAATCTTGAACTTTTAATACTCTATCACTCAGATGTACAAGAGCTTCTTCAGTATAGGGTAGTGGTAGTAAGTCGTGATAGTGTTTTTGCCCTACAGAAACAAACGCTGCATGTTCCGAAATCCACTGACACTCTAGGTCGCTTGCCAGTGTTTTTAGTGCTTGCAGATAATTCCAATCGATAGGGTCAACACTGCCAAGAGACATGCCTACTCCGTGGAGAGAGATAGGGTAGCGCTCGCGGATTGCAAACAGTTGATGTCGATCTATACCACCGAGCTTGTCGCCGCTTCGCGACATGAAATTATCACTGATGACTTCAAACCAAGGTACGGAGGGCTCATCCCGCAGCACCTCACGCATATGAGGATTGCGAAGGCCGATGCCAGCCCCAAACAGCGCGGCGCTCTTAGGGGCTTTATGTTTTTCAAAGTTTATCTTGTTCAAGCTTTGTATTAAGCCTTCTTGGCGGGCTTAACTTTCTTAACAACACCACCAACAATTTTTTCGCAGGTGCCCTTGGGCACATAAACCCATTCGTTAGGGCTGTTGTTCTCGCTAGCTTGGCCAGCACAGCCATGCTTGCCGTCAAGGGCGCCACAGTCATTTTTACCGGCCTGGGCAATGCCCGCACACTTTTCCCACGCTTCGGGTTGATTAGGCACAGCATGAGCAAGGGAAACAGTGGTGGCCACACCCAGAATAGCGGTGAAGGTAGATGCGAGTAATTTATCTGTATTGGTCATAGTCGGGTCCATGGATTGTGAGTTGTGCCTATTAAGACGAAGCGCTGCCAGTTTTGATTGCATTTATTGCAAATTTTCTTTGGCATACCTAGCAAACTTCTATGGCAGTGGTAGATCCTCGGTGGATAAATTGGGTTAATTTGGACTTAAAACCCGCGCCTGTAGCTCGAGACTTAAGCTACAGATGTGCGATCTGACAAGGTTTATGCGGCAATTTGATAGCTATCTTTTACTTTTTCTACTTGGACCTTCACGGCATCTAAAGTGACAGGCAGAGAGTTTTCAAGTTTCTTTCGCATAATCATTTTGTGCATCATTTTCCCGAGCAGGCCGAAGCGAATGTCGTAGCTAAAAACCACCTCCAATTGGCATTTGTTATTAGCCTTTGATGTGAGCCACCAAGAGCTGTGCGCTTGGTGAAGCGGACCTAATGGGGTAACGCTGTAAACAAAACCTGTACCTTCCTCCCAGCGGGTGATGATCTCATCAATGGCTCCAAAGCCGTCGAGTACGCAGTGACGACCGGCACCCACACAGTTTTCGCCTTTGCCAATAGCATGAGATTCCTTTACTTGAGGCGCCCAAGCCGACACCGTAGAAAACTCAGCTAGCACAGCCCAAACTTCCTCCTGAGTAGCGTTGAGCTCGATGCGGCTGGTCACACTGTAAGTACCCTTTAATTTTGGGGATTTCATAAGTTTGTCCTTAGTCGTGATGGCTTGGTGTCGTTGGTAAGGCGACTCTATAGTGCGAAAGGCTGATTGGTAATTGCCAATTTTTACGCTATGGTGGTGCAAAAATTATCCACTGCTATTACACCCAGCTAAGAATCAGGAGAAACCCGTCACGTGAATTGGGACGATTTGAAATTTTTTCTCACCGTGTGCCGGACCGGGTCTATTCGCGCTGCCGCACAATCGTTGGGTGTAAATCACGCTACAGTGTCACGACGAATCAATAATTTTGAAGAGTCACTGGGCGAACGCCTATTTGAGCGCACGGCTCAAGGCTACGTGCCAACCGCCGCCGCCGACGATATATTTAAAGAAGCTTCAAACTTAGAGGAGCGTTTAAATGCGGTGGAGCGGCGTGTGGCAGGCAAAGACGCGACCTTAAGAGGTGATATTAAAATCACTTTGCCTGATATGTTTGCTCAAGGTTTTTTGATGACAGACTTTGCCGAATTTTGTCGTTTGTACCCTGAGATAGAGCTGGAAATAATTGATTCTACTCGCGCTTTTAACCTCGCCAACCGTGAAGCCGATGTTGCCTTTCGGCTGTGTGATGAGCCACCCGAGTATCTTGTAGGGCGAAAATTGGCAAATGTACATCGAGCGTGTTACATCTCGAGTGCCCTTGTTCCAAAGCTGGAAGACTCTACCTGGATGGCCGCACAAAATTGGCTGGGTTGGACCGACAAACTGCGTCGCCCCATTGGAGTTCTAGCGAGAGAATATTCGTCTTTTAGCTCCAGGCACAAAATTCTCAGTGGTTCGCTTCAAGCGGAGGCCTGTAAGCAGGGCTTGGGTATTGCGCTTCTGCCCTGTTTTTATGGGGAAAATATGGATGGCATCACCCGCCTGCCCCCTTATCTGTCTGAACATAAATACGATTTTTGGATATTGAGTCATCCAGACCTGAGGAAAAATGCCAAAGTTCAAACCTTCGTGCGTTTCATGACAGAGCGGATTTTGGCTAAACGCGCGCTGATCGAAGGGGAGGTTTTTCAGCGTCTGGACTAGTCGGCTGGATTGGGAAGTATACCTTCAGGAATATCAAAGTATGCCAACTGCGAGCGTATTTTTCGGGCATTGAGGCCTTCCCCTAAACGTGGCACTCGGCTCAAGTCAGTTTGATAATTCGCATCAGTAAACTGGGCCTCAAAATCGGAGTTTGGCCAAGACCAACTATGGCGTCGGACGTGTTTCGACAGCTCTCCAAGTGCAGCAATGCTGTAGCGCCGGCTAAAACGGCGGTAGTGGCGGTAGGTAAAATTCTCATCTAGGTGTTGATCGCTCAAGTTGATCATTGCGTTCATTAACTCATAGTAAAGCTCATTAATGTCGAGTGATGCTAGCACTAGGGTTATTGTTTGAGATTGGAGTTCGGGAAGCGATGTATTGCATCCGCTCTGAATGCTTATATCAACAATATGTTTCTCGTTGCCATGGGCCTGTAAGTTCTTTAGATGAAACGAAGCGGAATCGTATCGTATATATTCCAAGGCCTGAGAAATTTCCTTAGAACCAAGGGTCTCGTTCTTCGACGTACTCGCAGGTGCCAATAGTTCTGCGTTTTGCGCCATAAGCGGTAAGTCGTGATGATTGTTGAACGGCGTGCTGTAGCCGTGTCCATCAGCTTCTATCAAACGAAATAATTCACGAATTTCATGCTCACGCGCTTTTTTTAAGGCTAAAAAAGCAGTCTGGATAATTTCGGAAGTAGGCAGCTCTAACTCCACTCGCCATTTGCGCCCATACACAATCTTGGCGGGTATGGGGCTCGCCGACCGTTTCGCGTAATTATCGAAACCGATGATACCCACTTGCAAATAAAGGCCGCCTTCGTCTTCACAGGCAAATATGGGATAGCGAGCACTGTAGTCTATGTCTACCAGGAGTGCTTCGAGAGACTCGTGGTTGTGTTGAAATTGCAGATAGTGCTGAGGAATACAGGCGCGACCGTTGTCCAGCACTACCTCAGGCGCATTGCGTAGGGGAATTTCTCCCAGTCGTAGTGGTGTTTCGTTGTTCACAGTAAGGAATTGCCCTTTGGTTTAATAACTGCGAGCACACTAAGGCAGAATTGAAAATTGTTGAAGTCACAACAAATGCACCAGCCATAGGCAAAATTGCACCGTGGATGCGTCTGCAGTTTACGCTTCGGGCTTAAGGCAGGTTTGCGCGACGAACGGTGCCGGCACTTTCATTAAAATGTTTTCTAAAGGCTCGGGAAAAGGCGGCTTCTGATTGATACCCGACGCTGTCGGCAACACTCGCCACCCGCTCACCTGCGTGTAAATAAGACCACGCGAGTTGCATCCTCCACCAACTGAGGTATTGAATAGGTGTCCAACCGCTGGTGTTTTTAAAGGCGTGGGCAAATTGTGTGCGCGACATACCTGCATGTTCGGCCAAATTGATTAAACCCCAAGCGTGTGCAGGCTTGGTGTGAATGGCGGCCACCGCTTTGGCTATTTGCGGATGGGCAAAAAGAGCGGGCACACCCATGTGGCACTCGTTGCTTTCAATGAAATGCCTTATCGCATAAGAAAATAATAATTCACAGAGTCGATTCAACATGGGGTTGGTATTTTTTCGACTGCTTAGGCTTTCGGTCACTATTAAGTTGAACAGGTTGCTGAGCCATGAAGTTTGCTCTGTACGCTCAATGACGAATACCGCTGGCAGGCCATTTAATAAGGGTTGATTGCCGCAGTGTAAAAAACACATTTCCCCACACAGCATACTGGTGCCAGCTATGTCTTGGGAGTCGGCGATTAGCAGGTGTTGTTGCGCGCCCTGCAATGCTTCAATTGGCTCCATGGTGTGTGGGATTTCTCGTGGAAAAATCACCAAATCCCCCTCAGACAACGTCCATTCGCCGTGCCCTGGTACGCTTAATAAACAGCGCCCTTGCGTCGCCATATGAAAACAGGTATTGCCTTCAGAGTGCTGTTTGATTTTCCAATGGCCGCACACTCGAGCGTTGTGATAAACGTTGACTCGTAGCTTGATAAGCTCAATTAGGTCGATAATAGCGGACAATTTAGGACTCCAGAGCGCATAATTAGGACTTAGGGGTATTCATAGTACGGTTTTGGCGCGGTATTGTATAGCCAAGTTGCAGATCTGAACGGGTAGGTCTCCGTATTTTTCAATATCTTTAACGTTTATCTAGGAATACATATTATGTCTTTTACCTTATACACCCCAGAAAATGCACCGGGCAGCGCAAGCGCAGAACTTGAGAGCTCACAAAAGAGTTTTGGTTTTATTCCCAATCTACACGCTGTATTGGCCGTGGCGCCCGCCGCCCTAGAGGCTTATAAAAGCTTGCATACCTATTTTTCCCAAACCAGCTTTAATGCCGAGGAATTAACGGTGGTTTGGCAAACTATTAATGTTGAAAACGAGTGTCATTATTGTATTCCTGCCCATACGGGAATTGCTCATATGATGAAGGTAGACAGTGCGATTATTGACGCTTTAAACAGCGGGGGTGATTTGCCAAACGCAAAATTGCAGGCGCTCAAGGATACAACCTTAGCTCTGTTGCGCAAGCGGGGTCACTTAAGTGATGCAGAATTTAGCCAATTTAAAGCTGAGGGCTACGGCAACCAACAAGTGCTTGAAATTATCGTCGGCATTGCGCAGAAAACCATAAGTAACTATACGAACCATTTGGCTGATACGCCTGTGGACGAAGGTTTTTTGCAATACATTAAATAAAGCTTGAGGCGCGCTCTTCGAGCGTGCCTCGTCTGTCCGACACTATTTGTGCAAGTCACCTAAGCCTACCACCGCACTGAGAAAAGCTTCGTATTGAATTTCTGGCGCCAGTGGTGTGGGGACCAAAATTCCGCGCTGTACAGCGGGTCGCTGTGAAATTTTTTCGTACCAGCCGCTCAACTTTTTATAGTTGCCCAAGGGCAGTGTCTGACCCACAGGGTTTGTATGACACATATGAATCCAGGGCCAAAACGCGATGTCGGCAATGGAATATTCTGTACCTCCCATATACTCGTGATTTCCCAAGCGGGCTTCCAGTACCGAAAATTGGCGTAAAACCTCCTTTTGATAGCGCTCACTAACGACTGGAAAGTCATTACTCCAGGCGGCTGTCCAGACGATCAGTTGACCAAAATTTGGGCCTAAGCCACTCATTTGAAACATGAGTGCCTCCATAACTTTGCTGCGCGCGGCAAAGTCTGTGGGTATTAGCTGACCATTGGTGATCGCCAAATAATATAAGATCGCGCCGGATTCACTAAGGGTTACATCGCCGTCTCTAATCACTGGAATTTTTTGGTTGGCATTCATCGCAGTAAACTCTGGGGTTTTTTGGCCGCCACCTAAGTTAACTTGATGGGCTCGATACTCCACGCCCATTTCTTCGAGAGCGATAGAAATTTTGAGGCCGTTTGCGGTTGCATCTGTGTATAAATCGATCATATTTTGACGTCTTGTGAGCCGGTGAAGCCGTTCACATACGCTCCTTTGGTGGATGATGATTCAGTATACAAATTGCAGAAATGTTTACTAGGTGGTAGCTTTGCGTTCTCTTGGCGCAATTTTGCGCCCCCATCTTTAGGCTGTATCCAAGGAAATTTAAACTCGGCCCGCAGGCCATTGAGGTATAGGTTTTGCAGTGAATTGGGACGACATAAAGGTATTTCTCGCCATTGCCAACACCGGTGGACTTAAAAAAGCGGCGCATCGGCTAGGCTTACATCACTCTTCTTGTGCTAGGCGTATCAATGCCTTGGAATCCAATTTAGGTATTAAGTTGTTTGACCGTTTGCCTGGCGGTTATACCTTGACGCCGGGCGGAGTAGACTTGCTGGGCAACGCGGAATACATTCAGCAGGGTTTCAATAGCATTGAGCGAGACATTCTAGGAAAGGATTTACGAATTGAGGGAGACCTTTGCCTGACTTTACCCAACGGTTTTGCCACGCATTTGTTAATGCCTGACCTGGAACATTTTATGGATCTTTATCCCGATATTCACCTCGAGGTGAATATGACGTATTCGCGACGTGACCTCGCGAGCCGCGAAGCCGATGTTGCTATACGCCACGTTGATAATCCTCCAGACTCTTTGTCGGGCCGGCGCCTCACGCGCATTGCGAAAAGTGCATACGCCAGTGAGTCTTACTTAGCCGAACACGATGTGATTCAATCGCCGGAATTGTGCCATTGGTTAGGTTGGGGTGACCCCAGTCAGCATTTACGCTGGCCTGAAAAGCATAAATACCCCTTGGTGCCGGTGCGAGGAAACTTGTATTCAGACGTTATGCAGTTGGCGGCTGTACAGGCTCATATGGGTATTGCGTCACTGCCATGTTTCATTGGCGACAATGTTGCCGGCGTACAACGTATTCCTAATGCAGAGGCTGTGGCCTACGAGTGGATTTGGGTTTTGGCGCATAAAGATATGGCAAAAAATGTTCGTGTAAAAGTGCTGATGGATTTTTTGGTGAGGGCCTTTGCAGCGCACAAGTCTCGCTTGACTGGAGTTCTCTAATCATTTCGGTGATAGAGTTTTTTGTCTCGAGAATTATTTTTATTACTAAATTTGGATTCTAAATGATTGAAGCTCACTGGACTTCTGTGTTGCCACCTGTGTTAGCCATTGGCCTCGCCCTTGTTACACGGCAGGTTTATCTAGCGCTATTTGCAGGTCTCTGGTTGGGGGTGTTTTTACTGGGCGATGCAGGGCCTATAGGCGCTTTAGCGGAGTCAATTGAAACCGCGATAGCCGTTCTTAGCTCTCCCGGCGATGCCAGGGTAGTGGTTTTCACTTTGGTCATCGGCGCGTTTATCTTTACCTTAGAGCGCAGTGGTGCGGTGCGTGGCTTTGTGAGTTTTTTGGAGCGTTCGCGCTGGGTAAATAATGGCCGACGCGCTCAGTGCTTAGCATTCTTTATTGGCATTGTTATTTTTATTGAATCGAATATCACAGTGTTGGTCGCCGGTACTGTTTCACGGCCCCTATTTGATCGCTTTAAGATCGCTAGGGAAAAGTTGGCCTACATAATTGACTCTACGTCGGCACCCATTTGCGTACTTATACCCTTAAACGCTTGGGGCGCGTTTAATTTAGGTTTGCTGGAAGGCTTGGGTGTAGAAAATGCGCTGGGTGTTTTATTGGCGAGTATTCCTATGAACCTGTACGCGCTGAGCGCAGTGGGCTTGACGGCGTTTACAATCTTTCGAAATGTTAATTTGGGCCCTATGGCCGCGGCAGAAACTCGAACGGCTGAAGGTATTGTGGGTGGCGTTGAGTTTGCCGTAAGTGAAGGTGAGCAGGTGCATGAACCGGCCGGCGGTAAAGTTCCAAGTTTAATGCCGATGTTACTGCCCATTCTGGCGTTGATTGCGGTTATGCCCATAGGGCTTTATGTCACGGGCGACGGTAATTTGTTCGCGGGTTCAGGTTCTAAGAGTGTGCTGTGGGCTAGCCTGTCTGGGTTGCTAGTGATATCGATTTTAGTACTGGCGCGAGGAGGCATGAGTTTAAATCGTTTAACTCAAACTTGGATGGAGGGGGCAGGGGGCATGTTGCCCATTGCGCTGGTATTGGTACTGGCTTTAGCCTTGGGTGGCGTCGCCAAGTCTCTTGGCACGGGTGTGTTTATGGCGAACGCTATGGGTGACTCAATTGCTGTTTGGCTCATGCCCTTGGTGATTTTTTGGGTGTCTGGGGCCATTGCTTTTTCGGTGGGTTCAAGCTGGGGTACGTTTTCAATAATGCTGCCTATTGCGATACCCGTGGCGGCCGCAATTGGCGTAGACCCAGCTCTATTTGTGGCCGCGGTCTTGTCAGGAGGTATATTTGGCGATCACGCCTCGCCAATTTCTGATTCAACAGTGGTGTCGAGTTTGGCGGCGGGAACTGAGCATATGGATCATGTGCGGACGCAAATGCCCTATTGCTTGTTAGCAGGAGGCATGAGTTCAGTTGGGTTTTTGGTGTTGGGGGCGATGATCTTATAGTTTCCTGATGGTGGCTCCCGCTACCGACCAACGCGGCATTAGGTTTATAATGGCTCAATCTCGCTCCCCTCTATTGTTGAAACTGGGTACTGTATTCCGCTATGTCCGTGCACAAATATCTTGCGAATTATCCTGCTAATCTAGTTGCTCAGGTACAAACGCTTATCGATGAAAAGCGCCTGGGTGACTTCCTTTTGCAGCGCTATCCAAAGACCCACGATATAGGCAGTGATCAAGCGCTTCGCGATTATGTTGTGGCATTAAAAAATCAACACATGAAAAAATCCCCGCCTCTGAGCAAAATTGTCTATGACAGTAAGTTGCATTTAGTGCACAAGGCATTGGGCCTACACAGCTATGTGTCACGGGTTCAGGGCGGTAAGCTGAAAAGTAAAAATGAGATTAGAGTTGGTGCTGTTTTCAAGAGGTCGCCTGAAGTCTTTTTGAATATGATTGTTGTGCACGAGCTTGCCCACTTGAAAGAAAAGGATCACAACAAAGCGTTTTACCGCCTGTGCCGGCATATGTTGCCTGAATATCACCAGTTGGAGTTTGATATGCGTCTTTACCTCATTCACTTAGATGATGGGGTTGATATCTACGGCTGATGGAGGCTGGAAAGAGAATAATGCTTGTAAATTTACTTTGTGTGCAATATATTTGTGCAAACATTAACTCGAGCGAGAGCACCATGAATAGCGACTTATATGATATTCCCTGTACGACCATTAGCGGAGAAGAAACTACCTTAGCCGCTTACAAAGACAAAGTGGTTCTCGTGGTTAATACGGCCAGTAAGTGTGGTTTCACTCCTCAATATGAAGGTTTGGAAGCCTTGCACAAAGACTACGCCGAGAAAGGTTTGGTTGTTTTGGGCTTTCCCTGCAATCAGTTTAAGCAGCAAGAGCCAAAAGGCGATGGGGAGATTGCGAGTTTTTGCCAAATGAATTTTGGTGTCACATTCCCATTGTTTGCCAAGTTGGATGTGAACGGTCCATCGGCACATCCGCTGTATACCTCTCTAAAAAATGCGGCGCCGGGGCTCTTAGGTTCGAAGGGAGTTAAGTGGAATTTCACTAAATTTCTGGTGGCGCCAAACGGGGCATCAGTCGAACGTTTCGCTCCAGCCACTAAGCCTTCTCAATTGGTTTCAGCAATCGAAAAACTGCTGCCCTAAGTGCCATGAATCCTTAATCGCTAGGCTGGCCTGACAGTCCGTCGATTAGGGCTTTTATTTTTCTGTATTACCCATTGTAGTGGCTAATCTAGCAGACAGGGTATGCAGTGCTCGGCCTTTGTTGGCCAGCTTCCAAGCTATGAAATTGTGCTCAAGCTCTGCGTTTAAACTCAGTGCCAATAAATGCCCACTGTCCAAATGACTTTGCGCGCGATGGCGAGGTAGGTGACCAATACCTAAACCCGCGCACAGGGCATGAATTTTTTGATCCATATTTTGCACGTAAAGCTTATCGCTATCGCCTAGACTGAGGCCCGCATTGCGTAAAATGCTAACTGTGGCGGTATCGTGGGTGATGACACGCCGCAATTTTGGCAATGCTGCTTTTAAGGCTTCTGGTGAATTGGCCAGATGAGCTAAGGGGTGCTGGCTGGCTATTACTGGGATCATATCGCCATTGCCAATGGGCAGAGCTCGGAAACCCTTTTGGATTGGCACTGGGCCGGGTACACCGATCACTAGATCTACGCGGTCGTGTTCTAATGCTTCCCAGCCACCATTTAATACACTTTCACACACGTCAATCTCGACGCTAGAATGCTCCGTTAAGAAAGCCAATAGCTGTTTAAAAAACACTTCGTAGTCTAGTGTGGACTCCACGGCTATTTTTAGTCGCGGCTCCCAACCGCTGGCTACCTCACGGGCTTTGTCTGCTAATAGCGCGCTGGCTTTAAGAATCAAACGCCCCTCATCCAGCAGTAGACGCCCAGCAGGTGTGAGTACCGAACGGCGGCCCTGACGAACAAACACCGTGAGTTTGAGCTGCTCTTCGAGCTTCTGAACACCATAAGAGAGTGCTGATGTGGCTTTGTTCAGCTCTTCCGCTGCTTTTGCAAAGCTGCCTCTTCGGTCTATGGCATCCAGCAATTCCAAGGCTTCCAGGGTTATTGGTTGTGCGTTCATATTTACGGCCTTTTAATGTTCGGATTATTAGAACATTCTAATCAGCTTGGGCCTCTTATTCAAATATAGATACTGTTTAAACTGACCCCACTTAATTCACTTCAGGAGAAACACTATGGGTTTATTGCAACAGGGTCGCTGGGTTGATCAATGGTACGACACAAGCAGTCATGCTGGGGAATTCCGCCGTCAAGACAGTGCTTATCGCAAGGTGATTGGCGAAGGCCCATACAAGGCTGAAAAAGGTCGTTATAAACTGTATGTTTCCCTAGCGTGTCCCTGGGCGCATCGCACGCTTATTTTTTTAAAGTTGAAACAACTTGAAGATTATATTGAGGTCATCGTAGTTGACGCCTTGATGAAGGAAAATGGCTGGACGCTGAACGAGGCAGACTCGCCATTGGATTTTTTGTACGAGCTCTATTTGCAGGGTGATGCAGGATATGAGGGTCGCGTGACAGTACCCGTGTTGTGGGATACTCACAGTCATTCTATCGTCAATAATGAGTCCTCAGATATTATCCGAATGTTTAATTCAGCCTTTAACCATCTCACAGGCAATACTCTAGACTTTTATCCAGAGCACTTACACGATCACATTCATAGGCTAAACGATCGTATTTATTCAAGTATTAACAACGGCGTGTATCGAGCCGGTTTTGCAACCACTACAAGTGCCTACGAGGCGGCGTTTCATGAATTGTTTGAAGCCCTTGATTGGGTGGAAGATATTTTGGCCCATCAGCGTTATTTGGCGGGTAGTCAGCTGACAGAAGCCGACTGGCGTTTGTTTACTACTTTGATTCGTTTTGACGCAGTTTATTTTGGTCACTTTAAATGTAACTTGAGAATGCTGAGTGACTACCCTGCAATTAGTGGCTATATCCGTGAGCTTTATCAGGTGCCTGGAGTGGCCGCCACAGTAAATTTTGAGCACATTAAAACTCATTACTACGCGAGTCACGAGACAATTAATCCAACGGGAATTGTGCCCATCGGGCCCAGGCAAGATTTTACTGTTGCTCATCACCGCGAGCAGATTTAAGGAGTGCAATAGCTATGAATACTTCTAATAGAGTATTACTGAATACGCTTGATGCTCAAGCAACTAACGATGGTGACGGCGTTAGAATCCATCGTGTAGGTGGGCAGGCTTTGAATCAGGTTCTCGACCCATTTTTGATGATTGATGAAATTAATTCTGACGATGCCGCTGACTATATTGGAGGGTTTCCTGAACATCCGCATCGCGGTTTTGAGACCATAACTTATATGAAAGCAGGGCGTATGCGCCATCGCGACCATATGGGGAATGAAGGTGTCATTAGTGCGGGCGGTGTGCAGTGGATGACTGCCGGTAGAGGGGTTATGCATTCAGAGATGCCAGAGCAAGAGAGTGGGTTGTTGCAAGGTTTTCAGTTGTGGTTGAATTTACCGGCCGCCAGCAAAATGAAACCTGCGGCTTATTGTGACCTTCAAAGTCGCGACATAGCGGAAGTGAATCTTTCTGAGGGAGGGCAGGTGAGGGCGATCGCTGGAGATATTGAGGTGAATGGCGAAGCCGTATCGGGCTCTGTGCCGGGCCTGTCTGATCCCTTATCGACTCAAGCGGTGATGTTGGATGTTTGGCTCTCAGCGGGGGAGCAAGTCAATATTGGTTTCAAGGCCGAAAACCCTGCATGGGTCTATGTTTACGAGGGGAGTTTGCAGTTGCAGGCGGATGGAGATTTACAGCGCCGTCAGATGGGTTTGTTTTCAAAAGGTGAGATCTTGCCGCTTCAAGGGGGGGCTGTAGGGGCAAGGGCTCTGGTGCTGTCTGGTCGGCCACTCAAAGAACCTATTGTTCAATATGGTCCCTTTGTGATGAATTCTTCTGCTGAAATTGAGCAGGCATTTATAGATTACCGAAGTAATCAGTTGGCAATTTAGGCCTTAAAGTCGATTAGTTTTTTGAATTCCGGTAATCTAGGCGGCGCCCTTTTATCTCTTGATCCGCTCAATTATAGGCCTTCGTGTGACGTCAAAAAATCACAATCTGTACCATCATTATTTTGCCAGTTTTAGCCCCTACCTCGACAAGCTACTGCTGGAGACCGACAGTAAGCAAGTTTATACCTACCGCGATGCCGACTTAGAGTCGGCGCGTCTGGCGTGTTTTTTAGTCGCCCAGGGTCTGCAGCCAGGTGATCGGGTGAGTGCACAGCTGGACAAATCGCCGGAAGCACTTTGGTTGTACTTGGCCTGCCTGCGAGCGGGTTTAGTTTTTCATCCTCTAAATACGGCTTATCAATCGGCTGAGCTCGGCTATTTTTTAGTGAATGCTGAGCCGAGTTTAGTGGTGTGCGCCAGCGAGCGTAAAGAGCTGATAGCTGAGTTGGCATCAAGTGAAACCCGGGTACTCACTCTGAATGCTGACGGGGGTGGAACCTTAGTGAGCGGCGCGGCCTTTGTCCCCGAACAGGACATTGCCGACTTTGTTTCTGTTCATCGAGAGCCCGATGATTTGGCTGCGTTGTTATATTCCTCGGGTACCACCGGTCAGCCCAAGGGAATCATGCTCACCCATGAAAACCTAGCGAGCAATGCCAGCACGCTGGTCGAATATTGGGGCTTTAGTGCGGAAGATCGCTTGTTGCACGCTCTGCCCATATTCCACGTTCATGGTTTATTTGTCGCCCTGGGTTGTGTGTTTTGTAGTGGCGCCAGTATGACTTGGTTACCCAAGTTTGATGCCGCGCAAACGCTTGCAAAATTGCCTGAGTGTTCGGTGATGATGGGCGTGCCCACTTATTACACTCGCCTGCTTGCTCAAGCTAGTTTTGATCGCTCTGGGCTCGGTAATATGCGTCTCTTTATTTCGGGTTCAGCGCCCTTACTTGAAGAGACATTTACGGCATTTGAGGTAAGAACTGGCCATACTATTCTCGAGCGTTACGGTATGTCTGAAACCAGTATGAATACCTCTAACCCCTTACTTGGCACTCGCAAGGCGGGCACAGTCGGGCTGCCTCTACCTGGTGTTTTGGTGAGGGTGGTTGATGGGCAGGGTGTTGTATTACCTGTGGGTGAGATAGGTAATTTACAAGTCAAAGGGCCTAATGTATTTAAGGGTTATTGGCGCATGCCGGAAAAGACGGCCGAAGACTTTAGTGCCGATGGGTTTTTTAATACGGGTGACAAAGGTCGCGTTGATGAGGAGGGCTATGTCTCAATTGTGGGGCGGGCAAAAGACATGATTATTTGCGGTGGGCTTAATGTATACCCCAAAGAAATCGAGTTGTTTGTTGACGAGCTGGCCGGTGTTTTGGAATCCGCGGTGATTGGTTTGCCCGACGCCGATTTTGGCGAGTGTGTTGCTGCGGTGCTTGTACCTAGTGGTGAGAAAACCTTGTTGGCGGAGGATGTTATTGCTGAACTGAAGCCGCGCTTGGCCAATTTCAAGGTGCCGAAAAAGGTCTTTGTATTGGACGAGCTGCCACGCAATGCCATGGGGAAAGTTCAGAAAAACCTATTGCGCAAGCAATTTGTCTAAGTTTTTTTAGCTCGACGAATAGGCTGAGGGCTTCCCATTGCATTCGTATTTAGGCGAGTTTGATGGAATAATCAGCAAGTTAACAATGTGTTTTTGAGGGCTGTACAATGTTTATCCCCGTTTCTTCCGCGCAGGACATCGGGCAAGTAGCCGCGCTAGCCAATGAAATTTGGCGCGAGCATTACACGCCTATCATCGGTGAGGCTCAAGTCACTTATATGCTGGATAAGCTGCACTCAGCGGAAACCATTGGCGAAGAAATTCTTAGTAAGAATTTCAGCTACTTTCTTCTTCGGGAAGGTGAAGACAGTTTCGGTTATTTAGGAATTCAGATGAATGGGCAGGAGGCTTTTTTAAGTAAGATATACATTGCCTCTCGGCGGCGGGGCCGCGGAGACGGAAAGGTTGCAATGAATTTTGCGGGGCAATTTGCTCGGGAGCAGGGCGCATCAGTCATGTCCCTGACCGTAAACAAACACAATACCAATACAATAGAAGCCTATTATAAAATGGGTTTTGTTAAAACGGGCGAAAAAGTAGCCGATATTGGTGGTGGCTACTTTATGGACGACTATTTGATGGCGTTGCGCTTATAGCGGAACCACTTTGCCGATGTATGGTAGGTGTCGATACTGCTGTGCGTAGTCAATACCCACGCCGACTACAAATTCATCCGGAATCTGGAAGCCGCACCAGGAAACATCAACCTCAACCTCTCTTCGCTCGGGCTTATCAAGTAGCGTGCAGATTCTGATTGATGCGGGCTCGCGCAAGCTGAGAATTTCACACACCTTGCTGAGTGTGTTGCCCGTATCCACAATATCTTCAACAATAAGCAGGTCTTTTCCTAGGATATCGTCATCTAGGTCTTTCAGGATGCGCACGTCGCGCGAGCTTTCTGTATTGTTGCCATAGCTGGAGGCGGTCATGAAGTCGACCGAGTGAGGTACTTTTATGGCTCGGGCAAGGTCTGCCATGAACACAAATGACCCGCGCAGCAAGCCAATCATGACCAATTTGTCTGAGCCTTGGTAGTATTCAGTGATCTCATGCCCCAATTCCTTTATGCGATCACCTACAACTTGCTCTGTGATCATAACTTCAACGGTATGCTTCATTTTTTGTCCTTGGGAAATGCGATAAGTGTGTGGCGGAAGAATAGAAAGATAGTGTCGACTTGTCCACTGCTTAATAAGCTTTACTTAGATCCACTTAAGGGCCCGGATTAAGCTAGAATTAGATTCTGGCGAATCATTGAAATACTTGAGTGAGCGGGGATACCGCGAATGGCATGAGCCCAGCGGGATAATGGTGGCAGCAAGTGCCTCGGCTTAGCTCGAGGGCTCTTGAAAAGCGTCATTGAGAGCCGGCAAAAAGCCAATTGAGATGCGGAAGCCCGCGAAATTTGGCGCTGGCGGGCATCCTCAGAAAATATACTGTATATATCTATAGTACTGGTTGCGCGTACAGTGTTTATGGCGTAAGCTTCTTTTCAGTCGGCTGAAAGGCCCGTCATCGAAAATCTTGCACGGCTTTCGTTAACGTTAAAATTATTCAAAATACTAAAATCGTTCAAACAAGAGGTGTCTCATGGACGCAAATAAAGAAAAGGCTCTACAGGCAGCGTTGAGCCAAATCGAACGCCAATTTGGTAAAGGCACAGTAATGAGAATGGGTGATAAAGAGCGAGTGAAAATTCCCGCCATATCCACCGGTTCCATAGGTCTCGACGTAGCATTAGGCATAGGCGGCTTGCCTAAAGGTCGTATTGTCGAGATATACGGTCCAGAATCCTCCGGTAAAACAACTCTTACTTTGCAGGCTATTGCCGAGTGTCAGAAGCAGGGTGGTACCTGTGCTTTTATCGATGCCGAGCACGCACTAGACCCCATCTATGCTGAGAAGCTTGGTGTTAATGTCGACGATCTTATTTTGTCTCAGCCGGACACTGGTGAACAGGCCTTGGAAGTGGCGGATATGTTGGTGCGCTCCGGTGCCATTGATATGTTGGTTGTTGATTCCGTAGCTGCACTCACGCCCAAAGCAGAAATTGAAGGCGATATGGGTGACCACCACGTGGGTTTGCAAGCGCGCTTGATGTCACAGGCCTTGCGGAAAATTACGGGCAACATCAAGAATGCCAACTGTTTGGCTATTTTCATTAACCAAATTCGTATGAAAATCGGAGTGATGTTTGGCAATCCGGAAACAACTACCGGTGGTAATGCATTGAAGTTCTACGCCTCGGTTCGTTTGGATATTCGCCGTATTGGCGCTGTAAAAGACGGCGATGAAGTGACGGGTAACGAAACTCGAGTCAAAGTGGTTAAGAATAAGGTGGCGCCTCCCTTTAAGCAGGCTGAATTTCAAATCCTATATGGCCAGGGTATTAACCGTATGGGAGAAGTTATCGACTACGGTGTGAAATTAGGCCTTATTGATAAGGCGGGTGCTTGGTATAGCTATCAAGGCGAGAAAATTGGTCAAGGCAAGAACAATGTTGGTAAGTTTTTGTTGGAAAATACAGAGTTGGCCACCGAGCTTGAAGCAAAAGTTAGGGCTGAGCTTTTAGGTGACGGTACTGAGCCTAAGGAGAGCCCTGCGGCGACTAAGCCTGCAAAGGGTGAGAAAGGCGAAAAAGGCGAGAAGGCCAGTGCAAATAACGAAACCCTTGCAAAGGCCTAAGCTTTTGCCATGTCAGACTCTGAACTGAGTCAATACATGCGAAATTCCGCGTTGGGTCTATTGGCCCGACGCGAACATTCGCGCCGCGAACTATCGCAAAAACTCAGCCGTAAGTACGGCCGGCACGATGATTTTTCAAGTCACCTTATCCCCTCTCTGCTCGATGAACTTCAAGAAAAATGCTACCAGTGTGATGAGCGCTTTGCAGAAAGTTATGTGAGCTATCGCAGCCACAGTGGCAAGGGGCCTTTGCGCATCATTCAAGAGCTTAGAGATAAGGGTATTAGTGAGGCATTGGTAGGCCGCTTGGTAGATGAGGCGGACCACAAATGGCTAAGCTTAGCGCTTGATGTTAGTCGTCGGCGCTTTGGTGAGCTAAGCTCTGACGCTCTTGATCACGAAGGCGTGGGTCGTGGTAAGCAAGTTGAGCATCACGAAGCGCAAAAAATTCGGGCGAAGCAGGTGCGTTTCTTACAGGGGAGAGGCTTTACATTTGCGCACATTAATAAGGTTCTGTGGTGACGCCCAGTTAAACCAAATGTGTCCAGTTGAAGCAAGTTATATGTAGTGATGCCGCTGCTAAATCAAATGCTGTAGGGCATTTTTGATATTCTTTCTCGCTTTGTCTTCCAGTTGTTCAAAAAAATAGGCCGTGTAGAAAATACGTTGCCGTGCTAATAGCGACTTAAAAAAAGCAGCAGTAGAGCGGCGAAACTCTTCATCTGAAAGCTCTGGCTGTTCGTGCCGTAGGGCTTGGGTATTTTCTCCAAAAAGATCTTCCTCCAAACCAAAGCTTGATAGGTCGATATCCACCATAAATTGACTGTCGCTTGATGTGGGGGGACTTATGTTGTGATGGTGGTGCATAGTGGCCAAAATTAGATGGGTGACATGTAGCCGTAGTGTGTCTGGCAATATCCCTTCGCTGACGGTTTGAAAAAATTCAGCGCTTCTCTGTTCGTTGTCCGCTCGCCCAGGTTGATAAATAATATCGTGGAACCAAATGGAGAGCTCAACAGCACTGGGCTGTTCAACCTCGTTTGCGGCTAAATCTAGCGCCTGTAAGCAATATTCAATGTGCCTCAGTGTGTGATAGGCACGATGTTTCTCACCATAGTAGGTGTGAATATGCCGCCAAACATCTTCCGTGTTAGCGTCTGTGCTCCCTGTTGAGCACTGTGTCCAGAGCTGTGAAAACCTAGATTCTAAGGGCATCATCTCCCTACGTTATCTTGATAAAAGCCAAGAGGCAATATCATGTGGCGCATTATGTGACTTTGAGTCAGCTTTGATACAAAAATAGGACTCGCTTTAAGGCTTAGTGGCAGAATATTCCAAAGTTTGAAAGCCGTCACAGAGTGCTGTGCAGGCTCGTGCTAAGTCTATCGAGCAAATCAATAAACCTGTAAACTTGCTCGCATTAAATGGCTGTGGCGGATGTGTGCTACACCCTGTTAGATTATGTTTGGTAGATTATTGGAGTCGACGCATTAATGGTTGGTACGGAAGTAAACATTTACCAAATACTCAATGGCGACTGTGAGCACCTCGATGCATTTCTGCAAAATTGGCCAGAGGAGCGCCATGCCTTCGCTGAGCAAGTTTATGATGCGCTGATTAATGACAGTAATCTTCATCCTGAAATGGTCGAACTCTTTTTGTCATTTAAAGCTTCCTTTATTCAGCTGGCATCTGCTAACGACGGTATTTTTTGCCTGGCAGAAAACCCCGTGCGCAAATTTCTGAGTGAGGCCATTGGCAGAGCGCGATGCTGGTATCCGGTCTCGGGGCGTTCCGGAAGAGAATTACCTGAAAAGATCCGCAATGTTTTTGAGCTTATAGCCTCTGATCCAGAATCTCCGCAGGGCACTTTTACTGAGTTTTTGGCAAAGGAAGAGAAGCGATCTGTTTTGAGTGAGCAGCGCCTTTGTGAGGCAGAGCTTGGTGCTGTGAAACAAATTTCAGCGCAAGCAGACGTGTTGAACTTACTGAATTCTCAGCTTACAGGGTGTTTGTTATCTGCTGGTATTGCCAGCTTCTTACAAGGACCTTGGCGTTCAGAGATGCAATTCTGGCATTTGAACGGAGAGCAGTACTCAAACGAATGGAATCTGTGGTCACGAGCTATAGCGATACTTGGTGATATCTTCAATCCGTCCCGAGAGTGGGAAAGCAAGGAGTTGACGCCTCAGGTGCAGGCGATTTTTTCCCTATTGGAAAAATCGATACAGCTAAACGTTTGTAAACAAGACCAATATGAGGCCTTTGTTGCTGAACTTAATACCGCTCTATTCAGCCGGCTAAAAAATAGATTTGACAGTGACCAGCCTCTTGCTCCAATCCCATCTTTAACAAGTTCTGCACACGAAGGCGCCAGCTTAAGCCGAGCTTTGGTTGCAAAAGCTCGAGGCTTAAAGGTGGGTGATTGGTTTCTCTTCACTGATGAAGACAACTGCGTGCTTCGCTGCAGGTTGGCTTTAAAGCTTGAGGCGGCAGGCCAGCTGCTATTTGTGAATGCGCACGGCCGGAAGGTTATGCTAAAAAGTGTAGAAACTTTTTTGCTTTGCCTTTCAACTCTGGTAGCAAAACCTTTGCCATTGGGGCCTCAGTTTGAACTCAGCTTAACGCGGCTTATTAACCAGCGTCGTGAATCTTTAGCTTTATCGAAACGAGTGGAAGTAGAGCGAGTTGAGGCAGTGGCATTGCCTAGTGATACAAGTGAAGCACAGAGCAGCGAAGAGTTTAAAGCTGATTTGCCCCACCTGCCGGATAGTCCAATAGAGGAAGAAGGACAAAATAAGGTGTCCGCAGAACTCGGGCCCGAAACTCTTGCGAATGCAGAGGCGGCTATGTCGAGTTTGCGGGTTGGCGCGTGGGTTGAGATCAAAGGCGCGGGATCAGTGGAAAATGTGCGCTGTAAGTTGGCGGTGATTATTCGCGGCACGGAAAAATATATATTCACTGATCGCCTTGGCACAAAAGTAGTCGAATTTCACCGGGATACGCTGTTTACGAAGTTTTGCCATGAGCAGGTTGTAGTGCACGGGCAGGGCGAAAATTTTGAAGATCAGTTGGCTAGAGTTATCCGTGGTTTACGCAAAACCTAAACGACGAGCAGAGGGGACGAACTAGTATGGAACATTTGAACTCGGAACTACGTCAGGAACATCGCTTGCAGGCAGAAGAGAGTATTTTTCTCCAAGTGGCCGCCGGTTCAGAGGATGGTACTGAATCTCCAGTCATGGTCGTGAGTCACAGCATGGATATTTCGGCCAGTGGTTTACAGATGGTTGTTGATCAGCCTCTGCCGATTGGCAGTATATACCCGGCTTGTGTCGTGCTAAAAAAACCAGAAGGGCGCTTTCAACTTATAGCAGAGGTCAAATGGGTTCGCCCTGAAGCCGACCAGTGGCGGGTGGGTCTCGCTTTATTTGAGTCTGAGGATACTGACATCGAACAGTGGAAAGAAGTGATAGCGGTGCGGTGTACTCCGTGACTGATCTTAGCTTGGTACAACTGAATTCCCGTTTCGGTTCTTTTGAATTGAGGCGCTTCCCTATTAAAGAAAAGGATACTCTACGCGCCTGGGACGCCGCTGACGAATACCTTTTGAATGAATTGGCTGAAAGGGAATGTCTGCATGCCGATTCGAGAATATTATTGATAAATGATCAATTTGGCGCGCTGGCTGTGTCACTATCGGCTTATCAACCGACAAGCTGGAGCGACTCCCATCTGGCGCGATTGGCGCTTGAAGCTAATTGCCAGGCCAATAGCTTGCCTGATAATTCAATAGAGAGTGTCGAAAGTACGCAAATTCCAGACGCAGAAAAACCCTTCGATTTAGTCCTGATAAAAGTGCCAAAGACTTTAGCCTTACTCGAATATCAGTTGTCAGCTCTGAGAGAGATTTGTGCGCCCGGTGCCGTGATTGTGGGCGGTGGTATGGTTAAGGCGATACACACGTCCACACTGAAACTATTTGAGAAGTATGTAGGGGCAACAATAAGTTCGTTAGCAAAAAAGAAAGCTCGGCTTATTAAGCCCCAACTAGAGCCAGTAGACCAGTCATCGGTGACTCTGCCAAATAAGGTAAAAAAGGCCACTAGTTATATTTTAGAAAATACCGAATTTTCTATTCATAATCATCCTAATGTTTTCTCTCGAGAAAGTTTGGATATAGGTACTCGCTTTTTTCTCGAGTATTTACCCTCATCTCGTGAAGCGCTCAATATTGTCGATTTAGGTTGTGGCAATGGTGTTGTAGGTTTAATCGCGGCCGTGAAAAACCCGCAGGCGAGCCTAATTTTCAAAGATGAATCTTATCTCGCATTGGCCTCAGCTAGGGATACATTTACCAGTGCTTTTGGCGATTCGCGCAGAGCAGAATTTGAAGCGGCTGATTGTTTAGGTTCGATTGAGCCTAACAGTGTTGACCTTGTCCTGAATAATCCGCCATTCCATCAGCAGAATGTTGTGGGGGAGATGGTGGCGTGGCAGATGTTTCAGGAGTCATATGCTGCCTTGGTCAAAGGTGGGGAGTTGTGGGTTATAGGTAACCGCCATCTCGACTATCAAAAAAAGCTCACGCGACTGTTTGGTCATTGTGAGCTTGTTGCGATGAACAAGAAATTTATGGTGTTAAAAGCGAGTAAGCGACGCTAGCGCCAATTATCCCAAGCGTCCATTACTTTGATGGAGTAGCGATAGCTTCCATAGCTGCCGTTGTAGCGAGCCAAGGCGTCGGCCATATGGCCGTCGGCTTTTTTAATGTAGTGTTTTAAAATTGTGCAACCGTATTTTAAATTGGTGTTCATGTCGGTTAGGTTGTCATCGGCTCGGCCAATTTCATTCTTCCAAAAAGGCATAACTTGCATTAAACCTTGAGCACCTACGCGAGATACCGCGTATGGGTTGAAGCCGCTTTCTACTTCGATCACCGCGAGCACAAAGGCGGGCTGAAGCTCTGCCTGAGTTGCGGCTCGATGAATAGCCTGTAAAAGCCTCAGGCGTTCCTTTGGATCTTTCACATAGAGTTTTAATCGACTCGACATGAGTGTTAGCCAAACTTCGGCGTCGAAGCGGTCCTCGAAACTGTCGGCTCGGCTAATGGTATTTTGTAGAAGTTGTTTGAGCTCACTATCGAGGGGAGGCCGATCCTCGGCCCTTAGCGTTGGTGAGTTTATTAAGCCTCCTAATAAAAGACCGCTAAACAGCACGAGAGTGCTGAGTGGGCGGCCAAGTGTTGAGTAAGGGCGATATAACATAGAGTTCTTTAGTGTTGTAGTGTGGCGCTTAGGAAGTCCATTAATTCCTCAGTCGGAATGTCACGGTTCTCAGTGTCGCGGCGCCCCTTATATTCAATGCAGCCTTTTTCAAGGCCCTTATCGCCAATTACAATACGGTGAGGTATTCCCATTAGCTCGGTATTTGCCAACATAACACCAAGGCGTGCTTTCGCTTCGTCCATGAATAGCACATCTATGCCTGCCGATTGTAGAGCCTGATAAAGCTCCTCGCATTTTTCAGCAACAGCCTCAGACTTGTGCATGTTGATGGGCACCAAGGCGATCTGAAAAGGTGCGATATTCTCTGGCCATATAATGCCTTTTTCGTCGTGATTTTGTTCAATGGCAGAGGCGACAATGCGAGAAACCCCAATACCATAGCAACCCATTTGCATGGCTTGTGCTTTGCCATTTTCGTCCAGCACTGTGGCGTTCATGGCTTCGCTGTACTTAGTGCCTAGCTGGAAAATGTGGCCAACTTCAATGCCGCGTTTAATTTCAAGGGTACCTTGTCCGTCGGGGCTTGGGTCGCCGGCGACTACGTTGCGAATGTCGGCCGTTCTAGGCAGCGCCAGATCTCGCTCCCAGTTTGCGCCGGTATAGTGATGATCGTCTTTATTCGCGCCACAAACGAAGTCAGCAATATGAGCCGCCGCAAAATCGACAATGATATCGATGCTTAAGCCAATAGGGCCAATTGAACCTAGCTTCAAACCAAGCTCATTTTTAATGCGCTCTTCGGGGGCAAAGGTCAGTGGCGAAGCTACACCGGCCAATTTTTCGGCCTTGATGTCATTGAGTTGGTGGTCGCCACGCAGTACCAATGCCACCATGGGGGCAGGGCTATCGTCTTCGGTTTCGCCTAAAACTATCAGTGTCTTAATGGTTTGGGCGGTGGGAATTTTTAGAAATTCACAGACCGCCTCAATGGTGTGTTGGTCGGGAGTCGCCACTTCAGTGAGTGCCTCTCCAGCGACAGGGCGATCGCCTGCCGGCGCCAAGGTTTCAGCTTTTTCAATGTTGGCGGCATATTGTGACTCAGTGCTAAAGGCAATGGCGTCTTCTCCGCTGTCAGCGAGCACATGAAATTCGTGAGAGAGGGCTCCGCCGATAGAACCGCTGTCGGCCATCACTGGGCGATACCCTAGGCCAATACGCTCAAATACATTGCAGTAAGCTTGGTGCATTATATCGTAGGTCGTCTGCAGTGACTCTTGGTTGCTGTGAAAAGAGTAAGCGTCTTTCATCAGAAATTCACGCGCTCGCATTACGCCGAACCGAGGGCGAATCTCGTCACGGAACTTGGTCTGAATTTGATAGAAATTAGCGGGCAATTGCTTATAGCTGCTTATTTCAGAGCGAACTAGGTCAGTGATCACTTCCTCGTGGGTTGGCCCTAGGCAGAATTCTCTCTGGTGGCGATCGCGGATGCGTAATAGCTCCGGCCCATATTCCTCCCAGCGGCCTGATTCCTTCCAGAGTTCAGCAGATTGGACGATAGGCATCAATACTTCTTGGGCGCCAGAGGCATCCATTTCATCGCGGACAATGTTCTCTACTTTGCGCAGTACTCGAAGCCCAAGGGGGAGCCAGCTGTATAAGCCAGATGCCAGTTTGCGTATTAAGCCCGCGCGCAGCATTAATTGGTGACTAATTACCTCCGCATCGGAGGGGGTTTCTTTTAAAGTGGCGATTAAAAAACGGCTTGCGCGCATGCGGATAACATCTCTCGTGGCTGAACGTCAGAAAAGTCGCTATTCTACGGTGCATCATCGATTGGGTACAGAGAGGAAGTGCTATGTTTGAGCTCGATTCACAATTATCAGCCGATACTGTCTTATTGGGCAGCTGGCCACTGTGTGAGGTATTGCTGAGTAAGGACGCTAACTATCCCTGGTGTATTTTGGTTCCTCGGAGGGCTAATATCACCGAGGTCCACCATTTGGGCATGGACGATAGACAGCAATTTTTGAAGGAGTCCTGTCATTTGGCGGAACTGATGACATCATTGTTTAACCCCGACACAATGAATGTGGCGGCACTAGGCAATGTGGTTTCGCAGTTACATGTTCATCATATTGCGCGATATAAAGGTGACGCTGCCTGGCCAGGACCCGTTTGGGGTGCGCAAGCTGCCTTACCATACACTGACTTAGAGCTGGAGGAGCGGGTTTCTCGCTTGAGGGCGGTGTTGCTGGGCGACGAATTTCAGGAGCCTGAGCAGGCCTGATTTTATAGAGTGAGCTTGATTTTTTTAACTAGCGCCAACCCAGTAAACCGCGCGGCGGCCACTGGGTTGACCAATATGGCTTATTCTGCCATTTCTTTCAGTTTCTTCAGGGGACGAACTTTAATCTGAATAGAAGCTGGCTTAGCTTTGAACATTTGCTCTTCACCAGTGAATGGGTTAATGCCCTTGCGTGCTTTTTTCGCTGGCTTTTTCACAGTGCTTACTTTCAATAGGCCAGGCAGAACGAATTCACCAACGGCACGTTTTTTAACGTGACCTTCGATCACATCAGACAATTCATCTAATACAGATTGAACCTGTTTCTTGCTCAGTTCAGTATTTTCAGCAATTTGGGTGAGAATTTGAGTTTTTGTAAAGCGTTCTTTAACGGCTTTGATTTTTTTCTCTGGAGCTGGGGCGGCCTTTTTAGCGGCAGCTTTTTTGGCTGGAGCTTTCTTTGCAGGAGCTTTTTTGGCTGGCATGAGCGATTCCTTTTGGGCGATTTACTATTATTTTTCAGGGTTTAAAACCACCCCCCGGGCGGCTGCCACTATATATATAGTATTAAAACCCGAACAGCAACAAAAAAAGCCTGTTTTTAAGGGGTTTAGGCAAAAAAAGCGGATTAATGCAGGGTGTTTTGGTTTTGTTCAACGCGGTTAAATATATCGACCCAAAATTGACTGAATTGAGCGCCTGCGTATCGATTTACTTCTAGCACGGAGCGAATTAGGGGGCGCTTGAAGTCTGTGTGGTGAGATCTTCCGTGCATGCAGGAATCAAATGCGTCGACAATCGATAATATTTTTGCCCCGTGGCAAATTTCTGCCTCCACCAACTGTTTAGGGTAGCCTTGACCGTCACAGTGCTCGTGATGTTGCAGCACAATTTCAGCGGCATCTTCCCAGTGTCTCATTCTGTGGAGAATGTCGGCACTCAGTCTAACGTGTGCCTGAATTTGGCGTTTGTCTTGGTTGTTAAAGTGGTTTTCCTTGTGCAGTAGCTCATCGGGTAAAAATGCCATGCCTATGTCGTGCATATACACGGCAGCGGCTAGTTGTGATGGGTCCACTAAGCGCCCGGCGGCGTCGTTCATTTTTAGTGCTAATTCCACAAGGCGTGAACTTCTGTTCTGCCAGAAGTGGGAGCGCTGTTCGATTACCGGCATTAACTGGGCAAAAAAATCGAGATCGGGACTCTCCTCAACGCCATAGTCGGCCAATAAGCTATTGATAGCTTCAACTTTTGAGTTGTCGCCGACGAGAAGCTGAGTAGGTGGCGAAGCATTTGTATTGGGGTCGAGCGCTAAAATCGCTTGATAGATGGCATCAGCTCGCTGTTCAGCGGGGCTATCGGTTATGTGGCTTATCGATTGACAGATATGGTCGAAGTTTTTTGTATCATCGCTAGGGCTTTCTTGGAACAGCTGCTCCTGTATCAGTCGATTAGTGAGGTCCATGGCTAACAATACAACATCGCTAAGTTGCTCGTTATAAACCAAACGCTTGGCCCTGAGTTCTTCGAGCACATCTTCCACGCTTTGGAGGAGTGGGGAGAGTTGCTTCAGGCCAATATAAATGAGGTTGCCTTTGATGGTGTGAACCGAACGGAATAGATCGTTGGTAAGTTTGGGATCACTGGGCTGTGTTTCCAGGGCTAATAGTGAGCGCTCACAGCGTTCATAGGCTTCGCGAAAGTCTTGAAAAAAGTCTGCAATAAGCTCGTCGTCAAGCGCTTGTTCGAAGGAATAATCCATAATATAGGCCCAGTGGCAATGCCGCTAGCTTAGCATAGGGCTGTTCTTGTCGGCTAATAGTGACGAATAGCGCGTAGAAACCCTCATAAACTCCCTTAAACTGAGTCAAATCCGGTTCTCGCGGGCCTTTGGCTGGGGTATAATCGCCGGTCTTTTGTGCCCAGCGCGGCTGTGGCTGAAGTGTTTGCGGGAAAAGTAGACTTTTGAGAGTAGTAGAGGTTTGTAGTAATGCCTATATATGAATATCAGTGCCAGTCTTGCTCTCACGAGCTTGAGGCTCTGCAGAAAATGAGCGATGAGGCTCTGAGTACGTGCCCCAAGTGCGAAATAGACGCGCTGCAAAAAAAGATATCAGCGGTTGGGTTTCGTTTAAAAGGCAATGGCTGGTATGAGACCGATTTTAAATCGGGGAACAAAAAGAATATAGCGGGCGACAAGCCTGCGGATAAGGCTGGTTAAGTGCGCTAAAACGCAAACCAGGCTTATCAATCACTTACTAAACTAACAGGAACAGGTTTATGCGCAGTATTTACTGTGGCGCTTTGAATGCCTCACATATCGATCAAGAAGTCACTCTGTGTGGCTGGGTAGACCGTCGTCGCGATCATGGAGGTGTGATTTTCATCGACCTCAGAGACCGCGATGGCATTGTACAGGTGGTTTTTGACCCTGATACCCAAGAGCATTTTGAGCGCGCGGATAAAGTGCGTAATGAATATGTGTTGCAGGTTACCGGCAAAGTGCGGGCGCGAGATGCCGCTGCGGTTAATCCGAATATGGATACGGGCGAAATTGAAGTCTACGGTTTGCGCTTGGAGATACTGAACGAAGCTGAAACGCCTCCATTTCAGTTAGATGAGCACATCAGTGTGGGCGAAGATGTTCGCTTGAAGTACCGCTATGTCGATTTGCGTCGTCAGGAAATGCAAAACAATTTGCGATTCCGTTCGAAGGTCACCAATGCCATTCGTAACTATTTGGACGATGGCGGCTTTCTCGATATTGAAACCCCAATTTTAACTCGGGCAACACCTGAGGGCGCGCGGGATTATTTGGTGCCCAGTCGCACCCATGGGGGGCAGTTTTTTGCTCTGCCACAGTCGCCTCAGTTGTTTAAGCAGCTGTTAATGGTGTCGGGTTTCGACCGTTATTATCAAATTGCTAAATGCTTCCGTGATGAAGATTTACGGGCTGATCGCCAACCCGAATTCACACAAATTGATATTGAAACTTCATTCATGTCTGAAGAGCAAATCATGTCAGTTACAGAAGATATGATTACTCAGTTGTTCAGCAATTTGATGAGTGTTGAGCTGGGTAAGTTCCCACGCATGCCTTACTCGGAAGCGATGCACAGGTTTGGTTCTGATAAACCAGATTTACGTATTCCGCTTGAGTTGGTTGAGGTGAAAGACCTCATGGCGAAGGTTGATTTCAAGGTGTTCTCTGGCCCAGCAAATGATCCTAATGGCCGAGTGGCGGGGCTTAAGGTTCCCGGAGGCAACGATAAGCTTACTCGCAAGCAAATTGATGCTTACACTAAGTTTGTCAGCATATACGGCGCTAAGGGCCTAGCTTACATTAAGGTGAACGATAAGGCTGATATCGAAAATGGCCTTCAGTCGCCTATTGTAAAGTTTTTGCCGAATGATGTTCGAGCAGCTCTCCTTGAGCGTTTAGAAGCTGAAAATGGTGATTTGATTTTCTTCGGCTCTGACTCTTCGAAGGTGGTGAGTGAGGCTTTAGGTGCGCTGCGTTGTAAGCTGGGTGAAGATTTAGATCTTTACACTTGTGAATGGGCGCCGCTGTGGGTTGTTGATTTCCCTATGTTTGAAACACTGAGCGATGGCAGTTTGACGCCTTTGCATCACCCATTTACGGCGCCGTCGTGTACGCCGGCTGAGCTGGCTGAAAACCCTGCTGAAGCGCTTTCTTGCGCTTATGATATGGTGCTGAACGGTACTGAGCTGGGCGGCGGTTCTATCCGTATTCACGATCAATCTATGCAGCAAACTGTGTTTGAGATTTTGGGTATTGAGGAAGCGGAACAGCAGGAGAAGTTTGGCTTCTTGTTGGACGCTCTGAAGTACGGCGCGCCACCCCATGGTGGTTTGGCTTTCGGTCTTGATCGTTTGATTATGCTGATGACGGGTACGAGTTCTATTCGCGATGTTATCGCCTTCCCGAAAACTCAAAGTGCGGCGTGTGTTATGACGGATGCTCCGGGTAATGTGAGTGCGGTGCAGTTGCGTGAGTTGAGTATTCGTCTGCGGAAGGATGAGGAAAAGGAAAGCGCTGAGTAATATTGGTGGGGCCTTGCCGGAGGCCCTAGACGGCGGCGGAAGTCTAGACCGGGCGAACTTTTTTCAAGTCGCCTGGCTCGGTCGTAATTTGAAGCTGTAGGTGCCTCGCCAAAGGCCCGAGAGGGCGGCAGGAATCGAGGCCGGGCGCAAGTTTTTAAAGCCGCCTGACTCAGTCGCAACTCGACCATTTTTCACTTCGTGAAAAACCGATGTTTTCACGCTTTGGCGTGATAACACCCTGCGGGTAGCCTGCGGCTATCGGAAATTGCTTCGCAATTTTTGGGACTCAAACAAGGCTCCTTCAAAACCCGTCAGACAACTTTAAAAACTTAAGACGCGCCCTGAATGGCCTCGATCCCCGCCACCCTCTCGACCCTTTTCTATCGCTTACTTAATCTCTCTCTTTGCGGCTGGAAAATGCCTGCGCTTTGCTGTTTTTTTGTGTGGCAATGGTATTGGTTTTGAGGGCTTTGGGGGTTTTTTGGGGTGTTTCTTTGGGCTTAAAGTTTGGGTTTGTGGGTGCTTGGGCTTAGGTGGTCGATGGGGAGGGGTTTTTTCGGCTTTTGCCGTGACCTTGTTGGCTGGCTGTGGGACACTGCACGTCTTGTCTGTATAACGATAATGAATAATGGTTTGGGTGCAATGGCGCTAATTTTGGGGGTGGACCCTGGATCTCGAAAAACGGGCTTTGGGGTGATTAATTGCATCAACGGCAAGTCTGAATATGTGGGCAGTGGGGTGATTCGTGTGCCCGATGTAAGTCTGCCTGAACGCCTTAAGGTTATTTTTGATTCTATTAATGAAATTATTGATAAGTACTGTCCTCAGGAATTCGCGATTGAAAGTGTTTTTATGGCGAAGAGCGCGGGTTCGGCTCTTAAGTTAGGGCAAGCTCGTGGAGCGGCTATTGTGGCGGCGGTCAGTCACGATTTACCGGTGAGTGAATATGAGGCTCGCAAGGTTAAGCAGTCGGTGGTGGGGCACGGTGGAGCCGATAAGCTTCAGGTTCAACATATGGTTAAAACTTTGTTGAAGTTGCCGGCGACACCTCAGGAGGATGCCGCGGATGCTCTGGCCATTGCTCTTTGTCATGCTAATACGCAGCAACATCTTGTTTCTATTGCCAGCGCGCGTTCGTTTCGACGCGGGCGTATTGTTTAAATTTGAAAGGGCGTAAGCGCTAGTTATGATTGGTCGATTAACGGGTAAGTTACTTGAGAAGCAGGCGCCTTTTTTGTTGGTGGATGTGCAAGGTGTGGCCTATGAGGTGCAAGCACCTATGACGACTTTTTATCAGCTGGGTAGTTTGGGTGATGAAGTGGTTTTACATACGCATTTCGCGGTGAGCGAGACTTCGCAGCAGTTGTTTGGTTTTGCGAGGCTTTCGGATCGGACTTTGTTTCGCACGCTGATTAAGGTGAATGGCGTCGGGCCAAAAATGGCGATTTCAATTCTTTCAGGCATGGAGGCGGAGACGATTGCCCGCTGTGTGATGGAGGATAATACGGCTGCGCTTGTGAAGGTTCCGGGTGTGGGTAAGAAGACGGCGGAACGGCTAATTATTGAGTTGCGCGATAAGGTCAGCGAGTGGCAGAGCACGGGAGCGGGGCTCAGTGAGATGGAGGCGGCGAGTCAGCCGGTATCTCAGGCGCCCAGCAGTAAGGATAAAATGGCTGAAGCCGAAAGTGCTTTGATCTCTCTAGGCTATAAACCTGCGGAGGCCAGTAAGGCGATCTCGCGGGTTATGAAGCAGTTGGGTGATGATGCGGGCAGTAGTGAAGAGTTGATTCGCATGGCTTTGCGAGGTATGTAATGCACGAAAAGGCTGGGGTTTTATGATTGAAGAAGATCGCTTGGTGGCGGCTGCGCCAAAGGAGCGAGAAGAAAAACAGGATCGTGCTATTCGGCCTCGCAGTTTGGCTGAGTATGTGGGGCAGCCGGTGGTGCGTGAGCAAATGGAGATTTTCATTGCCGCGGCACGACAGCGTGAGGAGGCTTTGGATCACACTTTGGTTTTTGGGCCTCCTGGCTTAGGTAAGACTACGCTCGCCAATATTATTGCCGAGGAAATGGGGGTGGACCTGAAGACGACCTCTGGACCGGTGTTAGAGAAAGCCGGTGATATTGCGGCTTTGATGACAAATTTGGAGCCGGGTGATGTGCTATTCATCGACGAGATTCATCGTCTGAGTCCGGTGGTGGAGGAAGTGCTTTATCCTGCGATGGAAGATTACCAACTCGATATTATGATTGGTGAAGGGCCGGCCGCGCGCTCGATAAAGTTAGATTTGCCGCCATTTACTTTGGTGGGCGCGACAACTCGTGCAGGATTGTTAACTTCGCCTTTGCGCGACCGCTTTGGCATTGTGCAGCGTTTGGAATTCTATTCGGTAGCGGACTTGACCCATATTGTGAGCCGCTCGGCGGGTTTGATGAATATTAGTATCGATCCAAAGGGAGCTCTTGAAGTTGCGAAGCGCTCGCGGGGAACCCCGCGTATTGCCAATCGTCTGCTGCGCCGGGTGAGAGATTATGCGGAAGTTAAAGGTGACGGTGTTGTCAGTGGGGATATCGCTGACAAGGCTTTGGATATGTTGAGTGTTGACGAGAGTGGCTTTGATCATATGGATCGGCGCATGCTGATGGCTATGATCGAGAAGTTTGATGGCGGCCCTGTGGGTGTAGACAGTCTTGCGGCGGCTATTAGTGAAGAGCGCGACACTATCGAAGATGTGATTGAGCCTTATCTAATTCAGCAGGGTTTTTTGACCCGCACTCCTCGCGGGCGGATGGTGACGGCGCACACATATAAGCACTTTGGCTTAAACCTACCGGAGCGTTTGAATGAACGCAGCTCTTAAGCCTTTTGACTTTCCTCTGCGAGTCTATATAGAAGACACGGATGCGGGTGGTATTGTTTATTATGTAAATTACTTAAAGTTTATGGAGCGTGGGCGCACGGAGTTAGTGAGAAGCTTAGGTTTCGATAAGCCCGCACTGCCTCAAGACGACATACAGTTGGTGGTGCATTCCGCTCAGGTGAACTACCGCCAACCCGCCAAGCTGGACGACAGTTTAAATGTGCTCACTCATATCACGAAATTGTCGCGGGCAAGCTTGGTTTTTCAGCAAGAAGTTTTACGCGCGGAGGAACTGATGTGTGAAGCATCTATCAAAGTAGCTTGCGTGAATGCCAAAACATTGAAACCAATGGCCTTGCCTTTAACCCTATACAGCGCCTTGGCGCGTTATATTAATCATTGATGTGAATTCCGGATCTATTATGAATGAAGCAGAAACACTCTCAATTTGGAGCTTAATCGCCGAGGCCAGCGTACTGGTGCAATTGGTCATGCTCATATTATTTTTGGCCTCTGTTGTGTCGTGGGTAATGATTATTCAGCGGGGCACCTACCAGCGACGGGCCCAGCGCTCACTGAAAGCCTTTGAAACACAGTTTTGGTCAGGTATAGATCTCAGCCAGCTCTACAGGAAGGGCAATGACGGCCAGCTCAGTGTTGATGGTGTAGAAAGTATCTTTCGGGCGGGTTTTAAAGAGTTTAGTCGCCTGCGTCAGCAGTTGGGCGCTGATCCTGATGCGGTTATGGAGGGCACTCAGCGCGCAATGCGGGTGGCGGTATCAAGAGAAGAAGAAAAGCTGGAAATGCATTTGCCTTTCCTGGCCAGTGTGGCGTCGGTGAGCCCTTATATTGGTTTGTTTGGCACGGTATGGGGCATTATGAATTCGTTTCGTGGCTTAGCCAGTGTTCATCAGGCCACGCTGGCAACGGTTGCACCGGGTATCTCTGAGGCGCTTGTAGCAACAGCTATGGGCTTGTTTGCGGCAATTCCCGCAGTGCTGGCGTATAACCGCTATGCCGCGCGTGCCGAAACTCTAAGCAATGGCTATGAAACCTTTGCAGAAGAATTTTCCGCTATTTTACACCGTCAAGTTCACGCCAAATAAGCGGCATTAATACTCGGGAGATTGTCAGTTGGCTGGACGAAAGCAAAAAAAGAAACCTATGGCTGAGATCAATGTGGTGCCCTACATTGATGTGATGCTGGTGTTGTTGGTGGTGTTTATGGTCACGGCGCCGCTGTTGATGCAGGGCGTGAAGGTTGATCTTCCCCAAGCGCCCTCGGTACCGCTCGACCAAAAACAAGATGAACCCTTAATTGTATCGATTAAAAAAGATGGCAGCTATTACCTAAACTTGGGTAAAGACGAGAAAGTCGCAAAGCCTTTGGCGGAAATCACTAATACAGTGGGCAAAGTGCTGCGGCAAAAACCTGCAACGCCGGTATTGGTTTGGGGGGATCACAGTGTTGACTACGGTGTTGTGGTGGGGCTGATGACAGAGCTTCAAAAAGCGGGTGCACCCTCGGTGGGCCTTGTAACAGAGCCACCGCGGTAAATTACGATAATGGCATCTCGGTCTACTTCTTATTCTCTTCCTATAATCATCAGCGTTGTTATGCATCTCGGTTTGCTGGCAGCGGTTACCTGGGGGTGGTCTGCCAGTCAAAGCACTCAGCGGGTGTATACCCCTAAGTTTGTGGAAGCTAAATTAGTTTCTTTGAAAACACAGGCGCCAAAAAAGGCGGCGCCAAAGAAAAAACCTAAAAAAATTGATCTTGCCGCTAAGCGCAAAGCTGAAGAGCGCCGCAAAAAGCTGGCCGCTAAAAAGCGCAAAGCCGCCGATATGAAAAAAGCCGCGGCGCGTAAGGCGGCTGACGATAAAGCCAAAGCGCTAGCCTTGAAGAAGGCTCAGGCGAAAAAAGCCGCTCTAGAATTAG
This sequence comes from uncultured Cellvibrionales bacterium, assembly GCA_913020115.1. Classification (GTDB taxonomy): domain Bacteria; phylum Pseudomonadota; class Gammaproteobacteria; order Pseudomonadales; family Cellvibrionaceae; genus CAJWCA01. The sequence continues at coordinate 56,958 of CAJWBQ010000021.1, forward strand.
CCAAGCAGCAAGAGTTAGAGCAGGCTAGGAAAGATCAAGAGCTTGCACGTCAACAGCTAGAAGATGAGTTCTTTACCGAGCTAGATGAAGAGGGCGAATATTTAGTTGAAGAAGAAAATGAACGCTTGGCCCAGAGTTATGTCAGTAAGATAAGCTCTCGTATCGAGCAAAATTGGAATCGACCTCCCTCAGCGCGCAAAGGTATGAAAACTGAGCTTCTGTTGGCTTTGGTGCCAACGGGAAAGGTGGTGAATGTGAGTATTGTTAAAAGCAGCGGAAATTCGGCTTTTGATCGTTCGGCAGAGCTGGCGGTGCAGAAAGCCGAGCGCTTTCCTGAGCTACAGGGAATGGATCCTGTCGTGTTTGAGCGCTATTTCAGGCAGCTGAGATTAGTGTTTAATCCTCAAGACTTGAGGCTCTAGTCATAGTATTATTTTTTCGCCCTAATCATTTGAATAATAACGGATACATAGAGTGAATCATTTGAGACATATTTCTGCACTATTCCGTCTGTCAGTGCTATTTGCAGCGTGCCTTACCTTATTCGCGGCGAGTGCGGCGCACGCCCAGCTGACCATTGAGATTACGCAAGGCGTCGACAGTCCAACGCCTATTGCGGTAGTGCCTTTTGGTACTCCGGGGCAGCTTGCGCTGCCCGAAGATGTGGCGGCCATTATCAACGCTGATTTGCGTCGAAGTGGTTTGCTTAGGCCTTTGCCGAAAGATGACATGCTGTCTTTTCCTCGCAACAAATACGAAATTTCTTTTCGGGATTGGCGTATTTTGGGGGCAGAGTACCTTGTGATTGGCAACGTGACTCGCAGCGCAGATAAGTACAGTGTGCATTTCGAGTTGTTTAATATCCTCAGTCAGCGCACGGTACATTCGCAAACCTTCGAGGCCGGTTTGAATCAGCTTCGCGATTTGGCCCACTACGCTGCGGATCAGGTTTTTGAAAAAATCACCGGTATACGCGGTATTTTTGCCACTCAAATGATTTATATCGAAGCATTCCAGAATGGCAACGAAGCTCAGGACAAGTTTCGCCTGATGCTCGCGGACGTAGATGGCGCTCGCCCGCGTCTATTATTAGAATCAAAGCAGCCCATACTCTCTCCCTCCTGGTCGCCAGATGGTAAGCAGGTTGTATATGTTTCCTATGAAACCGGTCGTCCAGCGATTTTCAGGCAGGAAATTGCTACGCAAGTACGAGAGCAGCTGACCAATTTCAAAGGCTTGAATGGTGCGCCTGTATGGTCTCCAGATGGGCGAACCATCGCTCTGACCCTCTCTAAAGATGGCAATCCTGAGATTTATACTCTGGACCTTGCGAGTAAGAAATTCACCCGTATTACTCGTCATTTTGCCATCGATACCGAGCCAAATTGGACGACAGACGGAAAAGGCGTTATTTTCACCTCAAATCGAGGTGGTAAGCCGCAGATATACCAAGTAACTCTTGCCAGTGGCCGTATTGAACGCTTAACCTTCGAGGGGGGTTATAATGCTCGGCCTCGGGTATCGCCAGATGGTAAAAGTTTGGTGATGGTTCACCGAGAAAATGGTGTGTTTCATATTGCGGCTCAAGACATTGCGAGTGGCGATATGCGCATTCTAACCGAGACATATTTAGACGAATCGCCTACTATAGCGCCCAATGGCGCGATGTTAATGTATGCGACTCGTTATCGGGGCAAGGGGATTTTGGCCGCGGTATCTTTAGACGCGGGTGTTAAATTCAGGCTTCCCTCTAAGCAGGGGGATGTAAGAGAGCCGGCCTGGTCACCGTTTATTGACTAGTTAAAGAAACTAAAATGAATTTATTTACCACAACACTGGAGTGTTTTATGAACAATGTAACAACTATGCGTAGTTTGGGTCTTGCACTGATGCTGTCTGTTTTGGCGGGTTGTACCAGCACCAGCACTCAAGATCAGGATTCAGCTAATAATGGTGGTGCTGATTCAGGCGTTACCGTTGGTGGATCAGAGAACGCCGGTGTAAACGACGTGCCAGAAGATACTATGGAAGATGAAGTAGTATTAGATACCGTTTTTTACTTCGACTTTGACCAATCTATGCTGAAGCCTGCCGCTCGTGCAGCGCTGACCGCTCATGCCGAACGCTTGAAAGCTAACCCTGAGTCAATTCGCTTAGAAGGTCACGGTGATGAGACAGGTACCCGTGAGTACAACATGGCTCTAGGTGAGCGTCGCGGTATTGCAGTACGTGACTTCTTGTCACTGCAAGGCGTTGATACTTCTTCAATTGAGGTGATTAGCTACGGTGAAGAGCGCCCTGCATCAATGGGTAGCAGCGACAGTGACTATAGCCAGAACCGTCGTGTAGAGCTGAAGTAAATCAAACTATGACACATTGTTCTTTTGTAGTGAGGTCTGCCCTTGTGGCTCGACCTCTAATCAAGACTTTAACTGCAGCGACTTTGTTCGCTGCAGTTTCCGTTCAGGCTCAAGTAGCCGTTGTGGAATCGACTCCCATTGGTGGCCAAGCGGCAAGGACTTCAGAGTCTTATGTTGACGATTCCAGTACTCCTGCCACGGCAGAGGCTTTGCCCGTTAACGTTTCAGCCGATCGCTTTTATCAGCTCCAACTGCTACAGCAGGAAGTTCTGGAGTTGAGAGGTCTCGTTGAAGAGCAGGCTCATCAGCTCAAGCGATTGAAACAGCAGCGCACGGACGACTATCTGGATTTAGATCGCAGAATCAGCGCGCTAGGAAATGGTGGTGCTCCGTTGGCCGCTGGTGATAGTGCTTTGGTGCTTGAGTCAGGCCAATCTGGCAGAGCAACGTCTCCCGCTGTGAAAGTTGCAGGTAGTGATGCTGAAGCTGAGGCTTACCGATCTGCTTACGATCTTCTTAAGCAGCGCCAAGTTGATCAGGCTATTACTGCATTTAGTGATTTATTGATTGATCACCCAGAAGGCAAATATGCGGCAAATGCGCATTATTGGCTCGGTGAAATTTTTCTCCTCAAGAACGATCTAGAGTCTGCTCGACAGTGGTTCACTCGGTTACTAGATGGTTTTCCAGGTCATCGTAAGGTTCCGGGCACTCAATTCAAGCTGGGTAAGGTCTATCACTTACTGGGCGACATGGAAAAATCTCGTGCCTTACTAGACTCTGTGGCCGCGACCCGTTCGGACGCCGCTCGTTTAGCAAAGAAGTATATCGAGCAAAATTTCCAATAGGCCTCATTTTTAGGTAGACTGCGCGCTTTTTGATCACTTTGTGATTCTTAAAGCAGCAATCTGCCGGCCACTACTGACTATGTCTGAATCTTCCGTTCGCATTACTGAAATATTTTATTCCCTACAGGGAGAAAGCCGCACTGCGGGCCTGCCCACGGTATTCGTACGCCTTACAGGTTGCCCATTGCGTTGCCAGTATTGTGATTCAGAGTACGCCTTTTTTGGCGGGGAACGCATGAGCCTCGATGAAATTTGTGCAAAAGTAGCGTCTTATCAACCCCGTTTTGTTTGTGTAACGGGCGGAGAGCCCCTGGCACAGAAGCCTTGCAGTGAATTGCTGACGGCTTTATGTGACCAAGGCTATGAGGTGTCGCTGGAGACCAGTGGCGCTTTGTCTCTAAAGGGCATTGACCCGCGAGTGGTGAAGGTGATGGATTTGAAAACACCCGACTCAGGCGAAGTCGAGCGTAATCTTTATGAAAATGTTGCCTTATTGGACTCTAAAGATCAGGTTAAATTCGTAATTTGCAGTCGCCAGGATTACGATTGGGCACGCTTCAAACTCAGTGAATATTCTTTGGCTGATAAGGTGGGTGAGGTGTTGTTTTCCCCCAGCTACGGCCAAATAGATCTTAAAGAACTGGCGAATTGGATTGTCGAAGACAATTTGCCGGTGAGGTTTCAGTTTCAACTTCACAAGTTGTTATGGGGCGACCAGCCCGGTTATTAATTTCCACGAAGACAGATCATTATGAACACACCCCAAAAACGCGCTGTAATACTGGTGTCTGGAGGCTTAGACTCTACGACGGTTCTAGCCATGGCCAAAGAGCAGGGTTTTGAATGCTATACCATTGGCTTTGACTACGGGCAGCGTCATCGCTCTGAATTGGCGGCGGCGGCACATACTTCCCAATCATTGGGTGCGATAGAGCATAAGGTGGTTAAGTTGGACCTGCGCTCGATTGGTGGTTCGGCTTTAACCGATGACAGCATTGATGTGCCTGAGCAAGAAGGGGAGAGTGTCGATGTTATACCTGTCACTTACGTACCCGCTCGCAATACGGTGTTTTTGTCGATTGCGCTGGGCTGGGCTGAAGTGCTGGGGGCCCACGACATATTTATTGGTGTTAATGCTGTAGATTACTCCGGTTACCCCGATTGTAGGCCCGAATACATCAATGCCTATGAAACCATGGCCAATTTGGCAACTAGAATGGGAGTGGAAGGAGAGTCTCTGCGCATTCAAACTCCACTGATGAGCCTCTCTAAAGCTGAGATTTCTAAAGAGGGAAGCCGATTGGGCGTTGATTATTCTCAAACAGTGTCCTGCTATCAAGCTAACGACAAGGGCGAGGCCTGTGGTTTGTGCGACAGTTGCCGTTTGCGCCGAGTGGGTTTCCAAGAGGCGGGTTTAGACGACCCAACACGCTATTACTGAGTGAGGCGGGCTGAGTTTCAAGTGTGAATTAAAATTTGCAAAAAGAGCCCATATTACCGAGTAAAACGCTTGTTTTTTCTAATTAAATCAGTATTATGTGCGCCTCTTTGGGCCGTTAGCTCAGTCGGTAGAGCAGTTGGCTTTTAACCAATTGGTCGTGCGTTCGAATCGCACACGGCCCACCATTATTAAGGCCCGCATCAGGCATTCTGAGCGGGCTTTTTTATGTCTGAAAATCCTTCACTGTATTTTGTGCTTTGATAAATGAGTTTAACTTTGACTGTATGGTCGCGCTCGGTATTGGCTGTGCTTTTCAATCATCGCTAATATCTCATTATTCCTCCCTCTCAATTATGCTAAACTACCGGCCTTTAGAAGTACTGTGGACCAAACAATGACAAGCCAAACTCTAGATGCAAGGCCAGATGTGGCCTCGCGCGACCTGGTAAAAGCCCACCTCGAGAACATTCAACTGGCTCCAAAGCACACGCCAGAGGAAGAGGTTGCGCTTAAAAACAAGATTAAACGCCTGCTCAAAGAGCAAAATGCGGCTCTTGTTGCCCACTACTACACCGACCCTGTAGTTCAGGCTTTGGCTGAAGAGACAGGTGGTTGCGTTTCAGATTCCTTGGAAATGGCTCGGTTTGGTAAGGCTCATGAAGCCTCCACTTTAATCGTCGCCGGCGTTAAATTCATGGGCGAAACCGCTAAAATTCTTACGCCTGAAAAGCGTGTGCTTATGCCTACCCTAGAGGCAACGTGTTCTCTTGATCTCGGCTGCCCAGCTGATGAGTTCTCGGCATTTTGCGATCAGCATCCAGACCGAACGGTGGTGGTGTACGCGAATACTTCAGCCGCGGTAAAGGCACGCGCCGACTGGGTCGTGACCTCGAGCATCGCTTTGGATGTGGTTGATCATCTAGACGCGCAAGGCGAAAAAATCATTTGGGCGCCTGATAAGCATCTAGGCGCTTATGTGCAGAAAGAAACTGGAGCAGACATGCTTCTGTGGGACAGTGCCTGTATTGTTCATGAAGAATTTAAGGCTCAAGGTGTTTTAGCACTTAAAGCTCAGCATCCTGATGCGGCCATCCTTGTTCACCCTGAGTCGCCCGACTCGGTGGTAGAGTTGGCCGATGTGGTGGGCTCTACCTCGCAATTGATCAACGCTTCTTCTGCGATGCCGAATAGTAAGTTTATTGTGGCGACAGATCAGGGGATTTTCTACAAAATGCAGCAGAAGAGCCCGAGCAAAGATTTCTTTGTGGCGCCAACGGCTGGCAGCGGAGCCACTTGTCGCAGCTGTGCTAGCTGCCCCTGGATGGCCATGAACGAACTTGAGCTACTGGTGCGGGCATTGGAAGAAGGCCGCGACGAGATCCACGTCGACGCTGAGCTTCGCCGTCAAGCGATGAAGCCCTTACAGCGGATGTTAGATTTTAACAAATAGACCCACTCAATGGCCGTAAAAGATGATCACGGACCTTGTGTATAGTGGTGGGCGTCAGTACCATTACGCTCATTAAAATGTGGCCCCGAAAAGGGCTTGCCACAGTGTTGTTCACGGAGAGAGTTAATGTTTCAAGGTAGTATGGTTGCCCTAGTCACCCCAATGACCGCAGACGAGCAATTAGATTGGGCAAGCCTACATAAATTGGTTGAGTGGCACATAGAAAAAGGTACTGACGCTATTGTTGCCGTAGGCACAACGGGTGAGTCATCTACTTTGACCGTGAGTGAGCATATTTCGGTTATAAAAGCCGTGGTTGAGCAGGTTAATGGGCGCATCCCTGTCATTGCGGGAACGGGCGCAAATAACACTGTCGAAGCGATTGAGATGACCCGGACAGCCAAAGAGGCAGGCGCAGATGCCTGTCTTCTGGTTACCCCCTATTACAACAAACCTTCACAAGAGGGTCTGTATCTTCATTTCAAAGCCATAGCCGACGCTGTAGACGTGCCACAAATTCTATACAACGTACCAGGTCGAACCGGTGTGGATATGTTGCCGAATACCGTATTTCGTTTACAGGACCATAAAAACATTGTTGGTATAAAAGAAGCAACTGGCGATCTCGATAGAGCAAAAACTCTGATAGAGGGCCGTGTAGATGGCTTTGATATCATGTCCGGGGACGATGAAACCGCGGTAGAATTGATATTGCTTGGCGGCACTGGGAATATTTCTGTTACTGCGAACGTTGCGCCCGCCGAAGTGTCTCAGATGTGTGCCTTAGCTCAAGCAGGTGATGCTGACGCTGCGAGATCTGTTAATCGTGATCTCAATCCAGTACATCACGCCATGTTTGTCGAATCGAACCCCATTCCTGTTAAATGGGCTGTAGCTGAAATGGGTTTAATGGAAGGGGGAATTCGCTTGCCAATGACGCAGCTGGATTCACAATATCACAACGTAGTACGCACGGCGTTGCAAAACGCCAACTTGCTGTAACGAGAAATTAAATGACAACAATAAAAGAAACAATCTCTTTGCGCTCACTATTAATGACTGGCACCATTGCTTTGTTGGTCTCCAGCCTGTCAGGTTGCAGTGGGTTGTTTGGTCAGGAAGGGTACTTTCGTGATCGCGGCGATGACTATTTGAAAGCAGAAGAAATGGCAACGATGAAATTGCCAGAGGGTGTCGACGCTGGTGTTATTCAGCCCTTGTATGTTATTCCTCGCGACAATTCTACCGAATTTGATCTGGCAGACGGAGACGTTTTTGAAGTCCCTCGCCCTCAGCCTTTAGCGGCTAATATGCTGAGCGAGAAAGTAAAAATTCAAAAGTTAGGTGACAAGCGCTGGGTATTGATCAATACACCGGCGAGTGAGGCTTGGCCGAGAGTGAGAAACTTCTTGAGCGGAAATGGTTTGCAGGTTGTGCTAACCAGTGCAGAACAGGGCCTGATCGAAACAGCCTGGTTGAAATTCACCGCCGATGAGTCAACTCGTCATCGCTACCGTATTCGCATTGAGCAGGGCGTTCAGCCCGACAGTACTGAAATCCACATCCTTCACGCCAGTGAGCTGGTTTCCGAAGAGCTTTCGGCGAATAAGCCATGGCCATCAGCCTCTTCAGACTCAGAAAAAGAGTCTTGGATGATTGATGAATTAGCTGGCGTGCTGGCGAGTGAAGAAAGTGGCGCGGCAACTTCATTGATGGCGCAAACCATTGGTGTTGGCGCTAAAGTAGATTTTGGCAAGGACGGTCGCGAACCACTGCTTATTATGGCCTTAGAGGCAAGTCGTGCCTGGGCAACAGTAGGTCACTCTGTTAGAAATGGCGGTTTCACTTTACTTGATGAAGATTCTGACAAAAGTATATTTTATGTTGCTTATGTAAGCCCACATGAAGAAGGTGGGTGGTTCAGCAGTTTGTGGGGCGGCAGTGAAAAAGAATCAGCGGACAGTCCTTATTCGCTAACTGAGGTTCTGAATAATTTACGTCTGGAAGACAGTGAAGCTAACCGCACCTTATTTTCTGATGAGATAGTGTCAAATGTCCAAGGTGGTCATTTGCAGGAGGTGCCTGGTCTGTTGGTGCTGGTCTCTCAGGACGAGCAGCTCGTTAAAGTGCGAGTGCGCGATGCTTTGGGGCGTCCGCTTCTGCCGAAGCAGGCGAAGCGCTTGCTGACTATTATGCGTCGTAATTTAATATAGATGCGATTTGCATCTCTGGGCAGCGGTAGCCGAGGTAATGGCACGCTGGTCGAATGGCAGAATGGCTTATTGCTGGTTGACTGCGGTTTTACCATTAAGTCAACCGAGCAACGCTTGGCCCGCCTTGGAAAGACGGCGGCCGATATTAGTGCCATAGTGGTCACCCATGAGCATGGTGACCATCTCAAAGGTGTTGCGCCATTCGCGCGCAAGCACAGCACGCCTGTTTATATGACCCCTGGTACCTTTAAAAGCAAAGAGCTGGGGCGAATTCCCTCCCTGCATTTAATTGAAGGTTATCAAACCTTTGAACTTGAAGGTCTCAAGGTTCATCCTATTGCAGTTCCTCACGACGCCAGGGAGCCCGCACAGTTTGTGTTTGACGACGGCACACATAAGTTAGGTATTCTTACCGACTTAGGCAGTATTACGCCTCATGTAGAGGCCAGTTTTGACGTATGTGACGCATTGGTGCTCGAAGCTAATCATGATCCCGCGATGCTGGCCTCTGGACCCTACCCCCCTTCTTTAAAACAGCGTGTAGGAGGCTTGTGGGGGCATTTAAGTAATCAGCAAACAGCGGGCTTGCTACAGCGTCTAAATGTGGCGCAGCTTCAGCATTTGGTGGTGGCTCACATCAGCCAAAAAAACAATTCTCTCGAAATTGCTAAGTCTGTATTAGACGGCGTTACCGCTGAGGCTGGCAACGTAATTTATGCTTGCCAAGAAGAGGGCTTTGACTGGCTAGAATTGGCTGAAATATAGCCAGTTGCTGCTGGAAGTGCTTGGTACGTTTGTGCTAGTTAGTACTTGCTTATCGTGCAGATAATCTTCAACCTGTCTAAGCTGTCAAGGTTTTCCACACCGCGCAAAATTATTTACAACTTTCTGAATTGATCTGTTGATTTTTATTAAAACGCTTGCAAATATCTACAACTCATTGATTTTTATGTATTTTATTTATCTGGTGAGAAAATGATCAGTTTGCTGCAGGGGCGTAAATCTAGGGGTTTCGAGGCCTTATATTTTACTTATGCACTGACTTATCCACAGAAATTGTGGATTGTTCCTGTTAGCTCAAAAAGTCATCTATAATCAAAGCGACTTAAAAAACCCCGTAGGTAAGCTTTTTATAGCGGATAGTTTTAATGGGTAAATATCCTAAGGTTTGGGCTCAATTTGAAGCTTAATTGAGTGATGAACTGTTGGGTGATAATTGAGGCTGGCCACTGCTCCTTTCGGAGGCTAATATTATGAGCTTCTGAGGGACGGTAGGAAAATGGAGATTTTAAAGTGGATGAACGTAGACGTTTCGAGCGCAGTGCGACATCAATCAGAGTGGAGATGACACACCCAGCCTTTGGTACCATTGTTGGCTTCGCCAGAGACATTTCCGATGGTGGCGCGTCCGTTATCATAGAGGATCAAACCAACCCGCCTGTAGGGACGGTGGTGAACGTTCAATTCAAGAAAATTGTGGGCCGTATCAACGAAGAGCCCGTGCCAATGAAAGTGATGCACCAACAACGCAATGTTGTTGGCTTAATGTTTGCCCGCGCTGAAGACTAATAGTGAGGCCTAGGTATTTCCATCGCATTGCTTAGGGCTAAGTAGCTCTACCTGTGTGAAACTCTGCAGCTGTATCAATTCACGGCACTCTAGTATGGGGTTGTTACGTAGATCAACTTTCTCCAATTTTAATAGCGATAAAATGCCGCTTGCGTCAACGAGGGCATTGTCAGCCACATTTAATTCTCTGAGCTCGCTAAGGGTGGCCAGTTCGCTCAATGAGGTGATGTGGTTGCTGTGCAGGGATAAGTGTTGAAGTTGTGGGAATGCCCGCAGGCCTTCCAGATCTATAATGCCGGCACTCGTGCACGCGAGCCTTGTTAGAGACGAGGCCGATGTGGCATTTTGGTCTTTGAGGGTCTGGTCGATGCAGGTTTGCAGATTGGGGTCAGTCACTTTAAAATCTGTAAATGTTTTTTTTGCGACGTAAACCAACTGTTCGTTCACTTTGATGTCATACTGGCTGCAAGCGCTGAGAAATAATGTGTACAGCACGAGATACAGCGAGTTTCTAAGTTTAGCTTTACTAATTTTGGCTTTGTGGCGGCGCTTTTGCGGCGGCAGAGACATACAGCATTATCCTTTGTCTATTTTATTCAGTTCATTATTGAGCGTTTGAGGAACATACCGCTATGAAGAAATTGTGTACAGCTCTTTGTGTTTTAACCCTAGCCTCTTGTCAAACCATTGACCCTTATACTGGTGAAACCAAAACCAGTAAGGCTGCAACAGGCGCCGGCATCGGTGCTGTGGCCGGTGCAATCATTGGCGCTGCTACAGCCAGTAAAAAAGATCGTAAGAAGGGTGTGCTTACGGGTGCAGTGGCGGGTGGCGCCATAGGTGGTGGTATTGGCTATTACATGGACGTACAGGAAGCTTTACTGCGGGAAAAACTTCAAGGCAGTGGCGTGCAGGTAAAGCGCGAGGGCAATAATATACGCCTGGTTATGCCGGGTAATATTACCTTTGCCACAGGTAAGCATGACATTAACCCAAGCTTCCATGGTGTACTGGACAGCGTTACCTTGGTATTGAATGAGTACGATCAGACCGCAATTAAAGTGGTAGGGCACACCGATTCAACGGGTAGCTTAGCCTTGAATGAGGCCTTGAGTGAGCAGCGGGCGGGCAGTGTTGCTCGTTACTTGCGGCAAAAACAGGTATCTGAAGGGCGCATGCAAGTGAGTGGCTTCGGTCCCCGTTATCCAATAGCGAGTAACGACAATGTGGAAGGTCGTCAGGCGAATCGCCGAGTAGAGCTTGAATTATTGCCCATTTAGGCGGTAATTCAGGCATAGGTCGGAATTTTTGTCGCCACTCGAAGGGCCATTACCTATAATGGCCGCGTCTTTTAATCAATGGAGCCTTGGCCGTCTATGAGCGAGCGCGGCGTAACAAACCCAGACAGTCTACGGAAATTTGTCCCTTTTCAATCATTGGATCAACATCAGCTGATATTACTGGCAAGCCAAGTGCGCGTAGAGGTGCTGCCTGCTGGAACCGCGTTATTCAGTTATGGCGACATTGACAGCCAAGAGTTTTTTCTGGGTTATGGAGCTCTAGAGCTTAAAGCCAGCGATGGTGGCACACGGACAATCGACGGTGAAGACAGTGCGGCTCAGCGGCAAATTTCCCGCTTGCGCCCTCGTCAATATACGGCCACCACTGTTCGCGATACGCAAGTTTACATCATTGATGCTGACACACTTGAGCAGTTAGAGACTGAGCAAGGAAAACAGAGTAACTCGGAGATGGAAGCTTTTTTCATCGACCAGCATACGGACCCTAGAGAGGCCGAGCGGCAGGAAATGCTCGCGCAATTTCGCTCCGCCGTTAAACACAACACTTTTATTCTTCCCAGTTTGCCGGAAGTAGCCCTGAAAGTGCGTAAGGTATTGGAAGATCCAAATGCTAACGCTGAAAAAATTGCCACCTTGGTCAATGCCGATCCCGCTATTGCGGCTAAATTAATTCGCGCAGCCAATAGTTCTATCTATCACGGAGTGGCACAGTGCGATACCACGCGTAACGCCATTGTTCGCCTTGGGCTTAGCAATACCCGTCAACTGGTTGTGAGTTTTGCGATTCGAGATTTATTCGAAAGTAAATACCCTGTATTAAAAACTCTAATGGGCGAGGCTTGGGCGCACAGTGTTGAGGTGGCGTCGATCAGTTTTGTAATATCGAGAATGACTAAAGGCCTGGCTTTTTCAGATGAAGAACTTCTGTTGGCCGGGCTTCTCCATAACGTGGGGGTTATTGCAGTATTGGCTTTCGTTGAAAACAAACCCGCGTTGATTGAGAATGACGAAAAATTACGTAGTGTTATAGAACAATTACAGGCTGAAGCTGGCGCTACAATTCTTGAGCATTGGAAATTCCCTAGTGAGTTTGTGCAGGTTGCAAGGGAAGTCTCTGATTGGGCTCGAGACCCTAAATCAAGTGCGGATATGTGCGACATTGTGCAAGTGGCGAAATTGCAAAGTTATATGCGTCATCGCAAACCTTTGCCCGTGCGAATGGACCAAGTTCCCGCGTTCCATAAGCTCCCACTTGGCGAGCTTACTCCCGAGTTAACGATTCAGATACTGGACGATGCCAAGTCCATGATCAGTGAAACTAAATCATTGTTTGTGGTCTAATAATTGACAGAAACCAACTCAAATAAGGCAGGTAGGTGGTGCATTATCAATCGTTGCCCAGCAAGTTCATAGGCTTTCAAATGCTTGCCTTGTTAGCGCTGTTTACGTTGAGCTTTAGCCCCGTGGTTTTATCCCTTGATACAGATGTGGCGCTTGGCTCCGAACCTCCTTCAGTGGTAGGTGACGGAGAGGTAAGTCAGTCGGTTAAGCAACTTACTTTGAGTGAGCGTTATGACCTCGCCAGTGTGGTTACCTTGGTTAGGGTTCTGCGCACAGGCAATTTAATAAACCCCGCTAGCAGTGTGGGCGGCTTTGTGGTTATTGAAGGCGCCGCGTACAGCGCCGAATTGATTAAAACATGGAAAGGTTCGGCAAAGAATCCAATGGGCTTTAGAGTGTTTTTTAGCAGTTGTGTGTCTCCTCTAGAGATTCAAAAGAAGTATTTGATATTTGCCCAATACAGTGTCGAAGGTATTTTGCAGGCGATCAGCTGTGAAGACATGCTCGAAGGTCCAGATTCAGAAAAGGCGCAGTTAGCACTACAGGCCTTTGTTCCACCTGCATAATGCAGGTAGTCGCTGTCTCGCCTAAACATTAACCGGATCTTTTAATGATTGTTATTTGCAATAATGCTGCATTCTCGACCGAAGCTGAAAGGCTCGCCGAAAAATTGTCCCTACCTCTGGAAAATGACCTAGACCCTCGATTGATCGATTACGAAACCTATGCCTTGGTTTTCGATGATGTTGGTTTGGGTTTGCAGGCCTTGGGTCAAAAAGTTCCGGGAATAATTCGGGCTGATTTTGTCAGCGGGTCTGTTAATCATCGCCGTCAATTTGGCGGCGGCAAGGGGCAGCTGATCGCCAAAGCGGTTGGCTTGAAGTCGGCGTTTCGCCCCTTTGTTTTAGACGCTACGGCGGGTCTTGGTAAAGACGCTTTTGTCTTGGCCACATTGGGTTGTCGAGTGCAAATGCATGAGCGTAACCCAGTGGTGCATGCCTTGCTGGAGCATGGTCTGAAAAGTGCTCGACAAGCGGCGCTTGAACTCGGTGATACTGAATTGATTACTGCTCTGGCACTGATGACGCTGATGCCCATTGATAGCTTAAGTTATTTGCAGCAAGACCTTGCTAAGGGGGCAGAAGACACTCCCGATGTCATCTACTTAGACCCTATGTTTCCCGAACGTCAAAAAGCAGCCAGTGTGAAAAAAGAAATGAAAGCGTTTCACGAGGTGGTGGGAGAAGACAATGACGCCGAGCAATTGTTGACCTTGGCTTTGGCTAATGTCAATTATCGTGTGCTGGTGAAGCGACCGAGAAAGGCACCGACCATCGATCAGCGCACACCGTCCTATCAAATGGAAGGTAAAGCCGCGCGATACGATATTTATACCTTAAAGAAGATGCCCTGAATTGATGGGCCATTAAGTCAGTCGTGTTTTTTCTCAGAAAAAAAGCGTACGAATCGACTAATCACCATTCTCATCTGAGCCATTAGCGCCCAGATAAAGCCAATGCCCCCAAAGAGTAAGCCCGAAGCTAAAATAATTTCCTGTTGCAGTGAGGGCTGCCAGAGGTTCACTCCAATATATACAATGACCATGCCCAAAAAAAACAACATGACACCCAGTCGAAACTGCTTAAATGACGTTTGCTGTGTAGCGGTATAATGAACTAAAAAAGCTTGTTTCCAATTGCGCATTAACACTCCACTACATTGACGGCTAAACCTCCTGATGAGGTTTCTTTATATTTGTCCTGCATATCTCTTCCGGTTTGGCGCATTGTTTCAATTACGCTGTCGAGAGGCACAAATTGCTCACCGGTACCACGCAGAGCCAAGCGTGAAGCGTTGATCGCTTTGATCGCGCCCATGGTGTTGCGTTCAATGCAGGGAATTTGCACAAGGCCACCGATAGGATCGCAGGTTAAACCTAAATTGTGTTCCATGCCAATTTCTGCGGCGTTTTCTATCTGGCGATTGCTGCCACCCAGCACGGCACTTAGACCTGCAGCCGCCATTGAGCAGGCGACGCCAATTTCACCCTGACAGCCTACTTCGGCGGCTGATATGGAGGCGTTGAGTTTAAACAATTGCCCAATGACGGAAGCCGTCAACATAAACTTCACCACCGCCTGCTTTAGTCCTCCCATTTCTGGGCTGTGCACATAATTGCAGTAATAGGCTAAAACGGCGGGGATAACCCCGGCGGCACCATTGGTTGGGGCCGTTACCACACGGCTTCCAGCCGCATTTTCTTCATTGACGGCCAATGCGTAGAGGCTCACCCAGTCCATAACTGCCAGCGCGTCTGGATTGCCAGACTCGGCACTGGCGGTGAGGTTTTGGAATAAGTTAGGCGCTCGGCGTTTTACCTTGAGCCCTCCGGGCAAAATACCTTCTGTCTGGCAACCTCGAGCAATGCATGCCTCCATGACTTTCCAGATCTGCCAAACACCCTCAATGACTTCAGGCTCTGAGCGCATGGCCAATTCATTGGCCATTACAATGTCGTTTATGCTTTTGCCCGTACGCTCGCCGATGGCGAGCAGTTCATTGGCCGACTCGAACGGGAAGGGTACCGGTGGGTTTTCCTCCGACTCTGGCAGCATTTGGTCTCGCTGTAACTCCTCTTCACTCATCACGAAACCTCCACCCACCGAGTAGTAGTTTTCTCGGGCAAGGTTGTTACCTTGTTCGTCCCAAAGATTGAAAGTAATACCGTTGGAGTGGAGTGAGAGGCTGGCGCCTTTGTTGTAGATGAGGTCTTTAGTTTCATCGAAGGCAATATTGTGGCGACCCAATAAGTTGAGTTTGCGGCGCTCACGTATAACTTGTAAATAGTGTGCAACACGGGTGGTGTCGACAGCGGAGGGTATTTCACCTTGTAACCCTAGAAGAATGGCGGTGTCTGTACCGTGCCCTATGCCTGTCATAGCCAGCGAGCCAAAGAGGTCAATGGTGAGGCGATGAATAGCTTCTAGATTTTGGGTGGTGTCAATATGGTCTAGAAAACGGCGAGCGGCAACCATAGGGCCTACGGTATGAGAGCTGGAGGGCCCAATGCCAATTTTGAACAGGTCGAATACGCTTAGTGACATGGTGCTTGCTGCCTAGGTGGGGGTGAAAATCGCCATGCTAACGCCGATTTCCCTTATTGGCAACAAATGTTTCCAATAGGAAATATGCACAAAATTTCCTATTGGCCTAGGTTTTGGCTGGGTGTGAGGGGGCGCAGTGCGGTGTCAGCACGACGCGGGGCCGGCACGATGTGGGGTCAGAGCCCATTCTCGCGGTGCGATATCTCAGTCTTGTACGGTGGTAGAGCGAAATTGGCTCTGACCCCTGGTTGAAAGGGACCACTCCACCCATATCGGAGTAAGCTGCGACAGTCTTGCCAACGGAGTGCGTGCCAACGGTTTCTTAACTGGGGTCAGAGCCAATTTCGCTTAAATCTCGCGCAAGGCTGAGATATCTCACCGCGAGAATGGGCTCTGACCCCAACCGTGCCGGCCCCGACCGTGCCGACTCCAATCGTGCCGGCCCCAACCGTGCCGGCCAAGGCGGTGCCACGCTCAGCAGTGTCAGTCTTGAACCGTGCCGCAGGCTCAGTCGGTTTTCCAGCGCTCGGCGGCTTGTTGGTCGGTGTCTCTTGATTCTACCCAGCGCTCACCTTCTTCTGTGAGCTCTTTCTTCCAAAAAGGCGCCTGGGTCTTTAGGTAGTCCATGATAAATTCACAGGCGGCGAAGGCGTCGCCACGGTGAGCGCTATTAACACCCACAAATACTATCTGGTCGCCGGGGTGCATGGCGCCGATACGATGCACTACCCGGGTGTTAATGATGCTCCAGCGCGTTTTGGCGGTCTCGATAATGGCCGCCAGTGATTTTTCGGTCATGCCTGGATAGTGCTCTAAAAACAAACCCTGTACTGAAGTGTTTTCTGGCGTGGATTCAACAAGATTGAAATCGCGTACTAGGCCGGTAAAGGTAACTATTGCTCCGATGCTGGGGGCGTCGGCGCGCAAGGCTTGATATTCAGCGGCTAGATCGAAGTCTGCTTGTTGGATGGATATCATGGGTCTTTTATCTCTTTGGCCTATCTAGCCGCCCGTTACCGGTGGGAAAAAGGCTACTTCGTCGCCGTCTTGAATCGAAGCGTCTGGCGAGGCCATGGTTTGATTCACTGACATTAACAGTTGGGTCTTGTCTAAAGCGTCTTGCCAAGGAGCGCCTCGGCTTTTTAAGGCGCTCAGTAGTTTTTCGCCGGTATTGATGGCGGCGGAATATTCGAGCTGTTCTTCACCGCGGTTTAAGCTGTCTCTTAAGCGGGCAAAGTAGAGAATTTTAATCATGGCTGGGCTTTCCAGTCCCCGGATTTACCGCCGGTTTTTTCCAGTAGACGCACTGAGGAGATTGTCATGCCTTTGTCTACGGCTTTGCACATGTCGTAAATTGTTAGGGCTGCTACGGAGGCGGCTGTTAGTGCTTCCATCTCAACACCGGTTTGACCCTTGAGTTTACAAGTTGCCAGTATATGCACTTTTTGTTCGGCTTCGATTGCGTTTAGTTCTACTTTGATGGAGGTGAGCATCAAGGGATGACAAAGGGGGATTAACTCAGAGCACTTTTTTGCGGCTTGAATGCCGGCAATTCGCGCGGTGGCAAAAACATCCCCTTTTTTATGGCCGCCATCAATAATCAGCTTTAAGGTTTCTGGCAACATCACTACCGAAGCCTCTGCGCAAGCAACTCGCTCGGTCTCCTGCTTTTGGCCAACGTCCACCATGTGAGCGTGGCCTTTATTGTCTAGATGCGTTAGTTCACTCATTTTTCTTATACCAATAATTCTACTAAAGCCTGTTGATAAATTCGGCTAAGAATATTTAAATCTTCGGCCTTTACACATTCGTCCACCTTGTGGATGGTGGCGTTTACTGGCCCTAATTCAACCACTTGTGAGCCGGTAGGGGCAATAAAGCGACCATCCGAGGTGCCGCCTGCGGTAGACAGTTCTGTGTCGGTGCCCACTTCGGCTTTGATGCCTGCAACCACGGCGTCAACTAGGTCGCCTTCAGAGGTCAGGAAGGGCTGGCCGCTTAAATTCCAGTCTACATCAAAGCTAAGCCCATGCTTACGCAAAATTGCTTCGGCGCGCTGCTTTAAATCGTCGGCTGTTACTTCGGTGGAAAAGCGAAAATTACAAACTAAATCAACGTGCCCAGGAATGACGTTTGTGGCGCCGGTGCCGCTGTTAAAATTTGAAACTTGAAAGCTTGTGGCAGGAAAAAATTCGTTGCCCTTGTCCCAAACTTCCTGGGTTAATTCAGTGAGTGCGGGTGCAAGTGAGTGAATGGGGTTGTCGGCGAGTTGTGGGTAGGCCACATGGCCTTGAACACCTTTGATCGTGAGTGTTGCGCCTAGCGAGCCGCGACGTCCATTTTTAATAACGTCCCCAACGGCATTTGTGCTGGAAGGTTCGCCAACGATGCACCATTCAATTTTTGTATTATTTGATTCCAGCCACTCCATAACTTTCACGGTGCCGTTGATGGCAGGCCCCTCTTCATCGCTGGTGATGAGAAAGGCGATGCGGCCTTTGTGGTCTGGGTGTTCGGCGACAAAATTTTCAACGGCAATTATCATGCTGGCCAAGCTGCCTTTCATGTCGGCCGCGCCGCGGCCCCACAGCATGCCATCCTCAATCACTGGTTCAAAAGGGGGGCGTTGCCACTGGGCTTCAGGGCCCGTGGGCACTACATCTGTGTGCCCAGCAAAGGCGACAATAGGTCCTTCGGAGCCACGAATGGCCCAGAAGTTGTCAACCTCTTCGAATCTTAAACGCTCAATATGAAAACCAATAGCCTCCAAGCGTTTAATCATGAGCTCTTGGCAGCCTGCGTCTTCAGGCGTTACCGAACGGCGACTCATGAGATCGCAAGCAAGCTGCAGGGTGGGCGATAGTGCTGAAGTGCTGCTGTTGGGCATATCAGTTATTACCGTGTAATTCTTCATTGAGTTGAATGGCTGTTTTGTTGGTTTTGCATTCTACTGCGCCGGTGGTGGAGTTGCGGCGGAAGAGTAGGTCAGGCTTACCTGCAAGGTCGCGTGCTTTCAAACTCTCAACGGTATTTCCTTGATCGTCCAATACCATTACTTTTGTGCCTGCCGTTAGGTATAGGCCAGATTCAACAATGCAGCGATCACCAAGGGGGATACCAATGCCAGCATTCGCGCCGATTAAACACTCGTCGCCCACTGAAATGACAATGTTACCGCCACCGGAGAGTGTGCCCATGGTAGAGCAGCCGCCACCTAAATCTGAACCGGCGCCTACAAATACACCGGCAGAAATACGACCTTCAATCATGCCCGGGCCTTCGGTGCCAGCATTAAAGTTTACAAAACCTTCATGCATGATGGTGGTGCCTTCGCCCAGATAGGCGCCGAGACGAACCCGGGCGGTGTGAGCAATACGCACACCAGTTGGGACAACGTAGTTGGTCATTTTAGGGAATTTGTCTACACAAGACACATCGATGACTTCGCCTGACAAGCGGGCCTCCAGCTGTCGTGCAGGCAATTCGCTTAGATCGATAGCGCCTTTGTTGGTCCAGGCCACATTGGGTAAGGCGCCAAACAAACCGGTGAGATTAGTGGCGTGTGGCTTAACTAGGCGATGAGACAATAGGTGTAACTTTAAATAACCTTCCGGCACTGAGCTTGGAGCGTCATCACTGGCGAGAATGGTGAGCACCACGGGGCGCTGGCTATGACTAAACTGACGGGCTAGCTCGGCCTGTTTGGTTTCGCCTGCGGCATCAAGTGCAGCGGCGATTGGCGATAATTGTTCTGTGTTGAGCGTAATAGATTCATTTCCGCCTTGATAACCTGCGAGAGAGGCAATAGCTTCAACTGTACTAGTGTTTGGATTTAGGAGAGGTTGAGGGTAAAAAACTTCTAACCATTCGCCTTGACTGTTGTGGGTGCCGACACCTATGGCGAGGCTGTAATGTGAGTTCATAGTAGAATCCTTGATTAATTTTTAATTGGGCTGTGGCGCAACGATAACAAAGAGCGTTGTGGCTCTGAGCTGTCTATTTGCTAAGCGCTGATGCATATATATCGTCTTTAAACCCAACGAAGCGCTGTTGGCCTGTGTCGAGTAAAGGGCGTTTAATGAGTGTCGGATTTTCGAGAATAATGGCCAAAGCGGAGTGTTCGTCTAGGCCTTCTTTGGTCTTGTCGTTGAGCGCCTTCCAAGTAGTGCTGCGTTTATTTATTAGAGTGTCCAAACCCAGCTCCTGAATCCAGGCGTTTATCTGGGCTTCGCTCAGGCCATCCACTCTGAAGTCGTGAAAGCGATATTCGATAGAGTGGCTTTCAAGCCATTTTTTAGCTTTTTTAACCGTGTCGCAGTTTTTGATGCCGTAAAGAGTGGTCACCGAGAAGATCCGCCTTAAGTGTTGGTTGGGAGATATTGACTGTTGAAATGACAGCGCACAAGCATAGCAAATTCAGGATTAAAAATAGACTATTTTTACATTATGGTTTGTGTGTTTGCTTGGGCTTAGTGCGATTTGGATAGCAAGTAGTGCAAATAGGGCAAACGGTGCCGTCACAGCCGCGTGCACTGCAGAACTCCCGGCCGTAGTAAATTATCTGTAAGTGGAGGCTATTCCAGCTTTCTTTTGGGAATAATCGCTTTAGGTCTTTCTCTGTTTGCACTACGTTGCGGCCGCTTGTTAGGCCCCAGCGTTGAGCCAGGCGGTGGATATGAGTATCTACGGCAAAAGCAGGAACACCAAACGATTGACTCATTACAACGCTAGCGGTTTTATGCCCAACACCCGGCAGTGTCTCCAGGGCGGCCATGTCGGCGGGAACTTCACCTTCATACTGATCCACCAGCATGCCGGAAAGCACCGAAATGGCCTTCGATTTTTGAGGGGACAAACCGCAGGGGCGAATCACGGCTTTGATGTCTTCGACTGGAACCTTCGCCATGTCGAAGGGGTTGTCGGCCAGGGCCCACAGCGCCGGAGTGATTTTGTTAACGCGCTCATCCGTACACTGCGCAGAGAGCAGTACCGCCACCAAAAGCGTGTAAGGGTCTTTGTGGTCCAGCGGTATGGGCGGGTTTGGGTAGCGGGTCTGAAGTTCTTTCAAGATGAACGTGACACGCTCTTTTTTTAGCATTGTTAAGGGTTCCGTTTACAGTGAATCAACAAAGCGCTTAATGCGATGGGCGGCTTCTATACACTGAGCCAAGGGAGCCACTAAGGCCAGGCGAACATAATTAAGGCCCGCGTTGCCGTCTTGGGTGTCTCGGGCGATGTAGCGGCCGGGTAAAACCGTTATGTTTTCTTGTGCAAAGAGTTGCTGTGCGAAATCTGTATCGGCAATAGGGGTTTGGGGCCAGAGGTAAAAACCAGCGTCGGGTTTACTTACCTCTAAGCAGTCATCGAGTATGCTCAGGACAGCAGCGAATTTTTCACGATACAAATCTCTGTTGGCCTTCACGTGAGCTTCATCTTGCCAAGCTGAGATACTGGCGATTTGAGTGGCGACTGGCATGGCGCAACCGTGGTAGGTGCGATACAACAAGAACTTTTCCATGATACGGCCGTCGCCTGCCACAAACCCCGAGCGTAAGCCTGGGAGGTTTGAGCGTTTAGAGAGGCTGTGAAATACTGCGCAGCGAGCGTAGTCGTGGCGGCCGAGCTCGGCACAGGCTTGCAGTAGTCCTGGGGGTGGGTTCGCTTCGTCGAAATACAATTCGGAGTAGCATTCGTCACTGACAATTGTGAAATCGTGTTTATCGGCCAACTTAATGAGCTTTTTTAACTGTTCCAAACTGGCTACCGCGCCGGTGGGGTTGCCAGGCGTACACAGAAACACCAATTGGCAGCGCCCCCACTCTTCGTCACTCACCGCGTCAAAGTTTGGGAGATATTGATTGTCTTTATCGCAGTTCAAATACAGGAGTTCTGCACCTGCAAGCAGGGCGGCACCTTCATAGATTTGATAAAAGGGGTTGGGGCTAATGACCAGGGGTGATCGTTTGCGATCAATAATTGCTTGGGTGAAGGCAAATAGGGCCTCGCGTGTGCCGCAAACCGGTAAAACGTTATTTTCAGGGCTAAGGCTGTCAGCCTGCAGGTGAAAACGTTTGCTTGCCCAGACGCTAATGGCTTCGCGGAGTTCTGGCAAGCCTTTAGTGGTTGGGTAAACGGCAATTTTGTTTAAGTTTGCTTTCAGGCTTTCGAGTACAAATTCAGGGGGCGCGTGCTTAGGTTCGCCAATTGAAAGTGCAATATGCTCGAGCTCTTCAGGTGCGTTTACTTGCGCTTTTAAGGCCTTGAGTTTTTCAAAGGGGTAGGGCTGTAATGTGTCTAAGTCCGAGTTCATATTAGTAGATACCATTCGTATCCGATTCAACTTTTTCATCAAGCTGTCGGCAAATTTCGTCTTGCAGTTCTTGGCAGAGGGTTGGGTCTGTCAGAGGCTGGCCATTTTTGTCGGAGATAAAGAAAATGTCTTCTACGCGTTCGCCCAATGTGGCAATTTTGGCGTTTTTGAGGTGAATGCCAAATTGTAAAAATACCCCACCAATGCGGGCTAGCAAACCAGGCCTGTCAGGGCTAATGACCTCAAGTATAGAAAAGCCGTTTTGAATGTCGCTGCTAATGGATGTGCGAGTGGGCATTGTGAAGCTTTTAAGCTGTCTCGGGGTGCGAACACTAGTGATGTCGGCGTCGTCACCTGATGGACTTAATTCGGCGTGTAGAGTTGAACGAATATGCTCCAGTCGTATCTCGTCATTGCCAATGCTCTCGCCGTTCTCGTCCAGAACATAGAACGTGTCAATGGTATAGCCCGTGTCAGAAATGTAAATTCTGGCGTCCTGAATGTTCAGGTCTAACTGATCTAAAGTGTTGGCCACCGCGGCAAAAATGTTTTCCCGGTCGGGAGTGCAAATAAATATTTCGGTGGCGCCTTCGTGTTCGCGTTTGGACGTTTCTTTTATCAGAATAATAAGGTCGTCTTCGTTGGCATCAATGATTGCACGAGTTTGCCAGGTAATGTCAGCGGCGCTTTCACGCAAGAAATAGCTATCGCCCACGG
This sequence comes from uncultured Cellvibrionales bacterium, assembly GCA_913020115.1. GTDB lineage: Bacteria > Pseudomonadota > Gammaproteobacteria > Pseudomonadales > Cellvibrionaceae > CAJWCA01. The sequence goes on from CAJWBQ010000021.1 coordinate 79,612, forward strand.
AGCCCCAGCATTCGCGAGTTTGTGCCTCGGAAATGCCTTCTTCAGCGAGTTGCTGAATGACTGTTTGCTGAGTTTCTTCAATTAACTCTTGAGGGTCTACCGGGTTCTCAAGACCACGGCGTAGCGCTCGTTTGGTTTCTTCGTAAAGTTGGCGCATAAGGCTGGCGCGCCAAGAGGTCCACAGATCCGGATTGGTGGCGTTAATGTCGGCGACCGTGAGCACATACAAATAGTCGAGTCGAGAGCGGTCCCCTATAATCGCCGCGAAATTATGGATTACCTCGGGGTCTGATAAGTCTTGTTTTTGCGAGACTGCGGACATAACCAGATGTTTTTCCACAAGCCAGCAGATAAGTCGTGTCTCTCGGGCGCTGAGGCCATGGTTTAGGCAGAAATTTTCAGCGTCGACAGCCCCCAGGGCAGAGTGATCTCCGCCACGACCTTTAGCGATGTCGTGATACAAACCCGTGATATACAGTAGTTCAGGTTTTTCGATGCGCTTCATAATCTTAGTGGCAATGGGAAATTTTTCAGCCAGGTCAGAATTTAAAAAGCGGCGCATATGACGGATTAAAAGCAGGGTATGTGCGTCTACCGTATAGATGTGAAATAGGTCGTGTTGCATTTGCCCAATGATGCGACCAAATTCAGGTAAGTAGCGACCAAGAATTCGATAACGCTTCATGCTGCGAAGTAGGCTTACTAATTTGTGTGGTGAGCGCATAAATTCCAAAAACAGCGCTTTGTTGTCTGGGTCCTGGCGAAATTCATCGTCAATAAGGTCACGGTTTTCGCGGATCAAGCGAATAGTTGAAGCACGCACACCTTGAATGTTGGGGTTCTTTCCCATGAGTACAAACACTTCTAGCAGTGCAGACGGATCATCTTCAAATACGCGGGTGTAGGTGGCTTCGATATAGTTGTCACGCAGCTGGAAACGTTCATTTATGGGGCTTACCTCTAGGCATTGGCCTCTGTGTAAAATGGCTTCGTCGAGAAAGTTAAGCATTACATCGTTGAGTTCTCGCAGTGCCAATACTACTCGATAGTAGTCACGCATAAACTGTTCTACGGCGAGACGTTTACTGTCATTGAACCCGAAAAGGCTGGCGAGTTCTCGTTGGTGATCAAATAGCAGTCGCTCTTCTGCTCGACCAGCGATCATATGCAAACCGTAACGCACCTTCCAAAGAAACTCCTCTCCTCTCAGCAGGATGGCAAATTCTTCTTCAGTAAAAAATCCTTTTCCGTCCAGTTGCTTTAGCGTGCGTACGCCAAAAAAACGTTTGGCAACCCAGCAGATAACTTGAATGTCTCGGAGCCCGCCGGGTGCATTTTTAATATTGGGTTCAAGGTTGTATTCGGTGTTGTGGTGCTTGCGGTGTCGAGCGAGTTGCTCGTCACGCTTGGCAGAGAAAAATGTGTCGGCAGGCCAAAGCTTGTCTGGCCCCGTCGCCGTTATAAGCTTGTCGCGAAGGTGTTCATTGCCAAGTAGGGTTCGGCATTCCAGCAGATTGGTGGCAACAGTAATGTCTTTCCCCGCAATATCTACGCACTGATCAATAGTGCGCACGCTGTAGCCTATTTCTAGACCGATGTCCCATAGGAAGGCTAGAAAGCTCTGAATGGTATCGCCGCGCTTGTGGGTCTCGTCATCTTGTAAAAGAATTAGCAGGTCGATATCGGAAAACGGATGGAGTTCACCTCGACCATAGCCCCCAACCGCGAGTAGGGCGATCGAGTCTTCCCAGTCGAATTGATGCCACGAATAATGAAGAATGCAGTCTATAAAAAGAGCGCGTTCGTAGATCAAGCTACGAATGTCTTCACCTTCTCTGAAACGCACATCAAATTGGGTGTTGGCAGCGCTCATAGCGTCTTTGAAAACGCTCAAAGAGGCGGCAAGGTTTTTTCCAGATGCCTCCCAGAGAGACTGACGAAAGCGGCCCTGATCGAAGAAGAACAGGGGGCGACCGAAAAAAGGCGTGTCTGTACTGAAGGTGTTGCTCATAGAAAGGGGGCTTTTGCTCGTATGGGTTTGGCCTAAAAGTTTTCTTCTTGGCGGGCGGTGAGAACTTCAACGCCAGTAGCCGTTACCGCGAGTGTGTGTTCCCACTGGGCCGACAGGCGCCCGTCTCGTGTTTCTACGGTCCAGCCATCTCGCTTCATCTTTGTTTGGGCTTTGCCGGCATTGATCATGGGCTCAATGGTAAAGGTCATACCTTCTTTTAGTTCTAACCCTGTGCCGGGTTTGCCGTAGTGCAGCACTTGTGGTTCTTCATGAAATACTCGTCCGATGCCGTGGCCACAGTATTCGCGCACAACGGAGTAGTAATTTTCGGTGGCGTGCTTGTGTATTACATGACCAATATCGCCGAGGCGAGCGCCGGGTTTGACGAGTTCGATGCCTTTGTAGAGACACTCCTGAGTAACTTGTACCAAGCGTTCAGCGTGGGCTTGAGGAGCGCCAACAAAATACATTTTGCTGGTATCGCCGTGAAAGCCGTCGAAAATGACAGTAACGTCAATATTGATACTGTCGCCGTCTTTTAGGGTTTTCTTTTCAGAGGGGATCCCGTGGCAGACCACCTGGTTCACCGAGGTGCAGATAGACTTCGGAAAACCTTTGTAGTTGAGGCAGGCGGGAATTGCATTCTGTGGGCCAACAATATGATCGTGGCAGATTCGGTCGAGCTCGGCGGTGGTGACGCCAGGCACAACGTATTCACCAATTAACTCCAGTACTTCAGCCGCCATACGGCCAGCAATACGCATTTTTTCGATATCTTCCGGGGTTTTCAGTGTGACATTCATAATAGTTGACTTGTTAGCTCCATTTACAGACCGAAGCATTGTAAACCATGGCGCAGCCTTCGTCAGGAAAATCGAAAAAACTTTATATAGCGCAAGGCTTATGGTATAAAGCGCGCCGCTGTGGGTGAATTCCTCGAATTTTGAGGGAAAATTGACAGCTAGAATGGCAGTAATGCCTTGTAAATAACCGTCACACATAGACCGACACGGTAGCCTGGGTGCCTTTTCTTAGCGTTAGACGCTTGAATGGGTTGGTTGTCGGGGTTTATGGAGGCTTAACCCGATATAAAGGAAATAACTATGCCTAACGTAAGCATGCGCGAAATGCTGCAGGCTGGTGTGCACTTTGGCCACCAGACCCGCTATTGGAACCCCAAGATGGATCAATACATCTTTGGTGCCCGTAATAAGATTCACATCATTAACCTAGAGCACACCGTTCCAGCGTTTAATGAAGCACTTCAGCTGGTTAAGCTGATGGGCAGCCAGAAGAAAAAGGTACTGTTCGTAGGTACTAAGCGCGCGGCGCAGAAAATCATTAAAGAAGAGGCCATTCGCTCTGGTCAGCCTTTTGTGAGCCATCGTTGGTTGGGCGGCATGCTCACTAACTACAAAACAATTCGCGCTTCTATCCGTCGTTTTCGTGAGCTTGATGCTCAGAGCCAAGACGGAACTTTTGAGAAGTTGACCAAGAAAGAAGCTTTGATGCGCACGCGCACCATGGAAAAATTGGACCGCTCTATCGGCGGTATCAAAGACATGGGCGGCCTGCCAGATGCATTGTTCGTAGTTGACGTTGATCACGAGCGCATTGCTATTCAGGAAGCTAACAAGCTTGGCATACCCGTAATCGGTATCGTTGATACCAACAGCAACCCAGATGGCGTAGATTACGTTATTCCTGGCAATGACGATGCGATCCGTGCCGTTAAGTTGTATGTTGAAGCTGTTGCCGATGCCTGTATTGCTGGCGCTAACGCTGATCAAGCGGCACCTGCTAACAAAGACGAATACGTTGAAAGCGAAAGCGACGAAGCTCCTGCTGCTGAGTAAGGGCTAGTAAAGGCGAGCAATCGCCACTAAAAAGGGGCTCGTGCCCCTTTTTTACTATTGCTTCGATTATTTTATATCGCTTTTAAGCGTCCACTATCACATTTATTTAAGAGGGTTGAGTCATGGCAGCTGTTAGTGCTTCTATGGTGAAGGAACTGCGCGAGCGCACAAGCTTGGGCATGATGGAGTGTAAAAAAGCACTCAAAGAGGCTGATGGTGACATCGAATTGGCCATTGAAAACCTGCGTAAGGCCTCTGGCCTGAAAGCGGCTAAGAAAGCTGACCGCACAGCGGCTGACGGCGTTGTTGCTGTGAAAGTTGCCGAAGATGGCAGTTATGGCATCGCGGTTGAAGTGAACAGCGAAACTGATTTTGCGGCTCGTGAGCCTAACTTTGCAGGCTTTGTACAGACCGTTGTTGATGCGGCTTTTGCAGCTAAGCAAGCTGACGTTGCCGTCTTGATGGCTGGCGAGTTGGAAAATGCCCGTGAAGCGCTTGTTCAGAAGATCGGTGAGAACATCGGTGTACGTCGTATAACTCTAGTTGAGGGCGGTGTTGTTGGTTCTTATTTGCACTCAAACAACCGTATTGCTGTATTGACTCAGCTCGAAGGTGGCAGCGTAGAGCTGGCGCGCGACGTTGCTATGCACATTGCCGCGGTTAACCCACAAGTGGTTAGCCCAGATGACATGCCTGCGGAGCAAGTTGAGAAAGAAAAAGAAATTATCAAGGCTCAGCCTGATATGGAAGGCAAGCCAGAAGCTATCGTTGAGAAAATGATGGTTGGTCGTATCAAGAAGTTCCTGTCTGAGAACAGCCTGCTTGAGCAAGCCTTTGTTAAAAACCCTGATCAGAGCGTTGGTCAGTTGGTTAAAGACGCCGGCGCCACTGTAACAAACTTTGTTCGCTATGAAGTGGGCGAAGCCATTGAAGTGGAAGAAGCAGACTTTGCGGCAGAAGTTGCCGCTCAGGTAGAAGCGTCTAAGTCCTGATTGCGCTGTGGGCCCGAGGCCCACGACGACATCCAAAAGAAGGAGGCTGAGTGGTAACACTCAGCCTCCTTTTGCGGTAAACTGCCTCGCAAAATTATAAAACCGGAGTGCCTGATGCCGACTACACGTGACAAGAAATACAAGAGAATCCTCCTGAAACTCAGCGGTGAACAGCTGATGGGCAAAGAGGGCTTCGGTATTGACCCTAGTGTACTCGACAAGATGGCCCTGGAAATTGGTCAATTGGTAGGCATCGGCGTGCAAGTCGGTCTGGTGATTGGCGGTGGCAACCTCTTTAGAGGTGCAGCCTTAAGTGCTGCGGGCCTCGATCGGGTCACTGGTGACCATATGGGTATGCTGGCAACAGTGATGAACGCCCTGGCCATGAGAGACGCCCTTGAGCGCTCTAATATCTCCTCTCGCGTTATGTCCGCCATCCCTATGAGCGGTGTGGTTGAACACTACGATCGCCGCCGCGCTACGCGCTTTTTGAACGGTGGTGAGGTGGTGATTTTCTCAGCTGGTACTGGAAACCCCTTTTTTACCACAGACTCTGCCGCCTGCTTGCGCGGTATAGAGATCGAAGCCGAATTGGTCTTGAAGGCGACTAAAGTGGATGGCGTCTACAGTGCCGATCCGATGAAAGACCCCACCGCAACCAAGTATGATCGTCTGACCTATGATGAAGTGCTCGAAAAGAAACTGGGCGTAATGGATCTTACCGCAATCTGCCTGTGCAGAGAGCAGTTGATGCCCGTGCGCGTATTTAGAATGGACAAGGCCGGCGCCTTGCTGAACATTGCCGTCGGCGGCGACGAAGGAACCTTGATCGAAGAACAGGTCCAGGAGGAAACTGACAATGATTGATGAGATTAAATCCGACCTTGAAGAGCGGATGAAGAAAAGCCTGACAGCCTTAGGTACAAACTTTAACAAAATCAGAACGGGCCGCGCCTCTCCGGCGATTCTGGACGGCATTTCGGTGTCCTATTACGGTTCTGACACACCGCTTAGCCAGGTGGCTAATATCAATGTCGAAGATGCTCGTACCTTGGCCTTGATTCCCTGGGAAAAAAGCATGGTGCCCGAAATCGAAAAGGCGATCATGAAATCGGCGTTGGGTTTAAACCCGTCAACTTCAGGTGAAATTATTCGCATTCCGATGCCCGCATTGACCGAGGAAACCCGCAAGGGTTACACCAAGCAGGCGCGAGCAGAGGCCGAAGGCGCTCGTGTATCTGTGCGCAATGCCCGTCGCGATGCGATTGCCGATTTAAAAGATCTGCAGAAAGAAAAAGAAATTTCCGAAGACAAACAGACCCTTTTTTATGTTTTATACTTGCCCACTTTGAATGACCTGACATAATAATTTAAAGAGAATTTTTTAAATCTCCTCCATATATAAAATTTTCAACATTTTTTGCTAATCCATTTTCTACATCAGCCTCAACGATTACACCGCTTAAAGTAGCTACACCTATTGCGGGGAAATGTTTTATAGATTCTTTTTTTAAAAATTTATTTAATGAATTATTTTTATTCATACCAATTACTGAATTATAATCTCCACACATACCTGCGTCTGTTAAATATGCAGTGCCATTTTCTAAAATTCTAGCATCATTGGTTGGAACATGAGTGTGGGTACCAACAACTAAAGTTGCTTTGCCATCAAAAAAATGCCCCATTGCCATTTTTTCACTTGTAATTTCGCCATGAAAATCAACTACTAGAAAATCATAATCTTCTTTTAAATTATTTTTTTTTATAAATTCATTTGATGCTTCGAATACATCATCACATTTTTTCATAAATATATTTCCCATTAAATTTAATACACCTATTTTTTCACCTTTTAAAGTTTCAAAATTGTCGGAGGACAATATGATCTTATTGCAAAGAACTTTTAATTTACTAGCCCTATTGATGCTACTAATTGGATTTGCATTTTCAAATGTTACGGTATCACTGAGTGATGTAGAGGTGGATGGATATACTGCGGATATTATTGTCCCGGTAAACCTTAGCAATCCCAATGATGGCGTTGGAGGGTTCCAATTCGACGTAATTGCTCTGCCTGCATTAGTTCAACTTTCAGATGTAACGCCATCTGATGAAGCAAACTTCAGCGCAGATTATACTGTTTTTGAAGACGGATCCGGTCGCGTTGTTTTTTATTCAAATAATGCCACGGGTATTGCTGCAGGTGGTAACGGTGTCGTTTTAAATCTTCATTTTGATGGATCAGCTATTTTATCTGCATCATTGGATTTGGATATGTTCTCATTGACTGTAAGTGA
>CAJWBQ010000022.1 GCA_913020115.1 uncultured Cellvibrionales bacterium
GGAATTGCTAAAGGCAAATCGGTGGCGATCTTTTGTGACTCGAAGTACTCGATTCAGTGTGTAACCCAGTGGGCTATCGGCTGGGAGAAGAACGGTTGGAAGAAGAAAACGGGGGAAATTAAAAACCTCGAATTGATCCAAGAGATGTTCGCCTTACATCAGTCAATTAAGGCCCAGGTGCAGGTGCTGCACGTGAATGGTCACGTAGGTGTTGAGGGTAATGAGCTCGCAGACCGCATGTCGATAAAGGCCATTGAGACCCGTGAGCCTGATTTTGCCCTGTATCGTGAGGAGATAGACATTCAAGGCATTTTGGCCATGCGGGCTGGGTAAACAAGCACTCACATTAAGCTCTCCATCGCTGATATCCCTTCTCCACTGGCCTTTGCAGCGATCTGGTGCTTGTTTATTGCCTGCAAATACTTTCTTTCTATGTCAGGCTCAGTATTTGAGTGACCTAGGTCACAGATTCTCCCGAGCCCGATGGGCTATACTGTGAAAAATCGTATTAAATCTTAGCTTTATAAAGGCTAGACGTAGACAGGTATACGGAGAAAATTATGGCAAGCGAACAGTCTAGATCGGAAATCCAGAAAACCTACATTGCTTATTATGGCCGACCAGCCGATGAAGAAGGCTTAGAGTACTGGGCTGGGCTTCTTGATGAGGCGGGCGGCGATTTAAGTGTCATTATTGATGCGTTTGCTAATTCCCCAGAGTTTCTAGAGTCGTTTGGCGATTTAGAAGATTCCGAGTTAATCAACAATCTCTATCAGCAGTTATTTGGCGAAGACGCTGATTCTGGCGGTTTGGATTTTTATGTTCGGTTAATTCAACAAGGAGAGAGAACCCTTGGCTCAGTAGCGCTGGATATTCTTAATGGCGCGGAGAATGAACATGCTGAGATCATTAATAATAAGTTCGCTTATGCTCAGCAAGTCACCTTGTCGATTAAGGTTAAAAATAAACAATATGATGGTGATTCTGCCATTAGCCTGAAATTAAAGATAAAGAACATTGGCGCCAGTGATGAATCATTAGAAGAAGCGTTAGAGGCCCTAGATGGTGAGATCGATGAGTTTGACGATGCACCCGGCAATAGCGGTGGTGCGGATAACGGAAGCGACAATCGTTTGCATCATCTAGAGCTGGAAGACGGCGCACAGGAAATTGTTACCGAAGAGTATGGTAACAAATTGAAGATAAATAATTTTGGCAGTGATGATGTACTGATTCTTCCCGAGACGCTCCTTCAGGTCGAAAACGACGATTCTGATGACGACGATGAGGTTTTAGAAGTAACCGCCGAAGACTCTTTGGACGATGCCGAAGACACTCCTGAAGAAGTCGAGGAGCTTGGAGACGATTCGCTGGAAGCGGAAGAGGTAGAAGAAGAGCCTGAGGAAGAAGAGCCTGAGGAAGAAGAGGAAGAAGAGGAAGAAGAGGAAGAAGAGGAAGGCGCGGATCTCGTTCTAGATTTTGAGGCGGTGGCTGAGGATTTGGCCAGCTTCTTTGCGGCCGACAAGAACAACAAAATTACATTCTCATGGGACTCTGACAGTGATTCCGATGAAGACGGTGATGATACTGAAACGAACGATAACCTTGAAGGCGACGATGAGCTTGAAGAAGGTGATGGCCTCGAAGAAGATGGTACTGTTGAAGAAGACGATGCTGCTGAAGAAGATGATAGCCCTGAAGAAGAGGGTGAAGTGGTCGATGACAGTGAAGAGACTCCCGAACCAGAAACAGAGGATGAAACACCCGATTATCACCTTAACGTGAAAATTCACTATGACGGTGGTTTTGTACAACTACATAAGTTTGTCATTACTGAAGAGGACGCTTTTGATTTTAGTCGCTTTGATGACATTGGCGAGTTGATGATACGTGCCCAAGACGACATGTTGACTGTTGACTTTGGTGATGATGGTGATGGTTCTATGGATTATAGCGAATACCAAGATGAGGCATTAGAGCTGCTGGAATTAATTGGTATTCAGTTTGGCGAGTCTGTAGTTGTGGAGCCAGAGGCATAGAGAACCAGCTATTTACAGTATCGAAGATGGCGGGTTTTCCCGCCTTTTTTATTGAAGATCATTTCTCCCCTTGCTAATAGAATCCTAAATACCCTCTTTTTACTGACTAGTTTGGACTTACTTACCTGACTTATTCTCCGGTTTTCATGGCGAGTTACGGGCACTTGTGATAAAAACTAGGCTGAATAAAACGAGGAATAGTTTTGTCTAATCAAATGAAAGCAATTCTCTATACGCGTTACGGCTCACCCGGGGTGCTCAGCGTCGGTGAATGTGAGAAACCCACCGTTAAGCCGAATGAACTTCTTATTAAGGTAGGAGCGGCCGAAGCCACAAAATCGGATTGTGAAATGCGCAGCTTTCATTTCGCGGTGAGCTGGTTTTACCTACCATTGAGAATTGCTCTAGGTTGGAGCAAACCTAAAAATCCAATTCTTGGCGGTTACTTTGCCGGAGAGGTGGCGGCCATGGGTGAGGATGTAAAAGACTTTTCCCTTGGTGATAAGGTTTTTGGAAGTGCGGGCTTTGGCATGGGGGCCTATGGAGAATTTTTGGCCCTGAGTGATGCGAGTTCTATTGCCCCGATACCGACTAATCTGAGTTTTGAAGAAGCGGCCGCTGTACCTCTGGGTGGCTTCAATGCTTTACACTACTTGCGGCGGGCGAATATCCAAGCAGGTGACCGGGTACTCATCAATGGCGCTGGCGCCAGTATTGGCACTTTTGCTGTGCAGATCGCCAAGCTAATGGGCGCCGAAGTGACGGCCGTCGATAGTGCGATTAAAGAGACCATGTTGCGTGAAATTGGTGCCGATCATTTTGTAGACTATGCATTGGAAGATTTCACCCAAAGCGATGAGCTCTACGATGTTGTCTTCAGCGTGGTGGCTGGAGCATCCTACTCTGGCTGCATTAAACGCTTAAAGCCGAAAGGCTGCTATCTGCTGGCGAATCCTCGATTGTCTGATATGTTAAGAAGTATTTTCACTACGAAATTTACCGACAAGTCGGTGCTGTTTGCGTTTGCCGGTGAAAAGAAAGAAGAGTTATTGGCACTTAAAGAAATGATAGAAGCGGGTGGAATTAAACCGGTAATCGATAAAGTCTATTCTATGGCTGAAGCCCCAGAAGCCCACCGTCGAGTAGAGGCTGAGCTGCGAATTGGTTCAACGGTGATCTCTCATCAGTAAGGACACTGGCACACATATCACTCTAATTTAGGATTTCTCGCCAATAGATAATGCGATCATGCCCTCGATAGTGCCCAAAGGAAATCGCGGTCTCCGGGTGATCCGTGTCGTCCCATAAGCCATCTTGATCCCAGTCGGCACGAAGCCACTCTGCAATATTGATCACCTGAAGAGGAAAATCACCGGTCACCAGGGGCGCACTAAAAACGAGTTCAGCCGACCCTCCTGTAAAAAACACATCCGTTACATCCGATGTCACTGCGCCTGTTGTGGACCCTCCAGCAAAATCTACAACGAAATCGGCCAGAGTATTGGCCGAATCAAATAATAGACGACTTCTCAATATACTGGTGCAGCCATCAGATACCGGTGTTGAAGAACTGTCATCGGCATTAATAATGAAGGAGGAACCGTTCCAATAGTCTACTTTCAAAACTACCGGCAGTGGAGAACTCTCAGGTCCGTGGGCGCCAAGGTTTGTGAGTCGTCCATAGCGAACATCCAAACCTGAGCCGAGCGAATGTGCTGCGCAATTTGCACTGGCTACACAGTCGTCGTTTGTGGATGCATTCATATCTAGCCCCTGAAGCACTCTGCTGTCTAAGGCATCATTGAGTATCGCGCCAATCTGCACAGAGGAATAAGGCCCATCGGGGCCTGTTAATAGGCGAGAAAATTCCACGCCACTGTCAGTAAGCAAGTAAACACCATCATCCCAAAGGCCGGGCGCTACCGTTAGGCGGTTATTTAATTCCACGCCCGCATTATTATTTTCGACGCTGTAGCTCAGCGACGCGACAGGGTAAGTTAAATCTTTGTTGTCATAATTGGCGACCTCTCCCCCCGAGGCGTTTAATGCTTTAATGGTGTACGTCAAATTAATTCCGGGCTGACTCATATAGCTGAAGTTTGAGCAGGTATTATCAAGTGTTGCCAGGCTTAACTCATAATGATCAGGGTAAAAACGCCCAATGTTGTCACTCTCTGTGGGCGAGGCAATGTTGCCACTGTCGAGGTAATTGTTGTCCCCAACATTTGCTTGCAACTTAATGGTACCAACGTCACTCCATTTCACATTAGTATTGGTGAAGATACCTCCGCTACCTGAAAAGCTTGTGCCATTGGATAAAACACCTCCGACAGATGACGGGGGAAAAATACGAGTTTTCAAAGCGAGCGCTATTGTCTCTGGAGTTGTTTCGTTGCCATAGTTTGGGGTTACACGCCCCTGACCGTTTTGCACTTCCACTTTTACCGTAAATGCCGTGTCGGCGATCACAAAGCCCTGGCCGCTCGAGGTGCTTGCAGGGTTAATGACTCCTAAACTGTCTTCAATGCTGCTCAGTACCATATCGGCTGGGCGTACTACGAAGCCGCTACTGGAGCCACTTAAGGTTATTTCGGGATCTTCTTCGAACGCGGGTATTGTGACTTCAGCGTGTAGTTTTATTTGGCCCACGTCGTCGTAGCGAAAAACCAGAGGTGCTTCGCCGTCTACGTCAAACGCCAAATCTAGGCTGACGCCATCAAAATCTATTGAAGCATCCTTGTTGTTCTCGTTAATGGCGGTTCCAGCGGCGATAAGGTCTTTGTCTAGAACGCAGGAGTCGGGGTTAATGCATTCATAGGCGAGCTTAAGGGCTAAGGTGCCTACCGAGTTGAGAGCGCTCATACAAGCACCAGAAGACTCGTCTGTTTTCATGGCTCTAACAATGGCTTGTGAATAATCGATGCCCGCTATTTGATTGGGGATCGGATCAGAAAATCCATTGCTGTCTAAATCATCAGCGTCGCCATCACTGTTACTGTCGGCAACGATCAGTAGGGCGCTGTTCGAAAAGCTTATGTCTTCATCTTCGCTCAGCCCCTCACTGCCGGAATTAACATCTATATTCAAATCGGCGCTTGTGAATTGCTGCAGGTAAAGCGTATCGGATGATTTGGATCCGTCAAAGGTATAAGTAACCGTGTTGATGCCAGAGGTGTGCCATATGCCTGAACTGGGCACCGTGCTCAGATTAATGTCGGTGCCATTAGTGGGCAGCACTAAGTTGTGATCTGCATCGTGAGCGACAAATGTGACTGGGGCACCCTCACAGGTTATGCCCAGCCCTTCATTGAAGGTGGCGCCGTTGTCATAACTGATGGCGTAGTGATCAACCGCAGCCGGAGTCGAATCGCAAAATAGTGGAAAATTTGTGCTGGGTGCTTCGTAGGTGATGGTGGCGCCGTGGTCAATATGGTCGATGTTATTGCCGGACAAGCCGCCAAACAATGTCGACTCTTCTTTAAACTCCATTGACCCTTGACTGAAAAAGTAACCTTTGGCATCGGTCTTTTTACTCATTTTAAATTTACTGCCGCCAGAACTATTGGAGTAAACCAAGAGTTGACCGCTTGTTCCGCCCGTATTGATTTGGCTTTCATCCTTGAATTCGATTTTGTCTCCCACATAAATCTGCACAATTCCGGCGCCACTAATGACTAGATTAGAGCGCTTGCCAATTGTCAGTGCATCGCTAATCCAATAAGTTCCGGCGGCAAGTGTGAGCGTTGTGTCATCGCCTAGTACTAACTCTTGAATGTAGTAGTCAGAATAATCATCGCTAAACGTGAGGAAGCCGCTGTTGGCAATTGTGATGTCTCGGTAATTATTGGTACCGCTGTTCCCGAGGGTTCCGTTGCTTGTGACATCTGTGGTACTTGAATTGGCGGCAATGCTAACAGTATTGCTGGCCGCTGAAGTGCCGCTGGCGGCGCACAAGTTGGGTGAAGCGCCACAAAACATATCGCCAGCAAGGCTGGTGTTGTCATGATCTATAATGCTTACCGTGCTCAAAAGGCTCCCACTGTTATAGATCTCAGGCTCTGTATAAGACCCTTTTTCGTGCACTCGTATATACCCCGTCACGCCGTGTGTTTGTATGCCGCCGGGGAAAACAGCCTCACAACTTGCGACCACGGCAACCGTTATGTTGACCGTTGCTATATTCGATATGGTTCCGGAGCTGTCTTTTATTTGATAGGTGAAACTGTCGCTTAAACTCGCACCGTCATCGTGGGTATAGTCGACGGTACCGTCCGCGTTAACAATGACTGAGCCATTACTAGGGCCGCTCACAATTGTGATGCTGCTTAGATCAATGCCTGTGCCTCCGCTGTCGTTGGCCGCGAGGTTGACGTTGACCGCGGCTCCTTTGGCGACAGTGGTATTGTCGTCGTTGGCTTGAGGTATTGTGGGGCCTTCACAAAACCCATCGAAGTCAATGGCGGCTACATCCGCTGATTCGAAATAAATACTGGCGTTACTTTCAATGACAATGTCTTCTTTGGCGTTTATTGCGCCATTCAATGTTGTGTTGTCTTTGATCGTCACGCCTTTTTTGGAATAGAGAACGGCATTAATTGTATTACTGTCGCCAATGGTTATTTGTTCTCGGCTATAGATGAACAGCAAACTAGTACCGCCGGCGATATTAAATTCCACGGAAGCACCGGTTGTGAAGGCCTTTTTTACATAGAATCTAACGGTGCCGGCTCCATTGATTGTAATCTTGGCACCGTCGGCAATAGACACTGATTCCTTAAATGTATATTCACCCGGTTCGAGCACTAAGGTTGAGTCGTTGCTCAGGTCGAGATTTTTGTATTCGCCGGGCGCCAAAGGTGAGTCGCTTTCGTCTACATTATTCTTGCCTTTAAAATCGTTAAAATCACCGCTGGACGCTTGGCTGCCTCCCTGTATACAAGCGGCACCATCGCAGGCCGTTGAATGACTGACCAGATCGCTTGTAAAGAGAGTGCGATCACCAGTATTGAATAAGTGGGCATTAGATTTAATTTCGATTTTTTTAGTATGATTGCTCTGTACAGCATTGGGAAAAACGGCGCTACACTCTGCGGCCAATGCCTTGTTTTGCGAAAATAGGCTGAGTATCCCTAGAGCGACGACTATTACGGAATGCCGTTTGATCATGTCTGTTCACCTGAAGTACTGCACTGGCAGTTGGCAATTATTACTAAGATTTCGAGTTGATCTCGATAATACCAGCAGGTTTCCTTATTTCCTAACTCTTGTCGGGAGTAGATTTACAGAGGGGGGCAGCTTATACCGTGGCGCAGCAGGGCGCGAACAGGGAATTGCTCTGCGGGCTGCATTGTCCTTACAGCCCGCCAATTTTACGCTTGGTCTATTGGCGTGTGAAAGTCACCGCGCCGCCCTTAATAACTACGTCCACGCTTTCAAGCTCGCGCACATTGGCCAAAGGGTCACCATCAACGGCGATTATGTCGGCATAACGGCCCACAGCAATTGCGCCTACATCTGATTCGCGGCCTAGCGCTCGAGAGCTGTTAATTGTGGCCGCTTGAATCGCCTGCAATGGTGTCATGCCATATTCAACCATTACTTTGAACTGCCCACCCACAGTGGCGTGTGGCATAACTCCAGCGTCAGAGCCAAAGACCATTTTCACGCCCGCTTTATGACTCTTGCGAAAGTTATCCCGTTGCAGTTGAGCAATTTCGCGGTCTTTGCGTAAGTTGTCTTCTAGCACACCGTTCTTGGCGCCCTCAGCTTGGGTGTAGTCGGTGTTGAATATGTCCATTGAAAACCAAGTGCCGTGTTTAAGCGCGAGTTTAATGCCTTCTTTGTCTACCAGACTTGCATGCTCGATGGTATCAATGCCCGCGCGAATAGCGGCTTTGATTCCATCGGCTCCGTGGGCGTGCGCCGCCACCTTTAAACCCCACTGATGAGCTTCTTCGGCAATGGCCCGCAGTTCATCTTCTGAAAGTTGCTGTTGGCCGGGCTCAGTGTTGCGAGAAAATACTCCACCGGTGGCGCAAACTTTAATAACTTCCGCACCGTATTTTCTTTGCTCTCTTACTAAGCGGCGCAATTCTTGTGGCCCGTCACCCACCGCGATACCTTTGCGTTCGAAAGAGGGAGGGAAAAACGTTTCGTCGCAATGTCCACCAGTTGCCCCCAGGGCATGAGCAGCGGGCACAATGCGGGGTCCCCGTGCATAACCACTGTCGATAGCTTGCTTCAAACCCACGTCGTTGTAGTTTGATGAACCCACGTTACGCACCGTGGTAAAGCCGGCATCCAGCATGGCACTAGCGTGGCCAACCGCCGTCATGCCCCAAAAACTGTCGGTGAACCCTAGTCCTCGGTAACCACCAATATCGGGCGGACCGTCTAGGTGAACATGCATATCAATGAGGCCTGGGAGTAGAGTTTTACCTTGTAAATTGATGTGCTTGGTCTCTTTGCCCCACTTAACACTTCGAGCGTCGCCAATAGATACTATTCGGCCATCTTCTACAAACACAGCAGGTGCTTGAATGGTTTTCCCAGACACAACATCAATCATTTTATCGGCGGTAATTACCGTCATATCCGCAAAGGCGGGGAGTGCCAAAAATGCGGTAATGCTCATTAAAGTTTTACTTAGGGAATTCATTATTTTCACTCCGAGGAAAATCACTATTTGTTATTGGAGCGCAAGGTACCTGTTTGACTCGTGGCTTAACTTTCGCGCTCGGCATACCGTAGCAATAGTCGGTAGTGATTGCAAAGCGCGAAATTTTGCACAAGGCTTAGTTTCCAGCTTTACATTAAGTAAACGTGTCTGGGTGATAAAGCGCTTCTATCAACGCAGTATTTCTAGGGTCTCCCACTAACTCAGTTCCCATCCTGTTCATCGTATAGGCAAATCCAATTCCCCTTTTAGGGTCTGCAAAGGCGAAAGACCCGCCCCAGCCAGAGTGTCCGAAAGCGGAGGAGTTGGGGCCGTATACATTCATAGCGTTGCATAAGAATCCATTGCTCCACTCAATCTCAAGACCTAGTACTTCATCTACTCCTTTGGTTTGTGGAGCCCTTGCCGCATTGATTGCTTCTAAGCCCAGTAGGCGCTTGCCTTTAATACAGCCATCGCTGGCAAGAGCACCATACAATGTGGCTAGAGCCTCCGCTGAAGAAAAGCCGTTTGCCGAAGGAATCTCGGCTTCACGCCAAGCGCTGGTGTTGGGTAATGTTGGCGACAGGACCGGGTTAGCCAGTGCCGCGAGCTGCGCCTTACTCAAATTGGTCGCTAGGTCTGCAGACGAGCCCATGGCCTTGGGGGCAACAATAGTTGCTGCTTGGAAATTTCGACTGGCTGGCAAACCTATAAAAAAATCGAGGTCAAAGGCCTGATGTAGTTCATCCTCAACAAATTGTTTAATGCTGCGGCCTTCAACGCGACGGAACAGTTCGCTGGCAAGAAATCCTATGGTAATGGCATGGTAGCCAAAGCGCGTACCTGGCTCCCAGAAAGGTTCCATTCTGGCAAGTGTATCCGCAGCGCGTTCTATGTTGTATAGAAATTCTATGTCCACGGGATCTCTAAATCCGCATAAGCCACCTTGATGGGAGAGCATCATTGACACTGTCATGTTTTGTCTGTTGCCAAGCCTGAATTCGGGCCAATATTCAGCGATAGGGCTGGCGTAAGAAATTTGGCCGCGATCTACCAGCATGGCAAAGCATAAGGCGGTGATACCTTTGGTGGTGGACCAGACATTCACTAAGGTGTCGCGCTGCCACTCTGAGGCAGAATCTGGGTCGCGAAGACCTCCCCAAAGATTCACGATCAATTCGCCGTCTTTCACCAGCGCTATTGATGCTCCAACCTCGTCTTGTGCTGCGAAGTTTTTTTCGAATACATCTTTCAGTTTGGAAAAACTAGGGGCGCAAACGCCGCTGATATTAGTTGTATTTTTCATATTATTACCTAAAAGTTTTTGTTGCGCTAAAACCAAAAGTTCGTGGCGGACCATACACTCGGTAGCCGTTGCCAAGAACTAATTGGTTCAAGCCCTGAGTTGCATAATGTTTGTCGATCAGATTCTTACCCCACGCAGACAGCTCCAAATCATCGTCGAAGTATATTGAAAGGCGTCCGTTAATCAGCCAGTAGGAATCTGATTCCAGCAGTGGGTCGTTGACGGCATCTCGAAACGTATTGGATTGATACTGGCTGTCAAAAGCGAGGGTGGCAGATATATTGTCAACAATGTCAAAGTCGTAACTGGCACTTAATTGGGCGGAGATTTCAGGCGCATCGGGCAAAATATTTCCTTTAGGTGTTAGGCCCGCGGAAGATTGGAATGAACTGAGTTCTGTTCTCAGTAGACCTAAGCCTGCGCCGACACTCAGTCCATCAATGAGGGCTGGGCGAATGTGTATACTCGCATCCAAGCCATAAATTGTTGCACCTTCTACATTGCTCAGTCGCTGTATTGGCAGGTCGCCCGACACATCGCGAATGAAGGTTTGAACGTCGTCGTACTCATAGTAGAAGGTGCTTAATTCATAGCGAATGCCCAAGGAAGGCGCTTGGCTTTTGAGTCCGAATTCATAAGACAGCAGGGTTTCTTTATCGTAGGGCTGTAGCTGGCTGGAAGTACTGGCTACGCCAGTAAAGAACCCACCGCTTTTGGTGCTTTGCGTTGCCGACCCGTAAAGTAGGGTGGTGTCATTTAACTTGGCATTGATGCCAAGTTTCCAAGATAGGCTGTCGTCGGCGATTTTGTCGTTGACGCTTGCCAAGACTATAGGTGGTGCTCCGAATGGTAAACCGCTTAGCGCGCTGCCCGGTGCTATTGATACCAGATCCTGAGAAGAGGCATCGATAGACTTCTTTTCCTTGGTGTAACGAATCCCAGTGATTAAAGTTAGAGTTTCATTCAGTGCCCAGTCAACGTTCACAAACGCTGCAGTAGATGTCGCTTTTTGATCGGCCAAACTCAGTGTTGTGGTGTTGAATAAACCTAGTTGGCCTTCGTATTTTGTGTAGACCTCATCCACCGCATAAAATAAGCCCGCCTGCCAATCATTGAAGTCATTGCTTGAAGACAGGCGCAGTTCTTCTGAGAATTGCTGCACTTCGTCGCTATTGATGAACTCCACTAGTGCCAACGGACTGGCGTCCACATCCGTGGCGTAGTGGCGGTCGAAATCGATATACCCTGTCACTGACGTTAAATCTGCAAAGCCAAGATCAGTATCAATCCGGATAGAGGCCAGCGCTTGATTTTGCTCGTAGCTTGGGTCTGTAGACCAGTCTCCTTTAAAGGGGTCATTGTCGGTGTCTGTGTAGCCAAAAAAATTCGCGCAGCCTGCTGAACCTGGGCAGTTGTTTGACCCTGGGCTTGGCAAGGCACCGAAGAATTCGGGGGAGCCCAACTCGGAGCGACCTCTGTGCCCCTCAAGTTTGAATAGAAAACTGCTGTTCCCTTCTACGGGCTCCCAAAGTGCTTGCGCGCGGGCCACCCACTCATTGCGACGACCCACATCACGGTCGAGTGCTCGATTTTCCCAGTAGCCCTCGTCTTGGTCCGTGTGCTTTGCCACCAAACGGAACGCAAGGTCTTCGCCAACAGGAGCGTTGAGCATAGTTTCAAGTTCTGCTGCCCCATAATTACCGGCGCCACCTTGCACCCTGAGTTCGTAGGCCTCGAGATTTGGTTTAGCCGTATTGAAATTCAAGGCGCCTGCCGTGGAGTTTCGGCCGTAGAGTGTTCCCTGGGGACCTTTTAGAACTTCCACGCTGGCCAAGTCGATGAATTCTGAGCTCATGAGTGCCAGAGAGCTCAACGATACTTCGTCGACGTATACGCCTGCGGCTGGGTTATTACTGGCATTGAAGTCGTTCAGTCCCACCCCTCTGATGGTGATTACGGGCATTAAGCCGGGAAAATTTTCTTTTATGGAGGCATTTACGGTGAACTGAACGATGTCCGTCACTTTGCCTATGCGCGCATCTCTGATTTGCGCCTCGTTCACTACAGAAATACTAATGCCTACGTCAGAGAGGCTCTGAGCGCGTTTTTGTGCGGTAACAATAATCTCCTCTAGTGCTAGAGGATCATTGTGCGGATCTGCGCCATGAGCTGGCAGAACCACAGCGGCGCAGGTGACTAGAGCAGATAGGCGATTTTTGGCGTGTCTGGTGTCGAATTTCATACTGTCTCTCTCCCAAAGTTTTATTTTTAGACATATTGGTATGTTGAGATATAAACATGTAAATTTTGTGCTGGCAATGGTTTTCGACAGATTGGTATGTATACGAGCTTAAATGACTAACGTACAATAGAGCTCAAATTCATCATCAGAATGACGCTATGCCTGAGCACTTGAAGCAAAATCCGGAAACATCAATGTCAGCTAAACGGCTCATTAAACTGGCCGAAATACTTGATGCTGCGGCTAGCCATATGAATGAGTGGGGCGCAACAACGGTAAGTTTGAATGAAGTGGCTAAGGCTGTAGGGTTGTCCCGAAATTCGCTTTACTACTACTTTAAAGATCGCCTGGCCTTAGTAGTCGCCTGTTATCTAAGGTCTGGGGAGGTGCAAGGTGCTGATTTGGCCGATGCCTGTAAGTTGGCGTCGAGCGCCGCAGATCAGCTGGAAATTTTTGTTAATCGCCAGCTTGATGCAAATCGCCAAGAGCAGGCTATATTGTGTGATTTGGACAGCTTGCCAGATTCCTATCGAACTCAAATTCAGGCGATCAACCAACAAAATACCGCAGCACTAGCATTGATTATTCAGCGTGGAATAGATTCGCAAGAGTTTAGAGTTGTGAACGTCGATATTGCAGTCCAGGTGTTGCTTGGCATGCTCAGTTGGACTCAGCTTTGGCAGAAGTGGCATGGCTTTGATCGCTCGGCTGCCGAAGCAATGATCGACGTATTTCTGAATGGTATGAGTGCCAATCGCAGTTATCATTTTGAGTGTGCTGTACACGTACAAACGCTGCGCGCAAGGCATGTAAATTTGTTTGACTCCGCTAATGTCAGCGCAGAAAAACGCCTGCAATTAATTGGCGTCGCGTCTCTTCTGTTCAATCAAAAAGGCATTGAGTCAACCTCATTGGATGACTTGGCAGATTACATTGGCGCAACCAAAGGCTCTATCTACCATTACTTTAAAGACAAGCCCTCACTGGTTCGCGAGTGTTACGAAAACGCATTCGAACAGTATGAAATGTTTGCTAAGATTAGTTTCGGAGGGGCGAGTGACGGGCTTAACAAAATACTGACTGCCCTACATTTAAACTGCCAAGCTCAGGCTTCGAATAACCCACCGCTTATATTACAAAGTGGTTTATCGGCTTATTCTAGCGACTACAATCTTCAAGCACTCGCACTCGTAGAACAATACGAAAATATTAGGTTGGAAGCGATTCGAGATGGCAGTGTTAGAGATGTAGGAAAAGGGTCTGTAGAGCTGTCGGCAGGAAGCTTCTTTTGGATTCAGGCATGGCTCATTCAAAACCCTGAGACCAATGATCTTCTGTTGGCGGATTCGATTTGTCATGTCATATCGGGCGGTTTAAAGCGCTGAGAATCCGCCTTCTATCGCGGGATGTAAGGACTTAATTTTTCGGCGGTAGGGCTGGAATCTCCGGCTGGTTTTTAATTCTCTCCATTTCTTTGAGGTATTCCTCGTGGCTCATACCGTCAACGCCAGATTTATTTAGGCAGTCCTGATTGAGCTGGGTCTCATTGGGTAAATTGTTGTTAGCTCGTTGGCACTCTATAGAGGCGCCTGAGTTATAGGCGAACTTTTGCAATTCCTGAGTAGTGCAGGCAGTGATTGAGAGTGCCAAGGGCAATGAAAAAACCAAAGTGTGAAGTTTGAGGGGCATAGTTATTTGTCCTTTTTCGCCGACTGCCGACGTTACAATTTGGTGGATTTTACTCTCAAATCAAAATATAGAAAGTAGATAATTGTGCTCGAGTGCACGAAATAAATGAAGCACTTTATAGGATGAACATTAATGAGCGATGAATTCAATATTAACGGAGCCGAAGGTTAATTGAACCTTGGCGGGCGAGAACTTTCGGTCCCCGTCCCGCCCTGCGTGTTTTCAGGGAGTAAATGTTAATTTGCAGTGGAAACATCGACAACAATTTTTCCCATTTGCTGATTCGATTCCATATACCTATGCGCCTCCTGCATTTCTTCAAAGGGGAAGACCTTGTCTATCACAGGTAATGCTGCGCCTGAATTGAATAAGTCTAAAAGGTAGGTCTTTGCGGCGGCTAACTTTTCTTCGTTTTGGGTGATCTCAAACAGGGTATACCCTTGAATCACTAAACCTTTTGCCAAAGCGGTGAACAGAGGAAAGGGTGTGGGTTCATCATCTAAGGCACCGTATTCAATAATTCGTGCTCCCTGAGCCGAAGCCTCCGCAAGTTGGGAGACGAGTGGTCCACCAATAGGGTCGAAAACGAGTTCAACGCCACGCTGTTGAGTGATGCGCATAGTTTCTGCCACCAAATCTTCAACATCAGTTTGTATAACATGGTCCGCTCCCTGTTCCTGTAAAAAAGATATTTTGCTTGAACCGCGAGTTGTTGCGATAATCCGTGCGCCAAGGTGCTTGGCGAGGTGGATGGCGGCTACACCCACGCTGCTGCTTGCGGCTGTGATTAATATGTACTGTCCCTGCTTGAGCTGAGCAATGTCGATTATTGCGCCGTAAGCAGTAATGTATTGCATCCATATGGCCGCACTCTGCTTTGAGTTGAAACCCTCTGGGGCTTTTGCTACCGCATGGACGGGCACCACGGCGCGTTCAGCATAGACACCATATTCTCCCATTGAGAATGCCGGTACTGTACTTACCTGATCGCCTATGCTGAAACCCTGTACGTTCTTGCCAATGGCCTCAACAATTCCGGCGGCTTCATAGCCCAGTCGAGAGGGCAGTTCGGGAGTCTCGAGGTACGCCCCTTCGCGAAACATAACTTCGGCGCGATTTAAGCCGATAGCTTCTACTTTAATTTGCAGTTCGTTTTCCTTGGGCTTCGCCAGCGGCAGGGAGTCAATTCTAAGGTTTGAGGCATCACCAATTTGGTGGAAGCGGATAACTTTTGTCTTAGCAGTGTTCATAAAAAACCTCGATGTTGTTAGCCCAGTAAATGAAATTGGCTGCGCATACCGCTATCGCGTAAAGGGATAATGGCCTGGTAGGCCGCTGAGTTGTACCAATCCAAGGCTTTCTCTCGCGAAGGGAATTGAATCACCACTTTTTTTTGAAATGGCGATTCCCCATGAAGAATGTGAATGTCGCCCTTGGCGATAAACTCTCCGCCAAAGCTCACCAAGGTGCTGGCGGCCTCTGAGCTATAGGCGCTGAGGTTTTCGGCATCAGTTGGGCTTAAATCTACGATTACTAGTGCGGTCATGGTCTCGTTCTCTGTGTTGGGTGAAGAAGTTGGCACATGATATTATTGGGCGTTTATTGTTACAATATCCAAAAATTTAACGGATTGTTTAATAAAATGAACAATATAAAATTATTGCCGGCCCTACTCAGCTTTGCTGAGGTGGCGAATCAGCAGTCCTTTACCGGCGCTGCTAAGCAACTGGGCATGAGTAAGTCAGCGGTAAGTCAGCAAGTGAAGCGCTTAGAGCTGCATATAGGTCAGCAGCTCTTATCCCGCCATACAAGGGGTATGTCACTAACGACCGCCGGTGCAAAATTGCTTGGGCGTTGTGAGTTGTTGCAAGACCAGGTCAACCTGGCGTTTGCAGAGCTAAGCGCTAACCAAGAAGAACCGTCGGGCACATTTGCCCTCACCATTCCTCACTCTTGTGAACGAGATATCGTTATTCCTGCACTTAATCAATTGTGCATCGAATTCCCTCGCCTGAAGCCAAAGCTGGTGGTGAGTGATGAACCGATGGATCTCATTCAGGCAAAAATGGATGTTTCGATTTATGGCGGAGAGCTAAAAGACAGCAACTATCGAGCACTGCCAATAGGTTCTGCGAGAGAAATTCTGTGCGCTACACCCGCCTATGTTTTGAAAAATGGCCCCATCGAAAAGCTGCAGCATCTCTCGAACATTAAGTGGATCTCGGCCCCTTGGCAAAATACTCAGCGGGCACTCTATGACACGCGTGCCGAGTCTGAAAAAATTAACTTGAATGTGGATGTTTTTGCGTCTTCAAATACGCTGCCAAGTGCGGTGGATTTAGTGATGCACCGCATGGGTGTGGCCTTATTTCCCGAATTTGCCGTGCAAAGTCAGCTTGCCAGTGGCCAGATGATTCGGGTATTGCCAAGCTACCAAGGGCGCCAGTGGCCCTTCTATTTGGTGCACCGTTTTCAAGGCGAGAAACCCATTCATATCACCCGTTTCTACCAGTTAGTGAAGCACTTTTTTGTGAAGGCGAAGGCGGCCTAGCGTTGTCCGCATTGGCGTTTAGGCCATACTCCGAAAGAACGCTTCTGTCTTATCGTCTGTGGGGTAAAAGGCTTCAATACGCAACTCATCAGTGGTGACGTCTTGAGGGGTGCCGAAGGTAGAAATGGCTGAGAAGACACTGAGTTCTACCTCGCCGATCTTTAGCTCTAAAGGCAGCACGGGCAGAAGGTTTTCGGTGGCGGCATAGGAATCGTCCACAGGGCCTGCCAGCTGAAGGAACTCCGCAAACTGAGCTTGTAATTCCGGGTCGCCAGAGGCGATAGACTCGCTCTTTAAGCGACGAATAAATGCCGGCGCCGCTTGATCCCAGTTTTTTATATAGGGCCGAAACCCCTCAGGGTGTAAAGTGAGTAAGGCAACGTTGAGTTCTTTTCGTTTCCCCCTCTGGATCATCATTGCCTCTGGGTTGCTGCTGAGGCTAAGCAGCAGCTCGGCCGCTTTGTTTTTCATTTTCATATTCCAGAAGCGATCAACCACAATGGCGGGTAGGGGGTCGTGGTGCTTGAGTACCTGAGTGAGGGCCTTGAGTACAGGCTTCATACCTGGGTCATCAAGTTGTGATTCTGTGTATGCGGCCGCGTACCCCGCTGCTTGTAAAAATGAATTCCTTTTTCGCAGGGGAATATCCATGGCTTCAGACAGCCTCACCACCATTTCTCGGCTTGGTTGGCTGCGCCCAGTTTCAAGCCAGCTCACGTGGCGTTGAGATACATTGGCTTCCAGCGCTAAGTCCAGTTGCGACAGTTTTCTAAATTGGCGCCACTGGCGGCAAATCTCTCGGAAATTTTGTGATGCATCGGCGCCCATGATTATTCTCTCCTGTGGCCGCTATTGTCGCTGACAAGCGGTTATAGCGGCAATAACCTCTGAGGTTATTGCTTCAATTCATGCGAGTCTAGAGTATAGATCGAAACCAACCGAAGGAGTTTGCTATGAAGCAACGACGTATTCTAGCCATAATTATTTTATTCCCGTTTTCACTGCTATCGTTATACGCAATGGCGGAAGTGGGTTACATAGGACTTTTTGAGTATCAACTCCAAAGCCCAGCGGGCTGGCAGGTGCTCGCTGACCTAGTGGTTGCACTTGTACTGGTCTTAAGTTGGCTGGTGCCAGACGCAAAAAGCACGGGTAGAAACCCTGCGCCTTGGGTGGTGCTTACCTTGTTAAGTGGGTCATTTGGGCCATTGCTGTATTTGCTTACCGCAAAAACTAAAACCGTAGAGGTGGGTGCTCAACACGCTTGATATCGTCATCTTAGAAATTTGGCGCCGATTCGCCTTCGATGCGTTTAGAATGGTAGACCTTGAATATATTGGGGTTCCACCGTCGGAGTATGAAAGCGTTGGACGTAAAGAAACAGCGCAGGCGGCCAGATCTGGCGCCTGCTACAGAGATCCATTCGCGCCTAACGGCGGTCCAGCGGGCCTTCTATGAGAGCGTGTACGAGCAGTATAAAGGAGATGTAAAACGTTTCCTGCAGCGTCAGGGCTTACAAGCCGATGTGGCCAGTGACCTTCTGCACGATGTGTACTACCGTATTATTCGCCAGAATGAGCCTGACAAGCTGAGTGAAAAGCCCCGCGCCTACCTGTATACCATTGCAATCAACCTGGTTCGAGACCGCGCGCGCCGACGGAAGGCGACGCCTGTTATCTATGATTCTCATAACGAACACGACTCCGAAATGTATGTGGTTGAACTCTCACCCGAAAAACAAGTGTTGGTTAGCCAGCAGCTCAATCTAATCAAAGAGGCTATATTGGGCTTGCCCGAGCGGTCTCGCCAAATATTAGTGCTCCACCGTTTTGAGCATATGAATTCGAAGGAAATATCGGCCATGATTGGCGTTCCATTACGCACTGTACAGCGACACCTAAACGAGGCCTTGGCATTTTGCCAGCGTTACTTAGATCGAGAAAACAGCGAAGGAGTGGGTCGATGAATAAGTCTGACGACAAAGACCTGCTGTTGGCGGCGGCGGAATGGATGTGCTTGTTAGCTGAAGGCGAAACCTTGAGCGAAGCACAGTGTGAAGAATATGCAGAGTGGATTCAGAGCCCAGGCGCGGAGAGCGCCTTGTCTCAAGTTGAATCTACCTACAGCCTCAGCGCCCAGCTTCGCGCCGACCCCGAAATAGCAGAGCTTATTGCCCAGAGTAAGACCTTAGGTGATGCTCTTCCAAGGCGTTGGAATCTGAAACGACCACTTGCATTAGTTGCAGCGTTTGCTCTGGCGGCTATTGGATTTGTTGTAGTACAAAAAACTAATGTGGACCCAATTATTGCTCCTTTGGTGATCCATCAAACGACTACTGGTGAGCGTCGGGCCGTTACTTTGGTTGACGGCAGTATTGTCACGCTTAACACCGCCAGTGAAATTCATGTCGACTACAGCACTCATCAGCGGCGGATCATTTTGGCTCGAGGTGAAGCGCTCTTTGACGTGCAAAAAAATACCAGTAGACCATTTGTGGTGCGCGCAGGCGCCGGTGAAATCACTGCATTAGGCACCATTTTCGATGTGAGAATTTACGGCAATGACTCAAATAGCGTAAGTGTGGCTTTGCTGGAAGGTAAGATTTCGGTTGAGAAGACCCTCCCTGACTTTGCACAAAACCCGAATCTTCGTGAACCAACTATCTCTAAGAAACTGTTGTCCAGTGGCGAGAGTTTGATGTTCAGTGATAGCACTATGTCTGATGTGAAGAAGATCGCAGAAATATCACAAACGGCTGCTTGGAAAGACGGTACGGTTTATTTTACTAACGCGCCATTGGCAGACATTGTGGCTGAAATAAACCGATATTCTGTGCGAAAAATTGTGATTCAAGATAGTTCTCTAAAAGACGAACGCCTGAATGCTTACTTTAATTTGGACGATGGTTCATACGACTCGCTGTTGTTTGCCTTGAGAGAAAATTTTGGCGTTAAATGGTACCTGCAATCGGGCACCACCGTGTTATATCGAGAGAAAAGCAGTAAAAAATAATAGCGCCGAAGAGTAGTTAAAATTCAGGCACATAAAATGACAACAAAAAACTGTATATATAAAGCCCTGTTGTGGGCCTTACTTATGCTCGTCGCCCTGCAGTTGGAGGCGAGCGAGCTCGTGCCCAGCTCGGCGACTAGGCAGGGCGCTGCGCCGATACTTAATAAAATGACATTTAATATCGCCGCTCAATCTATGGATTCCGGCTTAAGAGAATATGCCAAGCACACCCGTAGGCAATTGTTTTTTCTGCCATCTCTAACCCAGGGGAAACGCTGTCAGAATCTCGAGGGTGCATACGACCCCGATCTAGCACTGGACAAATTACTATTGCATTCCGGTCTTATCGCTAAGCGTGATGACCGTGGCGGCATTACCATTGTGGCAGAGGTGTCGAGTGAAATTGAGTTTGACCCACTCGTTATAGAAGAGATCATTGTCAGGGCGCAAAAGCGCTTTCAAGATGCACAAAATATTGGTTTGTCTATTAATGTGTTTACCGCGCAAACCATAGAGCAACTGGGCATCGGTGATACGGCGGCACTCGGCGCCAATGCCACCAGTGTGGTGACCTCGAACATCAATGGTAATACACAGCCTAGTATTTTTATTCGCGGTGTGGGCCTTAATGACACTCGTATTAATAATACCCCACCAGCGGGTCTCTATGTAGACGAAGTGTTTATGAGCTCGACTGCACTCATGGGCTTGCAAGTATTTGATGTTGAGCGGATCGAGATACTTAAAGGGCCTCAGGGCACGCTGTACGGTCGAAATACTACGGCAGGCACCGTCAGCTATTTTACCAATGACCCCACTAGAGATTTTGAAGCCCAGCTTAAATTGGGTATGGGTAACTACAATTCACGGACCCGTGAGGGAACAATAAGTGGTTCATTAAGTTCCAATCTACAGGGGCGTTTTGCATTTCAAGATGTTGAAAGGGGCGGGCATCAGCGGAATACCTTTTTGAACGAGCGTCATGGCGGCGTTGATACACAGTCGGCGCGAATAACAATTGCTTGGCAGCCCACTAACTCGATGTTCGTCAATGCCAAGTTATTTGGCTCGAATAATAATTCTCAAGGTATGAATTTTGATGCAATCCCTACAGGGAACCCCGAAATTATTAAGGGGCATGGCCCTAGCGAACTTGCTCGTTTGGCCTTGAATGGGCAGCAAAACGATATTCTCGACCCTGAAACCGTAAGCTGCGAAGCCGCGAAATTAGGCAAAGTTGATTTGGCTCGCATGCAGTGTACAGACTATCTTGGTCAGGCCGACACCGATGGCGACGCCTATAGCGGACGTTGGAATGTTAGGCCTGTTATCGACAATGAAACCCTAGGTTTTAGCACCTCGGTGGACTGGGTGTTTGATCGGGTACTGCTGTCATCTGTTACAGGGATGGTGAAATTGTCCCGCCAGCGCAATGAAGATCGAGATGGCAGCCCTAAACGTATGCTCGATTCTTTTTACGCCAACGACTTGCAGCAAGTCTCACAAGAATTCAGGTTGTCGTCTACCGCAGAAGAAAAACTCGCTTGGATCGTCGGAGCTCTCTATTCCAATGATCGCTATGACACCGTTGAGGCCTTTGATTTTAGTGA
Organism: uncultured Cellvibrionales bacterium; assembly: GCA_913020115.1. Taxonomy (GTDB): domain Bacteria; phylum Pseudomonadota; class Gammaproteobacteria; order Pseudomonadales; family Cellvibrionaceae; genus CAJWCA01. The sequence continues at coordinate 21,108 of CAJWBQ010000022.1, forward strand.
CTCTCTGGGGCCCACCGTGGGTTCTCCTGATCGTTTCGTGCCGATCACGGAATATGTTCAAGAAACCGATACCACTGCAATTTTTACCCATCTAGAGTACGAGCTTGCGACTCATCTTCGCGCTGTGTTGGGTTTGCGTTACACCTACGAGAAAAAATCTTTTACTGGCGGTAGCCGTGTTTTATTAGAAGTGGGTTCGCCTTTTGATGCTTTGGCCGCCGAACAGGGGCTCAGTGATGAATCTAGCAGTAATGGAGTATTGCCGCTGTTTGGAGCTGGAGGATGCGTTTACGATGGTACTCAGTTGTGCAATGAAATTTTTAGTGTGAGCGACGTATCTGGAAAAGTGGGCTTTGAATATTCAGGTTTAGAACAACAGTTAATTTACGGTAGTTTTAGTAAGGGGTTTAAGTCAGGAGGTATTAACGGTTCAATTGGCTTAGACCCTAAAGTTTATGAAATTGTCGAAGAAGAAATAATTTGGGCTTATGAGCTGGGTTACAAAAGCGACCTTCTCAATAAATCTTTAAGGTTCAATAGTGCTTTATTTTTCTACGAATATAGCGGCCTACAATTCAAGCATAATGTGTCCTTCAATGCCGGTACCGGCCTCGGTTTTCCGTATACGGAGTTAACCAATTCGGGAGACGCGGCCGTAAGAGGAGGCGAGTTTGAGCTATGGTGGCGCCCACTAAAAGCCCTGGACATACGCTTAGGTCTTAGCCTCATTGATTTTGACATTAAATCGAATGCCCCAGGTTTGGGGAGAACACAAACACACACGCCAAAAACCAGTGCAAATGCCAGTGTTCGCTACGAAATTCCCTTAAACTCGCGAGCAACTCTAGCCCTAAATATGGACCTGAGCTGGCAGGATGAGGTATTTCAGGATGCCCAAAATTCGCCAATTTTGACTCAGAGTGCCTACGCCTTAGTGAATGGGAAATTGTCGTTGTCTGCTAAGAACTCAACTTGGAATATTTCTTTGTGGGGGAAAAATCTTGGCGACGAAGAGTATTCGCTCTTTGGTTTTAATCTCTTAGGAGGTTCCTACAGTTTAGCGGCTGAAGTGCCAAGCATCGGTCGCACCTATGGTTTGGAGGCGAGTTATCGCTTTCGTTAAGTTAGAAAAATAACTATAAAAATACAATATTAGGAGTAGATACAGTGCCATCAGGATTCGAACATGAAGCCCCTAGAGGCGACCAAACCCAAGTTATTAACTTAGCTGAACGTCGTTCGTTTATGGAGGCCTTGGGGCCGGGTATTTTATTTGCTGCCACCTCCGTTGGTGTGTCGCACTTAGTGCAATCCACTCGTGCGGGAGCGGCCTTCGGTTTGGGGATGCTACTGATTATTGTGGCGGCTCACGTATTTAAATACAGTACTTTTCGTTCTGGCAGTCTCTACGCTCGAATTTCAGGGAAGTCACTTTTGCACGCCTATCGACAACAAGGTCGCGGCCCACTGATGCTGCTAGGTTTGGTAATAATGGGCACCATGTCCATTACCTTGGCGGGTGTTACCATTGTCGCAGCCGGGCTTGCTCAGGCTGTTATTTCCGATGCGCTGAGTTTGCCTCTAACTTCGCTGCTGGTCATGTTGTTGGCTGTGGCAATTGTTTGGAAAGGCAATTATCAATATCTAGAAAACACCGCTAAGTATATGGTGATTTTTTTGTCCTTGGTGACTGTACTGACTACCATTCTGGTGCTTCCTAATATTGAATTTTCGAATGCACGCTCCTGGGTGTTGGAGAGTTGGGACTTAAAAACCATTTTATTTGCCGTGGCACTCGCTGGGTGGATGCCCACCAGTCTAGATATGAGTATTGTTCAATCTCTGTGGACCGTAGAAAAAGAGAAACTTTCGCCTAGCAGGGGTGATTCAGCTCGCGAAGGCAGCTTGGATTTTCAAATTGGTTATTGGGGAACCGCCTTGTTGGCGCTGTTTTTTTGCCTTATAGGAGCCGGTGTTATGCACAACAGCGGCGTAACTTTTTCCAATAACGCCGCTAATTTTTCCTCGCAGATAATTTCGATGTATGCCTCAACTCTGGGTGATTGGAGTGCCCCACTTATCGCTTCAGCCGCCTTGGCAGTTATGTTTTCAACAGTGTTAACCGTTGTGGATGCTTACCCGAGGGTCGTGAGTGCACTGCTTGCAACGTTTAAGCAGGATTCAGATGAAGCCTTAGTTCGTGCGCCAGAGGGCTCTCGTCATTTCTATTTAGGCACAGTTTTTCTTCACGTGGTGCTGGCTTATTTCTTGATAGCCTATTGGGCCGATTCTTTTAAGGGCTTAATTGATATGGCGGCAACCTTGGCTTTTGTGTCTGCACCCTTTATCGCCTTTTGTAATCATCGCGCTATGTGTTCTAAAGAAATTCCGCTACAGCAAAGACTTCACGGCAAACAGTACAGCCTGAGTGTTCTGAGTATTTTGGTTCTACTGGTGTTTTCTATTTCCTGCCTATATGTAATGAATCTTTAAATGCCAAAATAATTTGGCGCGCTTTTGTTTTGTCTGCGTTGAATCAAAGGTAAGTGTGCAGTTTCTCTTGCCGAAAATGGCTAGCCTATGGGTATTGTTTGCTAGCCTGAATGATTCTAAAAATAAAACAGAAGGGCGCAATGATGATAAAACCAAATATTAAATTACTTAGTTTAAAAAGTTTATCGGCAGCCGTTAGTGCGATAATACTTTCTCCAGTGATGAGTAGCGCAACCGTACAGGCAGAAGGTTTTACCTTAGAAGAAGTTGTTGTTACCGCACGAAAAAGAGAAGAAAGCCTTCAAGATACGCCCATTTCCGTGACCGCGGTGAGTGGCCAGCTGCTCAGTGAAATGGGTGTGGCTGATTTAACCGGTATAGCCAGTATCGCACCTAATGTTAGCTTTACTACAACGGGCACTGTGTCGGGGTCTACCTCTTCGGCCGTTGTTTACATTCGAGGAATTGGCCAGAACGATTACGTGCCGGTAGTGGATCCCGGAGTTGGAATCTATGTGGATGACGTCTACATGGGGCGAACTATTGGTTCTGTATTAGACCTAATGGACATTAAAAGTTTAGAAGTGGTACGAGGCCCTCAGGGTACCTTATTTGGTCGCAACAGTATTGGTGGCGCCATTTCTTTAACCACGAATGCACCTAGTAACGAGCTTGCAGGTTCTGTTCGTATTGTGGGGGGAGACGACAGTCGCCGTGAATTGTTTGCAAACGTCAACGTGCCAATATCAGACACCCTGCGTGCAAACGTCAATGTAATGAGCCGTCAACGCGACGGCACGGTAGAGCGAATTCTTGTTCCGGGTTCGGAAAAACTGGGTAATGATAATTCCCTCGGTGGCCGCGTGCGGGTGGAGTGGGACGCAAGTGATAAGCTGCTTGTTGCTCTGGCGGCCGATTTTGTTCATGAGCGTGAGGAGTCGGCTCCTGAAGTGAATTTATTTGTGCGTGATGGCGCCTTATTGCCCGCGTCCTGGAATGGTTATGGAGCGTTGGCGGCCTTGTCGGTTACCTCCACCGCATCTAATTGTATTCAAGGTGATTCTTCCGTGGGCAGTGATTGTTATAACAACAGCTTAAATGAGGGCCCCTTTAAAACTCGAGAAACGTCATTGTCACAGAACGATATCGATAGTTGGGGCGTTTCACTCTCATCTACCTACGATATCAATGATGGCTTAAGTGCGAAGCTCATCTTGGCCTATCGTGATATCGAGGCCTATTTTGCGCGTCAGGTTGACGGAACGGAATTTAACATTTTTGAAAATCGTGACGAATATCTTCACAATCAGTTCAGCGCCGATTTCCGTTTCAATGGTTCTTCAGATCAACTGGATTGGGTGGCGGGTGTCTTCTATTACACAGAAGAAGCTGACAACCAGTTGGATTTTACAGGTGCATTAGAGGGTACGGCTTATCCTGTACATGTGGGTGGCGTTGTTGAGAATGAAAACTATGCGATTTACGGCGAAGGTACTTACCATCTTAGTGAAGATTGGCATCTGACCGCTGGCTTGCGTTACACCGACGAAACCAAGCGAGTGAATCCCAATGCCTATCGCTATCCTGGCGGTGACATTGAAAATCCACCTGAACACGGAGCGCCCGGTACCAGTGAGTTGTTTCCAGAGGGTTGGAATGAAATCGGCTTTAGTGAAAGTACCTATCGCTTGGTATTGGCCCATGATTTAAATGAAAATACTACCGCTTACGGTTCTGTTTCTACAGGGTTTAAGTCCGGTGGTTTTGAGTGGCGTATTACCAATACCAACTTCCGCGACGACCCAAGCTTGAATGGTAACTTGCCGAGCTTTGACCCAGAGACCGTCACAAGTTATGAACTTGGTTTGAAAACCGAGCTCCCTGACGTAGGTCTTCGTTTCAATGCTTCCCTGTTCCACAGTGATTATGACGATATGATTGTTGCAGCCAACGCAGGGGGGATCGCCACATTCCAAACCAATGCTGCCGTAGCGGTGATTGACGGAGTAGAGCTTGAGCTAACTTGGGTGCCTATTCCGGAGCTATTGCTTAACCTAAATGTGGGCTACATCGACGCAGCATACGATGAATTAACACCGGGTGCCTTGGCGGCCGGCTTGTCTCTTGATGACGAGTTCGTCAATACGCCGGCTCGCACGGCCAGTTGGGGTGTGTCTTATATGTTCGCACTAAACGACGGTGCAAATATCACACCCCGTCTAGACGGTCATTACAAATCCCGCCAACATTTCGAAGCCAATAATAGCGATTATGTTTTTGACGATGGTCATACCGCTTGGAATGCCTCAGTTCGTTATTCCGCAGCAGATGGTAACTGGAGTGTTTCAGGGGGAATTGAAAATCTGACAGATGAACTCTACCTAGTGGGTGGTGATTCTAATAGTGCCATTGGTTATGAAAATGGTATCTATTCTCGACCTAGAAATGCCTACATTAACGCAGAGTATCAATTCTAAAGCCGGTGACGGGCTCGCTGAAATCTCCAGAGAGCCCGCCTACTTTGTTAAAAGGTTTATTTTTAATCGCTTATCTCTAAGATCTTGCCCGTTCCTATGTGAATTTATGTGTGCTAACAGGAAGCGAGCGAATGCGCTCTCCGGTAGCGGCAAAAATGGCATTGGTTAGGGCTGGAGCTGTGCCGGGTGTGCCGGGCTCTCCTGCGCCGCCCCAACTTTCGTGGCTGTTGATGATGAAGGTATCAATGACCGGCGCCGTGGCCATTCTCACCATGGGGTATGAATCGAAGTTCTGTTCCTTAACCTGCCCATTTTCAATGTTTATTTCACCGTACAGCGCCGCGGTAAGGCCGTAGATCACACCTGATTCCATTTGCGCTATGAGGCCATTGGGGGACACGGCAAAACCTGCATCAATGGCGACCACTACTCGGTCCACGCTGACTACACCGTCGTTTACCGAAACTTCAACTACCTCCGCGACGATAGAGCCAAAAGATTCCTGAAGGGAAATACCACGCCCTTTACCTTCGGGTAAAGGTTCTTGCCAATTGGCTTTTTCGGCGGCCAAGTTTAAAACCTTGAGGTGTCTTGGGTGTGCGCTTAGTAAACCACGACGAAATTCGTAGGGGTCTTGTTGCGCTTCATGGGCTAGTTCGTCCACAAACGATTCGGTAAAAAATCCGTGTTGTGAGTGATCAACACTGCGCCAGGGCCCAAATGGAATGTGAGTTGGGCTGTTCACAAACGCGATGTCTTGGTGGTCGATTGCATAGGGAATGTAGGGTGCTTCTACAGGCTCGTGCTTGTCTACAAAAGTATTTTCCCATGCTGTGGGCAAGCCATTTTCACCCAAGGCGGCGCGGAAGTCTGAAGCGACGGCAGGGCGATAATGATCGTGGCCCATGTCTTCTTCTCGCGACCAAATTAGTTTTACTGCGTGGCCGGTTTTCTGAGAAATTCGCGCCGCTTGAATGGCAACGTCGGCGTTGGAGCGACGACCAAAGCCACCGCCCATAAAGAAATTGCTCACACTGACATTTTCAGAATCTATCTCCAGGGCTTCGGCCACAGAGTGTTTAAAACCAAGCGGGTTTTGGGTTCCGGTCCATATTTCACAGCGACCATTAGCCACGCGCGCTAAAGCATTCATCGGTTCCATACAGGCATGGGCCAAATACGGCACGCTGTATTGGCGCTCTACAATGCGACTGGCGCTTGCGAAGGCGGCCTCCGGGTTGCCTTGGGTTTTATCTTCCTCAGTTTTACCTTCGGCTCTCGCTTGCTTAATGTCATTTCTAAACTGCGAAAGAATGCCGTCACTGTTGCGCAAATCCTCTTGGGTGCTTGTCCACTGAATATCTGCAAGCGCGAGTGCCTGTTTAGCCTGCCAGTAACCTTGGGCGACCACTGCCACGGCATCGTCTAGGTTGACGATATTACTGACGCCAGGCATAGCGAGAACCGCTTCGGCGTTAAAGCCTTTGACCGTTGCGCCAAATACGGGGGCGGCCTGCACCGTAGCAATTTTCATATCGGGTACCGAGGCATCAATACCAAATTGGGCGCTGCCATCGACTTTCGCAGGAATGTCAAAACGCGGCTTGTCTTTGCCCATGATTGTAAATTCTTCGGGCGTTTTTAAGCGGGGTGTCGAGGAGGGTGTTTTTTCTCCCGCGACGGCTGCAAATTCTGCGTAGGGGGCCGACTTGCCAGAGTTTTTGTGATGTATATAACCTAGGGCACTGCTGAGTTCGCCAAGTGGCACCTGCCACGCTTCTGCAGCTGATTCCAACAGTAGGGCCTTAGCTGCCGCTCCTGCCACTCGCATGCCGTAAACGCCGGTGGTGCGAACACTGGCGCTGCCGCCGGTGATTTGTAGGTGCATGGCCTTGGTTGCTTGGAGGAATACACCGTCGACGGTGCCTACGAGTATCTTGGGGATATTGGCGTCGCCAAGTATGTAGCCTTTGGCCATTGAAAAGTTGGCATAAGCATCTTCAGCCGGTGCTTCAATGAATGACACATCATCCCAGTTAGCATCCAGCTCGTCAGCCAGCATTTGCGAAAGTGCTGTTTGCGCGCCTTGTCCCATTTCAGAGTGCGGCACTATTGCAGTGACTTTATTGTCTAGGCCAATTTTGATCCATGCAGTTACTAGGGAATCATTTTTGCCTTTTACATATTTTGCTACTTTGCTGGCTTGGTCGCCCGGCCGAATGGCGACACCTACTACCAGAGCCGCGCCACCCACAACACCGGCGGTAATAAAACCGCGTCGAGTCCACTTACCCATGTTGCACCTCCTGGCTTTCCGCATCAGTTTCTGGGTTGTACATTTGCACGGGGCTGCCGGCTACGGTTTTGATCGCCTTGCGAATTCGGCCGTACATGCCACAGCGGCATACATTGCCGGACATCGCTTGGTCGATATCTTGGTCGCTAGGATTTGCATTGTCGCGGAGTAAAGCCACCGCCGACATTATTTGTCCAGATTGGCAGTAGCCACACTGAGGCACTTGTTCTGCAACCCAGGCCTCTTGTACAGGGTGGAGTTTGTCGTTGTTGGCAATGCCTTCAATGGTGGTAATGTGCGCGCCGGCCGCGGCGGCTAGGGGGGTGACACAGCTGCGAATAGGGGTGCCGTTGAGGTGAACGGTGCAGGCGCCGCACTGGGCAATACCACAGCCAAATTTTGTGCCGGTCAGCCCAAGTTGTTCACGAATCACCCAAAGTAAGGGAGTGTCGGCCGCGACATCTAGAGCTTGCGCTTGGCCATTGACGGTTATGTTGATCATTGCCTTGCCTCATTATTATAAAAACTGTGCTCCAACTTACCGATACCGTGGGCAAGATTCAATCTGAACCTGTCAATTCTAGGGGCAATTGTGATTAGTTTTGTAAAGATGAGGGAGGGTTTGAACGCAGGGCTTTAAAACTGCAGGCGAACATCTCTAGGCCAAGGTTTTTGCTTGCATGACTCGCAATGGATCTCCACCGCCAGAGCTTCACCGCAGGAGCTGTGAATTAGATTGGGCTCTGAGACTTTGTCTGGTAGCCAATCTATGGCCCACTGGCGCAATGACATGGTGAAGGGGTATAGCGATCTTCCTTTTGCCGTCAATTTGTAGGCGTAGCGGGGCGGGTTACTTTGATAGCTTTTACGGTGTAATACCCCAGCTTCAATTAAGTTTTTTAGGCGTTCAACTAAAATTCCCGGCGCGATTTTTAGTTGTTTTAAAAAGTCGTCGTAACGTGTGGTGCCAAAAAATGCCACGATTAAAATTAGCAGAGTCCAGCGATCTCCAACCAAGTCGGCCAATTTTACTTCGGGTGTATTGTTGATGTTCTCGGAGCTTAAGTCAGCTTGGTGCTGTTGATGGATGGATTTTATTTCATCCATTTGATTGTTCAATTCTTCATCTAAGCTGAGCCAGGAAACATCTTCAAGCTCAAGGGCTTCGTGACAGTGTCTGCATACTGCTCTGGGTTGGAGGATGCTGTTACAAGGGCTGTGGAAGAGTTGCTTGTCACTGGTCTCGGGTTCTTCAACCTTCCAATCTAGTTCCCACTGTCGAGCCAGTAGGGAAGCACCAAATAAACCTAGGCCTTTTTCTGTGAACTTATATTCAAAGCGAGTAGCCCCTGTTGAGTAGGGGCGCTTATACAGTATGTCGTTATCGACCAGAGCGGTGAGGCGGCGAGTGAGTGTTGCTCGGCTGGCGCCCGTGTGGCTGCGAAATTCCTCGAAGCGCCGCTTGCCGTTAAAGGCTTCATTCAGAATTCGCAGTGCCCAGCGATCGCCGATAACGTCCAAGCCTTGGGCTACGGCGCTGTTTAAAATGAGTCGGTTTATGTTCATCGGCGAATACTATCAAAAGTGACCCAAATGATAAACGCTCAAGCACTATTCCCGGGAGTTATAAAAACAAAGAGTCTCATAATAGAAGTTAATATCAAGTCTTATATATAGCAGTAAATGCCAGTAATTATCGAAAAATACTTGGTTGACTTGAAAGAAATTGATAGTTAGTCTTATTTCAGTAGTTACTTGCTGAGACGCCGTAATACCACTGCCGGCGCGTCTTGGTTTGCTGACAAAACCCCTGAAGCGAGAGAGCGTTCATGACTGTTACTTGGAAAAATACCGTTCCGCACACCTTAAAACCCAGTATTCACCCGTATTTAAACGGAGCGTGGACGCCTAACTTCACAGAATATGACGCTGAAAATATGGAAGTGATTGGCACAATTCCCGACGATATCGACGGGGTTTATGTGCGTAATACTGAAAACCCTGTGCAAGAACCCTTGGGTAATTATCACCCCTTTGATGGCGACGGCATGATTCACACAATGTCATTCCGTGACGGCAAGGCGGTGTACCGCAACCGTTTTGTACGCACAAAAGGTTTTAACGCTGAGCAGGAGGCTGGCGAGGCGTTGTGGGCTGGAATCGCCAATAACCCTCTCACTTCAAAGCGTCCAGGTTGGGGTGCACAAGGGCATGTGAAAGATTCATCATCAACCGATGTGGTGGTGCATGCTGGGCAAATTCTTTCTACTTTTTGGCAGTGTGGAGATGGCTACCGCATTGACCCTTACACTTTAGAGCAGCATGGCACAGAGCGATGGACACCGCTGGAAGGCATATCGGCTCACCCAAAGGTGGACGAAAATACCGGCGAGTTGTTGTTTTTCAATTATTCGAAATATCCGCCTTATCAGCACTATGGCGTGGTTGATAAGAACAATAAATTGGTTCACTACACGCCCGTGCCCTTACCTGGTCCACGTTTGCCTCACGATATGGCTTTCACCAAAAACTATTCCATTCTGGTTGATCTACCCTTGTTTTGGGATCCGGAATTGCTAAAAGAGGGTAAATACCACGCTAAGTACTACCCAGAAACCCCTACACGTTTTGCGATTTTACCGCGTTTTGGTACGGCTGAAGATATTCAATGGTTTGAAGCTGACCCCACGTATGTTCTGCACTGGATGAATGCCTATGAAGAGGGCGACGAAATTGTGCTGGACGGTTATTTTCAAGAAGACCCTTCACCAGAGCCGCTGCCGGGCATGCCGCGTGTCGTAGGCAAAATGATGGCGAACATTGACCAACATTCTTTCAAATCTAAACTGCACCGCTGGCGCTTTAACTTGAAAACGGGCGCTGTGACGGAAGGTCACCTCGACGACAGGGTGCTGGAATTTGGCACCTTCAATCAGACTTATGCTGGCCATAAGTCTCGCTATCTTTACTCTACTTGGGGTGAGCCCGGTTGGTTTCTGTTCTCAGGTTTGGTTAAGCATGATTTAGAGACTGGTGAATCTTGGAGCCTGCCTTTTGGCGACAAACGCTTTGGCAGTGAGGCGCCCTTTGTGCCGAGAATTGATGCAAAGGATGAGGACGACGGATATCTGGTGAGTTTTATCACCGACATGAAGTTGAATCGTTCAGAGTGTGTATTAATCGATGCAAAAAATGTTGAGGCGGGCCCTGTTTGCCAAATCATTTTACCGCACCGAATTTGTAGTGGCACCCACGCCGCGTGGGCCGATGGGCCAACTATAAGAGAGGCCCAAGCGTGAGTGCCTCAAGGGTTTATATTCTTGGTGGCTACCAGAGTGATTTTGCGCGCAATGTTCAGCGTGAAGGCCGCGGAATATTCGAGCTGTTTTCTGAAGCGGTGGAGGGTGCATTGGCCTCTACGCAGTTAGACGCAGGTGAAGTAGCCGTTGGTCACGTGGGCAATTTTGTGGCGCCATTGTTTACCGGTCAAGCCCATTTGGGTGGCTTTTTTGGTCACGTTGACAAAGCAATGGCAAATCTTCCGGCTTCAAGTCACGAAGCCGCCTGTGCTTCTGGATCTATGGCCTTGTTTGGGGCAATGGCGGATATCGAAGCTGGCCGTTATGACCTTGCCTGCGTGCTGGGCATTGAAGTGATGCGCAATGTGCCTGGCGTGGAAGCGGCTGAAAATCTACGCGGGGCGGCCTGGGCCGATAAGGAGTGGAGTGATACCCCCTACGTGTGGCCGTGTGCATTTGATAACTTATTGAGTGAGTACACTCGGCGTTATGGTGTTGAGCAATCACACTTGGCTGCCATTTCACAAAAGAATTTTCGCAATGCCAGCTGTAATCCTAATGCCCAGTCGCGCAAGTGGGCGTTTAGCGATGACAGTTTTTCTGAGCACGATCAGGCCAACCCAGTAGTGTCGGGGCGTATTCGTCGCAACGACTGTGGGCAAATTACAGACGGTGCGGCCGCGGTATTTTTGGCCTCAGAAAGCAAAGCCAGAGACTACGCCAAAAAGCGTGGGCTTAACTTTGCCGATATTCCTTATATTAAGGGGTGGGGACACGTAAATGCCCCCATGGCTTTACAGGAAAAGCTGCGCATCAGTGCCGCCGAAAATTATATTTTTCCTCACGTAAGACAATTATTTGAACAGACCTTTGAGCGCGCAGGAATGTCGAGCGTACACGACATTGATGGCATGGAAGTGCATGACTGTTTCAACATTACTGAATACATGGTGCTTGATCACAGTGGCCTTTATGCCCCGGGAGAAGCCTGGAAAGCCATTGAGAGCGGTGAGCTAGAGCTGGGTGGAAAATTACCCATCAACATGAGTGGTGGTTTGATCGGGCTGGGTCACCCTGTTGGTGCAACGGGTGTGCGCATGGCGCTCGACTGCTTCAAACAAAGTACTGCGTCGGCGGGCTCTTATCAAATTGACGGCGCCAACAACATGATGACCTTTAATTTGGGTGGCAGTGCAACCACTTGTGCCAGCTTGATTATTGGGCGGTAGCGCCCTCTTTCTTTTCCCTTTTCCCTTTTTAAAAAATGTAGGGTGAACTTGATATGAGCTCAAAAAATATTCGTTCCTTAGTGTCCATTTCAGTGGTGTTAGTCTTGGCCGCTTTGCTAGCTTGGGGGGGCAGCCGCGGAGGATTATTGACCGAAACCCCTTTTGGTATTCTTCCAATATTTGTGCTCTGCGCGGCCTTGGCTTTTGCGGTGCAATGGCTGGCCTTTATTCCCGCCTACAAATTTCAAACAGAGCATTTTTACGATCTGATTGGCAGTTTAACGTACTTGACGCTTGTGGCTTGCGCGCTGATATTGTCCGGCAGTGTTGATATACGCTCCTTGCTTCTAGCCGCGCTGGTGAGCATTTGGGCCATACGCCTAGGCAGTTTTCTGTTTATTAGAATTTCCAAAGACGGCTCCGACAGTCGATTTGATGCCATTAAACCCGTCTTGCTTCGCTTTCTCACCGCTTGGACCATTCAGGGCTTGTGGGTATTTGTTACCTGCTCAAGCGCTTTGGCCGCTATCACATCAGAGTCCACACTGCCTTTGGGTTGGGTCGGTTTAACCGGCTTGGCTTTGTGGGTGTTTGGCTTTGGCTTTGAAGTGATAGCTGACCACCAGAAACGTGTTTTTCGGCGAGCGCAGCAGGGCCAAAAAGGGTTTATTCAATCTGGGTTGTGGGCTTACTCTCGCCACCCTAACTATTTCGGTGAAATCGTACTGTGGATGGGGGTCAGCTTGATTGCGCTGCCTGTGCTGTCGGGTTGGCAACTGGTCACTATGATCTCACCTGTATTTGTCACGCTATTACTGACGCGCATCAGCGGTATTCCTATGCTTGAAGCCAGCGCAGACAAACGCTGGCAAGGGCAGGCCAACTACGAAGACTACAAGCAGCGCACACCTGTTTTAGTGCCTCGTCTTAGCAAGCCCTTGGTAATTGAGGTTGCACAATAATGAACGATGCTTACATTGTTGACGCTGTACGTATACCTCGCGCAAAAGCTAAAAAAGACGGGGCCTACGCCTCGCTCAGACCTGTCGATTTGTTGCTGCCTTTGTTTCAGGCTTTAACGCAGCGCAATGAATTTGATTCAGCAGAAGTAGAGGATATACTACTGGGTTGCTCTACCCAAAGCGGTGAGCAGGGCGCCAACCTGGGAAAGATTGCCAGTCTTTACGCGGGTTGGTCTAACGAAGTGTCCGGGGTGACTTTGAATCGCTTTTGTTGTTCCGGTTTAGACGCCATCAATTTGGCCGCCAGTAAAGTGATGGCCGGAATGGAATCGTTGGTGGTGGCCGGTGGTATAGAGCAGATAACTCGCGTGCCGATGTTTGCCGATAATGGAGCTTGGTACAGCGACCCAAAAGTCATAGAGGCTACGCGCTTTATGCATATGGGTTTGTCAGCCGATTTGATTGCCGTGCAAGAAGGTTATGAGCGAGAGGCATTGGACGAGCTTTCTATTCGTTCGCATCAGCGAGCCGAAGAAGCGACCATAAAGGGATATTTTCTTGGTTCTATGGTGCCCGTCAATAATCAGGATGGCGCTGCAATCTTAAGCTATGACAATGCAGTTCGTGGCGATCTCAGCCGTGAATCTCTTGCAGCATTGCCCCCTGCGTTTGAATCTTTTGTTGAGGATGGTCAGCGTGTTGTCGAGCAAGTTTATCCGAACGCTCAATTGGCCGCTCGCCACAGCGCGGGTAACGCTCCTGCCTTTGTAGATGGAGCGTCTTTAGTATTACTGGCAAGTAAAACTCGGTGTCAGGCTTTAGGTTTACGGCCCCGAGCGCGGGTTCGGCACTTTGCCAATGCCAGCGACGAACCGGTAAAAATGTTGACCGGTCATATTCGGGCTACTGAAAAATTACTAAAAGCTACAGGTTTACGCCCAGCTGACATTAATTTATGGGAGGTGAATGAATCCTTCGCCGCCAGTGTTCTTAAATATCAACAACAATTCGACATTCCGACTGAGCATTTGAATGTTAATGGCAGTGCCATTGCCTTGGGTCATCCCTTGGGAGCGACAGGAGGCAATCTGTTAGCCACCTTGCTAGATGAGCTTGAACGCCGTGATTTACCACGAGGCATTGTGGCGATTTGCGGCGGCGCAGGGGTGGGAGTGGCAACCTTGATTGAGCGGATTTAGCCGCTGTTTCCTCTTTTTCACCTGGCGGTTATTTATCCACTAAAGTCGCTAGAGCCAAAACGTTGATTCTGAGGCTATCTAGAACTACAGTTAAACTATCGCGAGCTGTGAAAGTGTGCGTGTGAGTCCCGCCTGCAGGATGCATCGATTAATTCTAAATAGTTGAACAGATAGGGTGCGTATTGATACATGCTGTAGAGGCTCTTACTGTTCCTATTGAGCGTAGCCCATTGTGCTGATGACAATTTATGGTGAACGAACGAACCGCAAGATGGCATAAATACAGTTCAGAGCTTCTAATAGCTTACTTTCTACTGTTCTCCTTTCGAGCGTTTGCAGGGGAGGCTCTGACCTTTTCTGAGGCAAAGGCTCATTACACCTTTGAGATTATTCAACATATTAGCTGGCCTGAGCGCGGGGAAGAAGAGGCATTCCGAGTGTTGGTTATTGGCGCTGATTCGGAAGAGCGTTTAGCGTTTGAGCTTGGGCGGCCTAAAACTCTACAAGGTAAATCCGTATATCTCAATTTTATGGCTACCACTAGAGGTGACTTTCGCGAGTACACCGTAATTTATATTGCTAAAAATAAACTTAGCTCAATGAGCAAGATTTTTTCGAGAAACCCTCATGCTTTGATTATAACTGATGGGAAAACACACATTGCTACGAAGTTAATAAATTTGATTTCTACACGCAATAAAGTCTCCATATCCATACATCGAGATAACCTACTGGCACGAGGTTTTAAAGTTTCGGCTGGGCTTCTAGGTATCGGAGGGTCGCGAGAGGACCTTCGGGAGGGACTTAGAGAGAAGGCCATACATCTACAAGAGCTGTCTAAAAAAATTGAGCTTGAACACAAGGCTTTACAGATTTTAGTTGAACAACTGAAAGAAAAGTCGAGTCACCTTGATGAGGCTAATAAGAAATTGGCTGATAATCGGGTGATTATAAAGAATAACGAATATCAACTAGAGGAATTAATTTCTGAAATCAAGCGAACTCGCAAAGAATTCGCCCGCAATCAAGTTGAAATTAGTAAGCAGAATCTGTCTATGGAAAAGGCTAGATCGGTTCTTCTATTGAAAGAGCAAGAAATTCAGAAGCTTCAAGTTCTGATTGAGCAAAGCCAAGAAGTGCTAGCGGAGTATCTTTCGAAAATTGATAAGCAAGATAGTACAATATTACAAAAAGACCAAACTATTGATACGCAGAGAATGTTGATGCTCTTAGTTTTTTTAGGGTCCATAGTGCTTTTTGTGACGATCTACTTTCTATTGAAAATAAATAGGCTCAAGAATCAAGCCAATCAAAAGCTGGAAACGGTAAATTCTAAACTCTACGAACTGGCAACCACTGATGGTATGACACAGGTGTTTAACCGGCGGCATTTCCTCGAGATGGCTGAGAGAGAGTTTGTCCGTCAACAACGTCGCGCCTTGAATTCTGTTGTATTGATGGTGGATATCGACTTTTTTAAACAAGTGAATGACCGTTATGGCCATGCTATGGGCGACGAAACCATTAAAGCTGTGGCTCGAGTATTGGGAAACAACTTGCGGGAAAGTGATCTCTTGGGGCGTTTAGGAGGCGAAGAATTTTCCCTGATGCTGTCCGATTGTAGTATCGACATGGCCCGTGAGGTGGCGCAGAGGTTATGTAAGGACGTAGCTGAATTAGAGATTGTGTTTAAAGACTTTAGTGTGCGGGTAACAGTGTCCATTGGCTTGAGTGAAATGCGCGCGGAAGACTCCAACCTTGAAGTCGCTTTGCACAGAGCTGATAAGGCTTTGTATCAGGCGAAGGAGGGCGGTCGGAACAGTGTGTCGGTTTATGACGAGCTTGTGAATTCTTGATTTCCACTCTGAAGACACAGGTGTAAAGATCACTTCAGGTGACGGGTTCTTTTTTGGTGATGTACGCTCGAGGGGTGACACCTGTCCAGCGTTTAAATGCGCGAAAGAATGAGGTGGGTTCTGAAAATCCAGCTCTCTCAGCCACTTGCTCGATACTCAAATTCCCCTTTCCTAAATTGAAAATAGCGCCATCTCTGCGAATATCGTCTTTAATCTGTTGATAGGAGCTACCTTCTTCTCTAAGGCGCCGCCGAAGAGTGGCGGTGGTTAAATTGAGCCGCTCTGCAATACTGTCAAACTCCGGGAAATCGGCGTTCATGTTTTCTTTTATCTGGCGCTTTATTTTAATTACCCAGCTGTTTTCAGAGCTGGATATGCCCATCAAGCGACGGGGTGGGGACTCCAAAAAGGTCTCTAGTGACTGTTCATTTTGACGATTGGGCATGGTCAAGTAGTTGCTGCTGAAATTTAGGCTATTGGCAGCTTGGTCAAATTTCACCGGTGTTTTGAAGAGAAAGTGGTATTCATCCACTGAGTCTGGGCGAGGGTGTGTAAAGCTGACTGATTGTAATATAAGCGGCTGGTCTATTACCCAGCTAGACAAACGATGCACAATACTGAGCATAATAAAGGGCAGAAAATTCTCTGGGTCAACGGTGCCATGCCCCGTATTGAGCACGTATTGTGCTTCCTCTCCTTCAATGTGCACAGATAGATCGACCGAATCGGTCACTAAACCATAAAATTTGATGCCTCGCTCCAAAAACTGCTGCAAGTTTGGGCAGCTGATACAGGCGTAACACATCATTTCAAAGGTGCCCGGTTTACAGGGGGTGTTCATAAATCCCAAGTATTCGTCTTGCAAGGCCTCCGTTAGCGACTGACTGAACTGGACATATTGAGCGGCCGGCACTCTAGCCTTGTTATTGCCCAGCAGTTCAGCAGAGATATCGGCTTTGCGTAACAGGTTTTCGCCGTCTACACCGCGGTGCTTGGCGGCCCCCAGCAGGGCGTGAATGTAGCGAATGGGAATGGTGGTAATTTCCATAGTGTTAAAGCTGTGGCCCGTGAATGCTGGAGAATTACCTACAATAACACGATTTAGCACCTGGATATGCTGCCAAACTCAGTATTGATCTCTGAGAAGAGTGGTAAATTGAGATAGAAAACAAGCAGCTTCGGGTCAGTGTTTGCAGGCCTTTGGTTATTTCATAATGAGCTCATCATTTCAATAATAAAGGATTCATTATGGCCTTAGATTTTGACAGTGCCGCCCTGTACAACGAGAAGCTGGGCCCTGAACATCATAGTTGGCGCGAGCACCTGCGGAAATTTCTGGCTGTAGAGGTTGAGCCCTTTATGGACGACTGGGATGAAAGCGGCAAAATACCGGATGAAATGTGGAAAAAGGCCGCCGATTTTGGCCTGCTGCAATTGGGCTACCCGGAAGAGTTCGGAGGTATTTCAGAGGGAATTGATCAGCACTATCTCAATATCTTGAGTGAAGAGCTGGGGCGCATTGGTTCGGCAGGTGGCATCGCCAGCACTCTGCTAGTTCACGGCATTGGCCTGCCCCCGGTAGTGAACTTTTCGCCGCAAGCCATTAAAGAGCAGGTAGTGCCTGCAGTGTTGGCGGGCGAAAAACGTATCTCACTGGGTATCACCGAACCCTCCGGTGGCTCAGACGTCGCAAATCTGACGACCACGGCTCGACGGGAAGGTGATTTTTACATTGTTAATGGCAGTAAAACCTTTATTTCAGGTGGTATGGGTGCCGATTGGATCAGCACGGCCGTGCGCACCGGTGGTGAAGGCGGAGGGGGAATTTCAATGCTGCTGATCCCCACCCACCTAGAAGGTGTGTCGCGGACGCCACTGGATAAAAAGCAAGGCTGGTGGTGTTCCGATACGGCGACCATTTATTTTGACGACGTGAAAGTGCCTGTAGACCACCTCATTGGTGAAGAGGGACACGGCTTTTTGGTGATACTGAACAATTTCAACAACGAGCGTTTGGCGATGATCGTCAATATGGAAGCCTGTGCTCGCTGTTGTTTAGCCGAGGCGGTGTCTTGGGCTGAACAGCGTATGACATTTGGAAAACCGCTTTCGAAGCACCAGGTGATTCGCCACAAAATCACCCAGATGAAACAGAGAATCAATGCCACTCAAGCTTACACCCAACACGTGACGCAAGCGGTTATAGAGGGGCGCTCCAACTTTGGTGATTTGGCCTTGTTGAAAGTTCAAGCCAGCGAAACCATGGAATTTTGTGCTCGTGAGGCGAGCCAAATTCTGGGCGGCGCATGTTATCTGCGAGGCAATAAGGTTGAACGCATTTACCGTGAGGTAAGAGTGAATGCTATTGGTGGAGGCTCGGAGGAAATTATGCGGGACTTAGCAGCGGGGCAATATGGATTATAATCGGCTCGACACGGACAACACGGCAGCAGAAGTTTACGATTCGGCATTGTATGATTCGTATTTATCTCCCTTAGAGGCATTCTATCAGCGGGAACAAAAGCAAGCGGATGAAATTGCTTTTGTTCAGCCTTATCCCACGGGTCGAGTTGAGGAAATTACCTGGGCTCAAGCGGGCGAGCAGGTTCGCAGCATGGCCGCCTATCTCAGTACATTGAAGCTAGCGCCAGGCAGTCGAGTAGCCATATTATCCAACAATTGCGCACACTGGATTATGGCCGACTTAGCAATTTGGATGGCCGGCTTTGTGGGTGTGCCGCTGTATCCCGTGCTCACCGCTGCGTCAATTCAACCCATTCTAGAACACAGTGAATGCCAAGCCATTTTCATTGGCAAGCTTGCCGACTGGCCCGCGATGGAAGCGGGTGTGCCTGAGACTCTGCACCGTATCTCCCTAGCGATCTGCCCCCCTGAAGTAAAAAATGCTAAACCTTGGCAGGACGTTATGACAGAAATGCCGGCGCTAACACAAAGCCCTGTAATGCCCATGGAAGCGCTTGCGACCATTATCTACACCTCAGGCACTACCGGCATGCCAAAGGGAGTGATGCATTCATTTCGCAACCTAGCGGCGGTGGGTGAGTTAACGGGTCGCATGTATGAATCAGGGTCGCAAGATCGCATGTTGTCGTATTTGCCTTTGGCACACTGCGCTGAGCGAGCGGCAGTACAAACCAACCAACTCTATCGTGGCTTTCGTGTTTACTTCGCCAATTCACTCGAGACCTTTGGTGAAGATTTACAGCGCGCAAGGCCGACCTTATTTTTCGCGGTGCCTAGAATTTGGC
Organism: uncultured Cellvibrionales bacterium; assembly: GCA_913020115.1. Lineage (GTDB taxonomy): Bacteria > Pseudomonadota > Gammaproteobacteria > Pseudomonadales > Cellvibrionaceae > CAJWCA01. Next base: position 40,188 of record CAJWBQ010000022.1, read on the forward strand.
TAAAGTTGCAGCAGCGAGTGTTGGAAAAAATTCCCGCGAAAAAACTAGACCTATTATTGCGCCTGCCGCTGATCTCACGCTTCATTCGCAAAAAGCTCACCGGGGCACTGGGAATGGACCAATTGAACATAGCCATCAGTGGGGCGGCGCCGCTGTCTACTCACCTGATCGATTGGTATGGTCGCTTGGGTATCACAATCCTCGAAGGTTATGCCATGAGTGAAAACTTTGCCTACTCCCACGCGAGTAAGCAGGGTGAGGGCCGTATCGGCTACGTAGGCAGTACTAATCCCCATGTGGTGTGCAAAATCGCAGACAGCGGAGAAATTTTGGTTAAATCGCCCACGAATATGACGGGTTATTACAAGGAGCCGGAGCTCTCAGCTGAAGCAATTGACCCAGACGGGTTTTTGCATACAGGTGACAAAGGTGAAATTGATTCTGAAGGTCGCTTGAAAATTACCGGGCGCATTAAAGACATCTTTAAAACCAGCAAAGGCAAATATGTCGCGCCTGCGCCCATTGAAGATAAATTCATGAAGAGCGTGGCAATTGAACAGGTGTGTGTAGCAGGGTCTGACTTGCCGCAACCACTGGCCTTGGTGACCCTGACAGAATCTGCGCAAAATTCTCGACTTGTTGAACTTTCCAAAGAAGAATTAAACCAAGAAATGGCAAGCTTATTGACGGAAGTGAATGCAACTCTCGACAAGCATGAGCGGATGACGGCGCTAGTGATACTGACCGACACTTGGTCAGTTGAGAATAATATGATGACCCCCACATTAAAAATTAAACGCGCCGAAGTGGAGAGCGCTTACCAAGCATCATTTGATCAATGGTCAGTGGCTGGAGGCGTAGTGTGGGCATAGAGGAGAATGGCGCCGCACTTCGCTCTCCTTCGGTGGTGGTGATTGGTGCGGGCATGACCGGAATATTGATGGTTATACGCCTGCGGCAGGCAGGTATTAAGGACATTACTATTCTTGAAAAAAAGACAGATTTAGGCGGTACTTGGCGAGAAAATATATACCCCGGTGTTGCCTGTGATATTCCGGCGCACATGTACACCTATTCTTTTGAACCAAACCCTGATTGGTCACATCGCTTTGCCGGCGGCGAAGAAATTCAGCAATATTTTCAGCGTACTAGTGCGAAATATGGCGTTACTGACAGTATTCATTTTAATGAATCGGCGATTTCTAGTGTCTATGACAATGGGCGCTGGACCGTGGAAACCAGCTTGGGCAACACTCACAAAGTAGATTTTGTGATCAATTGTACAGGCATCTTGCATCACCCTGTATTACCAAAAATAAAAGGCCTAGGCAGTTTTGAGGGGGAAGCGTTTCACACCGCTCAATGGCGTTCAGACTTGAGTCTTGAGGGTAAAAAGGTCGGTGTGATTGGCACGGGTTCAACGGCCACGCAGCTCATTCCAGAAGTGGCTAAAGAGGCGAATAAGCTGTCGGTGTTTCAACGTACCGCCCAGTGGGTTGCCCCAGTGCCTAACAAACCGTTTTCCAACTGGAATAAACGTTTTTTTCGGAGTAATTTTTGGGCCATTAAACTCTTAGTAAATGCCTACTCTTTTGGCCTAAAGCATATTTTCACTAAAGGCGTCAGCGGCCACAAAATTCCGCACACTTTCTTGTCGGTGCTGTGCAAACTAAATTTACGCTTCAGCGTAAAAGATCCAGACTTGCGCAAACGCCTGCGGCCAGATTATCAGGTGGGTTGTAAAAGACTCATTATAAATACCACCTTTTATCCCGCCATTCAGCGCGACAATGTGGACTTGGTCACAGAGGGTATTCAAGAAATCACACCAAGAGGAGTGATCACTACAGACGGCAAAGAACACGTTTTAGACGTCTTGATTTTGTCTACGGGTTTCGACCCTTTCGCCTTTATGCGGCCTATGGCCGTGACCGGCCTCAATGGGCTCGACATCAACGAGGCCTGGCGGGACAAAGTTCAGAGCTACCGCTCAGTGGTGATTCCCAACTTCCCCAACTTCTTTTTAATGCTGGGCCCAAACACGCCCATTGGTAATTACTCTGTGATTGCGATGAGCGAAGTGCAGGCCGATTACATTTTAAAATTAATCGCTCAGTGGCAAGCTCGGGACTTTGATGCGCTGGACGTTAAGCCTGAAGCCTTTATCAGTTTCAATCAGTCAATGAAGGAGGGGATGAAAGGTACCGCTTGGACATCAGGTTGCCAGAGTTGGTATCTGGACGCCGACGGTGATCCAGTGGTGTGGCCCTACACCTGGGATCGCTGGGTCAGCGAGATGAAGGCACCGAGTATGGAAGACTTTATTCCCCTGTATTGCGAAACGCCTGCGGGCCAATCCTAATTATTTCAAGCAAGGCAAAACCATGAAGGCAGTTGCAGACAATACACCCATTTTAGTGGGGGTGGGACAAATTACCCAAGCGAGAAGTGATCGACCCGAAGACTGGTTGAGTCACGCCGACTTGGCCGCCAAGGCGGTCGAATTGGCACTGAGTGATACACGCTGTGATGTTTCTTTGCGCAAGCATATTGACGCAGTGGCTGGGGTGAGAACCTTTGCCGATTCGTCCCCTGCTCACGTGTGCCCCTTTGGCACACCCAATAATTTTCCTCGAGCCGTGGCTCAGCGTATCGACGCCAACCCTGACTACACGCTCTACGAAATTCTCGGTGGGCAATCACCGCAAAAGCTGGTGGGTGAGTTTGCCGAAAAATTGGCAGAGGGCAAGCATCAGTTAGTGCTGTTGACTGGCAGCGAGGTACTCAGCCACATTAAGTCGGCAATGGGCGCGGGCGCAAAACTCGACTGGACCGAATCCTTAGACGGTCAGTTTGACGATCGTGGTTTAACTGGTGGAGACCCGGTAATAACCCGCATGGAGTATGAGCACAAGTTAATGTCGCCCATGCAATTTTACGGCATGATTGAAAATGCCCGACGTCACAAGCTCAAGCAAGACGAGCAGACTTATACGGCTAACATGGGCGAGGAATTTTCTCAGCTGTCCCAGTTTGCCGCTCAAAATCCATACTCGGTAGACCAGACAGCCTACAGCGCTGAGGCACTGATTGAGGTGAGCGATAAAAACCCCATGATTGTCTCGCCTTACCCCAAAAAGCTCATCGCCAAAGACGGCGTAAATCAAGCGGCAGCACTTTTGCTGACAACAGTTGGCAAAGCCATTGAGTTTGGTATTGATGAGAGTCAGTGGGTTTATCTTCACGCATACACCGACCTTAAAGAGCGAGTGTTACTGGATCGGGAGCATCTGGGTGAATCTGAGGCCATGGACCTCTCTCTCACCGAGACTTTAAAAAAAGCACAGATCAGTGTTGATGATATCCAATATTTTGATATTTACAGCTGTTTCCCTGTGGTGGTGTCGAACGCTCGAGAGATCTTGGGGATACAGCAAGATGACCCGCGCCCTCTAACCATTACTGGTGGTTTGGCATTTTTTGGCGGAGCAGGGAACAATTACAGCATGCACGCTATCGCCAGCATGGTGGAAGCCTTGCGCTCCAAACCCGGCAGCTATGGTCTGATTTATGCCAATGGTGGTGTTATGTCTAAGCACTCAGCGGGTGTCTATTCCACGACGCCTCCCGTGGACGCTTGGGCCGCCTGCAACAGCCGCGAGCTTCAAGAGAAACTCAACGCTCGGCCTGTTCCCGGAGTTGATTATGCGCCCCAAGGAGAGGCCGAAATCGAAACCTTCACCATCAACTATCTTGGTGGTAATCCATTTAGCGCCGCCATTGTTGCGCGCATGAGAGAGAGCGGCCAGCGTTGTTTTGCCTTAAGCGACATTCGAGACCCGGAAACTTTTAATTCCTTTACGGAGCTAGATCCACTGGGACGAATCGTTTATATCGCAAAAAACCCCAAAGGCAATCAGTTTGCCTTTAGCGCAGCACATTTGAGGTCCATCACACCTGTGCCCGTCGACACCTTTCAAGATGAATACGAATATTGTGAAGTTGAACAGCGGGGCCGCATACTCATTGTCACTATCAATCGTCCTGAAGTTCGCAACGCTTTAAACCCTATGGCAAATGACGAGCTTGAAGGTATTTTTAACGCTTACGAAAAAGATAGTGAGCTTTGGGTGGCCATATTGACGGGTAAAGGCGAGGCCTGTTTCTCCGCGGGCAACGACTTAAAATACATGGCTATGGGTGGGGAAATGTGGGTGCCGGAAACAGGCTTTGCCGGCTTGACCCATCGCGCGAACAGAACCAAACCTATTATTGCCGCCGTGAACGGTTCGGCGATGGGCGGCGGCTTAGAGATCGCAATGGCCTGTGATCTAATTATTGCGGCCGAGCACGCTACTTTTGCCTTGCCCGAAGTAAAAGTGGGCTTGATTGCCGCAGCCGGAGGGATTCAACGACTGCCGCGCTTGATTGGCGATAAACCGGCGATGCAGATGATGTTGACCGGCGAGGCGATTGACGCCAGCAAGGCTGAGCGATTGGGTTTGATCAATGAACAGGTACCGCTTGATCAACTAATGACGCGGGCCATAGCAATGGCTGAACAAATATGTATGGCTTCGCCCTCGTCGGTTCGCTGTACGCTCGATCTTCACAATCAGTCTTCTCAATACAGCAATGTGGATGAGGCCATTGCGAGACCCTACAACGTTTTTGATAAATTATTAAACAGCGAGGATTTCTTTGAGGGGCCGAAGGCCTTTGCAATGAAGCGTACACCGAGGTGGACGGGAAAATAGTGGGATTTTTGCTAAGCCTAGCTTTCAGAGCTAGGCTTAGCCTATCGCCCAAAAAAAGAGCATACGTTTATGCGTTATTTTCTCCATGTCGCCATTGTGTTTCTGGCTGCTATTCAGACTCTCAACGCTCAAGAAAAATATCCAAATGAGCTGTTGTCATTAAAGAAGTACTTTACGGATATTGAAGTTCAAGCGCTAGCGGAAGAGTTTCAGGGCGTTCGTGCATCTGGCGGCTTGCAAGATGGCTTATTTCCTATCCGCATGACAGGTGTATCGACGAAGCTCATCGTTGATGCCGCGAATACCTACCTTTCTCTATTGTCTAGTTCTGAACTGTTGCAGACGCAATTCGCCGTTGACAGTTCAGAGTGGCGTCGGTGGTTTAATGTCGATAACGGTGTTTACGTCCGCCAAGGTTTAAGTTTAAAGGAAATGTCGACTAAGCAGCGGTCCGCCGCACTGCAGATCTTAAAGGTTTCACTGAGTAAAAAAGGGATGCAGCAGGCCTTTGATATCATGAAGACAGATAGGTCGCTCTCTGAACTAAACTCATCCAGCTTCCTCGACGAGGAGCTTTACTTTTTAACGATTATGGGCAAACCAAGTGAAAGGGAGCCCTGGGGTTGGCAAATCGATGGTCATCATTTAGTCATCAATTACTTTGTTCTCGGGGATCAAGTTGTGGTGACACCCACCTTCCTTGGCGCAGAACCTGCGGTCGCTAAAACAGGGAAATATAAGGGCAACGAAGTATTACAAGATGAGCAAGATAGTGGTTTGCTCTTTATGCAGTCACTTTCGCAGTCTCAGCAACAAGCGGCATTGTTAGAGGCTCAAAAGCAGAATGACAATATGGTCGCCGCTGCCCATAAAGACAATTTGATATTGGATTACTCAGGACTGCAAGCAAAGACCTTAAGCCCAGTGCGAAAAGAAGCCCTACTCGAACTTATTCACGTATTTGTCAGTAATATCAAAGAAGGGCACGCAAAAGTGCGCATGGACGAAGTACGTAGACACATAGATGATACTTGGTTCGCTTGGGCTGGAGAGGCAAAAGATGACAGTGTTTTTTATTACCGAATACACAGCCCTGTGATATTGATCGAATTTGACCATCAGCGACCCATTGGCACTAGAATGCTTCATGACCAAGACAAGCCTACACGTGATCATATTCATGTTGTTGTGCGTACGCCAAATGGCAACGATTATGGCAAAGACTTATTGAAACAACATTTGAGCAAGCACAAACACTAGCACCATGACTTTATGGCGTGTTTAGAATACTAGTTTTAGGGTTTGTGCTTCTGTATACGCTACTATTCGGTTTTCTCGTTTACCAGCATACCCATCTTAAATTTCTTTATGGTAGGTTGTATCAGTGGTCGATAGATCATCCGCAAAAACCAAGCTGGAAAGAATAGTCCGCGCTCTTCGTATTCTACACGGCCTCTTGGGTGTTCCATGAAGGTGAGCAGAGGCGCTTTGAACTTATAGTCTTTTGTGTGGAGTTCAATGGCGTTAATATGTTTCGGATTCTTATAACCGTAGTGCGCTGGAGCCACAAGCCTTAGCGGCGCGCCGTGTTTTGAGCATAAAGGTTCACCATTAAGTTCGTCCGCAATTAGAATGTTTGAATCGAGAATGTCGCTCAGCAACATTCGAGCTCTATAGCCATCTAAGCTTTTAAAAACCACCCAGTGAACAGAGTGATTGAAATCGAGCTGCGGTTTAATGAACTCTTCGTAAAAGTCCACAAATCGATAGCCTCCCCAATGGAGCCCGCATTTTGTCCAGGTAGTTACGCAGTGAAAATCACTTGTCATGTTGGTTCTAGTGATTTTCTTTAGGTCATCGATCTTTATTTCGAAGGGCTGTTTTACTTCCCCCGAAATGTCGAGCTGAACAGTCCCGAAGTTCTCCCTGTAGCGATTAGCATATTGTGACAAGCCAAATCTCGGGAATTCGTCAATTTCTCTTTGACCAATAGGTAAAGTGTGTTCAGCTTGATCTGATTTCATCATGATTCTCTCAGGTGTTATAAGCTACAGCGGCGGCCAGAAAGCAAAGCGTTGCTAGTGATATTCCAATGGCTGGAATCTTGAACCAATATTTCACGGCCAAAATCAAATAACAAATGCCAATTCCAGCGGGTAATGTTGAAAACCATAGTGAACTTTGAATGATTTCATTATGCATGATTGCGAGTGGAATAAAGAATAATGCTATCAGTATGGCGCCAATGCTATGGCTCGCATTAAAGCCTATTAATCCATGCCAAATGGTGGTTTCTTGAGTCAGCCTCGGAGAGGTGTTCTCCATTGCGTATTTCACCTCGATGTCGCGAGGGTCAAATTTATGGGTAAAAAAGGTATAAAATAGGTGTATTGACCCTAGTGTTCCAAAAATAAGTGAACCGGTAATCAGTAAGACCTGAGCCATGCTGCCTTCCTTTATAATAAATTTTAGCTTTCAAAAATCAGCTTTAGATGTTGTGAAATTTCATCCAATCCGTTTTCACAACAGCACCAATGTCAGTAAGTAGGTTCATTAAGCCGAGATGAGCCCTGTCGAAACAAAGTTGTTCCTGGTGGAACCCATTCAGAAATTTCACTAAGGCTCGGCTGTCTTCACTGGGCCTTCCTGGGCAAGGCTGTTTATCTTGAAAATCAAACTCTTCACTGGCGTAGGCTTCACAAAGCCAGCGGCCGAAGGGTTCTATGGAGGCTTGTATCTCTTGTTTAAATTGATCCAAGCTTACGGTTTCCGAGATCACCTTTAGCGATTGATATACTTTAAGTAGTGTTTCGGAACTTCCTCCGTTGTGAAAGGTGTCCACTAGCGCCGGAATGAGCTTCACGAAAGAGGAAATAAACTCTTGGCCTAGACTTCTGACGCATCCGAAATCGAGTGCGCCCAAGTTTCCGTCGCTTAGCACGAGAAAATTTCCGGGATGGAGATCTGCATTAATGCGCCGTAAATCCAATGCACAATACCAAAAGTAGTCAAATAGTTTCTGCCCCACTTGATCTCGTTGCTGCTGTGATGGGTGAGTGGCCAGCCATTCGGGCAAATGCAAGCCGTCTAACATCTCTAGGCTCAGGATTCTTTTGCTGGATAGCTCTTCAGCTACGCTGGGAATGCGAACTCCAGGAATTTTTACATTGTCTTGAAACCATTTGATGTTGTCCGCTTCGACATGATAATCAACTTCCTCTCGCAACCTATCTTGCATCTCGTTCATAGTGATCGACAAGACATTCTTTTGTGGCAGTAGATCACTGCTGGCGGAAAGCGCTGAGAATAGCGTTTCAATGATTCGTAGGTCACTTTCTATGCTTGCGGAAATCCCTGGATACTGAACTTTCACCGCCACAGAAGCACCCTTGTGAGTTGTGGCTCGATGAACCTGCCCAATACTTGCCGCGGCAAAAGCTTGGCTGTCAAAATGGTGAAAGAGTTCGCTGGGTGTTTTGTAGAACTCTTGGATAAACTGTTTTCTCACCAAAGCGCGATTGATAGGGGGTACTTGATAGCAAGCTTCCTTTAGTTTTTCTCGAATAGAAACTGGAAGAATGTCAGCTTCCATGCTCAAGATCTGTGAAACTTTTAGTGCTGTCCCGCGTAATTTCGTGAGTACAGAAAATACTAGCTCGGCGATTTCTTCCTCGTGGCGAAGCCTGGAAGCGGGTTCGTTTTTTTTCTTCATGACCAGAGAGCGAGCTTTGTAACCTACATGTTTTGCGCCGATTCTTGCCGCGGTTATGCCGGTTAAAGTGCTGCGCTTTAATTTTGATGTTGGTATGTTTGTTTTAGTCGGCATAGTGTTTTCCTAGGGAGAGAATGATTTCGCAACAACCATTTTGTTAAGAAAACTACTGCCCATGAACTTAAACAAATGTGCTTTGACAAAGAAACTCACTAAGTCGGTCATTTTGCTAACGATGCCAGTTTTAAGGATTTCGATACCAAGGGATAGAGACATATCCACCAGTTGAGTGGTGTTGCTGAACTCATCAGAGTCGTCTTTAATCCAGTAAAGCAAAATCGCGAGAATAAAGTCGTTGGTTAGCTTTGCAGTATAGGCTGTAAACGGTGACTTCTCGATCTCTCCCAATTGCTCCGCTTCTGTAAACATATCGTGAATCAAGCCCACAAACTCTTTCCTAACCGGCGTCACATCCTCAAATAAGACGCTGGGTGACTGCATAATCATTTGCAGGCTGTCGGCCACAAACTCCCGATCTGGCAGTAAGCTTTCAAGATAGATATCAATTAGCAACTGAAGTTTTTCCTGCAGAGAATGCTCCTCTAGGCCGGATTCTTGGCTAAAGGTCTCAACAGCTTGTTCGGCTCGCAAGGAGTAAAAAGCAAAAATAAGCTTATCTTTGCTTGGGAAATACTTGTAGATCGTCGCGTCACCAATGCCCACTTCACGAGCAATTTGCTTCATAGTGGTCGATTCAAAGCCCTTTTCTGAGAACATTTCCACCGCAGCATGGATGATAGAGCGGCGAATTTCTTCTTTTTTCTCTTGGGATACTCTGGCCATAACGATACTCGCTATCAATAATGTATATAAAATAGTGGCTTATATGATAGATGGTATCGTTAAAAGGTCAAGTAATTGTTCACAATTTTAGAGAGTGTGGGGGTCAAGTCTTGCGTTTTGCCTTTCAGGGGGAGGGAATCAAGTCTAGCCTGCTCGGAAAAGGCAAAAGGCAAAAGGCAAAAGGCAAGACTTGACCCCCTATTCTGAGCCCCTATTGATCTAAGATTCCGAAAGAGTTGTGGCCAGGAAACGCATTACAATTTTTATGCGTTCGACTTTGCGTAAATCCGGATGGGTCAGAACCCATAACTGGTTAGTCTTTACGTGTTTAAAAGTGAATAAGCGCTCTAGTCCAACTAACATTAAATCATCAGGTAGCAGGGCCAGACCGAGGCCGCTTTGGGACAAGTAAGACATCGCCACCAGATCATCGCATCGTGAAATAACGTTTCCTGTATGGTGTTTATCCAGCCATTGGTAGGCTGGGTGGCTACTCAGTGCGCCGCTTGCACCGATAATTTTATGATATTGAAGGCTTTCTAAATTTTCCGGACAACCCTGCTGTAGTAGGTATTCTGGGGCGGCGTAAACCCCCCACTTGATGCGACGAATCTCTCGGCCAACTAAATGCTCGGGGGGTGAAGGAGTGACACGAATCGCAATATCGGCAAGGCGATTACTCATATTTAACTCGGAGTTTGTGACCAAGAGCTCCGTTTGAATATCGGGGTGGAGTTTACTCAATTCCGCTAGGTGTTTAGGCAGTTCATGGTAAGAAAAGCTGCTGGGGGCTGTGATTCGCACCGTACCTTTTGGTTGAGTGTCTTTGCCTGCTATTTCACGCTCAATGTCAGCAAACGAATGGCTTATACGCTGTGCGTGACCGAGCATTTCTTCGCCGATTTCGGTGAGCTCATAGCGACCGTTCAAGCGCTCAAAGAGGCGCCCAACCTGCTCCTCAAATTCATTGAGTCGCCGGTAAACTGTAGAGTGGCTCATGCCAAGCGATTCAGCAGCCCCCACCAGGGAATTGCTGTGAGCAACCGCTATAAATATCTTAAGTGCATTCCAATCCAAGAGTTCATCCAGTTGTCATTTTTGCAAAATCTAATGGCATATTTGCAAATTGTCTTCACATTTGCAAATCGCTATCATCCAGTCGTGCGATGACAAGCCGCCACGCTAGCGCTTCAGGCGCCATGAACTCAGATTAGGAATATGAAATATGATTGGTTACACCACTATTGGCACAAATGATTTGGCAGGGTCTGCTTCGTTCTACGACGCCTTATTTACGACCTTGGGAGCGGGCAGGGCTATGGAGGCCGATGACTTTATTGCCTGGGGTCAGGCGGAGAATACACCGATGTTCTCAATTCACATCCCCGCTGATGGCGAGGCGGCAACGGTTGGCAACGGCGTTATGATCGGTCTTGCGGCTGCCACTAGCGAGACCGTAGATGAAATATATGACCTGGCAATCGCGCTTGGTGGATCTTGCGAGGGACAGCCGGGCCCACGAGGAGATGGAGGCTTTTATGCTGGGTACTTCCGTGATCTTGATGGTAATAAACTCAATGTACATTGCATGATCTAGCATGGTCGGGGTCAAGTCTTGCCTTTTGCCCTTTTTGCATGGTCGGGGTCAAGTCTTGCCTTTTGCCCTTTTTGGAAAAGGCAAAAGACAAGACTTGACCCCGAACCTTAAGCTGCTCCTAGAGTCTCGCTAAGCACTGGCCAGCGATCAACAATCTCCCCGTGCTCATATACGGCAATTTCACCAAACTGCAAAAATACCGACTCACTTTGTGTGGGCCGTAAAAATACCCAATCATCGGCTTTTAAATCGATGCGCTGGGAACCGTTATACATTTCTTGATTAGACGAGCGCCCAAATAGAGGGTTCAAGCTCAAACCTTCAGGTGAGGCTGCGTTTGCTTTCCAGTAACCGCCGTAAGTGAAAAAAGTTTTTTGCCGGTTGGGGTTCCAAAGTGTCATGAGTTTGCCAACACCGGCGGGGCCGGGTAATTCCAGATGATCGAGCGCTTTGATTACGGGCGTAGCAATAAACGCTGCGGGCCGGTGGTCGGCTAATTCCGGTGTATCGAAATCGCTGGGTTTAACCAGACAAGAGCCAGCAGAAAGTTCATTCAATGGCACCGCAGCGTTGTTATACAGGCGGTAGGTTGGGCTGCCGGCGCCGTTAAGAGTCAGCTCGTCAAGATTGCGGCCGGTTACCTCGCGCGCCACCGCTAACATCTCGCTATACACCTTCATTGCTTTGTCGCGGCTTGCCAGCTTGTCGCCGGGCAATTTTGCCACATGGGGTTCATACCCCATAAAGCCTGACAAGCTAAGTGCGGGACCCGCTTCAATGACTGACAATATCTCTCTGAGTTCGTCAGCTTGATTGACACCGCCTCGGTGCAAACCCACATCCAATTCTATGTTGATCTGCATGGTGATGCCCAGTCGCTGTGCCAAGCTCTGGTATTGACGAACGCGAGTGGGGGTATCCAAGAGCCACTGCAGCTGGCTTGCATGGTCAAAGTTACTGTCTTTACTCAGCGCTCGATAAAAGTTTTCAGCCGAAGCCACGGGCAGTGGCTTACCCATCAATACATCGGCCTGTGGTATCTGCTGAGCAACTTGGTTTAGAAAAGGTTGATGGAACAGCATCAAACGCTGGGTGCCCGCACCTTTCATTACTGTTTCAAGTAGGGGGATTGATGGCAAAGATTTGGCCACAATCCGATAGTCGAACTGTGAGCCAATATGCTTGCTCAATTGTGCAATGTTCTGCTCTAGTAAGGTTTTATCTAAAACAAGTGTGGGTTGAGCAAATCGAGCTCGATCTAAGGCCTCTCCCATCTCTTTAAAGTAGGGCTTGTGGTTTTGGCCTATGATTTTTGGTCTGGCATAAGCGGCGGCGCCAAGAGCCCCAAGAGTTAATCCTCCCAGTAAGACTTTGCGGCGCGAAGTGCCTGATGTGCTTGCCATGATGCTTCCTTTTACGCGGTGTCAAATAGGGTTTTTAAGTAAGTATTCAGAAATTTTCCTTCAGGATCAAGTTCCCGTCGCACAGTACTAAAATCATCCCAGCGCTCATAATTCACCGCCAGATCTTTGCGGTTCATGGTGTTGATTTTTCCCCAGTGTGGTCGGCCATGATACTTTCTGAAGATAGCTTCCACCGCTTTGAACATCGGTTTATGGTCTTCGCTGAAGTAACGGTGCACGGCGATGGAGCAGCAGTCGCGACCATAAAAAGGGCTCAGCCAAATGTCGTCACTTTTGACATAACGAAATTCGAAAGGGAAAAAGATCTCAGGGAAATATTTTTCCACCATTGCTCTCACTTCACGAAATGCTTTGAGGCCGTGTTCTCTTGGTAAATGATATTCCATTTCGTTAAAGCGTACGTTTCGCTCGCTGGCATAGTTTTCCCAAGAGTTGGCGACTACCACTTCCTTTTCAATGCCTTTGGCGACGCTGCTGAGTGCCAGTTCGCGAATTTTTGGCGACCAGCTTAGCCAGTCGCGAACTTGCTTCAGGGTTTCAGAGCCGTCATTGGGATCTATCTTTCCTGTTGTGGAAGGGGCTTCATCGGTGAAATTGTGTATATCATTGAAGCCCATTCCCGAAAATGGAACATAAATAAATTCATAGTTGCGATTGTTGTCCGCTAAAGACTCTGCATTTTCAAGTATTTCTTCAATGGGGTGCCAAGTTGTTTCTCGTTTCAAGGTGTACTTGGGCATATTTTGCATGCGCACTTCGGTTAATACACCTAGGGCGCCAAGGTTGACACGGGCAGCCGCAAAAATATCGCTGTTGTGTTGTCGATCGCAATTAATCACTTCGCCTTTGGCGGTAACCAATTGCAGCCCCTCAACAAAATCAGGCAGACAACCAAGCGTGGTTCCGGTGCCGTGGGTGGCGGTTCCCAGTGCGCCCGCGAGGCTTTGTTCGTCAATGTCGGGCATGTTAATCATAGCCTGGCCAAGCTCGCCGAGTGGGCGGCCGATGTCGGCCAAGCGTGTGCCAGCTCTAATGACGGCTTGATGGCTTGCGGCATCGTGAGAGATCACGCCGCTTAAGCGACTTAACGAAACAATAGTATCGTCAGTGGGCACTAGTGGCATAAAGGAGTGACCCGCGCCTACGGGACGTACACAACCCTTCGTGCTGGTGATCAATTCTTGTAATTCGGCGACACTTCCTGGCGCTTTACGGGCCTGTGGGAAACATTCTTCAGAGCCCGACCAATTGCGCCATGCAATCGATCTGCGCGCTGTTTTTTGGGCCGTAATTGCGCCTACCGTTGTCGCAGAGTTGGCCAGTGACAAGGCGGGTGCCAGCGCCGTGCCTGCGGCTGTCGAAATCATAAGGCTGAGTAAGTTGCGACGGTTCATCTTTGGTGTAACTCCTGCACATCAATATTCTATTTCGGAAGTACTATTGGGTAAAAAACAGCATCTAAAATAATTCACTGCGCCATAAATTCAATCAAGGCGCGAAATTGTTCGGGTTCACACTCCATACACAAGCCTAAAGGAGGCATGCCTCCGTAACCATCAATGACATGATCAATCAGCACGTCCATGCCCTGAGCCATACGAGGTTCCCACGACTGTCGGTCGCCGGTTAATGGCGCGACGGTGTCGGCAACAGCGTGGCAAGAAATGCAGCTGCGGCCGTAAACCTCTGCAAGCTCGGCATCGGCCGGCATTAGCGATTTGGCATTTTGCAAAATCACGGCTGAGTTGATTTCAGGCGCGTCGCTACCGCAGCCTGTCATCAACATTGAAATACACGCACCCAAAAACAGGGTGCAAAGGCCCTTAATGCTCACAAACACAGGTCTCCTTATTGGGGATTAATAATTGCGTTCAAAGTTTCGCTCGCATTAAAAGTGATAGCTCACATCCAAACCGTAGAATCTTGGATTGGAACGAATGCCTGACGGAGAACCGATAGTTGTTGAACCTTCGCTGAGGCTATACAGATACTCTTCATCAGTCAGGTTTTGTCCCCATAAGGATGCTTGCCAATGTTCGCTGGCATCGCGGTAAGTTATGCGGGCGTTGATATTGTCATAGGCGTCTGTCAGTTGGTTTATATTTTGGTCGGCTAAGAATTGCGCTGTGGGGTCAGCTGAATGCAGAGGTGGATAATCTCTGTCGCCAACATAACTATAATCAACACGCATAGACAACTCACCGGCTGCGCCTAGGCTGATGACATACTCAGCACCTAGGTTATAAGTTTCTTCGGCCACATTGGTGAGAGGTTTCCCTGTGCGATCGTCCACAGCGGTCTCGGCACCCAGAAGCTGAAACTCTGTGACTTCGGTATCGAGGTAGTTGTAGTTCGCACTCACGGTTAGGTTTTCAGTAGCGGCCCAAGTTAGATCTACTTCCAAACCTTGCCCCTCAGCGTCCTGATTGCGAATGATGAGTTGAGTTATGCCTGTATTTGCATCAGGAATTTCGGCGTACTCTTGTAAATCTTCGTATACGTAAGAATACAGCGATGCATTCATGCGCAGGCGTGAATTTAGCCAGGTGCTTTTCAGTCCCAATTCCAAGTTACTGACCTGTTCTTCGTCAAATGGCAGCGCTACCTGAGTAGAGTTAAAGCCACCCGCTTTGTAACCGGTGGCGTAGCTGAGATACACCATGGCGTCTTCGGCGAAGGCATAGTCCACTACCAGTCTACTGCTGAGATTGCTCCAGCTGTCGTCCATTTCCAAGCCGTCTGTTGCCACTGGGAAGAGAATGCCAAAACCGTAAAGGTTGTAGAGCGTTGTCAATTCGTACTCTTTTTTGTCGCGGGTATAACGAAGGCCTGCGGTTAAGCTCAGCTCTTCTGTGAGCGAGTAAGTCATGTCGCCATAAACCGCCGCGCTCGTGCTAACCAAGTCGCCACTGGCTTGCTCGGGAAACAAATCGTTGGGGGGAAGGAAGGGTCCGATGATGGCGTTGATGATACCGTTCGCTAAAACTGTGCGGGTGTCTTGTTTGCCGTGCTCTCGGGAATACATTAGCCCTAGGTTCCAGCGAAGGTCGTCTTCCGCCAGAGACGTTAAGCGAAATTCCTGGCTGAAGAAGGTGTTTTCTTCTACGTTTTCGGTTGTGAAGAACAGCGGAACAGCGCCCGCTGTGGACGCGAATAAATCGGTGCCATCTTCGTCTCGCAAGTTATTAGTTTCAAATCGCTTGATGGCGGTAATAGAGCTCAGCACTACCTTGTCAAAGTCTGATTCAACGGTAATAGATGCGCCCCACAAGTCTAGAGTTTCGTGTGGCGTTACATCTAACTGCGTATCTCCGTAGGCGTCGCCAAATAATAGGCTGCTATCAACCGCGGCATTTTGGTCCAGGTTTGAGTAATCTATTTGGGCTATTACTTGGGTGTCTTCGCTAGCGTTCCAACGCAGGCTGGCACGAGCACCGCCGTTATTTTCATCGCTCAATTTCTCGCCGTTAAAACGGTTCTTTCGGTAACCGTCTCGATTGTTATCCATCAGGTTTATTCGTAGGGCCAAGTCATCTGAAAGCGGCACATTCACCATGGCTTCAAATTTTTGCTTGTTGTAATTGCCCATGTTCATGCCCAGCCTCGCTTCAAATTCGTCGCTGGGTTTCTTTGAAATTAAGTGGATGGCGCCTGCGGCGGCATTTTTACCAAACAAGGTGCCCTGTGGCCCTTTCAATACTTCAACACGTTCAATATCCTGAAAAGCCGTTAAGGAAGCACCCGAGCGACCAGAATATACTCCGTCCACATAAACCGCCACGGCGGGGTCGGCGCCAATGCCAAAGTCGCTGGTAGAGATGCCTCGAATACTGAAGCGGGGCTGAGTAGGCTGGGTTACACGAGTCTCGAGGCCTGGTGTGTGTATACCTAGGTCACTAATATCTTGGGCGCCCACGTCTTGGATAAAGTTTGCAGACATGGCGCTAATTGCAATGGGAACGTCTTGGATACTTTGCGCGCGTTTTTGCGCAGTAACGACGATTTCTTCCAGAAAGATTGAGTCTTGAGACAGCGCCGAGGTGCTGCAGGTCGCCATGATCGCCAGAGCCAATAATTGATGAGACCCAAGGGTCATGGCGCCGCGCTGAATATTATTAGCCGTTAGTTTTGTAGAAAGTCGTGTGCTTGCAAACATTGGGACGTCCTCTCTCGATTTATTATCATTTTTTGTTGGCGGGTTACCTGTGTATACTCGGTCACAGGAAAAATTAGTCTTCACCCTAGGCACATCTTAAAAATATTCGTTTATGACTAAAACCACATAAATGGCCAGAGCGCTACAAATGCGGCCATAAAGAAAATATTGAGGGAGTGGTTTCACTATCAAATCCATAAACGAGACATTGCGCGCACCTCTGCCCAAGTTTGAGCGGTCTGACCCTGTCATTCCCATTTACTTATTTCAATTGCTGAAAAAAGTTCTCCAAGAGCTAGATGTTGATGTTCAAGAACTGACCAAAAATACCGGCATTGGGCGTGAAGAACTAGACCACTTGGACACTCTGTTATCTTTTGATCAAAGTCTAGGTATTTTGAAAAATGCCTTGCAGCTCAGTGGCAACCCGGCACTGGGTTTGGAGATCGGCAAGAGAGAGAGCCTAAGTGATCTTGGTATGTTGGGCTATGCCATTGCCAGCTGTAAAAATGGTTGGGACGCCTTGTATATATCCGCCAGCTACTACCAGACATCAACTAATCTCACCACTCTAGAGATGAACGTCTCCGAGGGTTTGTGGACTCGTAAATCAACCCCTATTCACCCCGTGGAACCAGAATTATTTCGATTGATTGTTGAAGAGGACCTCTGTGGCACACTCAATATAGCGCGAGATTTTGGCAGCACTGAGATGGACATACTGGAAGCTCATTTTGCTTACCCCGAGCCCAGCTATGTCGACCACTACCAAGAGTTTTTTGGCTGTCCTCTGGTGTTTGACGCCCCGGTCAGTCAGTTAGTGTTCCCAGAGAGCTGTCTGCAGATTAACAATCAAAGTTACAACAGAATAACCGAAGATCTCGCACTCAAGCTCTGCGATGAAATGCTTGAGCAGCAAGATTCCAAGCGCAGTCTTGTGAGCAAGGTGCATATGGCCTTGCTAAGACATCCAGACAACTTCCCCAGTGTGCAGGGCGTTGCCCTAGAGTTGGCGATGAGCGAGCGCAATTTGCGGCGTGCGCTAAAAGACCTGGGCACGTCTTATAAAGTAATTTTCAATAACGTGCGAAAGGAAATAGCGATTCGCTACCTAGAAAATTCTGATCTGGCCATGGAAGACATTGCACACTTACTGGGTTTCAGCGACAGCTCCAGCTTTTATCGCTCGTTTAAACAGTGGACCAACAAAGCGCCTACGGCCTACCGGCCCTAAATCTCTGCCCGTGGGCTGTAGTTCCCCCTAGCCGTGCCGCCGCAAATTACGATAGGCAAGCGGCGTCATGCCAGTCCAGCCCTTAAATGCTCGAATAAAATTACTCGCTTCAGTAAACCCAAGCTCAAAGGCCACCGCTTCGATTTTAAGATGCTTGTTAGTAATCAGGTGGAATGCGAGATCTCGCCGAGTGTCTTCTTTTAGTTGCTGAAATGAATAACCCTCAGTTTTGAGGCGACGACGCAGTGTCTGCGGGGTGGTGCCAAAATGAATCGCGGCAAGGGGCAGTTGAGGGTTGTTTGAACCCTGTCGAAAGCAGCGTTCCATCCATTCCCGTAACTTAATGGACACAGAGGTTGAGTGACGGGCTTGAGTCAGAATACTTTCCTGGGGGCGGCGCAATAATTCATCTAGCTCATCCATATTTCGCTGCGGCTCCAGCAGCAGCGACTCGCGCGGAAAACTGATGGCATTTCGCTTTTGCTCGAACAGCACTGGAGCACCAAAAAACATATAGCGATATTCACTGGCGTAGCTGGGCATGGGCGTACGCAATTGTACTTGTTGGATAGGAATGAAATCGCCGGCTAACCAGCAGTGCGTCCGGTGCAAAGCACAGAGTGAAGATTCAATGATGTAGCTGGTGGTAGTGGTCGAAGCCAGCTGTGCGTCTATCGCGTAGGTGCCAATATCATCGGTAAACTGGGTGTAACCTGAAATACTTCCCGCTAACAGGTTTATGCCGTCTTTCCACTGGCGCAGCGATTCCGCCAAGGTGCGGCTGCCAATACTTGCGCGTGCCAGCAGTTTAAACGTGCCCATCTTCTGGGGTTCGGCCAATAAACCCATAGTTTCGTCTCGCAAGAGCACTGTGAGCGATTGAGATAACCGAGCAAAATCCTCGGAACTCACGCGCAGCCTTTCATTGTAGAGTGTTTGTACCGGAATTCCTTGAGCCTCTAGTATGTCCTCGGCGTTATATCCCTTAGATACAGCGCCTTCAAGCATGGCCTTAATAAACGCCGGTGCGACGGTAACCGATTTCACAGTAGTTTACTCATTTATAGAAATTGCCATGAATTGTAACAAAATGATTATAATTATGAACCCCTATGACATGGAAATAGGGCTGGCGCTGGGGCATGATGAGGTAAATGACCTTACCATCCATATTGAGAGGCAGCACATGACCCACCACGCATACATTTACGACGCTGTACGCACGCCGCGCAGCAAGGGCAAAACCAGCGGTTCGCTTTACGAAGTGAAGCCCATTGATCTTGGCGCAGGCTTGTTGAGAGGTTTACAGGCCCGCCACGACCTAGACACGTCTTATGTTGATGATGTTGTGATGGGTTGCGTCACGCCAGTGGGCGAACAGGGCTCTGACGTTGCAAAAATGATTGTCCAGAATGCCGACTGGCACGAATCAGTTCCCGGCGTGCAGCTCGACCGTTTCTGCGCTTCAGGCCTTGAAGCCGTTAATATCGCTGCGCAAAAAATTGCCTCGGGGTGGGAAGACTTGGTATTAGCCGGCGGCATTGAATGCATGTCTCGTGTACCTATGGGTTCGAACGGTGGAGCCATGGGTGGTGACACAGCGTTCGCAGATAAGACAGGTTTTGTACCGCAGGGCATTGGTGCCGACGTGATTGCAAACTTGGAAGGTTGGAGTCGCGAAGACGTAGACACCTACGCTGTGGAGTCTCAGCGTCGAGCAACTCACGCCCGCGACAATGGTTACTTCGACAAGTCAGTTATGCCTGTTCGCGACAAAAACGGCATCATTATTTTAGAGCGCGATGACTTCATCAAACCCGGCACTACCCTCGAGGCCCTAGGTGGTTTGAAGGCGTCCTTTGAATTGCACGGCAGCATCGGTTTTGATGATGTAATTCTACGTAAATACCCACAGCTTGAGCGAGTTGAGCACGTTCACACTCCAGGAAATT
The DNA here is from genome assembly GCA_913020115.1 of uncultured Cellvibrionales bacterium. Classification (GTDB taxonomy): domain Bacteria; phylum Pseudomonadota; class Gammaproteobacteria; order Pseudomonadales; family Cellvibrionaceae; genus CAJWCA01. Next base: position 59,863 of record CAJWBQ010000022.1, read on the forward strand.
CCTCGGGCATTGTTGACGGTGCCAGTGCGGTGCTAATCGGCAGTGAGAAGGCGGGCAAAGACCTAGGCCTAACGCCGCGCGCTCGTATCTTGGCCACGGCTGTGCTGTCAACAGACCCAATTATTATGCTCACAGGCCCGGGCCCTGCGGCCAAAAAGGCTTTACAAAAAGCAGGTTTGAAGGCCTCTGATATTGATCTTTGGGAAATTAATGAAGCCTTTGCCTCGGTGGCCATGCGCTACATGAAAGACTTGGATATTAGCCACGAGATCACCAACGTGAACGGCGGCGCCATTGCCATGGGCCACCCATTGGGCGCTACGGGTGCCATGTTGGTTAGCACCATGGTAGACGAGCTAGAGCGACGCGGTCTGAAGCGCGCCATGCTGTCTTTATGTGTGGGTGGTGGCATGGGTATCTCCACCATTATCGAGCGCGTGTAAACGCAGACCACCTCCGAATTTAAGCGAAGCTTAGGAACAAAATCATGAGTGTATTTAAGTACGAGAAAGACGCCGACGGCATTGTAACCGTCACCATGGACATGACCGGCCCCGTGAATGCCATGAACAAAGAATACGGCATTGCTATGGCCGAGACGGTAGAAAAGCTGGAAGCGGAAACTGAACTGAGCGGTGTGGTGTTTGCCTCCGCGAAAAAAGTCTTTTTTGCTGGCGGTGATTTGCACGACCTGTTGGCGGCACAGCCCAGTGATGCAGAATTATTTTTTAGTAACGTTGAAGCCGTTAAGTCGCAGTTGCGCCGTTTAGAAAAATTACCAGTGCCGGTAGTAGCGGCAATGAATGGCGCGGCCTTGGGCGGCGGTTTTGAGATCTGCTTGGCGTGTAATCACCGCATTGCCTATGATCATAAGTCTGTACAAATTGGTCTGCCAGAAGTTGGTTTGGGTTTGTTGCCCGGCGGTGGCGGAGTGGTGAGATTGGTTAATCTGCTCGGTTTGCAGACGGCCTTACCCTACCTCATGGAAGGTAAAAAAGTTGTGCCTGCTAAGGCACTCGCGGCCGGTATGATTCATGAACTGGTTGATTCACTAGAGGCTCTTCTGCCTCGCGCAAAAGCTTACATCCTTGAAGTTAAGGGGAATGCAGAAGCTGCGATACAGCCTTGGGACAAAAAGGGTCACAAAATACCAGGTGGCGGGGCGGGTTCTCCCAAACTTGCACAGGTACTTATGGCGGCACCAGCCATGTTGGCGCAAAAAACACGCGGCCTACTGCCGGCGCCGGTTGAAGTTCTTGATTGTGCGGTAGAAGCGGCTCGCTTAGATTTCGACGCGGCCTTGCGAGTTGAATCTCGCGGTCTCACTAAGTTGGTGATGACGCCAGAGGCGAAAAACCTCATCAGCACATTCTTTTTCCAAATGAATAAAGTTAATGGCGGTGCGTCTAGACCGCAAGAGGTGGCACCAAACCTAACCAAGAAAGTGGGCATTTTGGGTGCGGGTATGATGGGCCAGGGCATTGCCTATGTATCGGCGATGGCCGGCATTGAAGTGATTCTTAAGGATATGACGCAAGAGGCCGCCGACAAAGGTAAAGCCTATACCGAAAAATTGTTAGACAAGCGTATCTCTCGCGGGCGCATGACGGAAGAGAAAAAAGCCGAAGTACTTGCTTTGATTTTACCCACGGCAAGCAACGACGACTTGCAGGGCTGCGATCTGATTATTGAAGCTGTGTTTGAAAATGTTGAACTGAAAAATAAAATTACAGCTTCCACCGAGTCTTACCTAGCTGAGAACGGTGTGTGGGGTTCAAATACTTCAACACTGCCGATCAATTTGTTGTCGGAAGCCTCTAGTAAGCCAGAGAATTTTATCGGCATTCATTTCTTTTCACCGGTAGACAAAATGCCTTTGGTGGAAATTATATGCGGCGATAAAACCAGTGATGAAACACTGGCTAAAGCCTATGACTTCTCTCGTCAAATTAAGAAAACGCCTATTGTGGTCAACGATTCTCTGGGCTTCTTTACCTCGCGCACCTTTAGCACCTATCTAGATGAAGCCGCGCGTATGGTTGTAGAGGGTTTGCATCCAGTGATTGTGGACAATATGGGTAAAGCCATCGGTATGCCTGTAGGACCCTTGACTGTGCACGATGAAACCAGTCAGCAACTGTCTAGAAAGGCTATGGATACCTGGGCCGACATGGGCGTTAAAGGCAAATTTGGCGAAGCTGCCGCGCAAGAAAAAGTGCTGACCTTTTTGTTGGACGAAAATGGCCGAGGCGGTCGTCATCACGACGGCGGGTACTATACCTATGGTGCTGATGGCAGCAAAAATATTTGGCCAAAATTGCTTGAAAAGTTCCATCGCGCTGAGGTCTCGCTACCCGAGCAAGACATCAAAGATCGACTCTTATTCCGTCAAGTGATTGAATCGCTAAAATGTTTGGAAACCAATGTTTTGCGCTCAGTGGCCGATGGCAACATCGGTTCTATAATGGGCATTGGTGCCCCTATATGGACTGGAGGCTATCTACAATTTGTGAATACCTACGGCCTAGAAAAATTTCAAAAGCGCTGTACGGAAATGAGTGCTGAATTTGGCGAGCGCTTTACCTGCCCAGCCATTGTGGCTGAGAAAATTGCGTCGGGTGAAACCTTCGTCTAGCCGCTTTCCTATAAGAATGTGATGCCCGGGCCGCCCGGGCAAGTAAGGATATTTCAGTATGAGAAGTTTTACCGAAGAGCAAACAATGTTTCGCGGCGCCTTTCGCAAATTTCTGGAAGCGGAAATTGCGCCCAATATGGAGCGCTACCGGGAACAGGGTATCGTCGATCGCGAAGCCTTTAAAAAAGCCGGCGATCAGGGTTTCTTGATGATCTGGCCTGAGGAGCAATATGGCGGCACGGGCGATCGTGATTTTCGTTTTGAGCAGGTGATCATCGAGGAGTCTTGTCGCGCCGGAACTGGTGAGTGGTTTAACACCCTACACAGCCGTTTGGTGGGCCCCTACATCGATAACTTCGGCAGTGATGAACAGAAGCAACGTTTTTTACCCGGTTGTGTGAGCGGTGAAAAGATTCTTGCCATTGCCATGACCGAGCCCGATGCTGGCAGCGACTTGGCAGGCATGCGCACTACGGTCAAAGAAGAGGGTGATCATTTTGTACTGAATGGCTCAAAAACCTATATCTCTAATGGCATCAATGCAGATTACATTATTGTGGCTGGCAAATCCGACCCCGACAATAACCCTCATGCAATGACTTTATGCATTGTTGAGCGTGGCATGGAGGGCTTTGAACGCGGTCGTAATTTGGCCAAAATGGGCATGAAAGCGCAAGATACGGCGGAGTTGTTTTTTAATCAGGTTCGCATCCCTAAAGAAAATGTTCTCGGCGAGCCGGGACACGGTTTTTTCTACTTAATGCAAGGCTTGGCCGAAGAGCGCTTGATTGCCTCTACCGGTGCCATCGCACACGCTCGCAAGGCTTTTGATATTACGCGCAGTTTTGTGATGGAGCGCAAGGTGTTTGGCAAGCCGCTGTCAATGAAGCAAAATACTCAGTTCCAAATGGCCCAAATGGACGCCGAAATCGATATCATGCAGGCGTATATTGATCACTGTGTCACGTTGCATAACGAAGGCAAACTCACGGTAAATATGGCAGCAAAAGCTAAATTGCAGTCAACCGAGATTGAAGGCCGTATGATGGACTTGGGTGTGCAGTTGCACGGTGGCGCGGGTTACATGCAAGAGTATCCCATCTGCAGAATGTATACCGACGCACGCATAAATCGTATTTTGGCGGGCAGCTCTGAAATTATGAAGCTTATTATTGGCCGCGATATTTTCTCTGAGCACCACACCAGTATTTTTGATTAAGGACAGTACACTATGGGCCCGTTGAGCGGATTTAAAGTTATTGAAATAAAGGGCATTGGCCCAGGCCCATACGCAGGTATGTTGTTGGCTGACATGGGTGCGGAAGTCATCGTTGTAGAGCGGGCCTCAAAACCCTCTGGTATCGCGCCTCCCTCGGAACTCGATTCCATATCAAGGGGCAAGCGTTCCATTGCTCTGGATCTAAAAAGTGAAGCGGGTTTAGAGGCGCTGCTGCAACTGGTGGAAGGCGCCGATGCCATTTTTGAAGGCTTTCGCCCGGGCGTCACTGAACGCTTAGGTTTTGGGCCAGACCACTGTTTGGAGCGCAACCCAAAGCTTGTTTACGGGCGAATGACCGGCTGGGGGCAGACTGGGCCCTTGGCGAAAGTGGCAGGGCACGACATCAATTACATTTCACTGACCGGTGCACTCGCGGCGATCGGCACGGCAGATAAACCCATACCGCCTTTAAATTTGGTAGGCGATTATGCCGGTGGCAGTTTGTTTCTGGTTATGGGTATGTTGGCGGCTTTGCTAGAAGCGCAAACATCCGGTAAAGGGCAGGTGATTGACGCGGCTATTACCGACGGTTCAGCCAGTTTGATGAGCATGTTTTTCACGATGAAAAAATTGGGTGCTTGGAATACTGAGCGAGAGAGTAATCTCTTGGACGGCGGCACACCTTTTTACGGAACCTACAGTACACTCGATGAAAAATTTGTTTCTTTGGGCCCCATTGAGCCGCAATTTTTCGCGACTTTGGTTGATAAGGCTGGAATGGCGCCGGAGATGCTTGATGCGCATATGAACCCCGCGCGCTGGGCAGAGCTGAAAAATACCTTAACGGAGTTGTTTCAGTCGAAAACACGGGATGAGTGGTGCGAAATATTAGAGGGCAGCGACGCTTGTTTTGCGCCGGTGCTTGATTTTACCGAAGCCCATAAACACCCACATAACCAAGCCCGCAAGACCTTCATTGAAGTTGATGGTCTGCAACAACCGGCGCCGGCGCCACGCTTCAGTCGCTCTGAGTGTGACACCCCTTCGGCACCGCACAAAGAGGGTGCCGACTCCGAGGCAATTTTATCGGACTGGGGTTTTACCGACGAAGCTATTGAGACGCTGCGAAGTACTGGCGCACTAACGTGAATGAAGCAGTCAGTGTGCTGAATTAGCCTCTAATAGCTGTTCATGTGAAGACATAGAGGTATTTAGGTCTTTAATAATACCGTTTTCAATGCTGTACACCCAGCCGTGTACTGACAGATTAGCGCCGTTTTTCCAGGCGCTTTGAATCACTGAAGTGCTGCACACGTTGCGTACTTGTTCTATAACGTTAAATTCACAGAGCAAATTCTGCCTGTCTTCTGGCTTCGCCTCTTCTAAAGCTTGTGCATTAAAACGGCTCACGTCTTTAATGTGGCGCAGCCAGTTGTCAATTAGCCCGTGGTCAGTGTCTTCCATGGCCGCCTTGATGCCACCGCAGCCATAGTGGCCGCACACAATGATGTGCTTAACTTTCAATACTTCCACGGCAAAATGAATCACCGACAAGCAATTTAAGTCAGTGTGTACCACCACGTTGGCGATATTGCGGTGCACAAATATTTCCCCGGGGGGTAAGTTTACAATTTGGTTGGCGGGTACACGGCTATCAGAGCAGCCAATCCAGAGATACTCTGGGGCTTGTTGTTTAGACAGTTGGGAGAAAAAATCGGGATCGGATTTTTTGATTTCATTTGCCCAAGCCAAATTTCTATCAAAGAGGTGTTTCAGGGTTTTCAAAGTAACACTCACTCTTGCAATGGATTGGCGCTATTGTCGCAGGTAGTCGCGCCAATGCAAGCCTTGATATGCCTGTACTTTGTATGCCCGCGCCAGGCCTGCATTAGCCCGCCAATTGAACTTCGAGTATCTTTTATTGTGGCGGCTTGAAGATTAGTGTGGGTGCAAGCCTAGAACATAGACCCCGTGTATAGCTTAGTATTCGCCGGATCGATTTCAGCCGTTCTGGTATATCTGCTAGTATTTTGGCAACCCTATTGCCCACACTGTGCGGGCTCAGCCGAGGCGCAAGCATGAAATTTTTAAGAACTGACGACAGTTGTTTTGAGCAACTTCCTGGATATGACTTCTCTCCAAACTATGTGTCGGTTGACGATGGTGAGGGCGGTGAATTGCGGGTCCATTATTTAGATGAGGGCCCCCGCGACGCTAAGCCGGTTTTGCTGATGCACGGCGAACCTTCGTGGTGTTATCTCTACCGTAAAATGGTGCCCGTATTGGTGGCCGCCGGGCATCGTGTTATCGCACCCGACCTGGTGGGTTTTGGTCGTTCAGACAAACCTACCCAGCGCAGTGATTATACTTATCTGAGTCATGTTGACTGGATGCAGGCTTGGCTAACTAAGCTAGACCTCAATGATATTACCTTAGTGTGTCAGGATTGGGGTGGGCTCATCGGCTTGCGCTTGGTGGCTGAGAATACAGAGCGCTTTGCGAGGGTTGTGGCGGCCAATACTATGCTGCCAACCGGTGATCATGACCCCGGAAAAGCCTTTAAAGATTGGCAAACATTCTCACAGGAAGTTCCAGAGTTCCCCGCTGGTGGCGTGATTAAAGGCGGAACCGTCAGTGAATTATCGGAGGCTGTTATTGCGGCTTACAACGCTCCATATCCCGATGAATCCTACAAAGAGGGTGCTCGTCAATTTCCGCTGCTAGTACCCATTACCCCTGATAATCCCGCCAGTGAAAAAAATAGGGCGGCCTGGAAAGTTTTGTCTCAGTGGAATAAACCGTTTCTAACGGCCTTCAGTGATCAAGACCCTGTGACTGCCGGTGGCGATAAAGTGATGCAAAAACTGATTCCCGGTACGCAAGGGCAAGCCCATACAACTATTGTGGGTGGCGGGCATTTTCTTCAGGAAGACAAAGGAGAAGCGCTGGCTGAGATCACCGTGCAGTTTATCGCGGATAACCCCGCGTAGTGAATGGTGATGGTGTAGGTGTTTTTTAGCTCACACCATCACTTAATTTAAAGGCTCCAGCCAATAGCTCATAAGATCGCTTGCGAGCTTCAAAGTCATGAGTAATGGTGACGGTCATTAATTCGTCAGCGCCAAAGGCATCTGCCAAACTGAACAACTTGTCACGCACCTGCTCTGGTGTGCCAATGGCGGCATGTGACGAACGCTGATTGATAAACGCTTGCTCATCGGCGCTAAGCACTACGCTGGCGGCTTCTTCCGGCGTGCAAATGCGACTGTCGCCTTTCCCTGTCGCAAAACGTAAAAATGATATCTGTCGACTGAGTGCAAGCCGCTTCGCTTCCTGTTCGGTCTCAGCACAAATAACGTTTACCGTGAGTGAAGAATAGGGCTTTGGGCACTGTGCCGAAGGTTCAAACCGCTGCTGGTAGTATTCGAGAATGCGCGTGTCCATATGAGGATTGATAAACAGCGCAAAGTTATAAGGTAGGCCGCGCTGTCCCGCGAGCACTGCACTGTCTGGGCTCGAGCCCAACATCCACAGGTTCGGCGCAACGCTGGCTTGAGGTTTTACGGCTGGACGAAAGTCTGTGTCATAAAGCATCGACTGTAAGTTTTCCACTTGTTCTGGAAATTTGTCGAAGCGCGTTTTGCCGTCAATAGATAGTGCGCGGGCAGAAATCATATCGGTGCCCGGCGCTCGACCTACCCCAAGATCGATCCGTTCTGGATACAAGCAAGCTAGCGTGTTGGCAATTTCGGCCACCTTATAAGGGCTGTAGTGAGGCAGCATAATGCCGCCACTACCAATGCGAATATGACGAGTGTGTTGGGCGAGTGCGGCCATCAAAATTTCTGGAGCGCTGCCCGCTAGGGCGTCGGTACTGTGGTGCTCAGACACCCAAAAACGATGGAAGCCCAAGGCTTCAGTGAACTGGGCTAGCTCTAGTGTTTCTTGGAATGCCTGTGCGGCGCTGCCGCCCTGACGTATGGGCGATTGATCTAATACCGACAGTTGCATGATGGGCCTTAAAAAAGAATTTTATGAAATTATTCTAACAGAGTTTTATTGGGTATTTATTTCAGATGCTGAAGTGCAGGGTCATTTTTTATTTCTTCAAGCAGCCACTGGCGGAAGGCGAGCACTTTTTTATCTTGAGCTTTTCCTTGGCGACAGGCCAGGTACCATTCGCCCGGTGTTTTCATCCGCAAGTCTGGGAATAGCTCCACTAGAGCGCCAGATTGCAGGTCTCTATCGATATAAGGCTGGGTGCCCAAGGCAACGCCTAAACCCTGTGCCGCGGTCAGCAAGGCGTGGTCATAGCTGTCAAACTGCAGGCCTGACTCTGGGTTCACTTGCTCTGCGCCTGCATGCTGTAACCAAATAGACCAATCCCGTGCCGAAGGGTAGACCTGCAAAATAGGGTGCTTGGCTAGATCGGCTGGAGTGTTAATAGCTCCGACGCTTTCGATGAATTCAGGGCTGGCAACCGGCAGGAGTTCTGATTTAAACAAGAAATCATAGTGTAGGTTTGCCGATGTGGGGGCGCCGATAAGCACACAAAGGTCAACATCATCGTACTCAAAATTCACATCTTTCTGAGAGGTGCTAAGGCGCACTTCTATCTCTGGGAATTGGCTGTGGAAACTGAAAAGGCGCGGAATCAACCAGCGAATGGCAAAGGTTGAGTAGAGTTGCAGTGTTAGCACCCCAGGTGCTTGCGGGGAGAGCAGCGCTGCCGTGCCTTCGGCAATGCTGTCGAGCGCGTCCCGCACCACGGGGTAGTAACTTTTCCCCGGTTTTGTAAGCTCCACACAGCGCGCTTTACGTGTAAATAATTCAAGACAGAGGAAGTTTTCCAGTATCTTTATTTGGTGGCTTATGGCCGAGTGTGAAACACAGAGCTCTTCAGCCGCAAACTTAAAAGAGCTGTTTCTAGCGGCCGCTTCGAAGCTGCGCAAAGCGGTCAATGGCGGTAGTGCCTTTCGGGTCATAATAATTCCTTGCTTGCTGAGATGAATATAATTCAACAGCGGATCAACTTAATCAGTTTGTCGTTTGGCGGCGGGCGTGTCAACATGGTTTAAGTTGGAGGGTTGAATATTCACCCAAACCCCCTTTAGGCAATATCGATAAGGAATGTGGAATGAGTCAGAGTATCGCGGGTTTTAAGCCTGATCAGGTTGTATTGGTGACAGCGGGCGCGTCGGGCATAGGTCGCTGCATCGCTGAGACTTATCTTCAGCACGGTTGCAAGGTGCACATCTGTGATATTGCGGAGGCGAGTGTTGAGGGGTTTTTACAGGACAACCCAGGGGCGACGGGAAGCATCGCCGATATTTCCGACGCAGCACAGGTAGCGAAGCTTTTTGAAGATTTTTCGAGCCATTACTCGCAGTTAAATATTCTCGTCAATAACGCTGGCATTGCCGGACCAACGAGCCCGGTTGAGGACATTGAGATTGCCGACTGGAATAATACGATCAACATCGATTTGAACGGGCCCTTTTACATTACCCGCAAAGCCGTGCCTTTACTGAAAAAAGCAGGCGGTGGTTCCATAGTGAATATCTCCTCTAATGCGGGACTGTTTGGTTTGCCATTGCGTTCGCCCTATACGGCGGCCAAGTGGGCGCTGATCGGCCTGACTAAAACATGGGCAATGGAATTGGGGCCCGACAATATCCGGGTAAATGCACTGTGCCCAGGAAGTGTCAATGGTCCTCGTATCGACGGTGTAATTGCTAGAGACGCGGACGAGCGAGGTGTGAGCGTCGAGGAAATTCGCGATTTGTATCAGCGCCAGAGTTCTATGCGTTTGTTTGTAGACGCTCAAGATGTGGCCAACATGGCCTTATTTTTAAGCTCGGATTTGGGGAACACCATATCCGGGCAAGCACTGGGCGTCGATGGTCACACAGAAGGCTTGTCTAATTGGCTTAGCTAATAAACATTTCTTTTCGGTAGCAGTGGCAAAGATGTGTAGAGTTTTCTTGGTTTAAGTTTGAGAAATAGCAAAACTTAGTCTGAGCATGACTAAGCGTTAATAATTTGGAGGTTGATATGAAGGCAGCATGGTTTGAGTCGTTTGGTCCAGCAAATGAAACCATTATTATTGGTGAACAGGATAAGCCGGCACCTGGCGTGGGTGAAGTATTGGTGAAATTGAAAACCACTGGCGTGAACCCTTCCGACGTTAAAAAGCGCGCAGGGGCTTTTCCTAATTTGTTAGACGGTGGCCTGGTGATTCCACACAGTGATGGTGCAGGCACTATCGAAGCCGTGGGCGAAGGTGTTGATGCCAGTCGAATCGGCGAGCGGGTGTTTGTTTATCAAGCTCAATATGGCCGACGTTTGGGTTCGGCCGCTGAATATGTGGCGCTAGATTCAAACCGTGCTCCCTCGCTGCCCGACGAAGCCAGCTTCGCTGAAGGTGCTTGTATTGGCATTCCCATTATGACCGCTCATCGCTGCGTCTTTGCCGATGGCGACATTACAGGGCAAACTATTGTTGTTACAGGCGGTGCTGGTCGTGTTGGTCATTACGCCATTCAGTGGGCGAAACACGCAGGCGCTACGGTTATTGCTACGGCCAGCAATGAAGCCGACCGAGAGGCCTGCCGTCAAGCGGGTGCCGATCATGTGGTGAATCACAGAGACGAAAGCTGGGGCGATGCTGTCTTGGCCTGTAACAATGGTGAAAAAATTGATCGGGTTGTGGATGTAGAGTTCGGTGCAAACCTGCCTGAAGTTCTCAGGTTTATCCGCATCGGCGGCACCATTGCGACATACTCCTCTACGCAGGTTAAAGAGCCTCAATTACCCTTTGTACAAATGATGTTTTTAGATTTGACGCTGCGCATGGTGATTGTTTATGCAATGCCCGAAGAGGCTAAAGAGCAGGCCATTGCCGACACCTGTGAGCTGATGCGAGCAGGGAAATTACAGCACCGAATTGCGCACAATTTACCTTTCTCTGAAATGGTTCAGGCGCAAGAACTGATAGAGCAGGGTGGTTTCCGTGGCTGCGTTATTGTGAGTATCGATGAGTAATACTTTGTGAGCAAAAATAGCGCTGCCATTAAAACCCCGCTCAAAAATGTTTTTTTGGCTTGCTGTGGCTTGGGATTAAGTTTCCTAAGTTCAGTGCTTTTCGCTCTGTCGAGCGCCGATGTTTCTGTCAGTGTGAATGAAACGCAGTGGCAGGGGGAACGCAAGGCTAAGGTGTCTGCGTTTCGCGGCATCCCTTTTGCTCAAGCGCCTGTTGGGCCTTTGCGTTGGCGAGCCCCGCAAGCGATTTCAACACCGGCTGGCCCACTTCCCGCAAAGGCTTTTGCCGATGGCTGCATGCAGGGGCCACACATGGTGAGCTGGTATCAGAGTTTGGTGGAGGCCTTTGGTGAATCGGGTAGCCTTATTAAGTCGCCTGAGTTTAGTGAAGATTGTCTCTACCTGAATATTTGGACCCCCGCACTTCATAAAAACTCTCCCAAAGCTGATCTACCTGTAATGGTATGGATCTACGGCGGAAGTAATAAAGGTGGTTGGACATCCGAACCAAATTATCTTGGTGAAGCATTAGCCGAGCAGGGCGTTGTAGTGGTGACCATTGCTTATAGGGTGGGGGTGTTTGGTTTTTTTACTCACCCAGCCCTGGCGCAAGAGCAAGCCATAAATGCTAACTTTGGGTTGCTAGACCAAATAGCAGCATTGCAGTGGGTTAAGCGGCACATAAAAGGTTTTGGTGGCGATGCTGAAAACATTACCGTGTTTGGTGAGTCAGCGGGGGCGGCCGACATTGGTTATCTAATGACCTCGTCTTTGAGTAAAGGTTTGTTTCAGCGTGCGATTCATCAGAGTGCTGGATTTGAGCTGTTAAGGCACCCAACAAGACTTGAGAGCGACGCCTTGGGCGAAGCTCTGGTAGCGCAGTTGGGTTTCGAAGAAAGGCCAAATACCCTTGGTAGTTTACGCGCGGCATCGGCGAAAGAAATTCTGTCTGCGTCCGAGAGTGCGTACCATGGGCACTATTTCTCTCCCATTGTGGATCAGCATGTTTTAAGCCAGACGGCTTTAGCCAGTTTCAAACAGCAATCTGCGCCCACCCACGACCTACTCATTGGTACCAATGCGCACGAATGGTACATGTATATTGATGACCCTCTGCCAGAGAGCGCACTAGAATCATTTTTCAGCAAACAGAAGAATGTCAATGTTGAACGCTTGAAAACTCTACTCGCAACGGAAGATGACGAGCGCCGTGTATTGGACCGTTTGAATGGCGGCAAAGAAAACTTGTGCCCTTCGTTGTATATGGCGAGGCGAGTGAGTAAAAGCAATGCCAATACATGGGCCTATTATTTCACCAAGCAGCGTCAAGGCCGGGGTGGCGACACCTTAAAGGCTTATCACGGCGCTGAAATTCCCTATATATTTAATACTCACGACCGCTGGTTGCCTGTGGACGAGCAAGATAAAGTATTGACGCAGTCCATGATGAAGTTTTGGGTAAACTTCGCGAAAACGGGTAACCCTAATGGCCTAGGTCTACCTTCTTGGCCGCGGGTAAACGAAGGCACAGTAATGGAGCTGGGGGCGCGCATCGGCGCCAGCCAAATACCTGATCGCGCTTTATGCGAGGTGTTTGATCGCTCTATGTTGATGAATGATGAGCACTGATTAGGCCACTGGGCTGCGACAACAATAATAAATAAAGGAGAGTGTAAGTGGACGAAATTGAAGTGACGAGCAAGGACACCGATTGGGTGATGTTTGCAACTACGGTGGCTACTTTACTTCTAGTGTGCATTCCTATTGTGGGTTTTCAAGAGCAATCGGCTCGCGTGATTACCGCAGCCTATGATTTTATTACTCAACAGTTTGGCATTTTATATATTTGGTATGGCGTTGCGGCCTTGGTTTTTTTAGTGTGGTTAGCGCTGGGCCGCTATGGTGGCATCAAGTTAGGTGATAAAGACAGTCAGCCCGATTTCACTTTATTCAGTTGGGTAGGCATGTTGTTTTGCGCAGGTGTAGGTGCGGGGCTGATGTACTGGTCGGTTATTGAGTGGGCGTATTACATCGATGCTCCACCTTATGGTTTGGAGGCTCGTTCAAGTGCGGCATTTGAGTGGGCTGCCAGCTATGGACTGTTTCACTGGGGTATTACGGGTTGGGCTTTCTTCTGCCTGCCTACCATCGCCATCGCCTATCCTTACTATATTCGTAAAATTCCCCATCTTCGTTTGAGCACCGCCTGCGTATCATTTTTGCCCAACGGGGTGAATAGTAAGCGAGGCCGAGCCATCGATTTTCTTTACATGCTGAATTTAATTGGTGGCACCGGTACTTCTTTAGGTTTGTCTTCTCCCATGATTGCTGCGAGTTTTTCTGAGTTGTCAGGGCTTGAATATAACTTCACGCTTGAAGTGCTGGTGGTTGTTTTTTGCATTGCCATTTTTAGCGCCAGTGCATACCTCGGTTTAACAAAAGGCATCAAAAAGCTAACAGACTTGAATATGTTGCTGGCTTTGACCTTATTATTTTTCGTTTTGGCTGTGGGGCCTACGCTGTTTATTTTGAAGATGGGCACCAACGGTATTGGTATCGTATTGCAAAATTTCATTCGTATGAATACCTGGACCGACCCAGTTGAAAGTAGTGGGTTTGTCGAAAATTGGACGATATTCTACTGGGCTTGGTGGGTTGCCTACGGTCCTTTTGTGGGGATTTTTGTCACGCGTATCTCCAAGGGGCGAACCATTAAACAAGTAATCGGCGGCATGCTGATTTTTGGCAGCTTGGGCGCAGCTTTGTTTTTCATCGTATTTGGCAATTATGCCTTACACCTTGAATTGAACAATATCCTCAACGTTAGCGCGCTAATGAAAGACATTGGCGAGGCGGCGACTATTACTCAGGTATTCCTAACCCTGCCCTTTGGTTCCTTGGCTGTGGCCGCCTTTATGGTGGTTTCAGTTATATTTGTTGCCACTACCTACGACTCTGCTTCTTATACCTTGGCTTCGGTTTCGAGCAAGCATTTGGGGGTAGGGGAAACTCCGGCCCGTTGGAATCGGGTATTTTGGGCCTTCGCTCTGGGTGTTTTACCTGTCTCGTTAATGTTTGTAGATGGTGGTTTAAAGGTGATCTTGTCCACTACGATAGTGGTGTCCTTGCCCTTACTTTTTGTCGGATTATTAATGGCCTTATCTTTGCTGAGAATGCTGAAAGAAGATTACGGCGACCCCCAAAGATGAATTACGTGCCTAAACCGAGGCTGAGATAACAAGGTTCCTGACAGCCTCATCTTGATCGTTTAGTATGCGACCATGAAAACCCTGATGACAGCGCTGATTGTTTATATGGTGGCCAGCGCAGCGCAGTCACGAGACATTACTCTCGCTATGAGCCCCTCTATTCCACCCTACGTTATTAAAGAAACGCAGGGCGGGATAATGTCGGATATTGTTAAAGAGGCTCTTGCAATAAAAGGGCATACCGTTAAAGAATTTAATTACGTATCGAACAAGCGTTTAGTGGCGATGATTCAGTCTGGTCAGGTAGATGGGGGGATTAATACGCCGCCTAATTTAATGGTGGGTTTTGTCTCTGAGCCTATTCTTCATTTTGAAAATGTTGTAATCGCGGCTAAAGCAAGGAACTATCAGTTTAATCACATTAGCGATCTGACACCCTATCGAGTGCAGGCTTTTCAATATGCAAAGGCTTATCTCGGGCCGGAGTTTGTTGCCATGGCCGAAGGTAACAGCTCCTACCATGAAGTGATTTTACAGGTGAATCAGCTGCGCCATCTTTTTCTCGACCGCACCGATGCAATTATTTTGGATCGGCAAATTTTTCTCTACTATCTCAATGAATTGCGTGGTCAAATGACCAATATCCCCGATGTAGCGTTTTTTACATTGTTTCCTAAGGCACCTCGCCACGCGGTATTTTTGGACGAGGACATGAGAGATGATTTCAATGATGCCCTGTTATTGATGAAATCATCGGGGCGAGTGCAGGCGATTATGGATCAGTACAGTACTTATGAGAAGGATTGAGTTGGATATTGCCAATCATTACTCATGTGTATTTCCCTGTTAACTTTCTATTACCTCGAGCCGAAAAAACATGAAAGCCTTACTGTTTAAACTCAATGGCGTACCTGACGACGAAGCCAGCGATGTTCGAACCCTGTTAGAAGACAACGATATTCCATTTTTCGAAACATCCTCGGGAAATTGGGGGGTGTCGCTCGCCGCGCTGTGGCTGCACGATGACTCCCAGTTGCTTGAGGCGCGAGCTTTGATTGATGCTTATCAAAAAGTTAGAGTCGAGCGAGCTAAAACAGAGTATCAAACTGCAAAACAGGCAGGTGAAGTTCCGAGCTTCTGGCGCGGCGTGCGCCAAAACCCTGTGCGCTCGTTTTTCTATTTGTGGCCGGTGGCTTTTATTATTTTTGTCTCGCTGACGTTTTTTATCGGCGCTTGGGACTCTTAGTCTAACGTGTAGCAGTCATGGGCTAGATGGCGGCAATTCGCTGGGATGGTCCAGATTCCAATAATTCGGCAATGATGCGTAAACCTTGTTCCACTTGCTCCAAGCTTGGTGGTGCGCTGATGCTGATGCGCACGGCTTGGGGGGCGGGGAAACGGCCCACGGCAAATGATTCTGCGGCGAGCACGGCAACGCCTTTGTGTTGCAAACGCTCACGAAACTCCACGGCTCGCCAAGGTTCGGGTAGGTTTAACCAGACGCTCATGCTGCCGGCCATAGTGCGACAGTCACCTATCATCAGGTACTCGCTCAAGTAACGTTCTGCCAACATTCGTCGCTGCTGGAGTTGCTCCGATTGCCAGGCAAGCCAGGCCTCGGTGTCTCGCCTGCGCATCCAGCGTTGCGCAATTTCTACAGTGATGGGTGGGGCAAACCAACACTGCGCCTGAATAGCTGCGGCTACATTATCGACAAGCTGTGGCGGTGTTGCCAAATAACCTACCCGCAGGCCCGCGGCAACGGTTTTTGAATGGCTGTTGATGTAAAGGCAGCGGTCTGGGGCTAATGCACTCAAAGGCGGCAACTTATCGGCCATTTGGTTGGATGAAACCTCATCTTCAATCAGCCACAATTTATAGCGCTTGGCGATATCAATGATGGCGTGTCGGCGCTCCAATCCCATGGTGGCATTACTTGGGTTCTGAATGGTTGGGGTGCAGTAGAGGGCGCGAATTGTGTGCAATTTGCACTGCTCTTCCATCGCTTCGGGAATCACCCCCTGCTCATCCATGGGTAGGCCAATCACTTTTAGGCTCAGTTGCTTGGCGATGGCGTTCATGCCGGGGTAAGTCAGGCCTTCAGAGAGGATGGTGTCACCGGCTCGAGTGCTGGCCATCATTGCCAGCATGATGGCGTGCTGGCCGCCGCAGGTGATGGTGATTTGCTCCATAGGGTGGCTCAAGCCGAAGCTCGCCAGCCATTGGGCCGCCCACTGACGCTGCTGTGGCAAGCCCTGCTCGGGCTGATAGGACAAAAAATCTAGATCTTGCCCCACCTCACCAGCCAACTCCTGAAGCACTTCTCCAAACATTTTATTGGCGTCGCTGGGGACAGGTAAGTTCAAGCTGAACTCAATTAACTCTGAAGGCGTGTGTCTGAGGATGGCAAAGTTATCCGCACTGGCCAGGGCATTGCGGATAAATGTGCCGCTGCCCACTCGCGCCTCGACAAGCCCACGGCGTTCGGCCTCCGCGTAACCGCGGGTAATGGTACCCACAGTTACGCCCAACTTATCGGCGAGGGCGCGGTGAGTGGGTAGGCGGTCACCAGGGGCTAGGCCAGCGTCATTTATGGCCTCTTCTATGGCTGTGGCCAACTGCATGTAGCGAGCACCTGTGCCGGCGCCGCTCTCTAGTGCCTTCGATAGATTTGAAATCCAGATTGTCATGGTGACAATAAACCTCTTGACCGAAAATATTAACTAACTATGATGCGTATGAGAGACAATATTAGGGACAATTAAGAAATTTATCAACAATTGTATCGGTTACAATGTCCGAGCTTGAGATTAGCCGCACCGATGCGTAAAAGAGACTGCACCATGATTTCCTTAGAGTTATTTGCCACCACGGCCACTTTTGCCTTTGTAACTTCCGCTACACCGGGACCAAACAACATTATGCTGACGGCTTCCGGAGCCAACTTTGGCTTGGTCCGTACTGTGCCGCATATTGCGGGTATCATCCTGGGTGTGGCGCTGATGAACATTTGCGTCGGCTTGGGATTGGGCGCCTTATTCAGCCAGTTCCCTTTGGTTCAGCAGGTATTGCGGGTGGCGGGTAGCGCCTACTTATTGTGGTTGGCCTACAAACTTTTGAATTTCTCCAGCATTGGCCCAAGCGACAGTGGCACTAGACGGCCCTTTGGTTTTTGGCAAGCGGCTGCTTTTCAATACATTAACCCCAAAGCCTGGATTATGGTGATTTCGGCCAACGCTAGCTTCAGTCTCACCGGCGATGATTATTGGCTGTCGGTTGCTATGATTACCCTAGCCTTTGTCTTGGTGGGCCTGCCATCTATCACCCTGTGGGCGTTTTTTGGGCAGTACATTAAGCGTTATTTAAGTAACCAACGTTATTTGAAGTGTTTTAATATTGGCATGACTTTGTTGACCGCATCCTGCGTGATTTTTATCTGGATGGATTAGAGAATAGGTAGATGCCAGTTAAGGTAAAAAGTATAGAGCAAGGATATTGGCGTCATGCTGATCTGCCCCATGTAGAACTGCGAAGCACTCATCAAAGCGCTCAGCCCTATAAAACACACAGCCATACTCAGCTTTCAATTGGTGCTATTGAAGAGGGCGTGACGCTTGTTCAATATTTAGGTCAAGAGCGGGCTGCGCGGGCGGGGGATATTGTGCTCATCGAGCCCAGCCAGGCTCATAGCTGCAATCCGCAAGAAAATCAGTTGCGCAGCTATCATATGCTCTACCTAGACACAGAGTGGTGCTTGGACAGGCTATCGGCGATCTACCAGCATAAGATTGAGCATTTGCACTGTGATCAATTTATTGTCGAGGACAGCTCACTGTTCAAAACTTATCTCTTGCTGGTTCAGGCTATGTTGGGGCAGCGGCTAGTAGAGCTTGAGAGTCTTTTAGAAAGTTTGAGCTTCTCTATATTAAGCCAATACTGTGCGCCGAGATTGGCCGGTGATGAAGAGCATGAGATCACTCGATATCTTAGGCGGCATCTGGTGAGCGACCTGCTGTCACCGCCTACTCTTGACGATTTAGCGACTGAGCTTACTTGCCGTAAAGAAACGATAGTTCGCTTGTTCAAACAAGATACCGGTTTGCCGCCTATGGCATTTTTAAACAATGTACGTATAGAAAAAGCCAAAAGTTTGCTTCGGACGGGTACAGGCATTGCCGAAGTGGCTACAGAGACCGGCTACGTAGATCAAAGCCATTTCCATAAAGCTTTCGTGAGCTACACGGCTTCAACGCCTCGCCAATATCAGCAAGCAAAACTCGCTTCTCTTGGTAAGCCCAGTGAAATAACTCTTTAGGGTCGAATGAGTGAGGTGGGGCCATCCGGCTTTTTGTTGGAAGGCTTTTTCTTTTCGGCCTCTTGGGCGGGTGCTGTGTCTTTGGCAGGGGCAGGTGTTTTCGGTTTTTCTAAGTCGTAGGCGGCACTTAGCGATAGGGCCTCATTGACGCCGTCTTTCATAAATTTCATCGCGCCCAAAATATTAAACCCTAGATCTTTAAGCTGAGACTGAAGTACCTGATTAACCTCTTTTGACTCCCAGCCGAATCTCGCGGCCTGACTGATTTTTAGGCCCAGAGCCACCGCCTTCACCGACGGATTTTGTTCTGAGCCAAAACTGGCTTCAAGTAAGTCGCTGAGTTTCCAGCGGCTGGAAAGTTCCTTTGATATCTCTTGAAAATCTTTGCCGCTCAGGGATTTAAAGGCGCCTTCAGGGGAGCTGTTTTCAGTGTCTATTAGAGCTTGGTATTGCTCAGAATCTGGAATGGAACTACACCAAAAACTTAGCTCGCCAATGTTTTGCAGAAGACCGGCGACAAACACGTCCTCTGTATTTACTTTCATAATTTTACCGACATTTCGAGCCTGTACGGCGGTCTCAAAACTGCGGCTGATACAGGCCATTAACTGTGAGCGATTTTTCTTTTTCTTGACGAGGTGGTCCATGAGCGAAACGCAAAGGCATATGGCGCGAAGACCGTTGAAACCCACTCGCACGATGGCTTGGGTTAACGCGCCTTCGTCTGAAGTTTTGGCGGGGTAGTGTGTCGCACTATTGGCGATTTTTAGTACGCGAGAGGTGAGCATGATATCGGTAAGCACAACATCGGCTAATTGCTTGGCCGTGGTGTTGGGATGTTCGAGTAAGTTTGATATCTGTAGTAGGCTGCCCGACATGATTTTCAAATCAAGGTCATAGAGAATGTTTTGCCAGTCTTCTTGTGGGAAAACCTTATTTTCTACCGGTTTCATCATTTGCTATCTCTAACAGATTGGGCGCCAATGGTTTAATCATAGATCATAATGTTCAGTCTGGCTCTCTGCAAGTGCCTTGATGAGCCAGCCCAGCACTTATAGCCAGCGCTCTGGCTGATCGAATCGTGATTGAATGTCCTGCACAAATTGTCCGACATGCAAGCCGTCCATTAGAGCGTGATGAACATCAAGAGAGAGAGGCATTTTATAGTCATCTTTCTTCATTTTTCCGATAACAATGCGAGGAATGCCATTGTTGCCTCCACCGTGAGTGGCATGGCTGAAACTGGTAAAACTGATCCATGGAATAACAGACATATATATCGTATTCAATATGGCCTGCGTTTCTGTAAAGGTGTCGGACATGAAGGGCCTTGAGATAGCGTGTTTTTTGGCCTGCAATGATTTTTGACTGAAGTCTTCAAAGTTGGATGAATAGGGTATGTCAGAAAAACGAATTGTTTGATCTTCCGCGAGTTGAGTAACGCTGATTGCCGTTTGTTGATAAATTCTCACTTCATCTTTTACCATTCGAAAGCGAAAATTCTCTACTTCATTGGCTGCTGACATTGTTAGGTAAAGGTAGGCATCTAGGAAAGACAGATCTCGATCACGACAATATTTATACAGTGTGCCCGCATCCAATTCACAACAGATATTAAAATATGGCTGATCAAATTCTCTATAAAACGAATAATGCTGTTTTCTAGCCCAGGTGTTTAAGTCGCAAAGGGTATAGGTGTCAATCATGTGGCTTACTATTCCTGCTTTCGGGTTGTTGTCTTGATTGTTGTCTTGATTGTTGTCTTAAAACGTTAGTGCAATTCTAACACCTCGGCCGCCAGTGGCGTTTTTGTCACCCGCGCTTAGAGATACCGAACCTGCATGTGCGATCATAACCTGCCTCGTTAAAGCCAAGCCCACACCAGACCCTTCTCGTTTAGTGGTAAAAAAGGGTACAAATACTTTTTCTAAAATGTCTTCGGCGATGCCGGGACCATTGTCGATGATTTCTAGCACAACATGTCCTCGACGGTTGATGCGAGCAAAAATCTTAACGGTGGCAGCGTCACACCCAGCCAAAGCTTGCTCAGCATTTCGCAATAAGTTGATGAGTACCTGCTCGATCATATCTCCGTCGACTTTAATGCTTAAGCTCTCTGGTTCAACGTGGGTAGATAGGCTAATGCCCTGAGCTTGCCAGTCGGCGGAAACGAGCCGTGCCACCTGAGAAAAAACTTGCCTGAGCCGAAGAACACCCTTTTGGGGCGCGGGCAAGCGGGTTAATCGGCGATAACTTTGCACAAAGTTCATCAAACTGTCAGAGCGGCGCGCCACCGTATCTACGGCGCTTTTGATGTCGATCAATTCCGCCAAAACTTTATCAACCCCCTCAATGGTTTCCAGTGCCTTTACCTGTTCTGTCGCATCTTCCACAAGATCGGTGGTTGTTTTTGCTAGGGACGCGACGGGTGTGATGCTGTTCATTATTTCATGGGTTAGAACACGTACCAAATCTTGCCAAGCCTTAAGTTGCGCGCCGTCCAGTTCACTTTGGATGTCTTGAAGGCTGATAAGCTTTTCGACTTGATGGCCTAGAGAAATTTGTGTCGACGCTACCGACAGCTGTTTTTCCACATCGTCGGCGGAAAAATTGACCAGGTGTCGATTTCCTGGAGCTAGATCCTTTATATCTCGCATGAAATCTTGACCGAATTGTTTAAGGTCTTCTAAGCGAACTACCCGCGTATTACCAAATAGACGGCGGGCTGCGTTATTGTGGACGTTAATTTCCCCGTTGTTCTGCAAAGACATTAAGGGGACCGGCACATGTTCAACTAATGCCCTTAAATGCCTGAGTTCTTGTTCCTGCTCTTGCCGCGAAAGACGAAATCGCTCCATGATTTCTGACAGGGCCGCCCCCAACTCATCGAAGCCCGCACCCTCGTTTTTCATCTGGAAGCGCTGGCTAAAATCAGCATAGCGCGCCGCCTCTAAGAAGCGCGTTAATTCAGCGTTAGTTTTGCTCACGAAGCGCAAGGCTTCGCTGAGCTGAGCGATAACAACCAAGAAAAAAATCAACGAGAGTGTCGGGTAGAGGAATTGGCTGCTCACCCAAACCAGTACCAGTAGTGTGCCGCCCAAAAGGGCCACCCTTAGCGATATATGAAAGGCAAACCGTTTAAAGCCCATATTTCTCCATCCGGCGGTATAATGCCGCCCGTGTTAAACCCAAGTCTTTTGCGGCATGACTTATATTGTAGCGATGCAATTTCAACACGCGAGTAATAGTGCTTTGTTCCATTCTTTCTAAATTAAAATCTTCAGGCTCATCACTATCTAGTGCTGGTATTTCTGATGATAATTTTGGCGGCTGAGTTTCTGCTGTTGTTAGCTGTAAATCTGAGGCTTCAAGTTGGGGGCCATCGGCGAGAATAACCGCCCGTTCAATGGCGTGTCGCAGGGCTCGGATGTTGCCCGGCCAGCTATACTCTCTGGCCGTTTGCAGCGCCAGAGGCGATAAGCCTCTAAACTCTCGGCGATATTTACGGGCATAAAAGCCTGCATAATAATGTGCAATCTCTTCGATATCGTCGGGTCGCTCTCTAAGGGGGGGAAGCTGAATTTCTACGGTATTAAGACGAAACAAAAGATCCTGCCTAAACAATTTTTCATCCTGCAGTTTGTGCCGTGGCACATTTGTGGCGGCGACCACCCTGACATCGATAGGCACCGGTGCATTGGCTCCGAGCGGTGTCACTTCTCGTTGTTCCAGAATGGTGAGTAGCTTGGCCTGTAATGAAAGGGGGATATTACCAATTTCATCCAAAAATAGTGTGCCACCACTGGCGGCCTCCAAGCGGCCCACTCGGTCTTGCTGAGCGCCTGTAAACGCGCCTTTTTTATGGCCAAACAATTCTGATTCAAACAGGGTTTCCGAAAGGGCTCCCAAATCAACGGACATAAATATCGCTGTACTTCGCAGGCTCTGTTGGTGAACTTCCCTTGCAGCCAATTCTTTTCCTGTGCCATTTTCACCAAGAATAAGAACATTGGCGTCGGTGGGGGCTGAGCGTTTGATCATCTCGCTCACTTCACGCATTTTGCCGGACTGCCCCAAGATTGCCTGATTGGAGACCCCAGACACTTCCGCCAGCAACTTGTTGCTTTGCTTAAGTTGCTCGGCCTCTGTGCGAGTTGCTCTCAATTGTGTTGCAGAAGACAGTGTAGCCACCACCTTTTCATTCTGCCAAGGCTTGGCGACAAAGTCTGTGGCGCCAAATTTCATCGCTTCTACGGCGACATCCACCCCCCCGTGTGCAGTGATCATTACCACCACGGCATCTGGATCAATGCTCATGATCTTTTTTAGCCAGAAAAATCCCTGTTCGCCGCTGCTTTCACCTGGGGAGAAATTCATATCCAGCAATATTGCATCAAATCGGCTGGCCGCCATAAGCTCAGGAATTTTGCTCGGCATCGAACACGTTACCACCTCGCCAAAATGCCGTTTCAGTAACAACTTTCCTGCAATCAATATGTCTTCATCGTCATCAACGATAAGCACACGTCGTTCTCTTTGTGTCACGAGGGGTTCCTGAGGCGATTAATGGGGCTGTTCGTTATCGTACATCGTGTGTTCGATTTCGTACACCCTCACTGTTCAATATCGGACATT
>CAJWBQ010000023.1 GCA_913020115.1 uncultured Cellvibrionales bacterium
ATCCCGAGGACTATCACAAATAGCGATTTCACCACCCAGTTTTTCAATCATAATCATGACTCTTTACAGTATGAATTTTTAGTCGCTCAAAAATACGACGCCTCGCTCTTACGATCACTACCGACAACTAAACTCAGTCTTAGAGCAATCCTCGTCGGCTTTTTGTGCGGCCGACTGCATACGCACAATCGCTTCTGAAGTAACAATAAAACCCGAATTAGAGCTTGCCCTATCGCCACAAATATCATCGTAGTTATCTTTTACGGCACGTGACGCTTCTACGAGCACGTTAGCGTCTTTTTGCAGTTGGGTTGCCTGATCTATTTCCGCTAAAAACCGATCGACTATGGGCACCATTAGTGGGTAGCAATATTCAACTTGAATTTTCAGTAAATTAGCATCTTGAATTGAAATTTCTCCCACACTCTGATCACGATACATCAAATTGTCATTGGGAATCACCCAGTCAAAAACCTCAGTGTCGTATTGAGCATGAGCATGAGGCGTAAAATGCGCAATCCTCGGGTTTATCCGAGTAATGAGGACATAATTCTCCACCTCAAACAAAGCCCTCGCGACACCGGCCGCCATGTCGTCATCGGTAGCACCATGGGTATATAAGGGCGCCAGCCCTCGCACCAAACCTTTTTTGATACCATCGTAAGTGGCACCGTTAAGCGCTCCCATTCGAGCAGCTTGAAAAGTCGCATAATTTAACGTGGTATTGGCAGAATAAATAAAAGCGATTTGTATGGTGCCAAAAATCAAGATCATTAATACTGGAAAGACAATAATAAACTCAACTATCGACTGCCCCGTAGAATGTCGCTTCATCGCTTTATTTCTCACCGAACACCACGTCGTTCAAGCGCTCATGAATGCGGCCTACTTTTTTCATCAAGGGCTCGTCCGCCGAAACCGATTCGGACATTTCTGTCATGGTAAGCGCCAACAATTTCGCCTCAACTAACACTAGGTTGTGCCAGGCTTTGGCATAATCTGGGCGACGCACAAGCGCTTCACGATAGGCTTTAATCGCGTCATTTGGCAGATTCAAGCGCGCATAGCAGTTGCCCATAAAGTACCAATAGATTGCCTCAGAATTAATTTCCTTGGCCAGATATCGATAGGCCACTAGCGCATTAGCGTAATCGCCGGCTTGATAATAGCTTTGTGCCTGCTGGTCGGCTGTCACCAAGCGTTGAGCATTGTCTGTTGGGCTGTTTGTCGCACAAGCCGACAACAGTGTCGCCATCAGCACAGCTTGCCATAAGTTTCTGAATTTAACGCTAACACTCACTAAACACATCTCCCACCGTCATTCCATATTTCGCCACAACACCCGCATTAAATTCTATGACTGCCGAAGCTTTAAAATGGTAAGCAAATCGCCATGGTTTGATGTTTTCAGCAATATGCATGATCTTCTTTTCTCGATTTAAAAAAACCACATCCAGTTTGTACCCCATAAACCATGTATGCACTGAATTACAGGGCGAAATAAGCATCGCACGATCATCGGTCATCGGCGCTCTGAATAACAAGCCTCTAGCTCGGGTTAACACAGTATTCGCCATCAACACCGAAAACTCTGCGATATAGCTGCCTTTTCGTTGCAAAGTAACGTTTATAACTTTCATCAACAGACCTTGCGCGGCAATCGCTAAAAATAGGTTGGTATTGGCGAGAACCGCGAGCGCTCTCGCCCTAGATTCCACTGTTAATAAATTTAATCACAATCGGGTAGAGCAAAATAACGAACGTGACGGGAAAAATAAACAAGACCAAAGGCACAACCAGCTTAACCGGCGCTTCCATAGCTTGTTTTTCGGCACGCTGAAATCGCTCATCCAAACGCTGCCGAGTTTGCACTTGAAGCGTATTTTTAATGCTGGATCCCATTTTCTCTGCCTGAGTGACCGCACCTATAAAGGTAGACACCTCGCCAATACAGAGGCGCTCGTCCATCCGTTCCAGCGATTCCGCTCGAGACAGACCCGAACGAATATCACGCAAGACAATTTTAAATTCATTTTTCATCGCACCAGACGGGCCTTTGTCCACGGCTTGCCGCAAGGCGCCAGAAAAATTGAGCCCCGCATCCACAGACATGGTCATATATTCCAAAAATACGGGCAGCGCACGAATAATATTACCATTCCGCTTGAGTCGCGTATCTCTAACCCAGACCTCTGGTAAATAGAAGCCTGCCACTGCGCCCAAAATCAAATACATAGGGTTAACGTCACCTGACGACAACATCAACACAGCGACGAGTGCGGGTACCGTTATCGCTGAAAATATACAGAGGGCAAAATAGTCCTCCGCCGAAAAAACATAACACACCCCACTTTTCTGCAGTTTGTCATCGATTTTGTCGAGGTGGGTTGACGGTAAATTACTGCTGACAAAATAGGATAACAGTCTGATAAATGGCCAAAATAGACGTAAGCCAGGCGGAATTGGATCAAGAAAATCACGATCATCCTGCGGCAACATAAAGAAAATCGCCCCAATGGCCAAAATAACCGACATGGCCGCGATGCCAAAACCCGCAGCACTAAAATAGGGATAGAGCTCAATCATACTGATACCTATACGTCTATTGTGGTGATTTTATTAATGAAAAAGAAGCCCACAGCCTCCATAACCACCAGCACGACCAATACCGCGATACCACTGGAAGTGGTAACCAACTGTTTCATCGCTTCAGGTTCCAGAGTAGACAGTATTAGCCCCAGAACAATGGGCAAGCCGGCCATAAATTTTCCCTGAACCTTGCCCTGCGCGGTTAAACTCTCAATCTTGCCTTCCATGGTTTTTTTCCGTCTTAGGGTGTCGGCCATAGACTCAATAGTGGTCACCAAATTGCCGCCCACTTCCTTGCTGATACGAATAGCCGAACTCGCCATAATAAAACTGTCTATCGGCAGACGTTCCTCCATCTCCAGAAGGCCATCTTCAAGCGACACACCCAGTTTAATTTTCTTCAACAATAAACCAAATTCTTGAGCCAGTGGTGATGGAGCCCGCTCCACCATGTCGGCCAGGGCCAAATTGAAACTGGCCCCTGCCTGTAAGCTACTGGAAATCATCATGTAAGCGTCAGGTAATTGCGCTTCAAATTTCTTTAAACGACCCTTGCGCAAACTTTTATATATAGATGGCGGCAATAACAGAAAAACGATCGCGACGCCGCCGGTCACAACCCATATCTGCCACAACAAATGAACTAGGCTTGGAACTACAAAGAATGCCAAGACATTAAGGACAAACAACCTCTTTGGATCGGAAAATATGAAAAGATCGGAGAGTTCGACCTCTGCGCTTTCCGTAAACTGACTTTGATACAAACCCAAAGAGCTGGCCACGGCACTACCAATTGATTTAACTAATAGAAAAACCGCCGTGAAGATACACGCAGCAATCACATAGATGGACAAACTGATCTCGTTAAATATTTCCATAACTACAGCTCTCCAAAGGATAACAGAGTTAAGTTAGACCCAATGCTAAACATCCGCCACCTCATTAAAGAGTGATAAATCAGGATTCACTCCTTGGTTGCGAAGTGCCTCATAAAACTCAGGCACGCGCCCCGTGGCCAGGAAACGACCCTGCACTTTGCCCTCACTGTTGACGCCGTCTTGCTTAAAAGAAAATATCTCATTTAATTGGATGGTGTCACCTTCCATACCGGTCACTTCGGCGATGCTCGTTACACGCCGAGAACCGTCAGAAAAGCGTGACTGTTGAATGATCAGGTCAACTGCCGATGCAATTTGTTCACGAATAGCAATAATGGGCAGATCCATTCCGGCCATTAGCACCATAACCTCTAAACG
This sequence comes from uncultured Cellvibrionales bacterium, assembly GCA_913020115.1. Classification (GTDB taxonomy): domain Bacteria; phylum Pseudomonadota; class Gammaproteobacteria; order Pseudomonadales; family Cellvibrionaceae; genus CAJWCA01. Next base: position 3,846 of record CAJWBQ010000023.1, read on the forward strand.
ACGAACCATATCGCGAGGTGAATTCGAGTGCCCCGTAGTTAAGGAACCGTCGTGACCGGTATTCATCGCCTGAAGCATATCTAGAGCTTCACCACCACGACACTCTCCCACTACAATTCTATCGGGTCTCATTCGCAAACAGTTTTTCACCAAGTCGCGAATAGGAACTGCGCCTTTACCTTCCATATTCGCCGGGCGCGATTCCAGTGTTACAACATGCGGTTGTACCAATTGAAGTTCAGCAGCGTCTTCCACTGTGACCACACGCTCGGTCTCAGGAATGAAATTAGACAGAATATTCAACAAGGTGGTTTTACCCGAACCTGTACCGCCAGACACCACTACATTTTTCCGGTATTCCACGCACTGCTGCATGAAGTCAGCCATGGGCTGGCTGATCGCGTCAAACGCCACCAAGTCGTCAACACGTAACTTTTTGTCGGCGAACTTACGAATGGTCAGACACGGGCCTTTCAGTGATAGGGGTGCAATGATCGCATTAACCCGTGAACCGTCGGCCAGACGGGCGTCCACCATCGGCGAACTCTCGTCAATTCTCCGGCCTAAAGGAGAAATGATTCGCTCTATAATAGACAGCACCGCGCTGTCACTGGAAAAGTTAATGGTGGTGCGTTCAAGCTTGCCCGCGCGCTCGATATAGATGTCTTTGTGACTATTAACCATGATTTCGGTAATTGAAGGGTCAGCCAGGAAGCCCTCGAGAGGCCCAAGCCCAACGGCCTCATCTAACACTAGTCGCTTTAAAAGATCGTGGTCGACGGTTTCAGGTATGCGTGTTGATATTTCGGCCAGCACTCCGTCAATTAATTGAGACAGCTGCGCTCTCAGTTCACCGTCAGCCATGGAATCTAGGTCCATGCGACGCAAGTCCATCAGGCGAAACAATTCCTTGTTGATATAAGCCGCCCACTCCATATAGGCGTCTTGCTGTTCTTTGTCATTAGCGCTGTCGGATGCAGAGGTCTCGCTATTATCCAAGACTACATCTTCACCCAATTCCTCCGCAGCGGCCGATGACACGCTCTTAACAAACAAGGTGTAAGCACCAATGGTCAGCTCATCGGTTTCCGTCAAGGGGCCATAGCGTTCAACATTATTACCATTTACAAATAGATCGTAACCGCGACTAATGTCTTCCACGTATATACCCGCCAAGGTCTTTTCGATCTTGGCGTGCTTAGGTGCAACGCTCCAGCCTTTCAAATTCACCAGAGCCTGTCTTGCCTTGCCAATTTCACAGCTGTCCAAACCGCAGCTTATGGTTTCGACGAATTTGCCTTTTTTATCTTTAACTGTAATTTCAAACATACCAAAACCCCAACTGTCGTCGTATTCAGTCTACTAAACCTGTCTTCATACTTTTCTCAAATCTTGACAGGAACTCCTTAGAGCGCTTAATTTCAACTTGATTGATGCCCTGACTTAAGTCCCCCATAACGGTTGGAGTTAGAAAAATAACCAATTCGGTTTTATTATTACTAAAGCTTCTTGATTTAAATAATTCTCCCAGAAGTGGTATATCGGCTAACCACTTAACTTTATCAACGCTATTGGCATCTTCGCGAGTTAACAAACCCGACAAAACTAATGTTTCACCCGGTTTTAGGAGAATGTCATTATCGGTTTTACGGCTTTTAAGTGCCGGGTACCCGCCTACAGAATTAGCGACGTCCAACTGACTCACCTCTGTCATCACCTTCGCGGATATGTTGCCGTATAAGTCCAATTTGGGCTCAACATTCAAAATAATACCGTAGTCTTTGTATTGAACCGATGGGCCGTTCACCGACGTTGTTACCACGGGAATTTGGCCACCCACTTGCAGCTCCGCCGTACCGCCGCTGCGGGTGCTTAAGCGTGGCGAGGCGAGTGTTACAGCCGCTCCTGTGCTCTCCAAAAAACTGATGCGCGACGCAACTTCACTGACAATACCCCAAGTAGTGGCACCTCCTCGTTGCGCGGCCAACAAAGCGGCAATTTCCACCGCGTTATAGCCGCTGTTATTATTGTCTGGATCAAAATTGCCGGTATCAACGTCAAGCCCCAGGCCAGTGTTGCTTATATCGCCCAGAGGGCCCGTACCAACCGTATAGTTGTCGCCCCGCCATTCTCTCCGATAAGTGCCGGTTGGGCCCGCAATGCTGGTGTCCCAGGCGATGCCTAAGTTTTCCATCTCGCTCGTATTGAATTCAGTGACGCGAACATCGAAGTAAATCATTTTTTCCATGAACTCATTCCCTTCCTGTGCAAGCACCAGCACATTGGGGTAACGCTGTTTGACGATGTTGATACGTTCAAGGTCGCGCGCCATTACGTCACCTTCAATTACCAGGCGGCGACCAACGGCCTTAATTTTAATGCCTGCAACGTCCGACAATAGCTGTTTGATTTCGATGATTTCTCGCAGTGAATTCGACTCCACTACAATCAACGACACTTCTTCACGGCTGCCGTCGCCAAACCACACTTGCATGTTGGTTTCGCCCACAGAATCGGCTGTAAAAACCACCTCGCCATTTTTTAAAATAGTGGAGCTTACCAAAGCCGACTTACCTACGGCTATGCGGGTAATGTCGTCCACTTCAACCACTCTAGACTCACCTTCATATAGGGTGAGCATTGCTGGTAGATATTTGTTCTCAGCGAGTGAACCGGAGTGCCAGCCCAAAACCAGAAGTGACATCAAACTCATTGCGAATAGCTTTTTCATTATAGTTCCTCGAGTAGGCATTCCAGTTATTCCATTGGGACTTTTTTGACAGGAGTAATGCCATCTTTTGCGGTACCCCCTGCTATAAATTCAAAGAAGCGATTGATAACGATTCGTTTGGAATTTACCTTACCGGCCATCATGGTTTGAGTGGTAATTTCGGTGGAGACATTGTCATGAATCACATTGCCCTTGGCGTCAATAATTTTGCCGTCTTTCAATGTGCCAATAACCTTCCCAGATGAATCTACAACCTCGCCATTTACTAGGCGACCAATCACATTGCCCTGGCTGTCTTTCACCAATTCTACCGGCTCATTAAGCACTTGACCGTCAGCACTCACAAAAGCTTTTTCCAAGGTTCCCATGACTTCGCCGTCCAGCCCCACTGGGTCACCACTTTCGTTGATATGGCCAACCACCTTGCCCTCGCTGTCGAGTATCTGACCGTCCACAACTCGGCCAATAACTTTGCCGGATGCGTCGCGAACCACCTCAGCCACTACCGGCGCGGTAGAGCTAGACATGTCCACTTCACGGCCGTTTTTATCGAGATAAACGCCTTTATCAATGGTGCCAAGGCTCTCACCAGACAAGGACACCGCGCGACCACTGGCATCGATCTGACCAATCACGTTGCCCTTCTGATCCACTACCTGACCATCTTTGATATAGCCAATAATTTTACCGTCTTCGTCACGAACAACATCTTGAACTTTATCCACTCGCAACATAGGGTCGTCTTCCGAGACACCACTGACGATGGAACCCAGCTCTTCGCCCGAAAAACTGACCGCTTTACCGTCCACTATCTTGCCAACAATTTTGCCGTTGGCATCAACAATGTTGTCGCCAATAATGCGCCCTACAGGCTTGCCATTGGCGTCCAACACCAAATCAACCGTTTCAGGTTCATCGGGCTCCAATAGGCTGCTCACCGTTAATTGATCAACATTAGATACGCTGGTATCTTTTGGATGCCGCAGCACTGCCACCAAATCACCGTTGGATTGTGCCAACTCCAATTTCGCGGCCTGCCTAGACGACAATTGCACGGCGATCATGGAGAAATTCATGTTGAAACCGTCTGCGGAAGTATTGTCGTAGAAAATTTCGTATTTTTTACCGTTTTCATCTTCCTTGCCGGCCGCCAACACAACAATATTTTCCAGCAGCGGAAAAATCACGTCTTTCGCCACTTTGTCATCGACAGAGGCTGGCAGGCCAATTTTCGGGCCTTGGAACTTGCCGTAGAGATCGATGTGGTCGCCAGGACGCAACAAACCGTCAAACGAATTAATCTTGGAAATCTTAATGGTTTTGGCACGCTTACCTAGATCAATGTTCTCGGCAAAAGTGTCCACAGCCTCTCCCTCCAAAGCTGACCAGGTGATTGGCTTACCGCGCTGCAATTTGGAAATCACCATCCTATTTTCAGCTTTGCGCCAGTCACTAGCGAGCAACACTCCGGCGGGAGTATATTCACTTGGTATCCTCAAGGAAGAGAGCACTGATTCTGTGAGCACATCACCCCGCACCAAATCAGTTTTTGGAACGACCACTGTCACCATTGGTTTCACCACAGGTTGGTAGGCGTTACGATAGTATTCCTCTTTCATTTTCAAAAAGAGAACCGCCAATACCGCCGCAATCACACCAAATATGATTGCTACGACAAGCAGTTTGCCCCCCGATAAGTTTTTCATTGCTTTCCCCTGAACTTACTTTTAAAAGTAAAATTAATTATCCATTTATCGTTTTTTATACATTTATCGTTTTTTATACATTTATTTTTCTTACTATTTTTTAACCATTACTTTGTGCGTTGTTAAAATTCATAGTCCACCGCTGGGGGGTCTCTAAGTTCTCCGGCGCTAAAAGACGTTGACAACACTTCGCCGTCGGCATCTTTCTCTTGAGTTCGTGTGCTATCAATGGTTACCACCTGCCTAGGACCACACTCAGCCTGTTTACTCGCAATTGTAGAGGCAGACTTTGAGGTAGTACTAATCGGAGTCTGCTGTCCAAAATTGCGAAATATGCTTGCCGGCGGGCCAATCGTCAGTCCCTTAATAAAGCCATGTTCAATAGTCGCCAGAGAAACATCTTCATCATCGGGGTCCTCAACAGACCCGTCGTCACTAGTTAACAGGCTTTGAACCTGCGTGTCGTCATCCTGCCAATTAGGCAGTTTTGCGCCACACGTACCCTCATATTTCACTAGGGCTCCAGTTTCAGAGTCTATCGTCCGTGTCTCGACCCAAACAATTTCATAATCATGTGACGCTTCCGTCTCATTCTTCGGGTCGTAACCGGTGACCGCTACTGTTAGGTCATCATAAATTAGCCCGCGATAGGAGACCGCCGCATGCACAAAACCGTCAAAGATATCGTCAAGCTCCGCTATTTTAGCGTTAGGTTTCAGATTAACCGGAGTGAAGCTGCCGGTTGAAACACCACCGGGATCAACAAAAATGCCATCGTCACTTACATAGGCAAACCCTAAGAGCTTGTCACCGCGAACAACCGCCGACGGTTCCACGTCGTTGCCATCACTATCAATCACGGCTACATGAATATCATATTCGTCATAATCTAAATCACTATCGCCATTTTCCCACTCAATAGTACCCTCGTCGTCTGTGGTTCCAATGAGGTTGCCGTCGAAATCATAGATATTGCCATCACTGTCAGTTGTGCCAATGCGGCTGTTGCCAGTTACCACGGTCGCTCTGCCAATGGTATCCGCCAGTAGGGGGCCCGCGCCCGGGGGGTCAAAGTCTGGGAAGTTAACACCCGGCACCTCAGGATAAACCGTAGTGGGCGGTGTTGCGCCAGTGGTGGGTGCTGCGGCCACGGGAAAATCACCGTATTCTTGTATCGCACTAATAGAGTGGGCATAACCCCGCTGATTCGCTTTCATCACACCCGTCAACCACTCAACCACTGAAATTGGGCCGCGACCATCATCAAGGTCAACTCTAATCGCCACCAGCGCAGTAACTAAAGCAGTCACCACAACAATGTATTCAATCATTGCCTGGCCTGCAAAGCGGTGACGTCTAGAACGCATAAACTACTGCTCAACCCTATTGATAAGAATTTGCGTTTGCCGCTGGTCCTCAGTGGTCATGATCACCAAATTAAATTCGTCGCGGCCCTTGCGATACAAAGAAGCCGTGCCACTTCGCCCGCTCATGCTGCGCTCATAAACCCAGCGCTTTCGTTTCAGCTCCTGCTTGTAAAATGTCTCCACTTCCGAACGCGATAGGAATGATGTAGCCAACAGGGTCACGGCATTTTTTCCACCGTCGTTGTCACGCATGTCATAAGCAATAGTCGCATCTTCGGGAAGCGGAACCGAGACACTTTGCGCGGCCATGTTTAATTCCGGGTTGTTAATAACCAAGCGCCCGGCACTGCCTTCACTGGCCATCATAATCTGCACCAACATGGAACAGTCGTCGGTGTGGTGGGCAATTTGCAGGGTATCGCCCAGTAGGTTTTCAACCAGCTCGCCCTTCCATTTCTGGTTATAGAACTCTCGTACCGACTCCACATCGTCGTCAATAGTGAATTCCCGAATGGACATATTAAGACCATTAAAATTCATTGCTGGCGCTAATACCGAAATATGCATTTCATCCATCACTGGAAATTCTTCCACATCGCAATTTGCGAAGGTGGGCGCGGTTAACAGCGATGCGGCCACAAACCCCGCGAGTAACAACGCATAATGGTGAGTCGTTTTCATTTTCAAACACAGCCCGGCACGGCCAGTGAATTCATCCAAGGTCATTTTATTTCTACTCATAGCTGCATCGGCCTTCTGAACACGTAACGTCCTCGGCAGGATCGTAAAGGGGCAACTGGCCGCCAAAAAACTCTTTCGCAGAATCGGGAAATTTTGGGTCAGCGACACCGCCCCACGGATTCACTTCGGTATAAAACTTCTCGATAAATTGAATCGCATCGACAACAAAGTCCATCACGTCATTAACAAGAAAGGGGTTGGTGCCAACATAATTATCAACCGTTTCCTCAAAGTGCTCCATGCTCTGTGCATTCCAGCCGTTGGCAACAATGGCCCCTGAATAGGTGAAGTTAGGGTTGGCGATAAGAGGGAGCCCGTCATCATCAAACAACAGCCAAGATTCAAATGGGCCGTAAGCGGCGGGGTCATTGTTAAACTGCACTCTTACGGCGGGTGTGAAATAGCCCTTTTTATCAAACATTGGGTCGGTCATCCAATAGCGGTCTAGCCCTAAATCGAGGCCAACAAAATCGAGAGCTCCTACCACGGCGTTGGTGACACTACCCGTCACCGTATTCAGCACTTCTAAGCCGTAATAAGCCAGAGCCACGTCCGTCATATCCCCTGGCTTAGTACCCATATCTAAAGGATTGCCGCCCTCACCGGTCGCGGCGCTAAACAAATTGCCCCCGCCCTGTAAGCGCCAGGCCTTGTTAACATCAGCGGCCGCCAGCGCGCCAAAATCACTACGGCTAATATTTACCCCCGTGTCTCGGAAAAAACGATTTTGTGCGGAACTGGCAATCGTCGCATCAGTACGAGTGGCCACAGCTGCATTTTCATCGAGTTCACTGGGTGTATTTTTGCCGCTACCGTTGCCCTCAAACCAAACCGTGCGCTCCCAGGTAACATAGCGCCCCGCCATCTGAGTTTGAAAATTAAGGTCTGCAAATTGCCCCAGCAGGGGCACGATCACAAACAAGGGTGCCAACAACGCCGCCGACATAACGATAAATTCCACCATCGCCTGGCCACTGCACGCCGCTTGCAACGCTCGAGCTTTAGGGTATGTATTCGCTGAGACCATCGCTCACCCCCGTTGCACCTTCATTCACCTTCTCATGAATATCGGTCTCAAACCCGCTTAGCGCACCACCTACATATGGTATGCTGGTTATACCCGAGGCCGCGTCGGTGATGCGCTGATTAATTGCCCCCGCGACAGTGTCCATAAATATTCCAATAACCGCTTTTGCGCCGTTCGCTGGAGTGAAGTTGTTTATCAAGTTCTCCAAACCAATGCGGCCCGAAGCCAGCATTATTGCCAGCTCAGAAGGCTCTCTTAAACGCGCATCCCAATTCGGCGCCATCAAAGAAGCCGGTACCGTTTTGCCCTCATATAAGGTGGAGCCAGAATAGGCATTGCCGGGGCTAAAATAGGCTTCGGCAGAACTGATCGTCATGAGTGCACCAGAACCGTCATAGTATTCGTTACCATCCTCTCTTTCGCAGCCGTTATTACCCGACCAATACATACGAAGGGTACTCGCCAGCTCTCCCGTCTCACCCTGCGAGGCATTTTTAACGCTGTAGTTAGTGATGGGGTTGCCATCACCCACGGGTTTGTTAATGTCTAAGCCGCTAAGGTCACCATCACTATTAACAATGCCAGGGTTATCACTCGTGCCAACATCACGCATGCACTTTGCCACGGCCGCGGTTAATTCATAGCTGGTGGGCGAACCATTGCCGAGAGAGTGAAAACGAATACTGTCACCGGCTTTTTTACCCAGATCGTCTTTATTGCACCAAACACTTGGCAGCGTACACTTTGGCTCGGCCAAAAATTTCATCTGCGCGGAAATAGCGGGGTTTGTTAACAAGGGGCTGCGCATCGCTAGGTTTCGATAACCCTCCATAGCTTCACCGTAATGTCCACTGGGCCAGGCCTCGGCGGGCCCCAAGGCTGGCAAGCCGGCGGACATTCTTGCCGAGCGGAAAGGGTCTTGGTCTGTGCCCCACAACTGATAGGTGGCGGTAGACAAGGGAAGGGCGATGTTCAAAAATTTGAATATATCGTTGAGCTCAATGACTTTGTTAAAGAGCACTTCATCGATGGTTGTAAACAGTAAGGGCAGATAGAATCGCACATAAAACTGAAACGACAGCTCCGCGCCCAAGGTGCTAGCGTCTACCGACGTCCAACCGGGGGAACCTTCTGGGTTGTCATCACTGTCGGTATGGAAAACCATGGCCGTGCCACCATCAGAGTAATTCATCACCTCCAAAAACAGGCCAATGCGAAAAATTATCGGCGGAAACTCCCAGTTATACCCTGCCAAGGGCACTGTTGGCCCAATTTGGGTTTCAAAGTGCCGCTCTTTAGTCCATGGATTAAGGCTGTCATTCACCATCGCCGCAAAATGCGTGTAGTTCGCAATAGAATCAGCGCTGCCTTTGTTGCGCTGGATCATGGTGCTCGGTTCATAGGAAGAGGTGTCTATCGGGCCACCACCAAAGAATGAGCCCAAGACTGCAGCACCCTTATCGCCAATTTTTGCGTTGAACTTGCCTATGGCATCGCCCATGGCGTCACCTTGGTAGGTCAAAGCGTAATTGAACATCATATAAAACCAGCCGATGGTTGGCACAAACGGCTTATCATATTCATCTTCAAAATGGTGTTCGTCCACCACTTTAATCAGCGCTTCAACCTGTGCTTGTAGGGTAACGGCCACAAACATATCTTGGGCAATGCCCAACACAGTGTTCAAACCCGCGTTAAAATTTTGCAACTTTAAACCGGCCTGTACCACCGGGTCGAGCCCCGAGCCCAAGATCATGAGTGGCGCCGTGAACAAACGTATCAGGGTGTGCAACTGTATGCCTAGAGGCGGGATAACAGTCACGGAATAGGGAGGGTATTTGGACAGTGTATTCAACCAATTTGGCAGCTGTTTATACTGGCGCGACCAACTTAGCAGCGACACTAAATGGCCAATGGCCACTTCGTTGGCCACCATCGAACGATTGGTATAAGCGGTGAAATTCAGTTGCCTTGCCAGGTGTACGGCTTGGCTATAGGCGGCCGCATCGGCCGCATTTTCTATTTGTACGCGGCTGCGCACCAGTTGTGACTGATCATATAAAGCAAGCAGAGCAAGGAATATCACACCGATGAAAATCAAGCCAAAGACGATTGCTTGACCTTTTTGGCGGAACCGCCCCGTTGATGCCCTCAATAACTTCACATTTTTATTCTTATGTTATTTTTTGGAGATACAGCCTAATAAATACTACTTCTTAATGTTACCCACCAAGCTGGCATTGCAAGCGCTAAATACAATTTACTCTAGCACTACTGTGATTTAAGCCATCCTGGCAGTTCAACCGCGACATGGCCAACTTCATAACCATATCGCTTTCTGCTTTACTGAGCCGCCGTTATTAGGGGGTGACGGGTTCTTCGGCTGTGGCACCCTGTTGGGCGGCGCCAGAAGCAAAATTAGACAGACCTGCGCCGCCGGTATTCGCCGCCGCTCCAGGCGTAGCCGCATCTTGGGTACCCGCTGCACCGCTCAAGCCCTGAGCCATATTACCAATCTGCGCACGAGCCGTTGCACCAAAGAAGCTAAACGCCGCAATTCCCGCGATCGCAATCAAAGCCACGATAATAATGTACTCTGTCATACCCTGACCAAACTGCTTTTTCTTATTGAATAATTTCATCGGCATACCCTCGCTTTTTAACTCTGTTATAAATTTCGTTTATTGTAAGACCAGCGTTCAATACTACGCCCTATATTTAGGACAAGAAAGGCCTTTCACGCCTATAAACCCTGCAATCTTCTAAATTTATAGCCAATAGATATAATGGGTGCAACAACTAATTGAATTTAGTGCTGTCTCAGCGCAGTTTAACTCGCCAAACCCACCTCCATTAGCCCGTATTGCGCAATCCAGCCGCAATGCCCCCAATTGAAACCATCAATGCTTGCTCAAGCGAGTGTTTCAAAGCCGACGCATCGTCTTCCGGCAGCTGCCGCAGGCGACGCATCACCTCCACCTGGGTAATATTCAAGGGGTCAACGTAAGGGTTTCGAAGCTCTACCGAGCGCTTCAATATGGGTCTATGAGACAACAAAGGCTTGCCACTGATCGCTTGTAATACGGCCCCAGCCTGCTCAACACCAAGCCGCAACTCTTCTCCCAAAGACAGGTGTGCAGGGTCATTGGACAGGCGCTGCTCATAATAACTTGCCACTCGAGCTTCGGTTTTGGCCATGACCATTTCCTGCATATCTAACAACATGCCAAAGAAATGCCAGTTAGACGCCATATCCTGTAACTGCCCTAACTTGCCGGAATCAATCTGCGAGGCCATAGCCTGCCCCGTACCCAACCACGCGGGTAACATTAAGCGCATTTGCGTCCAAGCAAACACCCAGGGAATAGCGCGCAAACTCTCTACTCCGCCACTGGCTTTGCGTTTCGCGGGCCGACTGCCCAGCGCCAAGCGTCTCAGCTCCTGCTCGGGAGTAACTGTGCGGAAGTAAGGCACAAAGCGCTCGTCGTTGTGGACGATACGGCGGTATTCTTGCACCGACTCTACCGCCAGTGTTTCCATCATGCTGCGCCAATCGTCTTTGGGTGCCGCGGCCGGCAACAGAGTGGCTTCCAATACACCGGCGGCATACAGCTCAATGTTTTCTTCCGCTACTTCTTGCAGGCCAAACTTAAACTGAATCACTTCGCCCTGTTCGGTCACTCGCACCGAGCCTTTAATTGTGCCGGGAGGCTGTGACAAAAGTGCCGCGTGGGCGGCCGCGCCACCTCGGCTGGCTGAGCCTCCACGGCCGTGGAACAAAGTGAGGTGCACGCCGTGTTTTTCACAGATGACGTTGAGAATTTCTTGGGCCCGGTACTGCCCCCAAGAAGCGGCAAAGAAGCCGGCGTCTTTGGCAGAGTCGGAATAACCAATCATCACTTCTTGATGATTGTTAATGTCTTGTCGATACCAGTCTACAGACAGCAGACGGTCGATGGTTTGCCCCGCGCCCTCGAGGTCACTCAAGGTTTCGAACAGTGGCACTACACGCTGAGGGTTGCGACAGCCCGACTCTTTTTGCAAGAGGCGCACCGCCAAAACGTCTGAGGGATGGGTGGCCATGGAAATAATGTAGGCGCCCAAAGCTGAGGCAGGCTGTGCCGCCAACACTTTAAAGGTGCGCAGCACTTCGGCCACTTCCGCTGAGGCGGGGAAGTCGCTGGCGATTAATGGTCGCGGGTTAGCCAGTTCGGCCAGCAGGAATTCCTGCTTTTCATCCTCGCTCCAATTGTGATAACAACCCAGTTTCAAATGCTCGGTAATTTCGTTAATCACGTCGGCGTGGCGGGTAGATTCCTGACGGATGTCTAGGCGCAACAGGGTTAAGCCGAAACACGCAACTCGGCGAATGATATTACTGAGGCTCCCCTCCGCAATAGCTTCCATGCCACAATCCAGTAAAGATTGATAAATCAGCATGAGAGGTTCGAGCAAATCTTTGTCATCAAGGTAGATTTCACCCTCAAAACGCTCGCCCGCCAATTTGGCCTCAGCCCAATCGCGCGTATTACGCAAGCGCCCGCGCACGTCGCGCAAAATTTGGCGGTAGGGCTCGCGGTGCTCACCCACTACAGCGCGAAGGGCATCGTTACACACCCCCATGGATAAATCTTCGCGCAATTCGTGAATGTCTTTTGTTAAAAGGTGCGCCGCTTCCCAGCGAGCCAACAACAGCACTTCTTCAGTCACCGCGGAGGTTACATTAGGGTTTCCATCGCGGTCCCCGCCCATCCAAGACGCAAACCTGACTGGCGTAGCGGTTAAGGGCAAACGCTTACCCGTGGCTTCGAGCAGCTGTTTGTCTAGCTTTCTGAGATATTCAGGCAAGGCCTGCCATAAGGTGGATTCAATGGTGGCGAAACCCCATTTAGCTTCATCGACTGGGGTGGGCTGGTGGCGACGAATTTCATCGGTTTGCCAACCGGCCATAATTCGACGACGCAGGCGATTGAGTTGAGCGCTGCGCTCAGTGGGGGTTAAATTTTGATTGTCTAAGTGATCGAGAATCATGGCAATATCATGATGCTTGCGCAGCAAGGTGCGCCGACTCACTTCGGTGGGGTGGGCGGTTAACACCAATTCAATGCCCATGTTGGCAACGGCGTCATAAATCGCTTCGCCCTCAACGCCGGCGGCCTGCAAGCGTGGCAACAATTCTTCTAAAGTGCCAAGACCCGCCACGGCGCCTTCACGCTGCTTGTCTCTGCGTCGGCGCACACGATGGTGCTGCTCGGCAATATTGGCGTAATTTAAAAATTGCGTGAAAGCTCGTGCCACGGGCACCAGCTGAGAATCTTCAAGGCTATTCATAACTTCTAACAAGGGTTGCCAGTCTTGGCTTTGATAAGCAGCCTTGGCCAGTGTGCGAATTTCTTCCACCTTCAAAAAGATGTCTTCACCCACTTGCTCGCGAACGGTGTCGCCGAGTATTCCGCCCAATAGGCGTACATCATCCCGAAGTGCTTGGTGAACATCAGTGGTCATAGCGTGATCCTTGAAATTAGAGCTGAGGGCAAAAATAGAACTGATTGGCAGTATACGACATCGCAGCCTCAGTCTAAATACCGAGGCTGCGACTTATAGGAGATGATATTAAATGACGAAGGCGTTCTGACTTCAGACCGCCTCTACTTCGGCCTCCATGGCTTTGAAGGTGGCTAGTGTCGCGTCTGATGGTGGCTTGGTGAGCAGGCTTACCAGCACAATTGCCACGGCACTGAAGATAGCGCCCGGTACTATTTCATACATCCACTGACTGAGTGATTGACCTGAGATAGTGATGGGTGTGTAGATCCAGAACAAAACAGTCAGCGTACCGACGACGATGCCAGCCAGTGCTCCGGGCGCATTCATACGCGGCCAGTAAAGGCTGAGAATAATCATCGGCCCAAAAGCCGCGCCAAAACCAGCCCAAGCATTACTGACCAATTGGAGTATTGAATTGTTGCGATCATGCGCCAGCGAAACCGCCACCAAGGCCACTAACAATACGCAAACCCGCCCAATAAAAACCAACTCTTTTTCGCTGGCACTTTTATTGAGAAACGCTTTATAAATGTCTTCGGTCAGCGAACTGGATGTCACCAATAACTGCGAAGAAATTGTACTCATGATGGCGGCTAGCACGGCGGCCAGTAAAAAACCCGACACGAGTGGATGGAACAAAACCTGCGCCAACAATATGTATATGGTTTCTGCATCGTTGAGAATTACGCCGGTTTTTGCCACGTAAGCGACGCCAACAAAACCGGTGGCCATGGCGCCCAACAAAGAGACAATCATCCAACTCATGCCAATTCTACGCGCGGTTTTCATATCGCTTAATTTGCGAATGGCCATGAAGCGAACAATTATGTGCGGCTGCCCAAAATAACCTAAACCCCAAGCCAGTGATGAAATTATTCCGAGCAAGCTAGTGCCGGCGATAAAATTGAAGTGTGCGGGGCTCATATCCTCGATCGCAAGCACCACTGCCTCCGGGCCACCCACTTCACTTAGTGCGACAATGGGCACCAAAATCAGCGCGACAAACATTATGCAACCCTGCACAAAGTCTGTGAGGCTGACCGCTAAAAAACCTCCCAGCAAAGTGTAAAGCACAACAATTCCCGCGGTGACGTAAAGGCCGTACTCATACTGAGTATTGAACGCACTCTCAAATAATTTTCCGCCGCCTACTATGCCGGACGAGGTGTACAAGGTGAAGAACAAGATAATTACCAGAGACGATATTATTCGCAGCGCTCGAGAATTATCTTGAAAGCGGTTTTCGAAAAAGTCTGGCAGGGTTATGGCGTCGTTGGCGAGCTCGGTATAAGCCCTCAAGCGAGTGGCAACAATAAGGTAGTTTAGATAAGCACCTAGAATTAGACCTATTCCGATCCAAATGTTGTGCAAACCACTGAGGTACATCGCCCCAGGCAAGCCCATGACCATCCAACCACTCATGTCGGAAGCGCCCGCCGATAAGGCGGTGACCGCGGGACTTAATTGACGACCACCCAAGAGATAGGCCGAGGCGGTGCTAGTAGACCTCCGGTAGGCATACAAACCGATAAACAGCATTACAACGAAGTAGATAATTAGAGAAGCTAAGGTTCCAAATTCCATGTTTATTTTCATTTTTTTGCGGAAGGAAGGGAATTGTTGCTCAGCTTGTAATGAACTGCAAGGGCAGAAGGCGCAAAGGGAGACTTGTGATTTGCGCCTTCTGGCTTACATTTTAGAAGGTGTAACGAACTCCTCCTACCAAAGAACGGCCAGACTCAGGGGCGTAATTTCTTAGGAAAGAAGTACTCAAACGAATTTCCTTATCTGAGACATTGTTGAGCTTGGCAAAAAACAACAGTGAACCCTCATTAGAATCCTTGCCCACGCGGTAGTTCAAGCCCAAATTCCAGCGAGTATAAGCTTTGGTCGCCGACTCCTGCTCACCCGGATCTTTCTGGGCAGCGGCGTCTTGCACATCAACAAATGCCGACCAATTGCCTTGCTGATAGCTTAGTTTTGCGCCCACTCTTCTCGGCGGCATTCTGGGCACGGCAAGACCGTTGTCAAAACGCGCGCGCAGAGTATCGCCCATTAGGGTGAGTTCCAAGTTGTGGGTTTCACTGCTCACTAAGGCAAGAGAGGCTTCTAGCTCCATTCCATAAAACGTGGCATCTTCCTGCTGATAACTCAGGATAGGCACTTCGTCCTGCTCCAAACCTGTGTTTTTCAGGTAGATATAATCATTGAAATGGTTGTAAAAAAGAGTCGCATCTAAAGAAACCACCGCATTCTGCCAAGTCAATTTGAAATCCGCATTGTGCGACTGCTCGGAATCGAGGTCGGCATTACCTATTTCTATCGATTGGCTGGCGCCATGAACAACGTACTCCCCGTGATCTGAGTCTGATTCAATGTCAATGTTGGAGTAAAGCTCCTCAGTCACAGGCGCGCGCTCGGCGTTGGAGAGCGCGAGCGAAACTTGCCACTCAGGCGCCACCCGCCAAAGCGCCGAAGCAGAAGCACTGACACTGTTGAAGCTATGAGTCTGAGCCGCAGAGTGTGCTGGCTTGAGTTTGTCTTGGTCGAGCCTCAAGGCCATTTCGTAGGTCCAATCGCCTTGATCGTAACCCTCTACGAGGAAAATTCCCGTAGAAGTGCTTTCGGTCATGGGAATAAAACTCTCCTCTCCCAAAGCGCTAAATTCTCCGTGACGCCACTGTACACCCAGCTGACCATGCCAGCCCGCAATGGCTTGATGATTCAGCTCAAGACGACTTTCCCAGGTGCTGTTACTGAAATGTGTACCAATTTCCCCCGAGCTTTCTATTTCGTCATGCTGGTAGTTTGTGTGGCTCAGCTGCCAATTTAGCAGACTAATACCCGCAAATGGGTCTTCTTTCAGCACGCGAGCGTCATAACGCGTTTGGTCGATGTCTATGCGTATGCCATCTTCACCTTCTTCGTGATCGTCATGATCATCGTGGTGTTCTTCTTCGTGCTCGTCCTCTTCGTAACCCTCTTCTTCATGGTGGGCGTGAGCGCCAGGTGGAATGCCATATTCGCTATTGAGCTGACTCACCGAAATACCGGCAAAGCCCCAAGCAAAGGAATTGCTCGCCCCCAAGGTAAAGCTTCGGGTTCGCCCTCCAGTGTTAGCGATGTAGCCATCGGTATTTTCTATGGCTTCCTCTTCCTCTTCCTCCTCTTCATGATCATGGCCATCATGCAGTGACTCCAATGCCTGCTCGTCAATAGCCTCTCCTGGAATATTTAAGTCGCTCCACTCTCGCAGCAAACCGCTGAAATGGAAAGCAGAGGTCTCGGCGCTACCATTGAGGTTAAATGCTGTAACACCAAGGTCGGCCGCCCCTTCATGACGGTACTCCACGCCTCCGGTGAGGGTTTCAGCTTGAGCTTGGGGGATGCGGTTGTCGAGCACGTTCACCACACCACCAATAGCTCCGCCACCGTACATAAGAGTAGCTGGGCCGCGAAGCACCTCAATGCTCTCCGCCAGTAAGGGTTCTACCGCCACAGAGTGATCGGCACTTAAGCTAGATGCGTCGGCGCTGCGCAAACTGTTTTGTAGCACCGTAACCCGTGCACCTTGCTGACCGCGAATCACTGGACGGCCCACCGCTGGGCCAAAAGAGGCGCTGGCAAGACCCGGCTGGCTGGCTAAGGTTTCGCCTAGAGTGGCGCTGGCCGCGGCCCGCAGGGCCTCACCGCTGAACACGGTAACGGGCAGTGCCGTTTGTGATTCTTGACGATGAATGGGCACGGACACAAGCACGTGCTCCATCTCTCGATCATCGATATGGGCAGTCTGGCTTTGTTCCGCCAGCGCTAAGCTTGGCGTGAAGTATAAGGCGGCACGGCATAGTGCCACCGCACAAGTAGTGAGGTGTTTCATTGGGCTCTCCAAATAATAAAAGGTTTAAATTAAGACCGAATTATTAGCAGTAGAGAGGTGGTGCTCGAGAGAGGTAGTGAGAGCTAACTTGAACTTGAAGGCTGGTAATTAGGCTAAAGACAATCAGGCCTAAGGCAAACAAAATGTCCCAATGAACACTAGTGCTAACAGCAACATCAACGGGCGCACTGCCCGCACACAGCTCACATTCAAGGCCACTGTCGGGCAAGTGAACGTGAGTGGTCTCCATTTGCGAGGCACCAAGCAGCGATACTGTTAGCAATACAACTAACAGCAAACCTCGCAAGGTGATATTCGCAGATGTGGGCTTGCTTCGCATGAACACAGCTCTTGGAACTTTAGGCAATCGAATAGCACATTTTACGACTTCTCTAAGAATGTGTCTAGCAGACGCTACATTTTAAGTCTTTAAAAAAGCTGGCCGAGAATCGCTCATCATCGCATCTAAGGCCTGCTGTGCTCGCTTAGGGTTTTGCAGGTCTTTAATTTCAATCATTTCACACTCGTCCCGCACCATTTCTGCAATGCTGGTTGGATAGTGGCGGCAGTCTTCTGGGCGATCGTGGTAAATGGCGCAGGTGTATTTTTCCTGATTCGGCTCCTGCTGCAACCAGGGGCAGCGTTTGAGAGGCTCCCCAGTGGCGGGGTCTACCCAAATGTTGCCGTTTTTAACATAGGCATAGATACTGGGTCGTGCATTCTCCCACCACTCAATTTCACTAGTGCTCGCCGAAAGACCACCATCACCATAGTGAATGCAGCATTTACCGCATTGATTACAATCTTTCACAGTGTTCACTCATTACAATTACCCAGCTTTGAATCATAGGCATAAGCTATACAAATAGGCACAAGCTATGCAAATATACAGCACGCGTTCAATGGCCGTTCATTGATATCACAAAATAATAACGACAGGTGAAATTTATGTCTAAGTTCGTGGCATCAACCCTCATGCATCTAGTGATCAGCCCTCGCCTTTTGGCGCTGAAAAGAAAATTTCATGAGCGGCGCCGAGCGAGGAAGCAATCAACTCACCTAGCCACAGCTTACCTGCGCATCAACGACCCGCACAGCTACCTGCTACTGCAAGTCATGGCGCCATTGGCCAAGCGCTACCCATTGCAATACGATTTTCGCACGGTGTTAAGCCTGCAGCCTGCCATGTACCCCGCCCCAGAGCTTTGGGAGAAAAACGCCTTTGTCGACGGCCTTGATTTAGCGGGTTTATACGACTTAGAATTTCCCTCGCGCCCCCCAATCAGCAGTCAGCAACGGGACGCTGAGTTAACGGCACAACTTCTACACTGGGAACTGCAACCCGGTTACCTAGACAAAGCACTGGCCTTGTTCACCGCCTATTGGAACGATGACAGTGCCGCCCTCGAACAACTTACCAACCCCGGTGTTACCCAGCATTTGGAATGCTATCAGCAACATCGCTTGGCCAATGAAAACCTGCTGAAAAACCAAGGTCACTACCTGAGCGGAATGCTGCACTATGGTGGCGAGTGGTATTGGGGACTAAGCCGCCTTGAATACCTTGAGCGTCGCCTCAACGAACTGGGACTTTCTCAAGACGCCAAACCGCCGTCGGTGGAGTTTAATCGCGGTCACGTTAACTTCTGTAAACACCTCGATAAAAATAAGGTAATTAAGAACACAGATTCTGCCGACAGCCCCCTTGAAATGTATCTGTCCATAAGAAGCCCTTACTCCTATATTGGCTTGGTAAGAGCTCGCCAGTTAGCTGAACACTATCAGCTTCCTCTGGTTTTAAAACCTGTCCTGCCGATGGTGATGCGTCGCATGCAAGTGCCGAGAACAAAAGGGTTTTACATTCTTCAAGACGTGCAACGGGAGGCTATCAACTATGGCATTCCTTTTGGAAACATTGCCGACCCTCTTGGGCGAGGTGTTGAACGCTGCTACGCGCTTTATGACTACGCAAAAAGTGAGGGCAAAGGCACGGAGTTTATGGAAAGTTACGCCCGCGGAGTTTGGGCGGAAGGCATTCATTCTGAAACTGATGAGGGTCTGAAGATTTTAGTCGAGCGCGTAGGCCTGAATTGGTCAAAAGCTCAGGAACTGGTAAAAAATGACAGCTGGCGACTGTGGGCGCAGGATAATTTAGCAGAGATGTATTCCCAAGATCTTTGGGGTGTCCCTAGCTTCAAGTACGCCGACCGCGTCTGGTTTGGTCAAGATCGACTAGAACCCATAGAAACACTCATTGCTGAAAAAAGAGCTTGATCTGACCTTACTCAAAAAGTTTTTTTGGCACTAGCCCTTAAGTTTATGAGGCCCGGCCGGCCTCATAAACTTACCAACTTAGAAATACGTGATTATAAAAAATGTCTCCCGCCACATACAAAAGCAAAGTAGACATAGAAAGATTCAGCCAACGGAAATAGCTTGGTTGGGTGATCCACTTGCCAAGACGAGCTCCCATCAACAAGTAAGTGGCCGGCGCCCCTAATGCTAAACTCGACAGCAATAGAGACCAAGCGACAATTGCCGCGCCGGAAATCTGCGCGGCCGGAAATTGTACGCTGACGATAGGCAGAATGGCGACAAAAGCCTTCGGGTTAAGCAATTGCATAATCAGGCCAGACTTGAAACTCAAATTACCCGCCGCGCTACCCGCTTCCTCAGCGCTGTCTAATGGCGCGGAACCCCTGCCGCACCAGGAAATTTTGTAGGCCAGATAGGCGATGTAGAAACTGCCGGCACAGCTGATCCACAACTGATAGGCAGGCTTTACCAGCCAGGCCCCCGTATAAGCAAACGCCACAAATAGCAGGAACATGGCGCAGGCAACCCCGACGCAAAAGTGTACGGTTGAACGGACTTGTCCATTGAGGCCCGCATTTAAACTGATTAAATTAACCGGTCCTGGGGTGTACATAATACCGAACGCGTAGGCGAGTATTTCCACCATAGTATTTTACTCTGGAAGTGAAGAAGTTATTGGGTATTAGCGCTTTATATCAAGCGCTGAGAAAGTGCTGCTGATACTGCTTAGGCGTCATGCCGTAAATGGGTTTGAAGCGACGGTTGAAGTGGCTCAAATCGCTAAAGCCGTAGCCAAACACTACGTCGTCAAGCGCCACCCCAGACTCCAGTGCTTCACGAGCCCGATTAATGCGGCAGTTGAGCACATACTGATGGGGTGTAATGCCAAATTGCTGGCGAAACATACGCAAGAAGTGGTACTTCGATAAATTAGCGCTGCGGCTAATATCATCCAAGCTCATATCTACTTTGATATTCGCATGAATATAATCGCGAGCCTGAAGCAACAAGCGATCAATTTTCCGAGCTGGGTGCTCTGGCGAATATTCACGATAACGCTGTGCGATACCTTCCGCCAATTGATAAAGCTCACACTCCTGCTGCAACTTATCGTCTGTTTTGTTCTCAACTAAACTTGCGAGATTAAGAATGGCCTGACGTATTTTCGGGTCTTCGAGGAGCTTATCGGCAATCTGAAAATCTTGACTCTGTTTGACTCCTGCACTGCTCAGCATAGGCTCTAGCTGTGTAGGGTGAACGTAGACCATACGATACTGCAAAGTATCATCAATGCCCGAGCGACCATCGTGCACTTCACCGGGGTTAAATACGATGACATTGCCTGGGTGACTGCGATGAAAGGCACCACCGGCAAAAAAGTCCTGTCGCCCTGCCTGAGTCACGCCAAACGAAAATTCCTCATGAGTATGCTTATCATAAGAAAAATCATTCATAGTGGCCTGCAAAACCGTCACCTTGGCAAGGTGTTGGCTTTTGACATATTGGAATTGATTATTCGGTTTCATCTTCCTAGATCGTCTCAGGGCAGCGGGTGGTAAGTATCTGAGGCCTAGTATAGAGCGAAGTTTGGAGCAATGCTTGGACGAAATTGCGGTGAATGAAGTTCAAATGAGACTAGGTCAGTGCAGAAAAATGGCTTTCCAGCGCCTAAATCCCCTCTAATGCAGGCTAATCATACAAAATACTTGGTGTCTTTATAGGGTAGTTTCATAAACCCAGAGACACCAACACCTTCAATTAGATGAAGATTTGCCATAATCCCCCGCAGGCACTCAGAGAATTCAGCTTCTTTCGAGGAATCTAACAACTTCAAATAGTTGTGTATCTTCAGTTCCAGATCGACACTTTCGAAGATGATACAGCCGGAATGGTGAATTTTATTCATATCACTGAGGTAATCCATAATTAGCTCAGGCAGCTCCAACATTTCGTCCGGGTCATCGCCGTCCTCAAAATAGGAGTGCAGGCGACTCTCGTCTTCCCGCTCCAGGGCATAGCTCACCGCAAAGGGAATATCCACTTCCGGGCTGGCCCGAAATGAGCCGCCAGGGGACTCACGTGGAATGTGAAGTGTTTTTCTCGCATCAAAGATACAGCTTTTAAACACCCCGGTTTTACGTATAGCTCGGGCCAAATACACCATATTATTCACCGCCCCGATAAAGGCGGGGCGCAGTGACTCATCAGCCAAATTAAGACTTGAGTCGATGTAAACGCCCTTGTCTTGCCAGCGAATGGCCAAGCCCCCCACCACCGGATAATGCCCTAGATGAGACACGGCGGTTACAAAAGCCTTTTCGGTATCGCCCATGCCCGACAAATAATTTTTGTAGTATTTGTCGAGTTCGGTAGCGTCCACTGCAGCAATCGACTTTGCCGCCATTTCCTGACGAAGAAAGCCTTTTCTCGAGCTGTAGACCACGGTTTCTAAAGTCTGATCGGCGGTGTCTAACCAAATAGGGATCAAGGGCATTGTTTGATGGGTATCCACAAGGCCTTCGTCCGGAACAATTCGCTTCATATAGCGCATATTTTTGAACAGGTAATCTCCCGCCTGACGGCGCAGGGATGGATCGGCACACAACAAGTTTTCCAAAGTTCGCGCAAATTCCACCGGTAAGTTCAAGGAAGTGGGCGTGATAACGGCTTTGCCAAAACGGCTGCTCTGCCCCGAGGCCAGCGCATAGAGTGTTCCAGCCAAACCCTGCTCGTCAAAACGCGGGGAAGACAGCGCTCCTTGCAGCTGCTCTTCACCAATAAAATAAATATCACCCAATTTGGCGTTTGTCTGCTGTAGCTCTGCGCCCAAAGCACCGAGCCCGCCCATGCCGGTATGCTCTCCAAGATGGTCCAGCTGCGCGAATACGGCCGCCCCCCAATCAATCAGAGAGACGGTGCCCGCCTCTGGGTCAAAAACAACATTAGAGGGTTTAATATCGCCGTGCACCAAGGGCGCTCGATGCTGAGACTCTGCCGACACTCGCAAGGCCGTCAAAATATCCACCATTTGCGCGGCAATACTCAGTACCAAACGAGGCGCTAAGCGCCCTCTTTGCAAGGCCAGCTGTTCTAGGTTAATCCCGCGTGCCCGTGACATTACCAAAATTGACTGGCCGCGCACCCGCTGATAATCGATAAAAGTGGGGGCACCCGCATGCCCTACTTGAGACAATAGATAGCCTTCTTCTTCAAGCCGTTCTTGAACTTGTTGAGGCAAAGTAATGCGGGAGAATTTAAATACAAATTCGCGATCATCCGGTGCCCTGCCGGCGAAGACAAAACCGTAGGCACCCTTACCGATCAAAGAAATTTCTCGGTAACCAAGACGAGCCAGTTGCGCCTCGCAAAGCGCTAACCAGTCTTTCAGTTTTTGCGCATCTTCATGGCTAAGAAGATAGACGGACTGCTCTTCATTTATATAAAAATGCTGAAGATTTTCACTTTCTACCAAAGCCATAAAAAATGCCTACTCAATTTCCAGCAGCATAACACAGACCCAAAAAACCTAGCACAAGGCTAGGCTTTCCAGCTTAAGATCAGCTTGCACAAATCAAGCTTACACCATGCTGGCCAGCATGCTACTGGGCACTTCTAAATACTCTTTCCACTGATTACTGAATCGGGCCATGGTCGCGCCATCAATCACTCGGTGATCTCCTGACCAACTCACCGTCATAATCTTACGGGCCTGCACATTTCCCGATTCGTCGAAGCGAGGTAAAGTTTGTACTTTTCCTAAAGCCACAATCGCCACCTCAGGCTTGGTGATAATGGGCGTTGCCGCGGTGCCGCCAATGGCGCCAACGTTTGACATGGTAATGCTACCGCCGCTTAAATCGGCCGGAGAAATTTTACCACTGCGAGCCGCTTCAGTAAGGCGCGACACCTCTTGTGCAACATCGAGAATCGACATGGTTTGTACGCCTTTAATATTTGGCACCAATAAACCGGTCTTGCCATCAACGGCCATGCCGATATTATGGCTGGCCAAATAAGTCAGTTCTGTGAAGTCCTCATTGGCGCGGCTGTTTAATACAGGGAACTGCTTAATCGCCAAAGACATCGCTTTAATGAACAAAGGCATCATGGTTACTTTAATGCCTTCCGGTGAATATCGTTCCTTCAGCTGAGCTCGCAGAGCCACAAGTTCGGTAATATCAATTTCATCAACGTAGGTAAAATGGGGAATTGTGGCCACAGACTCTGACATGCGCTCGGCCATAATTTTGCGTACGCCTCTAATCGCTTCAACACGATCAGATTCCGTCACTGCGACGGAAGTCTTTGCTGCCATCGACGGGGCGGTGTCAGCAACTACCGTGGCCTGCGCCTCAGGGTTTGCCAAATATCGCAGTAAATCCTCTTTTAATACTCGCCCCGCTTTCCCTGTGCCCGTGACCAAGGCTAAATCTAAGGCATTTTCTCTGGCCAAGCGACGTACGGCGGGAGTAGACAATACTTTGCCAGTGGTCATGTCTTCATTGCTCACCGCAGGCGCAAGATCGACAAGAGCTTCGGGTTCTTTACTCGCATCTGTCTTCGCAACAGCGCCATCAATCGCTGCGGTCTCGCCATCGCCTTCCGCGTCAATCGCAAAAAGAGGTGAATGAACCTGCGCAATATCGCCTTCCGCGTAATACAGTTTGGTCACCACGCCGTTATACATCGAAGGAATTTCAACGATGGCTTTGTCGGTGCTCACATCGGCCACAACTTGATCTTCTACAATCACGTCGCCCTCTTTAACCTTCCATTCCACCACTTCACACTCAATGATGCCTTCGCCAATGTCGGGAAGAATAAAATCTTTAATCATGACTTGCTCCGCTGCTAGAATTTTACGCTGGATTTAATGGCTTCATATATTTTTAAGTGATCGGCCATATATTCTTTTTCCAAGGCCAGTGGATAAGGTGTATCCATACCGGTCACTCTCGAAATAGGAGACTCCAGATACAGGAAACACCGCTCCTGAATTTCAGTGGCTATTTCCGCTCCAAAGCCACCGGTGCGACAGGCTTCGTGGCTCACTAACAATCGCCCGGTTTTTATAACCGACGCCACGACTGTTTCCACATCCCAAGGCAGCAAGCTGCGTAAATCAATAATCTCACAAGAAATGCCGTCGGCGCGGGCCATCGCCGCCGCCTTGTTCACCGCAATCATTTGCGCGCCCCAAGCCAAGAGGGTGATATCTGTACCGGTTTCAGTGACTTCCGCTTTGCCGATGGGAATTTCATAATCTTCTTCGGGCACTTCGCCAATGGCCGCGCGATAAATAGCTTTTGGTTCAAAAAACAACACAGGGTTAGGGTCGCGAATAGCCGCCAGCAACAAACCTTTAGCTTGATAAGGGGTGCTGGGCACGACAATTTTTAAGCCTGGGGTATGACAAAAATAGGCTTCAGGAGACTGTGAATGATACAGACCTCCGGCTATGCCACCACCGTAGGGTGTTCTGAATGTAAGCCCAGCCACATCAAATTCATTGCCGCTGCGATAGCGAAATTTAGCGGCCTCGTTAACAATTTGATCAAAGGCGGGAAAGATGTAATCTGCAAACTGTATTTCCGCTACGGGCACCGCGCCCTGGGCAGCCAAGCCAATTGCAAAGCCCGCTATACCTTGTTCTGTTAGGGGCGTATTGAATACCCGGTCGCGACCAAATTTTTCTTGAAGGTTACTGGTTGCACGGAATACACCACCAAATTTGCCAATATCTTCACCGAGACAAACCACACGGTCGTTGTCAGCCATGGCTGTTTCCAGCGCACTATTCACCGCCTGGAGTAGATTCATTTTCGCCATGGTTACAGTCTCCCCGAGGTGGCTGGATAATGTTCTGGATAGAGTTCTATGTGTTTTTTCAGTGATTCATATTGCGCCTGCAAGTGTGCAGGTGGCACGTCGTAAACGTCGTTGATCAGCTCCTCCAGTTTTGGCGAGGGGTGCTTTTCTTCGCTCTTCATGGTGGCGAGCACCTCACTCCGATATTCCTCCAAGGTGGATTTTTCTTCGTCTTCACTCCACCAGCCCTGAGCCAGCAACCAATTTTTCATGCGATTTATGGGGTCTTTGTCCCGCCACTTATCTTCTTCTTCACGACTTCTGTAGCCACTGGGGTCATCTGAAGTTGAATGTGCTCCCAGCCGATAGCTCATGGTTTCGATCAAAACCGGTTCTTTGTTCGCCAGCGCCATTGCCCGCGCGGCGACCGCCGCGGTGTAGGTGGCGAGAATGTCATTGCCGTCAACACGAATGGTTTTAATGCCATAACCCACGCCACGAGAAGCGATACCGTCACCGGCGAATTGCTCGCTGGTAGGCGTGGATATGGCGTAACCGTTATTTCTAGCCACAAACACCACCGGGCATTTCAACACCGCTGCCATGTTCAAGCCCGCGTGAAAATCGCCTTCGGAGGCTGCGCCGTCGCCGAAATAACACAGTGTGCACGCATCTTTGCCCTCCAACTTTTGACCGTAGGCGTAGCCGGCCGCCTGTGGAATTTGGGTACCGAGAGGTGAGCTAATGGTCATGAAATTGAGTGCGCGACAACCGTAATGAATGGGCATTTGCCGGCCCTTGCCTAGGTCGAGTTCATTGCTGAACATCTGATTCATGAATTGCTTGGTAGTGAAACCGCGGAAGCGCAAAGCGGCCTGTTCGCGATATTGCCCCATAATCATGTCGTGTTCGCTGAATGCCGCTGCGGTTCCCATCACCGCGGCCTCTTCACCAGTGCAAGTCAGATAAAAGCTCAAGCGACCTTGGCGCTGTGCGGCAACCATGCGCTCGTCCAAAACACGAGTGAAGAGCATGTCGCTGTACATTTTCCGCGCCTTGGCCTCAGTCAGAGGGGCAATCTCAGCGCCAGGGCTTACAACGCCGTCAGCGTTGAGTACACTGAATGTAGGAATGGGTAGGTTGGCACTGGTAATAAATTCTGCTTTCATCGAATACCTCAACACAGTATTTGTAAGGGTTTTATAATTATATTAGTGAAGTGAAAATTAGCACGAGAAGGGCTAGAGAATCCTGCCAAAGTCGGTGTCAGAGAAACAGAACAACAATGATTAATAGCTTGATATTGGAAAATATTAGTCATTAATCGCGCGAAAATGATTATTGCTTAGGATATCGCTAAATTATTAGCATTTCCTAGCAGAACACTTTACAGCAGCGCTCAATTTAGAGACGCTAGTACAATCCCCGCTATTACGTAGAAGTACAAACATGAACGACTATAAACTGGACGCCATTGACCGCAAGATTCTCACCCTGCTGCAAGCCGATGCAGGCATAGCCAACATTGAGTTGGCCGAGCAAGTGTGCCTGTCTCCTTCGCCCTGCTCACGTCGAGTTAAACACTTAGAAGAGCAAGGCTATATAAGCCGCCGAGTGACCTTGATGGACCCCAATAAAGCCGGCCTGCCAGTGACGGTGTTTATTCAAGTCACCCTAGACCATCAAGTCAAAAGGGAGTTAGACAAATTTGCTAAGCAAGTGAGTGAATGGCCGGAGGTGATGGAGTGTTACCTGATGACTGGCGACTTCGATTATTTAATGCGCGTTGTGGCCCCAGACCTGCATTCCTACCAGGCCTTTCTCGACGAAAAACTCACTCAGCTGGAGGGTATCAATCACGTGAAGAGCAGTTTTTCCCTCAAACCCATTTGCTATAAAACCGAACTGCCTCTAGACCACCTTCGTTAGGCTCAGCGATAATCCTCCAGTGACATTAGGAATAAAAGCGCTAATATTAGGACGTTCTCAACTTTAAAAATCGGTATTTAGGATGAAAAATCAATTTGTACTGGACGACTTCGATCGCAAGATACTTCGCACATTACAAGAAAATGCCGATTACTCCATGGCCGACCTAGGCGCAAAGGTCGGCCTTTCACACACGCCCTGCTGGCGGCGCATCAAACGCTTAGAAGCGGAAGGTATTATTAAGGGCAAGGTCACTTTACTAGACCCCAAAAAACTAGATCTCTCAGTGACTGTTTACGCTTACTTAATCATTAAAAGCCACGCAGAAGATTCGCTGAACGCATTTGAGTCTGCTGTGCTAAACGTGCCTGAGGTGGTGGAGTGCTACTCAACCAGCGGCGAGAAAGATTATGTATTGAAAGTTGTCGTTGATAATGTAGAGCACTATGAAAAACTTCTTAAGCGCAGCTTGGTTCACCTGCCCAATGTAGCATCAGTGAATTCCACCTTCGCCCTGAAGCAAGTAAAGTACACCACAGAGCTGCCGCTTTGATGCCCATGAAAAACTAAAAGAGCTCTATGTCGCCTTCGTCCATAGAGACCTGCTCCACCTTTTTAGCAATATTTTGGGCGTGAAAGCGGTCGCGAAGCTCAGTCAACTCATTGGCCACTCGCCTCAAACTTTCCTCGTCACTAGCGTTGGCCACTTGATTGTGGGAAAAAACGGCTACCTCGTGAATATGCTCTAAACGAAGACTAATGTGACCCGACAACTGATTGACAATATCCTCAAACTGCAGCGCTCGCATAGAATTATTGATCTCTTTGTTAATGCCGCTACTTGCCTCGCTTAGATCACCCAATATTGATTCAGTTTTAACATTTAGAGTTTCAATTTGCCCTAACATTTGATCAATGGCGCCTTTACCCTCAATCGCCGCATTCATATCAAGACTGGCAATGTCCCCCACCTGATTATTGACTTCGCTGATCAGAAGTTTCGAGTGCTCAATTTTTTCGCGAATTTGATCGTTGAGCTTGGCTGAAGTTAGGGAGAGTGCGCGAACCTCGTCGGCAACCACGGCAAAGCCCCTTCCCACGTCGCCCGCTCGAGCGGCTTCAATGGCCGCGTTCAAGGCGAGCAAATTGGTCTGATCGGCCATTCCTTTAACATCGTCAAGAATAGAAAACATTCCCTCCATATGTTGATTCATGTCGTTAATTCGGTGAATTGCACCAATACTTTTTTCACTAATATCAATTAAGAGATCAATATAGTACTGAATGATGGTATCGGTTTTCGCGATAAATTCGCTAATGGCATAGCCGTCACTATTATCTTCCTGTTGATCGCCATGAATGCTGTTCACCAATTCAAGGGACATCTCCGATTGTTCTCGAGCTCGATCCACGACCTTGGAAAAGCTCTGCTGAAGAAGCAAGGTGGAGTCTTCAATTAAGCCGCCAATCCTCTTTATGTGCTCATCAACCAATGAGACTTCTTCGTTAAGAATTTCTTCAATATGATTGCCAATCTTTAACAGCTCTCCCCTAGCATCATCGCTGAACACCGTGTTGGTATTATCAGCAACCTGACTCTTCTGAGAAACCGCATTAGCACAAAACATCCAAGCGCCAACAGTAAGCACCAGCATTAAAACCGCTATCCACTGAACAGCCACAAACAACACGACCAACAAGCTCAGCACGCTCACTACCAGCGCAATTAAATAGTCCTTAACAAACAACCCAGCCATTCCCTATACCCTTCTTTCAAAATCACTAGCTGTCGCTATAACTACTCTTAACCAAATACCGGCTAATGTCTTTTAGGGCTAAAACATCGGCGGCAGCGCCTTGCTGAACCGCGACTCGAGGCATTCCCCATACCACAGAGCTCTCCTCATCTTGCGCTGCGGTCAGCGCGCCACTTGCGCGCATTTTACCAAGACCTGAAGCCCCATCTATTCCCATACCGGTTAAAATTACGCCCAGAGCTTGCTCACCACAACTCTCAGCAACAGAATCAAACAGCACATCTACCGATGGTTTATGTCGATTGACGGGCTCACCATCTTCAGAAAAAGCCTTCAAAATACCCGCTCTCTGCTGAATGCGCATGTGGAGATCGCCGTTGGCGATATACACGTGATTCGCTTGGAGCACCTGACTCGGCTGATGAAACTCCTCTACATTGAGTTTTATCAGCTTATCTAAACGACGCGCGTAGGACGCCGTAAAACCAGCGGGCATGTGCTGCACAACAACAATGGGGGGCATATTCTCGGGCAGGCCCCCGAGCACTTCTTTAGTGGCCTCTGTACCACCGGTGGAAGCACCTATCGCAATCAACTTAATCCGGCTTCCCAGCTTGCTGCCCTTTGATATGGACGGTGCCTGAGCGATATATGGCGGGTTCACACAGTGTTCCAAGGCCACCAAGTTCGCCTTGGCCGCATTTTTAACCTTCGCGATAATCTCCGCGCTCAGCCCATGTAGCCTACTTTGAACATCGGCGGTGGGTTTTGAAACAAAATCGATAGCCCCTAATTCCAAGGCCTGCATTGTCGCGTCGGCCCCTTTTTGCGTAAGGGTAGAAATCATAACAACGGGCATTGGCCGAAGACGCATAATGTTACTAAGAAACGTAATGCCATCCATACGAGGCATTTCAATGTCTAGAGTGATCACATCCGGAGCCAACAACTTAATTTTATCCCGAGCGTCATAGGGATCATCGGCCAAGCCCACAACTTCTATGCCATTATCAGAGGAGAGAATTTCGTTTAAAAGAACCCTTATCAACTCTGAATCATCAACAATTAGCACTCGTATTTTTTTAGCCATGTCGTTTAACTTCGCTCTTAATAAATAGAATCTATCGCTAATATACCACCGGCTTTAATGCTTCAATAGCGAGCCGGTCAAAACAATTCCACATCGCCACCGACAGGTACTTTGCCCAAGCCTGCTTGGTATTTTCGCTCCCGACTAGTAATGGTGTCATTGTGCATTGAACGCAATTGCTTCAGCAATACTTTCCCTGAAATAGGGTCGAACAAGACTTTCCGAGGATGCACATCATTAAGGTCCTCACCGAGCAAAGCGATGTTCTCTTCTTTTAGATATCGCAACACAAATTCCGCATTCCTCTCACCTACGTCGGTTAGGTGTCGGAGCACCTTCGCGCCACCAAACACCTTAGCCTGCAGACGATGACGGCTAGCGCCGTGCTTGAGTAATTCGTTAATCATATGTTCCATAGCATAGTTGCCATATCGAGTCGCGTCACTTGCAACGTTACCCCAGGTCACATTATCACTAAGTTCATCGGTCAGTGGCAGCATAAAATGATTCATCCCACCAATCGCCACCGCGGGGTCCCAAATGCAAGCTGACACACAGGAACCTAAGGTGGTGGCAATCATTTCACTGTTTTTGGTTACATAAAATTCGCCCGGCAAAATTTTGGCAACCACAACGTTACGTCGCCTATCCCAAAAGCGATTTATACCTTCAAAGCCCTCAAGACAGGCATCCAGGTTTGTATCAAGTCGACTAAGTAAGCTTGTCATGATATCTATTCAGGCCGCCTGAATATCGTTTTTCCCAAAAACTCAAACTGCCTAATTTCTTTTGGCATACTTTCACTGTGCCCTATAAACAGCACGCCTCCAGGTCGCAGCAAATCAAAGTAACGAAGAATGAGTTTATATTGCGTTTCCTTATCAAAATAAATCATCACATTACGACAAAATATAACATCGAAGGGGCCATGTATTGGCCAGTCATGTAAGAGGTTTAGCGTTTTAAAGGTAATAAGATTCGACAACCTCCGATCCACCCTTACAAAACCGAGGTTTTTTCCTGATCCTTTATGGAACCATTCACGTTTCATAGAAGGTTCAAGGTCTTTGATGCGGTCTTGCTTATAGATACCTGCACTACCGGTCGCCACGACATTGGAATCGAGATCTGTTGCTAAAATTCGCACATCCCATGAAGAAATTTCTGGCCCCATGGCTTCCAATAAAGTGATCGCCGCACTATAGGGCTCTTCACCGGTTGAGCAGGCAGAAGACCATATTCTCAAGCGGCGACCATCGCTCTCTCGGCGTTGCTGCTTAAGCATCTCGGGCAGCATTACATCTCGCAAGTAATCAAAATGGTGAGATTCGCGAAAAAAACTGGTCAAGTTTGTTGTGATGGCATTGGTGAAATTTGGCAGCTCTGAAGCTTCATCATTCTTAAGCAAAGTACAATAGTCTGAAAAGCTGTCGAGCCCTAGCTCACGCGTGCGTCGCATGAGACGGCGGTACACCATCTCACGCTTGCGCTCGCCCAGCACGATGCCTGTAGAACCATACACAAGCTTGCAAATAAAACTAAACTCACGATCACTTAGAGTGTATTTATTGGAGCGGACATTAGCCTCTGAACTCAAAATTCCTTCCAATCATCATCACCGCCACGGGAAACTGGTGCAGCGGCTTTCGGGCGACGTGCGCCTTTAGCTTTAGGGGCCGTTCTAATCCCCGTTTGCGCTCCACCTGTTTGCGCTCCACCTGTTTGCGCCCCCGTATTGAAAAAGCTAACCTGATCAAGCAAGCCCTGAGACTGTTCTTCCATCGATTTACTAGAAGCACTCGCCTCTTCTACCAGTGCAGCGTTTTGCTGGGTCATTTCATCCATCTGGGAAATGGCTTGACTGACTTCGTTGATTCCCGCGGCCTGCTCAGTGCTGGCGCTGTTAATGTCCGAAATCATTGTCACCACCTCAGTAACCGACTCCACCAGTACGCCAAAGGTTTGGCCGGTCTCATCAACCAACTTGGTGCCTTTACCCACTGCATCAACACTGTCGCTAATCAGGCCCTTAATTTCTTTGGCCGCCGCGGCACTGCGTCCCGCTAAGTTGCGAACCTCTGCGGCTACAACCGCAAACCCTCGACCCTGCTCACCCGCTCGTGCGGCTTCCACCGCGGCATTCAAGGCCAGCAAGTTAGTTTGGAAAGCGATCTCATCAATCACACCAATAATGTCCGCAATTTTCTTACTGGATGTATTGATTTCTTCCATTGCGGTTACGGCATTTTGCACCACTTCGCCACCGCTGCTGGCTTTCTGCATCACTGCATTCGCCAATTTGGTCGCCTCAGAAGCGTTCTCTGCATTCTGCTGTACGGTAGTGGTTAACTCCTCCATTGCCGACGCGGTTTCCTCCAAGCTTGAAGCTTGCGATTCAGTACGCTGACTGAGGTCATTATTGCCCTCAGCAATTTCCCGCGCGGCTCCAAATACGTTATTAGACGCTTCGCGAATTTCAGTCACCATGGACAACAAATTACCCAAGGATGAATTCATGGCGTTGGCGAGTGCTAAAAATTCCCCACCATATTCACCATCCATCGTGGTGCAAAGGTCTCCTTCAGCCAGAGCTTCCGCCACTGTAATGGCCGCGTTTACGGGTTGCACAACGCTGTCCATCAAGCCATTAATGCCGTTACCCAATTGCGCCATGAAACCTGTGTATTGTGCAGTATCAATTCGGCTGTCTAACTCGCCTTTAGCGGCCGCGGAAATTAATTGCTCTATCTGTCGCTGAGCGTCCATCTCTTCTGTATTGTCTTCCCATTGAATGGCCGTTCCCACATGTTTGCCGACACTGTCTTTCAAGGCAATAGCCGTCAAGCCAAACTCCAAGCCTGCCACTGAAATGTCTGTCTTGTAGGGAAGGTTGTCAGGGTTCGAGAGCAAATTCTGTTGATGAGCGGGATTTTTATGGAAAATATCAAAATTTGATCCTACTATTTTATCCGTTCTCAATGCGGGCAGCACCGTGCGTAATTGCGCCTCACGTCTCGACATCATGGCTTCAGCCGAAGGGTTCATATAAACAATATTACCTTTTGTATCGGCCATCATCAGGTTAGTCGTCATGCCTTCTACAGCAGAGCTGAGTCGACCCACTTCAATTTGATTCGCTCGCTCCTCCGTCATGTCTTGCCACTCCAGGGCGCAGCCGATGTGCTCACCCTCAAGGTTCACAATACCAGTAACACTAAGCTGGAAAATCAAATGGGACACATTAATATCTGCCCGCCAAGGCAGGTTGTTGATATCACCCAAGATTTTCCGCTGATGCGCTGGGTTGGCATGGAAGCTATCGATACAATTGCCCATCAAGAACTCATCCGAGGCTCGGAAACCAGGCCAAACCTGCGCGAAGGTGGCCTCGTGCTTTTGCAGTAAGCCGAGCGTAGCCTGGTTGTAATAGGTTATTTTCAAATCGCGATCAATCATCATCGACGCCGTGCCCGACTGATCAATAGCGCCTTGAAGCTGCGCAGCCTTGTTTGCCGCCGCTCGAGCACCTGTTACATCCTGCCACTCGAGCGAATTCCCTACATAGCCACCGTCGCCGTCTATAACGGCAGTAACATTCAACTCAAAGGTAAGATGCTCAACTTGGATATCGGCTTGCCAAGGAAGATTCTTAGGATCATCTAGCAGCTTGCGCTGATGAGAGGGGTCTTTATGGAAACCGTCGATACAGGCGCCAATAAGTGCGCTTTCGGAGGCCACAAAACCAGGGTATTTCTTTTGAAAGGTGGCCTCATGGTCTTTCAGTAACTTCAGGGTCGCTTCATTGGCATAAGTGATGATGAAATCACGGTCAATCATTACCTGAGCCGTGCCTGATTGATCCACAGAAGCCTGCAAACGTACTGCCTTATCAGCTTGAACTCTAGCTTCAGTGACATCTTGCCATTCAAGTGAATTGCCTACGTACTTGCCATCGCCGTCCATCACCGCGGTAACGTTCAATTCGAAGCTTAGATGCTCAACTTGAATATCTGTCTTCCAGGGCAGATTATTTGGGTCGTCCAAAATTTTCCGCTGGTGACTAGGGTCTTTATGGAAACTGTCAATACAGGTGCCGATAATCGCATTTTCACTGGCTACAAACCCAGGGTATTTTTTCTGAAAGGTTTCTTCATGACCTTTCAACAACTGCATGGTCGCCTTATTGGCATAGGTGATTACAAGGTCGCGATCAACCATTACCTGAGCGGTGCCCGATTGGTCAACCGCACCCTGCAAGCGTGTCGCCTTATCAGCTTCAGCTCGCGTCGCCGTGACATCTTGCCACTCTAATGAGTTACCTAGATACTCACCCTTAGACCCCGTTATGGCGGTAACATTAAGCTCAAACTTCAAATGTTCTATTTCAATATCGGCTTGCCAAGGTAAATTGTTTACATCGTCCAATATTTTTCGCTGATGAGAAGGATCTTTATGAAAGCCATCGATACAAGTACCTATAATATTGTCGGCATCAAAACCAGGATATTTTTTCTGGAAAGTAGTTTCGTTATCCTTCAGCAATTTTACAGTAGCGGCATTAGCATAGGTGACCACTAAGTCTCTATCAATCATGACAATAGGTGTACCCGATTGATCAAGAGCCCCTTTTATAAACGCACTGTCGTCCTTATTACCCATAGCCTTACCCTCTGTCTCGCTAGCTGTATCAATATTTGAATTCATTGCTGAAGCACTCTCAGCCGCTTCAATCATGGTGCTGGCCAGAAGGCCATAAACTTCAGTCCAAGCCTGCTTCAACGGCGCGGTGAAATCATCACCTAAGCCGGCCTCAAGCGTTTCTAACAATGCCGCACCCACCACATCGTAATGTGCCGGCTCCACACCGTAAGTGCCGTGCCGCTCGCCCAGCTGCTGGACCACTGGTATCAATTTATCGGGTTTATTCAGCAGCGCTACAGCGCTACCGATCATCGTCATGAGTTTTTTGCCCTGTTCTTCCATATCCGCTTTAAAAAGAGACTGAAGTTCTGGCATCTTTTCGAACAGCTTAGTATAAAAAATGTCGGCAGCCTGCTCGGAAATAAGAGCAACTTTTTTCCAACTCTCTTGAACTTGTTTTGTCTGTTTTGGTGTCATTAGAGGCTACCTACTTTTTCACTGTCAAATAAATCTTCTACGTCCAACAAACGCAACGCATCCAATAAAATAATCATTTTGTCTTCCATGACAGCCATTCCCTTTAAAAAACGGTTATCAATTCGACTGCCAAAATCTGGCGCTTCCTTTACTGCTGTATTGTCAACTTTGTAGACGTCTGACACTTCATCAACAACAACGCCCACCATGGATCTTTTCTCACGCACCATACCCTGCAAAACGATGACCACAGTGGTGGCATCGTACTCTTTACTCGTGCGGTTAAAACGTTGATGTAAATCAACTATGGGCACAATAACGCCACGCAGATTGATCACACCCTTCAGATAATCCGGGGTGTTCGGAATTTCGGTGACTGGAGACCACTCGCGAATTTCCTGTACGGAAAGTATGTCTACGCCAAACTCTTCCTTCCCAAGTTTAAAGGTGAGGTATTCTTGGTCAGCAAGGGCTAATGTATGAGGCATTTTAATCATCCTCCAAGGTTAGCAATTGCTCGGTAGAAATAATTGTCACGACATTGTCACCTACGTTCACCAAACCCTCGACCATATCGACAGGCAGAGTTCCGCCAAAATTTGGCGCCTTCTTTACATCCCCATCCTCAACGTTTAATACGTCCGAGACAGCGTCCACCACAAACCCCATCATACAATTCATTGAATCGTTTTCTAAACTCAAGACAATAACCACGGTGGTATTACTGTAGGTGGGGTCCCCGACTGCAAAACGCATTCGAAGATCGATGATTGGAATAATAATGCCGCGAATATTGATGACGCCTTTCACATAATCGGGAGAGTTCGGTATCAGTGTGGGGCGCTCCCAACCACGAATTTCCTTAACCGACAAAATCTCTACCCCGTAGTGTTCACTGCCCAGACAAAACGTTAAGTATTCATCGCCATTTTTGACGAAGTCTATACCTTCGAGATTGACAACACCTTCAACAGGAACGGTTTCCGCTAATGCTTGTATATCCACGATTATCTTTTGCCTCAGGCCGCTTGGTGTTGCGAGTTAGAACCAGAACCGCCCGACTTCCTGCCGCGTCGTTTTTGCGATCGCTCAGAAACCTGACGAATTAAACCCGCAATATCCAAGATCATGGATACAGAACCATCGCCCAATATGGTTGCGCCGGATACACCCTCAACACGTTTGTAATTACTCACTAAACTTTTGATCACCACTTGTTGTTGCGCTAGCAGGTCATCTACGAGCAAGCCAATTTTTTGGCCTTCACCTTCAACCACCACCAACAAACCATTTTCAAGAACGGTATTATCCGCTTCGATTCCAAATTCTCGATAGATAGGTATGATTGGCACGTTGTCGTCACGCAAACGATAGAGCGCCATATCACCGCTCACTCGATTCACCAATTCAGGTTTAATTTGTAGCGACTCTACAATAGAGATAAGTGGCACGATGTAAGTTTCAGTACCAACGCGCACCAACTGTCCGTCAACGATGGCTAAAGTAAGAGGCAAGTACACCTTGAACGTGGAACCAGATCCGAGTTTCGATTGAATTTCAATTCGCCCACCCAAAGATTTAATATTCCGTCGCACCACGTCCATTCCCACGCCGCGGCCAGAAATATCACTAACCACTGCGGCGGTAGAAAAACCGGGCTCAAAGATAAGGTCGAAAATGCGACTTTCTGGCAAGTCCTCGCCCGCCGAGACAATGCCTTTCTCAATCGCTTTTGCCAAGATTACATCTGGATTAATGCCGCGGCCGTCGTCACGAATCTCAATAACGATGTTGCCGCCCTGATGATAGGCGTCCAATTTAATGGTGCCCTGTTCAGGCTTGCCATTGGCAAGACGCTCCTCCGCTGGTTCGATACCGTGATCAATAGCATTGCGCACCAAATGCACCAAGGGATCGCCAATCTGCTCCATCACCGTTTTATCTAATTCGGTTTGCTCACCACTCAATTGCAGATCAACCACCTTGCCCGTTTTTTGAGCCAAGTCGCGAATCATTCTTGGGAAGCGGTTAAAGGCAAAGCTAATGGGCAGCATGCGGATGCGCATGACGCTTTCCTGCAACTCTTTGGTATTTTGCAGCAGCTGCTCTAAACCGTTCGACAAACGATCGAGTTTTTCCATTTCAAAATTATTGCCCAACTCAGACAACATTGATTGCGTGATAACTAGCTCACCCACCAAATTAATTAGGCTGTCAACTTTGTCAATGCCCACCCGAATGGAGGAACTGCTACTCGCGGGTGTTGCAGGTGCAGCTTTTTCACTTTCTTTGGCGGTAGCCGGTGCCGCGGGAGTTGTTGCTGCGGGAGTTGCTACCGGTGCAGCCTTAGGCTCGGGAGCTGGCTCAGGTTCGGGAACAGGCTCAGGTTCGGAAACTGGCGCTGAAGCCGCAGGTTCTTGTGGGCTTTCTGCCGCTTGTGCCGATTCTTCAGCCACCACCGGGCTCAATTCTTCCGACGCATCTCCCACCAACTCTACTTCGAGTTTGCATTCGTCAACAACCCAATCGAAGACTTCAACAATTTCATCGCGGCTAACGTCGGCGGTCAGCCACAGTGTCCAACTAATAAAACACTCATCCGCCGATAGATGATCAAAATCGGGAATGCTTTGAGTGTGCGCTTCGGTGCGCATTGCACCCATAGCGGCAAGTTCACGAAACAAACGCAGTGGTTCATTGCCGGTCATTAATATTTCTGGGTCGGGCTGGAAGGAAATTTTCCACTCCGCTCCACCACCTGAAGATCCACCGTCCTCGTCAGAACCACCGGCGCCTGAAGTGCCATCGTTATTTAGAGAGGCCTCATCGTCCGCCCCAAGCAAGCTATTAATACTCGCCTCAACAATGTCGTTGTGACTTAAACCGGAATCTACAGAGGGAATGGCAGCGGCATCAGGTACCGTAGTAGAAGCTTCTTCTGACGCAGGCACTGTATCACCGGCCAACATAGCTTCGAAAGCGACAACTAATGGGCCTGAGGTGCTGTCATCAATTGGCTCACCCGCCTGCAGAGAACCTACCATCGCTCGCAAGCAGTCACTCGACTGCAATAACAAATCGACTGCTTCGGTGCTCAGGATTCGGGTGCCATCACGGGCTTCGTCTAGGAGTGTTTCGAGTACGTGGGTAAAATTGGCGATTGCCGTAAAGCCAAAAGTGCCGCTGCCACCTTTAATTGAATGTGCTGCGCGAAAAATTGTATTGATGACTTCAGCGTCTGGTTGCTCGCCACCATTAATAGCCAGAAGGCCCTGTTCCATGAGATCCAAGCCTTCCAGGCTCTCTTCAAAAAACACCTCATGAAACTGCTCGAGATCAATGGCCATATTTTCACTTCCCTGATCAAAAATTTTATTGTAACAACGACTAACTTAGCACTCTATCTACGGTGGCCAGCAGCTTCTCAGGGTTGAACGGTTTAACTAACCAACCCGTTGCTCCGGCCTGCTTGCCTTGGGTTTTCTTATCGGCCGAAGATTCTGTTGTCAACAATAATATTGGCGTGTATTTATAGTTCGGCAAAGAGCGCAAATTCTTTACTAATTCAATGCCATCCATTATAGGCATATTAAGATCGGTCACTACCGCATCAAAACGACCGGTCTTTGCAATCGTTAAGGCCGCCTGGCCGTCGCCGGCATCTTTAACTTGATGACCAGCCGATTGTAAGGTGGCAGTTACCATATTGCGCATAGACGCCGAGTCGTCAACGACAAGGATTTGTGCCATGAAATCACTCCAATAATATTTATTTTAAAATTACTTATGCCAAACCAAGTTCTTTTTCTAAACCGAGAAGTCGAGCTGCATCGATTAAAGCCTGGCTCGGTTTCTTCCAAACCAAAGCGCCACCGGTATTGCTAACATCACGTGCTAAGGCCACAAACAACTGCAAGCCAGCCGTATCGGCTTTTTTAACATCATCGGCTTTTAATTCAATCGTTGAGGACTTTTGTAGAGATTTATGCAAACGAGCCTGCAAGGAAGCCACTTCCGTTATGTCTAATGATTCTCCGCAGGAAAATGTGGTTTTTGCCGCCATACATTTCAACTTCTTGGTTATAAAAAAATCAGCTAATATGAGGAATTCTCAAATCGCCGCTATCTTACCTAAGTGATGAATCTAGTCCAGTAATTATCGGCACGCAAACCGAATTCATTAATTCAATTGGCAACAACCCGATTTCTGCCCGTATCTTTCGCTTGATAAACAGCCTTATCAGCTCGATCAAACATGCTGGCAAAACCTTCGCCCTCGCTGTCACGCATCGAACACACACCAAAACTGGCCGTAATGTCCCGACCCGCCGGTTTTAATTTTTCAACCATTTCGCGAATAAACTCGGCTTTTTTTGTGGCTTCAATTAAGTCGCAACGATCCAACAAAATGACAAACTCCTCACCGCCGTAGCGACTGACGATATCTTCATCACGGCAGCTTCGATTCAATTCGCCCCCCACCGCGGAGAGCACTTCATCGCCCACGGCGTGACCTAAGGTGTCATTAATTAACTTAAAATGATCGATGTCGACCATAATCATGCTCAAAGGATGGGAATGACGCAGCGCCTGCGCAATGCGTTTTGGCACCGCATCCATCAAAAAATGACGATTGTACAAGCCTGTTAATTGATCAACTAGGGCCAGCTCCCGCAACTTGTCCTGCTGGGTATTCAGCTGTTTCATCAAGAGCTGTGTCTGTATCAGGTTATTCACCCTTGCCTTCAGCTCTTCGCCAAGCACTGGCTTTTGCACATAGTCATTAATGCCGCAGCGGAAAAGTTCCAGGCGCCGCGCCGTATCACTGAAAGAACTCATGGCCACGACGGGTACCTGTCGCTTGCCCTCATCTTCGTGATGGCGGATGGCGCGAACCAAGGAAGTACCACTGAGCTCTCCCGCCAATAAAATATCAGTGAGCACCAAATCGTAATCATGTTCCAGAAAAGCGGCTTCGGCTTCTTCGCCCGTGGTGAAATGGTTCACGCTGTGGTCGTTTTCCTCTAAGGTGGCACGAGTTGCTAAAGCCACGCTCAAATTGTCTTCAACGTATAAAATATGCCCAGCTCCCCGCCCAGCTCGCAACAATTGATTGGTAAATTGACTTAAGTAGTATTCGAAGTTCGTAAAATCTTTTTTCCGAAACACTTCGGTAATACCCAGCGAAAAAGCCTTTTCCAGCACCTCGTGGCTATAATTAGAGGTGAGTAATAGTACGGCGGCACCGTTATTGGATGAGGTATCCAGACGAATTTTGCCCGCCAGTTCGTAGCTGTCCCCGTCCGGCAGCTCAGCGGCCATGCAGATCAATTCGAAAACTGCGGTTTGGCAAAGCTGCTCGGCCTCCTGGGCACCTCTCGCCTCGCTAGTTATAAAATCATTCGATTCGAGCGCCGAGCTTAAAATGCGTCGGTAAGAGCGGGATGGATCAACAATCAATGCATTCATATATTCAAGTCAACAGGAGAACAGTCTTCAAGAGTATAGACCATCTCTGCGCTGAAACTTTAATAGTAATCATCCAAAAATAATTCTAGCCCTCGGGTGACTTTTTTGTGCTCAAAAAATGATCGGGGGGGCGGTCGCGCTTGGTAGGCCTTGTTTGACGGATGCAACAACTCACAAACAAAGTTGCGGTACTATCCTGCAGTTTTAATGTTGGGCGCCCACTAATGCTGCGCCCTTCACTAAGCTAGCGCTCCCCTACATATTCAACACCTGGCAATACACAGAGCATCTCGTAGAGTAAATTGGCCCCAACCAAAGAAGTATTATGAGAGGTGTCATAAGGCGGAGAGACTTCCACCAAATCTCCACCCACAACGTTCAGCCCTTTGCAGCCGCGTACAATCTCAATACCCTGCATCACCGTTAAACCACCTATTTCCGCCGTGCCAGTACCTGGCGCAAAGGCCGGATCTAAACCGTCGATATCAAAGCTAATGTAAACGGGCCCGCCGCCAACCTTACTTCTCACTTCAGCCATTAGCGGTGTTAGTGACTTATGCCAACACTCTTCAGCTTGCACCACGCGAAAACCTTGATCCCGGGACCAATTGTATTCATCGGCGGAATAACCCGTGCCGCGCAAGCCAATCTGCACAACTCGCTCACAGTCGAGCAAACCCTCTTCTACCGCTCGGCGAAAAGGCGTGCCATGGGCAATTTTTTCACCAAACATGTTGTCATTGATATCAGCATGAGCATCGATGTGCACCAAGCCGACGGGCCCATGCTGCTTTCTTAAGGCCCTCAGAATAGGTAGGGCTATGGTGTGGTCGCCGCCCATCGTAAGAGGGTTGATGCCTTGAGCCATCAAATTGTCGTAAAACTCCTCGATGATGCCCATGCTCTTTTGCAAATTAAATGTATTGATGGGCACATCACCAATGTCCGCCACAGACAAGCTGTTAAAAGGGCTTGCCCCCGTCGATACGTTAAATGGTCTTAACATTCTACTTTCGTCGCGAATTTCTCGGGGCGCCAAGCGAGCGCCAGGCCGGTTAGACGTGCCTATATCAAAAGGAACACCCACAAAACCAACATCGAGACCGGCATGGGGCTCCATTGCCGGCAGGCGCATAAATGTGGCCGGTCCGCCAAAGCGAGGCATGTCGTTGCCACCAAGAGGCTGATGAAATACTTTATCTGTCATTGCTGTAACCTTTACATCGGTTTGCGGAATAAGTTTTATACTGGCGAAATCAGTCTAACGGCTTCGGGCGATGAATTCTTCTAAATCAATCCACCGAAAGCGAAGATTCACGGGGCATCAGGCGAAAATAAGGGAGGAAATTTGGGGCTCATTTCCTCAAGTTCATTTACTATAGTGTTCTGATTTGATCTGCAGCGTTTAAATACAAACCATAGTTCAGTCGAGCACTACCCGTGCAAAAAACCAGCAGTGATGCGCAAGCCACCCCTTTGCGTGCCCAAACCACCACTTAGCTAGAGAGAAGCCATGAGCTCACCAAACACTCCCCACTCTGAAGATAACGTTACCTACGTTAACGTTGGCACCATCACCGGAGGCCAACTTTCTGACATCAAAGCCGACCAGCGCCCACAGGCCCTGCGTGGCGCACAAATATTAGCTCGCTGTTTAAAGCTGCAAAACGTCGACACAATTTTTGGCTATCCCGGGGGCGCCAATTTAGAAATTTTTGATGTGCTGAGTGAGTTTGACATTAAGTGCGTGCGCACCGAACACGAACAGGGCGCGGCACATGCCGCTCAAGGCTATGCCCGAGCAACAGGAAACGTGGGTGTGTGCCTAGCAACCTCAGGCCCCGGGGCAACCAACTTAGTCACCGGCATTGCCGATGCCAACAGTGACTCTACGCCCATTGTGACAATCACCGGCAATGTACCCAGCCACCTTCTTGGTAAGAATGCCTTTCAAGAAGTAGACATTGTGGCGATTACAGCGCCCATTACGAAAAAAAATTATCTCGTCACTCGCGTCGCCGATATCCCTGAAATTGTCTCTGAAGCTTTTGCTTTGGCCGGTGGCAATCGTCCGGGCCCAGTGCTTATAGATATCCCTAAAGACATCCAGCAACAGTATCCTAGGGACCCTGAGGGTAACTACACTCCACCGAGAATGCCCGCAGTCATTGAGCCGCCAGAAAAATTTGTTGGCGGCATCAGTGAAACGCAACTTGAAGAGTGTCGGCGATTAATTACTGAAGCCGAACGCCCCGTGATTTATGCCGGCGGCGGTATTGTGTCATCCGATAGTCACGAGCTACTACTGGAATTTGCTGAACATTTACAATGCCCGGTTACCACCACTCTAATGGGCTGGGGCGCCTTCCCTCCCGGCCACCCTTTGGCTTTGCATATTCTGGGAATGCACGGAAGCAAATACGCCAATGTGGCGGTCAATGAGGCGGACTTAGTTTTGGCCCTTGGGGTTCGCTTTGACGACCGCGTCACCGGAAAGGTAGAGGCATTCATTGCCCACGGAAAAATTATCCACATCGATATCGACGCCAGTGAACTGAACAAAAACAAACCCGTAACACTGCCCGTATGCGCCGACATTAAACCCGCTTTACAGCAGCTCATTGAGGTTTGCCCCAACAAGCAACACCCAGAGTGGTGTCATACCTTAAGCGAGCTACGTCGCGAATATCCGATGCGGCCACCAAGAGAAGAAAACGCTGAAACTGGCGCCATCAATCCTCAAGCCGCCATTCGTTTAATCAGTGATATTACTCAAGGCGAGGCCATTGTGAGTTTAGGTGTGGGGCAACACCAAATGTGGGCCATGCAGCACTATTTAAGTCGCCAAACTCGATCATTTTTGAGCAGCTCAGGTTTTGGCACTATGGGTTACGGCCTACCGGCGGCCATTGGCGCTAAAGTCGCCAGCCCCGAACGCACGGTCATTGATATTGACGGCGATGGTTCGCTCAACATGACCATTCATGAATTGGCTACCTGCCATCGTTACCGCATTGGTGTGAAAGTTGTAGTGATCAATAACCAATGGCTGGGAATGGTGCGTCAGTGGCAGGATATGATTTACGATGGTCAGCGTTCTGGTTCGAACTTAGCAGACCCCATGTCACAGGTAAAACGAGAAGATGAACAGGACATTTACCCTGACTTCATTACCATTGCCAAAGGTTACCGAGTGAACGCAGAGCGAGTGAGGCGATTCAGCGAATTGCCCGCTGCCATAGAAAGAATGCTCGCCGACCCCAACGAACCCTACCTATTGGATATCATCGTTGAAAGCGAAGAAAATGTTTTCCCAATGATACCGGCGGGCGGCACATACAAAGATATTATTATGTGCGCCGAGGACATGCCTAGCGCCGCCAAAGAAAGCCAAGGTTCGAATATTTAGCCCAAAAAAATAACAATAATTAGTTTGGATATCGAGAAATTTATGAGCAAAAATAATATTCTCTCAACTCGCAAAGGTCGTTTCACCTCCTTTGGTATTCTCTACATTACCGAAGGAATTCCCCTCGGTTTTACCGCCACCGCCATGGCGGCCTATATGCGCACCCAAGGCGTTAGCGCTACAGAGATTGGGGGGTTTTTAGCCGTTCTCTATCTACCCTGGGCTTTCAAATGGGCCTGGGCGCCGCTGATTGATTTGATACCACTGCGCCAGCACGGGGGGCGTAAAACTTGGATATTGGGCTGCCAAATTATGATGGTGCTCTCTCTGATGTCTTTTGCCCTGATTGATATGGGTAATGCAATGTCGATGATGATTGCGCTCGCATTGGTAAATAATTTCTTTGGCTCTCTGCAAGATGTTGCCATCGATTCCTTGGCCGTAAGCACTTTAGAAAAAGATGAGCTGGGTAGAGCCAACGGTTTTATGTTTGGTGGTGCTTATCTCGGTCAGGCGCTGGGTGGCAGCGGCGCCTTGTTTCTCGCCGACAAATTCGGCTTTATGAGTACCTTCCCCTACATAGCGCTACTGCTGATAATCGTTTTAACTCTCGTCACCCGCCGCTTGTACGACCCAATTTGTTCGCAAGCAGGTGAAGCCGACAGCGGCGATTTACTCAAGAAAATGCTTATCCAAATCCGCCTATTTTTACGCGAACTGTATGCTGGTTTTT
Source organism: uncultured Cellvibrionales bacterium (assembly GCA_913020115.1). Taxonomy (GTDB): domain Bacteria; phylum Pseudomonadota; class Gammaproteobacteria; order Pseudomonadales; family Cellvibrionaceae; genus CAJWCA01. The sequence continues at coordinate 48,471 of CAJWBQ010000023.1, forward strand.
TTAAATCTGGCAAAGGCCCGCAAGTGGGTGTTGCCTTCGCATTGTTACCTGCTGGCGCCATGGCCATTTCATCGGTAACGGGTTCAACACTGCAAGTTGATTTGGGTATGGATCAAGGAGATATTGCCGAAATTTCTATGTATGCCGGTATTCTCTCTGCCCTAGGCTGCGTGGTGGGAGGCTGGATGGGAGATAAGATGGGACAGCGACGCCACATCGCACTATGGTATGCGTGCTCCGCTTTACCCGTATTCTATTTAGCTTGGCTGCTAAACGATCAGGAAGGCACAGGCAATTTAACCATTGCACAATATTATCCTGTAGCACTCATTGCGGCCTTAATTACCGGCTTATATTATGGCGTGGGCAGCGCGGTATTTATGGGGCTCACTAATCCTTTGGTGGCGGCCACTCAGTTTACCGGGTATATGGCTTTGAAAAATATCGCACTTTCGTATTCAAATTATTGGCAGGGCGCCGCGGTTGATGATCTCGGTTACAGCTTCGTATTTTTTGTTGACGGCCTAGTGGTGATGCTGCCGATTTTATTGTTGCCGTTTATGGTGCCGAGAAAAAAAGCAGAAAGCGCTCGACCCATGAGCGCCCCCATGCCGGAAGCAAGTTGATACAGCCTGCTACTAGGCGATTAGGCCCTTAGCCTGTAACGCTGTTACCTTGGCTTTAATCATTGACCAAAGCTCTGAGTTGACGTTTTCTACACCGGCATTTTTACTCAGAATTTGCTCAGCGCTAATGCCGTGCTCTATCCAGCTGCCGCCCTCGTTTTGCAGGTTTTGCATGACGGGGATCACACGATCAACGCCCTTGGCAAAAAGCGCCTCGGGGCTGGAAGAGTGTTCGAACTCCATCCATATCGCTAATAAAGGTTCGCCAACCGTTTTCGGCAGCAAAGAAAATATTCGCTGAGCCGCGAGGGTTTCATTTTCTGTGTCCAAGTGATTAGCGTCATAAGCAAACTTATCACCGGTATCAATCTCCACAACATCATGCAGCAACAGCATTTTAATGACTTTGCCCTCGTCGAGCTGCGATTTCGCATAGGGCAACAGAGACATAGCCAACATTGCCACCTGCCAACTGTGTTCAGCAGAATTTTCATAGCGACTTTGATTCACAACTTTTATTCTACGCTCAACGGCCTTTAACTTCTCAAGTTCAGTAATGAAGGCAATAATTTCTTCGAAGTCCTTAATCAAAACAACGCTCCATTAAATAAATTAAATCCATTTAAATTCGTTTAAACCAGCAATTCTACCGCGGCAAGCAATTGCTGATTGAGATCTTCGTTGCTTAAACAGCCCTTTTCTACGTCAAAATTTTCACCAAAACTGGGCACCGATAAGCTCGCTCGTATATCCGCCGCGAAACGAGGCATTGAGGCCAAGGCTGTCGCCAAGACTGTGGCACCGCCACGCCCACCAGGCGATGTCGCCATTAACAGAGTAGGTTTGCCCTGGAATATTTTTGGTTGAATTCGTGAGCACCAGTCAAAGATGTTTTTGTAAGCGGCACTGTAAAAACCATTGTGCTCGGCAAAAGAAATAATGAGGGCGTCACAGCTAGCAATTTTTTCAAGGAAATCCTGGGCTAAACCAGGCTGGCCGGATTCATTTTCCCTATCGATACTAAAAATAGGCATTTCATAATCATTGAGATCGAGCACTTCAACCTCTGCGCCTTTAACTAGACTGGCGGCGTAGGTCGCCAATTGTTTATTGATTGAGGTTTTACTGTTGCTCGCGGCAAAGGCCAATACTTTCATCGTCTATGTTCCTAAAAATAATTTAAAGTTTGTTCGCTCGGAAAGCAGTCAAAATAGCTTTAGGCCTTAATACCCCTGAAGCCAAGCTCGTTCCTAAAATAATAGTAATGGCCGCCAGCACCATATTGAGAGTAACCACTTCATTCAACAGCACCACGCCCCAAAACATACCAAACAACGGAATGAGTAAGGTTACGGAAATTGCTTTGGAGGTGCCCACATTGGCAATTAAGCGAAAATACATTATGTAGGCAGCACCGGTACAAATGGAGGCCAAAATTAGGGCGTTGCCCCAACTCAATAAAGACGGAGGCTGCTGGGGCCACAGGTAAATTACAAATGGGAACAGGACAATAGAAGCCGCAATCAAACTTCCTAGGGACAAGGTTAGCGAGTCAACCCCGGTCATATGAAGTTTGGTGTAGCTGGCCGAGACACCATAGCTAAAGGAAGCGCCCAAGCCCGCTGCCAAGGCTAGCTGGGTGGATTGCTGATCGAAAGTGCCAGCACTAACAACCAGTGCGACCACCCCAGAAAATCCCACAAACAAACCCGCGACGCGCGCGACACTCAAGCTTTCTTTCAGCCAGACATAGGCAATGATGGCCCCTAGAATTGACACGGTGGCATTTATCACAGCAGTAAAACCGGCAGACAAATGTAAGGTTGCATAGGCAAATAAGGAAAAAGGTAGTGCTGAGTTAAAGACGCCAATGAAAAGGATGTGTCGTTTATTTTGCCACAACAAATGCAGCGGTTTACGCATAACAAACACAGGCAAAAGCACCAGTGCGGCAAGCCCCACTCGAATACCAATGAGGGGAACAGGGCCAAACTCTGGCGCGGCAACGCGCATAAAAATAAACGACGCCCCCCAAACTGCGGCCAGTAATAGCAATTCTAAAAAATCAGACACTCTCACAATTGGCCTACTATCTGATCTACAATTTCCTGCTGACTTAATCCATCGCAATGAATGACCAAATTTGCATAACGGCAATATAGGGCATTGCGCTCGTCAAACAGAGCTTCAAAACTTTGTTCAGGTCTACGCGCAATACCGCGTGTTTCATAGTTTTGAATGCGCCGGCGCAGCTCAGCTAAGCTGCAATCCAGAAAAACAATCGGCCCAAGTTGCGCCAGATGCTGCATACCCCGTTCACTGTATACGGCACTGCCGCCGGTGGCGATCACATGCTGAGAGAGGTCCACACTCAGCAAAGCTTGCTCTTCAATTTGGCGTAAATTTAGGTAGTCGGTCTCATTGAGAATTTCTTGTAAAGTTTTGCCTTCTCGAACTTGAATAAGTACATCGGTATCCACAAAATCTCTGGCCGTTTCTTTCGCCAGTAGAACCCCTAAGGTGCTCTTACCCGCCCCGGGCATACCGATTAACACAATACTCTTAGACACACCCAACCTCGCTCAATACTGGAATTCCAACAGCGGGCATTATGCCAGAGTTCTGTCCAAAATCGCAGGTACTGCTGCTACACCCCAAGTATAAAACAGTCTATACTCCCAATAATTAACACCTAATTACACTTACATGAGAAAATTTGGAACATGCCCGTTCGCCGAAAAATAAACGATATCGATATTCGACTGTTGCGTATTTTCAAAGGCGTAGCTGACTCAGGTGGGTTTAGCGCCGCCGAGGCCGAACTTAACATTGCTCGCTCTACTATCAGCACACATATGGCCGACCTTGAGGCTCGCCTCAACCTAAAGCTGTGTCATCGCGGGCGCAGTGGCTTCTCACTCACCGAAGAAGGCCAGTTTGTGTATGAGTGCGCCGAACAGCTTTTGGCCTCACTCGAGCAGTTTCGAAGCCAAGTAAACACCTTACACCAGCAGCTGACAGGCGAATTGAATATTGTTTGTAGTGACGCGATCGTTGCCGACCCACAATTCAAACTTGCCGATGCAATCACTGCATTCGAAACCATAGCACCCGAAGTACAGATTAATTTGGCAACCAATACCTTGCCGGAAATTGAACGGGCTTTAATTGATGGCCGGGCAGACATAGCCTTTGCACCTTGGCATCGCGACCTCTCCAGCATCGACTACACAGCACTCTACACTGAGAGACATAAACTCTACTGCCATCGCAGCCACCCTCTGTTTGCACTTGAGAATAAACACATTAGCAATAAGGCAATTTGCGAGGGCAAATTCATTCATCCCGGAATGCAAACCTCTGGTGCCGCCAGCAAGGCAATGATCGATTTAAATCGCAGTGCCAGCGCCTACATTTATGAAGCGCGAATGAGTCTAGTGAAAACCGGTCACTACATTGGTTTTTTCTCTACCCATTATGCGCAGCCCGGCATCGATGCCGGCGAGCTGAGAGCACTGCTGCCCAACAAGCGCTTCTACGATGTTGAAGTGGCCATGATGCTGAAAAAAGGCACGAGGAAAAATAAGGTTTTGGAGGCGTTTCAGAGCTGCTGGAAATAGAGGGTTGCTAGCACTAAAACGCAGGCAATAAAAAAGGCACCCGAAGGTGCCTTTTTACTATTAAACCCTGTATGAATAATTACAGACGCTCAATAACCGTTGTTATACCCTGACCCAAACCAACACACATGGTGGATACGCCAAGAGCACCTTCACGCTGACGCATGACGTTCAACAATGTACCGGTGATACGAGTGCCCGAACAACCAAAAGGGTGACCCAAGGCAATGGCGCCGCCGTTCAAGTTCACCTTCTCGTCCATTTTATCGAGTAAACCAAGGTCTTTCAGTACAGGCAGCGCCTGCGCAGCGAAAGCTTCGTTCAACTCAAGATAGTCGATATCATCCATGGTTAAGCCCGCACGTGCGAGAGCCTTTTGAGTGGCTGGCACAGGACCATATCCCATAATTGAAGGATCAACACCGGCAACCGCCATCGAGCGAATTTTTGCCAGAGGCTGCAAGCCCAAAGACTGAGCGCGCTCAGCTGACATCACAATCATGGCCGATGCACCGTCAGTTACCTGAGAAGAAGTACCGGCCGTGACAGTGCCACTCGCGGGGTTAAACGCAGGGCGCAATTTTGCCAGACCTTCTACCGTAGTTTCTGGACGAATAGTTTCGTCTTGAAACATCTTCACTTTAAAACCGTCAGCGTTGTGACCGTCGATCGCAATAATTTCTTCTTTAAATCGACCTTCTTGGGTAGCGGCATGGGCGAGACGATGCGAGCGTGCACCAAACTCATCTTGCTGCTCACGGGTAATGCCGTGCATCATGCCCAATACTTCGGCCGTCATACCCATAGCACCCGCGGCTTTTGCCACGTGCTTTGCTAAACGAGGGTTGGGGTCAATGCCGTGGTCCATCGCCAAATGGCCCATATGCTCAACACCACCAACAACAAATACGTCGCCGTTATTACTCATAATAGCTTGCGCAGCCGTGTGCAGTGCCGACATCGACGAACCACACAAACGACTCACAGTTTGACCGCCAGCTGTGTGCGGTATAACCGTCATCAATGACATCATGCGAGCAATGTTCCAACCCTGTTCTTTGGTTTGGTTTACACAGCCCCAGATTACGTCTTCTACTTCTGAAGGGTCTACTTTGCTATTGCGTGCAAACAATCCGTTTACCAGATCGGCCGACATGTCTTCGGCGCGAGTGTTGCGATAACAACCGCCCTTGGAGCGACCCATTGCAGTGCGACCAAAATCGACAATAACAGCATCTCTTGGATTCAAACTCATTTCATTTTCTCCTGAATTTTGGTCTTATATCGCGAAAAAGCTTTCGCCTTTGGCTGCCATATCACGCAGACGATCGGTGGCCTTATACAAGGGACCCATATCAGCATATTTATCGGCTCGTGCCACAAACTCAGCAACACCCATGTCGTCTATGTAATGCAATGCACCACCGCGGAATGGTGGGAAACCAATACCGTAAATTAACGACATATCAATATCAGTGGCTGAAGCGGCAATATTTTCTTCCAAACAACGCACAGCTTCTAAACACAAAGGAATCATCAAGCAGTCAACAATTTCTTCTGCGCTGAGCTCTTTGCGCTCGTCACAAACAGGAGCCAACATTGTGTAAACAGCTTCATCAACCACTTTCTTTGGACGACCTTTCTTGTCCAATTCATAGCTATAGTAGCCTTTGCCATTTTTCTGACCGTAGCGGTCGGCTTCAAACAATACTTCACTAGAAGTTTTGAAGTCACGCGCCATACGCTCAGGGAAACCTTCTGTCATTACCGCACCAGCGTGAACGCCCGTATCGATACCAACAACGTCACACAGGTAAGCAGGCCCCATGGGCATGCCAAACTTTTCCATTGCCTTATCTATGGCAACAAAATCAACACCCTGCTTAACAAGACCCATAAATGCGCCCATGTAAGGGGACAAAATACGGTTTACTAAGAAGCCAGGACAGTCGTTCACAACAACTGGCTTTTTACCCATTGCCAAGGCATAAGCAACAGTGCGAGCAATAGCTTCGTCGCTGGTTTTCTCACCGCGGATCACTTCCACCAAAGGCATTTTGTGCACGGGGTTGAAGAAGTGCATACCACAGAAATTTTCAGGGCGCTTCAAAGCTTCTGCTAAATGATTAATAGAAATGGTCGAAGTGTTTGAAGTCAGGATGGCGTCTTCGCGAATGGAATCTTCAACTTCAGCCAAAACAGCACGCTTCACTTTGGGGTTTTCAACAACCGCTTCAACCACTAGGTCTACACTGTCGAAATTTTCGTAGCTTAAGGTGGCGTCAATAGCGGTAAGTACTTCGGCCATTTTCGCAGGCTTCATACGGCCGCGAGCAACCTTTTTCGCCAGCAAACTAGACGCTTCCGACAAACCCAAATCCAAACCACTTTGAGCAATGTCTTTCATCATAATTGGCGTGCCTGTTGAAGCACTTTGGTAGGCGATACCGCCCCCCATGATGCCAGCACCCAATACCGCGGCCTTGCTCACAGGGGTTGACTTAGCAGCCCAGGTTTTACCTGACTTAGCCACATCTTGGTCACCCATGAACAAGCCGACCAAATTTCTTGCAACCAAAGTTTTAGCAAGCTTGGCAAAACCCTTAGCTTCTTCAGCCAAAGCATCATCACGACCCATCTTCGCTGCTTTTTGGATAATCTTTACAGCCGTCAGTGGCGCGGGATAATGTTTTCCAGCCTGCCCCGCAATAAAAGCCTTAGCGGTTTCAAAGGAGACCATAGCTTCCATATCATTCAACAACAGCGGCTCAAGCTTTTCTTGACGCTTCGCCTTGTAATCAAATTCGCCCGCGATACAGCGGTTCAACAAATCGATACCCGCTTCTTTTAGTTTCTCAGGCTCAACCACCGCATCAACAGCACCGGCAGCCAGAGCTTTATCAGCACGCTGATCTTTGCCCGCTGCAATCCACTCTACCGCGTTGTCGGAGCCAATTATGCGAGGCAAGCGCACGGTGCCACCAAAACCAGGCACGATACCTAGCTTAGTTTCTGGCAAACCAATTTTCGCTTTAGTGGACATAACCCGGTAGTCGCAAATCAGGCACATCTCCAAACCACCGCCCAAAGCGATGCCATTAATTGCGGCAACGGTTGGCACATTCAAATCTTCAAAACGGTTAAAGATTTCAAGGTTGGTTTTTAGAATGCCGGCCGCCAACTCATCAGCTTCGGCTGTGAAGTTACTGCCAAACTCAGAGATGTCGGCGCCAACAATAAACACGCCTTTGCCACTGGTGACCAAAACACCTTTCACATCACTAGATGCGGCTATGGCCGCGGTGGCTTCTTGCAACTCGTTAGTAGTGAGTGCATTAAACTTATTTACCGACTCGCCTTCTAGGTCGAAGCACAGTTCGGCGATGCCATTGTCTTGCATCTGAACGGTAATCGCTTTACCCGAGTAAATCATTGTCTTTCCTCGTTTCTGTTTATACAGGCCCGTCTGAACGGGCACTAGCGCAGGCTGTGAAGGTTCGGCGAATTACCCTCTGCCATCAATGGCAAATGACACCAATGTGGGTGTCATTTTCCGTCAGAAGGCTCACCCGATCGGTCCATCGCCGTGGTTTTTAAGCCTCCTAAGCGTAGCAGATAAACACTGGAATACCGCCAAAGACGCGGGATGCAGCCAGATTTCATGAGAAACACTCGTCCCCGTAGAAAACGCGCGGGCTAGACTTAGAAATCTATCCAGCTAAAGGCTGATAATCAACGTACCCCGAGGCACCATCAGAGTAGAATGTACTGCTATCCGCCTCTGCAAGTGGCGCTCCGGCCTTGAAACGAGCTGGCAAATCAGGATTTGCAATGAATGCCTGACCATAAACCACAGCGTCAGCAGAACCCTGCTTTACAGCCATTTCGCCACTCGCCTGGTCATAGCCGCCATTCACTAAAAACACACCGGTAAAGCATTCGCGCATTGCCGGTGTCAGATAGGCATCCGAAGCCATGGCATGGCCAGTATCCGGATGAGGTTCCAACAGGTGTAAATAAGCCACGCCAGCCTCATTCAGCTTTTCCGCCGCGCGTGTGAAGGTTCGATTGTACTCACTATCGGAAATCCCCCAAACACTATTGGTGGGTGACAGGCGAACCCCCACCTTATCCGCGCCAACTTCAAGAGAAACCGCCTTTACAACCTCCATCATGAAGCGCAGGCGATTATCAATACTGCCACCGTACTCATCATCGCGCTTATTCGTACTATCGCGAGTAAATTGATCGATCAAAAAACCATTTGCCCCATGAATCTCCACCCCGTCCAGCCCTGCATCAATCGCCCGTCGAGCCGCCTTTGCAAAATCTTCCACACGCTCCGCAATTTCCGAGACCGACAGCGCACGAGGCGCCACAAAAGCGCGATCTCGCCCAAACGGTGTAGTTAACTGCCCAGACAGAGCCACCGTAGACGCCGAGACCGGCTGCTCTCCCCCTACAAAATCAGGGTGAACCGTTGCGCCCATATGCCACAACTGAACAAATATACTTCCCCCCTCCCCATGCACAGCGTCGGCCACTGCCTTCCACCCCAACTGCTGCTCTTCCGTATATAGACCGGGAGAATTCATCCATCCCCGCCCCTCAGCACTGATCGCCGTCGCTTCGGCAATAATCAGGCCCGCACCCGCTCGCTGGCGATAATATTCCGCCACCAAATCACTGGGAACCCCTTCAGCGCCAGCACGACCCCGAGTCAAAGGCGCCATAATTACTCGATTTTTTAAGGTTTTGCCGCCCAAACTGATCGGATCTAAAAGTGTTGTCATGCCGTCTACTCCATTTGTAAGAAATCGACAGGCATAATATGACACGCTAAGCTATCGATAAATTCACAACAAATGCACACTTAGCCCGCAAAAATGCACAGAAAAATCCAAGACAGGAACAAAAGAACATGAACGACTGGGACGATATTCGGTTTTTCCTAGCAGTTGCGCGAAGCGGCAGCGTATCTGGCGCCGCCAAAACACTCGGCGTTAACCACTCCACCGTGTCGCGCCGAATACAGGGCCTTGAAAACAAACATGGCGTTCGCCTCTTCAACCGTCAGCGTGAAGGTTATGAAATGACCGAAGCCGCGTGGGCCATCAACGAACAAGCCCTAGCCATCGAGGCTCAGAACCAGCAAATATCCCGCACCCTCTTCGGCCAAGATGCCAGACTAGAAGGCCCAGTAAACCTAACCATGCCCCACGACCTCTTTGAGAACGTACTAGCCGAAGACCTAGCTCAATTCCAACAACAACACCCCGGCATTCAACTCAAACTCTCCGTCACACAAGGCTTGCGCAACCTCTCCAACCGAGAAGCCGACATAGCCGTTCGCTTCACCCCAGAGCCACCCGACTACCTAGTAGGAAAAAAAGTAAGCGCAATCCAACACGGTCTCTACACAAAAAAATCCACCCAAACCAAAAACCCCACCGGCCTCATCCTCTGGCAAAATGAAGACCACAATACCGACTGGGTAAAACAGCACTTCCCCGACACCCCCATAAGCCTCCAAGTTGACGACCTCAGCGGCATGTACGCCGCCGTAAACGCAGGATTTGGCATAGCCCGAATGCCCTGCTACCTGCCAGACAGCCTTAACAACAAAAGCATCACCCGCCTCCCCATCGACCTCCCAAGCTCCACCTGGTCAGTCTGGGTACTCAACCACGTAGACCTAAGAAAAACTGCAAGAGTGCAACACTGCCGAAAATTCTTATTAGAAATACTAGAAAAAAAGAAACCGTTATTTGCAGGAAAACTTTCCAAATAACTTTCCAAATAACCATTCAAAAAAAGCAAATTGAAATCAGAGAGGAGGTTCAGCAGTGCCTTGTGGTTCGCGCCCATTCAGAACGCGTTTTTAGCTTTCCCCCTCTGACCAAGGTCTTTGAGCGAGGACTGTTTGAGCGTCTCCTTGCGAGTTCCGCAGCGGCTTGGTCAGAGGGGGGAAGCGTGCGTTCGGGCGCGAACCACAAGGCACTGCTGAGCCGGGCTATGGTTACAAACCAAACCCAATCACCCACAAAAAAGCCGAAGAAGAAATACGACCTATAAAACTCGCACCCCACCCTCGGCTCATATTAAGGAACCAATCAACTAGATCAAGAAAACAATCGACTAGTGATCAAGCCCCCCCATACACATATACTTAATCTCAACATAATCCTCAATTCCATACTTAGACCCCTCACGCCCCGAGCCCGATTCCTTAACACCCCCAAACGGCGCCATCTCATTCGAAATGATCCCCTCATTGATGCCCACAATCCCGTACTCCAAAGCCTCGCCCACGCGCCAAATACGACCGATGTCACGCGCGTAAAAATACGCCGCCAAACCAAACTCCGTATCGTTAGCCATCGCGATGGCCTCCGCCTCCGTCTTAAACTTAAACAAAGGCGCTACAGGACCAAAAATTTCCTCCTTAAACACACGCATAGAAGGATCAACATCCGTCAGAATAGTTGGCTCAAAATAACACTCCCCCAACTCCGAAATTTTACCGCCAGCCAAAGCTACTGCACCCTTACCCAGCGCGTCTTGCACCAAAGCGTCGACATCATTTGCCGCGCCCGCGTTAATCAAAGGCCCCATGGTTACGCCGTCGTCCGTGCCCGCGCCCATTTGCAACTGATTCACCGCCGCGGCCAGCTTTTCCGCAAACGCATCATAAATAGACTCTTGCACCAACATTCGGTTTGAACACACGCACGTTTGCCCTGCGTTGCGATATTTAGAGACCAAAGCGCCCTGTACCGCCGCGTCCAAATCCGCATCTTCAAAAACGATAAACGGGGCATTACCACCCAACTCCATAGACGTTTTCTTCACCGTGCCCGCACACTGCTCCATCAGCACTTTACCCACAGGCGTTGAACCCGTAAACGTCAGCTTGCGAACAATTGGGTTCGAGGTCATTTCACCGCCGATTTCGCGTGAACTCTTACCGGCTACCATATTAAAGACTCCGGCTGGAATCCCGGCTTCCTCCGCAAGCACCGCAAGCGCCAGCGCAGACAGTGGGGTTTCCGTGGCAGGCTTGCCCACAAACGTACAACCCGCCGCCAGTGCAGGGGCCGCTTTACGAGTAATCATTGCATTCGGGAAATTCCAAGGCGTGATAGACGCCACCACCCCGATAGGCTGCTTAATGACAACAATGCGCTTATCGTCTGCAGGCGGGGCAATCACATCGCCATAAATACGCTTACCTTCTTCCGCAAACCACTCAATATAATTCGCGCCGTAAGCAATTTCACCTTTAGATTCAGCAATAGGCTTACCTTGCTCCAAGGTCAGAATTTTCGCCAAATCATCTATATTGTCCATCACCAAGTTAAACCAAGTACGCAGGATATTTGCGCGTTCTTTAACGGGACGAGCTCGCCACGAAGGCATTGCTTTCTCGGCTGCCTCAATCGCACGACGTGTTTCTACAGCGCCAAGACTCGCGATGGTAGCTACCACTTCACCGTTATGAGGGTTCAGTACATCCACCGTAGCACCATTGTCAGCGTCGACCCATTCGCCATTTATGTACGATTGCGAACGCAGTAACGCGGGATTCTTAAGCTTAAGCATGCAAATTTTCCTCTAGTAGGGCGAGTGCCCAGTGGTTAATACATAAGTAATATTGTGTTTAACACAGATTGATAATAGCTATTTATAAACTAAATTACAGGTTGCCAAAAATTGGCGATTAGCATGCCAGAGTCCCTCATGGAATAACATCAGCATTTATAGCCCTATAGGTGGGCCAATTCTAACCTAAGCGCCGCCCCAAAATGCAGTTTTTACGCGCCTGAATAGGTTTTTCTCAGCTGCTCAAGCAAAGCCTCTGCTTGCCGTGACAATGGGTAACGTCGCCGCATCACAACTCCAACTCTACGACTCAAGCCCGGCTCTAGCAAAGGGCGGCACTCCACGCCTAAGGCCTGCATTTGCGACTCAATCAAACTAGGTACGGCACTCACGCCCAAGCCTGAAGCCACCATTCGGCCGATGGTAATCAATTGATTGGCCTCAAACTCAATGGACAAAAAAATGCCTCGATCCGCCAAGGAAGTGTCCACCAACTCACGAATACTGGAGGGGCGCTGCAAAGCGATAAACGCATCCTCCGTCAATGACTTCCACTCAATACAATCTTGTTTCAACAGAGGGTGCCCATTTGGCAAAGCGGCCACAAATTTATCTGTAAACAAAGGTTCAAATATCAAATCTTCAGTTTCACCAGGATCAAAAGATACTCCCAACTCTACTCGACCACTGCGCACTGTGGATACAACGTCCTCCGCAATAATATCGTGAATAGTCACGTTAATTGCGGGGTAACTCTCGCGAAAAGAGCTTAGAACTTCAGGCAATTCAGTACTCGCAAAAGACGGCATTGCCGCTAGCGCCAAGCGCCCGCGCTGAAGCGAAAAGCGGCTATTCAAATCATCAAAAGCCCCCGCCCAATCTGACAGTAGTCGCTGGGCAACGGGCAAAAATTCCTCGCCCTCTGGTGTGAGAGCTAAGGTCCGAGTTGAGCGTGCCAGCAAACGACCACCCACACTCTCTTCTAGGTTTTTGACCGCTATACTCAGGGCGGGTTGAGACAAATGAACCAACTCACTGGCTTCCGCAAAGCTACGGGCCTGGGCAACAGCGACAAAGGCTTTGAGTTGTTTCAATGTGATATTAGCGGGCATACAGGGGACTCGATAGGCTCATCAATTCATTAACAAAACAAATTAATAGATCAAATTATTAAGTTTGATAAATATAAACACATGTAGGATGCTTAGCAACCTAAAGCACACCAACTCAGGGGGCAGGTTTATGGCGGGTTTCAACAAAGTCGTTACAAGCTACGAAGACGCAATGGCCGGACTCGGCGACAACATGACTGTAATTGCTGGGGGCTTTGGCCTCTGCGGCATTCCGGAAAATTTAATAGCACAGATTAAAACTATGGGCACCAAGGGTTTAACCGTTGTCTCGAACAACTGTGGCATCGACGGTTTTGGTTTGGGCATACTGCTCGAAGATCGCCAAATCCAAAAGATGGTGGCCTCCTACGTAGGCGAAAACAAGCTCTTTGAAGAGCAACTGCTTTCCGGCGAGCTCGAAGTTGAGCTTACACCTCAAGGCACCCTAGCAGAAAAAATGCGTGCCGGCGGCGCGGGAATTCCCGCTTTCTACACCGCCACTGGCTTTGGTACTCCCGTGGGGGACGGTAAAGAAGTTCGTGAATTTAACGGCCGTTCTTACATTATGGAAGAGTCGATCAAAGGTGATTTTGCCATCGTAAAAGCTTGGAAAGCGGACCGCTATGGCAATTTGGTTTACCGCCATACCGCACAGAATTTCAACCCATTGGCGGCTACCGCGGGCAAAATTACCGTGGTAGAAGTTGAGGAAATTGTGGAACCCGGGGAGCTGGAACCCAGCCAAATACACACCCCTGGTATTTATGTTGACCGCGTCATTTTGGGCAGCTTCGAGAAACGTATTGAACAGCGCACTGTGCGCACGGCTTAAGGAGAAAAAAATCATGGCACTGACCCGTGAACAACTCGCTCAACGTGTTGCACAAGAACTAGAAGACGGTTTTTATGTCAATCTTGGTATCGGCATACCCACTCTCGTGGCGAACTACGTACCTGACAGCATGGAAGTTATGCTGCAATCAGAAAATGGCCTACTCGGCATGGGGCCCTTCCCCACCGATGAAGAAATTGACGCCGACATGATCAACGCCGGTAAACAAACGGTGACCGCCATTGAAGGGGCTTCTATATTTTCTTCAGCGGAGTCTTTTGCCATGATCCGCGGTGGTCATGTAGACCTAACGGTACTCGGCGCTTTTGAAGTAGATGTGTCGGGTAACATCGCTTCCTGGATGATTCCAGGAAAATTGATTAAAGGCATGGGCGGCGCCATGGATTTGGTGGCGGGCGCTGACAACATCATTGTGACCATGACTCACGCTAGCAAGCACGGCGAATCTAAGTTACTGGCCTCCTGCTCTCTGCCGCTAACCGGTGCCGCGTGCATAAAAAAGGTTGTGACTGATCTCGCCTACATTGAAATAGCCGACGGTAAATTCTGGCTAAAAGAGCGGGCACCTGGGGTTAGTGTTGAAGAGATTATTAAACTCACGGCGGGCGAACTCGTTGTGCCGGAGCATGTGCCGGAAATGCAATTTTAAACAACTGTTTTAATTTTGGGTATAATCACCGTTTTTTGGTCTAGGAGAAAACCATGAGTGAACGCGAAGTAGTCGTATTAAGCGGCGTGCGTACTGCCATTGCCGATTTTGGTGGCAGTTTGAAAGATATTCCACCGACTGATTTAGCCGGTCAGGTGATAACAGAAGCCGTGCAGCGTGCCGGTGTTTCTCCAGAAGATATCGGCCACTGCGTCATTGGCAATGTCACCCACTCCGACCGCAAGGACATGTATATGAGTCGGGCGGCAGGACTAAAAGGCGGCCTACCTGTAAGCACCCCAGCTCTAACGGTCAATCGTCTTTGTGGTTCCGGCCTGCAATCCATTGTCTCAGCCGCACAATTGATTTTGCTGGGCGATTGTGACGCCGCCGTCGCCGGTGGTGCTGAATCTATGAGCCGTGTGCCCTACTGGCTGCCCACTGCACGCTTCGGCGCCCGCATGGGTGACGCCGAGATGGTAGACGCCATGACAGGCGCGCTTACCTGCCCCGTTGACGACACCCATATGGGTATCACGGCCGAGAACATTGCTGAGAAGTGGGACATAAGCCGTGAAGCGCAAGATCAACTTGCCGCCGAAAGCCATAACCGCGCCGAACGAGCTATTAAGGAAAATCGCTTTGCCGAACAAATTTTGCCGATTGAGCTAAAAACCCGCAAAGGTGTCAGCGTTTTTGATCAAGACGAACACGTTCGCTTCGATGCCACAGCAGAAGGTTTCGCAAAACTGCGCCCAGTGTTTAAAAAGGATGGCACGGTAACGGCCGCCAATGCATCTGGCCTCAATGATGCCGCTGCCGCTCTGGTATTAATGGAAAGAAGTGCTGCCGAGGCCAAAGGTTTGAAGCCTCTAGCTCGCATGGTGGGTTACTCTTTCGCGGGTGTTGAACCGAAGTATATGGGCATTGGCCCTGTACCTGCGGTTAAGACTTTGCTTGCGAAAAACCAACTAACGGTTGCCGACATTGATGTTTGGGAAGTGAACGAAGCTTTTGCCGCTCAGGCTTTGGCCGTTGTGAAAGACTTAGGTTTACCCGCCGAGAAAGTGAACCCTAATGGTTCTGGAATATCCTTAGGTCACCCTATTGGCGCCACGGGTTCAATTATTACTGTGAAGGCCCTGTATGAACTTCAACGCACAGGCGGCCGCTACGCGGTGGTTACCATGTGTATTGGCGGCGGTCAGGGCATTGCCGCACTTTTTGAAAAGATGTAATCAACTCAGCATAAAAAAAGGCCAGTATTTCTACTGGCCTTTTTTTGGAGAATGTTGCCTTCGACGCTTAGAAACTCATGTCAAAGTTAACACCAATAGTACGAGGCTTTGATGGCCATGTCTGGGCATTGACCAAACCGTAACCGTAAGTGCCGTCGACATCAGCATTAGCCCAACCACGCTCGAAGTACTCTTCACTGAATACATTCTCAACCCACAGCGTTACACTCCAGTCATCCGCACTTTCATAACCTGCACGCAGGTTCATTACGTCGTAAGCCTCTTGAGAGATGTTTTCGATCGCATCAAGATCACTGAATTGCTTGTCCTGGTAAAAATGCTCCATAGTGAAAAAGGTTTCACCATTGCTCATGGGCAAGCGATAGGTCGCTAAGAACGCGGTATTAACTTCTGGTGCGAACGGTAAAGCATTACCGGCACAGCCGCTTTCAGCGCAGGCAACGCCCGCCACATCAGAATCGTCTGTAATTTCGGTATCTTGCAGAGACAGAGTGAAAAACAAGTCCCAGTGTTCATTGGGCAAATAGCGAATATCAAATTCCGCACCTGTGCCACTGGCCTCACCTAGGTTATCGACCAAACTTGAGCCGTTGTCAAAATACACAAACTGCAGATCAGAGTACTCGTAGTAATACAGAGACGCATTCATTTGCAAGGTATTCTCGAGCATTTTGGTTTTAATACCCAGCTCATAACTGTCCACATACTCGGGGTCAAACTGGGTGGGCTTGGCGCCGTCGGGAATCACGTCACCGTAGTTCTCGTCCAACCACTCTGCACCGTCAACTCCGTCTGGAAAGTCGATGCCAAAAGTAGCGAAACCACCGGCCTTATAACCCTGACCATAATTACCGTAAACAGACACTTCATCATTGATTTGGTAGTTGAAGGCCAAGCGATGAGTTATCTCTGACCATGTATCACTATTGGAAATATAACCGTCGGTGTAAAAACCGGTATTGAAATCATTACCCAAATAACCTCCCGCATAGGGGATGGACGTGTCCATTCGCTTGCTGTCTTCGGTGTAACGAACGCCATACATCAAATCTAAAGATTCAGACACGGTGTAGGTGAAGTCAGCAAAAACCGCCCAACCATCACTCTCTACTTGGTTAAAGCTCGCTTCGTTTTTGTTGGCAAGCGCCGAGGCTGTGGCATCATCACGATCTTCTTGAGTCACTTCTGAGACATCGTCATAGCCTTGGAAGTACACCTGCCAATTATCGTCAGCACAGTTCGCCGCAGGGCCTTCAAAATCGTCTGCGTCGGTTAAACTGATGGCAGCACAGTAATCATTTTCGTCAGCAAAAGCGCCAAACTCAGCATCGATTTCTTCTTTGTAAGCACTAACACCCAGGAACCACACTAGATTTTCACTGGTGAAGTTTAAGCGGATATCCTGGCTAAAATAATCTACCGCGTTGTCTTGCATGTAGTTGTCTACACGAAGAGGGCTTGCGTCATAGTCTTCTAAGTAATGGAAATTAAATGTTTTGTAGCCCGTGATAGAGGTCAAAGACAATGTTTCACTGATTTCTACATCAAACTGCGCGGAAACATTAAATATTTCTGACTCATCAATTGACTCACGACCCAAGAGTTCAGAGTTCACTTCGTCCTTCGCTAGGCCCGCTTCAGGATCCCAGTACACCGAGGCATTCTGCTCACGATCTTCGTACTGTAAAACTACGTTTGCCTCAACCGTATCGCCTTCATAACGGAACGATGTACGAATGGAAGAGCGCTCGTGGAATCCGTAATCATCTCCACCCTGCAGGTTCTTCAACCAGCCATCGTCTTCGGTGGTCAGTACGCTACCCCGAAAATACAAGTTTTCACTCAGTGGGACATTGTAGGTACCACTCAGCTCGTACAGGTTATTTTCACCTAGGCCAAGACCAATTTTTCCTTCGGTTTCGTTAACCGCCTTTTTGGTTATGATGCTGACGGCGCCCGCAATAGCGTTACGGCCAAACAGTGTACCTTGCGGCCCTTTGACTACTTCGGCGCGCTCCATATCAAAAAATGATGTTTGCACACCACCCGTTCGACCCGCCCAGACACCATCAACAAACACCGCGACAGAAGGGTCGCCACCTACACCAAAGTCGTTGGTGCTGATGCCACGCATAGCCATCGCGTCGGTAAAGCTGTCTTCAGTGGCCCCATTAAAACCTGGAGTCATAACAACTAGGCCGCGTACATCGTCAATACCGGCACGGTCCATGAAGTCTTCACTGAATGCGTTCACGGACATTGGCACGTCTTGCAGTGATTGCTCACGCATTTGCGCAGTTACGGTGATCTCTTCAATTTGGAAGTCTTGTGAATACACTTGAACTGATTGTAGGGCGCTGAGACCAACGGCCGTAGCGATCAGGGTTTTGGAAAATACTTGGGATGATTTTGACATGCTTGCCCTCTTTTTTCTGTGGGAATTTACACTAGTTGAATCTTTCAATTCCACCGGTCTACTGGCCTGGCCACCTTATCTTGGTTGCTCTATTGGCCTCTGCAAGTAATTGATCAGATTGTTTTTATGTAGATCACAAAAATGATCTATACGGACAATGCCTTTCTTTGAATAAATATTCAACTATTTTGTTAATTTAATTGAATGATCGCTCGGTAATTTTCGGGCTTACCATCGAATTGTTATTCAAGGTTAAGGAAAGTGCCCTTTCACACGACTCTACAGCCCGCATATACCCTCAAGCCTAGCAGTATATTGCAAGCTAGCCTCAGCAAATTCGATATTTTAAAAAATTGGAGGGAAACAGCCCCAAAAACAGTCAGGCAAGATAGGAATAATGCACAGAAGGACAAACGACGCCCATGAAGACAACGCATTTTTCAGCGCTGCCATCATGGGTCTTGGGATAGACGATTTAGCGTATCATACCCTCTGCATCAGGCAGATGGGCACATTAATCACCTGGAAGGGACTATTACCTACTAATTGAACTTGGAAAAATCGGGTTTTCTACCCTCGAAAAACGCCGTGCCCGCTTCAGAGAATTCAGCGGATTTTAGCCCGAGGTCAAACAAGGCCTTTTCTTTTTCCATTGCACTAATAACTTCCTCGTGCAGGTCACCTCTCATTAACTGCTTTGTAGCCCGCAACGACGAGGCTGGCAGGGCATTCAAGTCTTCACAGCGAGACATTGCCCGTGCCATTAATTCTTCACTCCTCAAGACCTCGTTCACGAAACCGCACGCCTGAGCCTTTTCCGGCGCAAAAACTTCGCCAAATAGCAGTAAATCAGCCGCCTGCTGGTGCCCCATCATTCTCGGTAACAAATAGCTGGAACCAAATTCTGGGCACAAACCTAGGGACGCAAAGGGCATCTTGAATTTTGAGACATCACTTGCGTAAACCAAGTCACAATGTAACAGCATCGTAGTGCCTATACCTACGGCAACCCCGTCAACAGCTGCAACAAGGGGCTTAGGACAGGCCAGCAATGCCTCCATGAACATGGCTACAGGACTCGCTTTAGGGTCTCGCGGAGGGTTGTTCATGAAATCTTGTAAATCATTGCCCGAACTAAAGCTGCCGCCAGCACCACTGATGAGCAGGCTCCTAACTTCTGGGTTCGCGGCGGCTTCATTTACGGCGTCTGCCATCGCACTGTACATCGCCACGCTAATGGCGTTTTTGCGTTCAGGGCGGTTCATTTGAATGTGCCGAGTTTGGCCAAAGGTACTTACAACGATATTTTCACTCATGATGATTCTCTTGCTCAATATTATCGCCAAAATGGGGTAATGGCCGTTGGTTAGCGTTCAAATTTTTTGCTTAATATAATAGACGTCTGGGTTCTTTGAACGCCATCTATAAGCGCCATAGCGTCAATGTCTCGATCAAGTGCTTCAGTGGTTTCCTCCTGAACAATGGCGGCTAAATCAAACTCCCCGCTCAATGAATGTAAGGAACGCACTGAGCTGAGTTGTTCTAGTTGACGAACAACATGCACAGACTGTTTTTGGTCAACGGCTATTAACACGTTTGCGGATACCTGACGCTTAAGGTGCTCAGGGTGAAGGCGAACGGTGTAGGCTTGTATTACGCTATTCTTTTCCAAGCGCCGCATATGCTCTTGCACGGTCGCGCGGGTAACACCCAGGTGCTTGGCAAGGTCAGTCACGCTCTGCCGACTGTTTTCAATAAGTAAATCAAGCAACTGCCGATCAAGGTCGTCCATTATGGGTAACTCCATTTATTATTATGACAATTTTAAACGATTCTTTAATTATCAATATGTACAGTAGGTCTAGATTTCCCAGCACTTTTGTGTGAAAGTAAACGCACTAAACCCTCCCTCGAAGAATTCAGCACATTCCCAACTGCGCAAATTGTACACTTAACTAATCTATATGTTCAATATAAATTGTCAAAATATTCAGTCTAGTCATTCAATTTGATCAGGCCTTAGCCTAAAATACCTTCAGTTCCGGCCGAATGAGCAATACAGGCCAGCCTCTACGATGCGATATAAAGGGTATAGCGATGCTGACAGAATCTCGCGCTCCACAGTTTGATCTTAACAATGTTCATAAGCACCTCGAGCTCAAGGGTTACGAGGACCCGTTTTTATTGGTCGACACTGATATTCTTCGCCATAACGCCAGTCGCTTTATGGCCGCTATGCCTCGCGTACAGCCCCATTTCGCGGTGAAATCCAACCCTGACAATCGAGTCTTGTCCTGCCTCAACGATGAAGGCGTGAAATTCGAAATAGCGTCTAAAACTGAGCTAGACGCATTGCTGAGTATGGATATTGCCGCCAAGGATATTTTTTACAGCAATCCTGTTAAATCTCGACGCTACCTACAACATGCCGCTGATATGGGCATTGAGTGGTATGTTATTGACTCCGCTGAAGAACTGGAAAAAGTTATAGCGGTAAAACCAGACGCAAAGCTGTATTTACGCATTTACACCACCAATGAAGGCTCGGGCTACGCTCTGTCGAGTAAATTCGGCGCCCACAGCAAAGACATCGACTGTATTGTTAAGCTTGCGGCCGAACGACAAGCCGATCTGGCTGGCGTTACCTTCCACGTTGGCTCCCAGTGCACAAATGTTAATAATTGGCGCGTGGGCATTCAGGCAGCTCGCAAGGTCTTTGATCAGATGATCGCCGCGGGCTTAAAACCCAGACTATTGAACCTAGGGGGTGGCTACCCTGTTGAACTGGGCGAGCCTGTTCCCAGTATCAATGAGATTGGCGCTGTTATTAATCATGAGCTTGCAGCCTTCCCAGACTCTGTAGAAATAATTGCAGAGCCCGGCCGCTTTATGGTGGCCGACGCGGGTTATTTCGTGTCTCAAGTTGTGGGAAAAACCTTCCGTGAAGGTAAACCTTGGCTCTATATTGACGCTGGATTTTACGGTGGCTTGATTGAGCTTAAAGACGGTCTTGGCTACCAAATGCTGACAGACAAAACGGGTGATCTCGTTTCAACCACAGTAGCAGGCCCCACTTGTGACTCAATCGACGTGTGCGTAGAAAGCCAGGCCTTGCCTTGCGACATTGACGAGCATGATTTTCTCTACATAAAAAATGCCGGTGCCTATTCCAGCGCCTGTGCCAGTGAGTTTAATGGTTTTCCGATTCCAGGCGTGGTGATTATCTAAAACAGCTTGGCTAGCCGGAGTCGCTTCCGGCTGGCCCTCAAAAGCTGCTTCAATCGCTGAGATTCAGCATGGAGCAGCCCTCTTCTGCTCAATAATCCATACAGCTTTACCCTCTCTGCGTGCAAGCGCGCCGAAACTCTCCTAAGCCAAGCAATTCGCTGATTATAAGACAATGACTCGGGTCTATTGAGAATTGAGTATTAGTTTTGTGCGTTTACCTCTAGAATTCAGTCAGTATCTAGCAACCGGCAACTGAGCGCTGATCCTGCGTCCGCACTCATTAGCACCATTCATCAAAGGAACACTTATGACGGCTCGCACCTCATCTCGCGCTAAAAAAGCACTCATGCATGGCTCAATAACTGTTTTGGCAATTTTGCTTTTTGTCTATTGGGGCACTCTCAGCCGTTTGGCGCAGACAATTGTGCTGTTTGAAAAGCCTTTCATCGTCGAGAATTTTCGCAGTATGAAAGACGTATTTAGGGCAACAACCATTCACAAGAGCGGCGCTCCATTTCAATTTGAACAAGCGCCCAAAGCGTTTTCTTTACCTAAAAATTTCGCCTACGAAGGCGAATCGTTCACCACCCGAGATTTTCTTAGCAACACCATTACCAATGGCCTCATTGTCATTCAAAATGATCAGGTTCTACTGGAAGAGTACAGCTTGGGGCACAGTGCAGAAACCCAGCACATCTCTTGGTCGATGGCGAAATCTGTGGTATCTGCTCTCATCGGCATAGCCCTAGAGGAAGGCCATATCAAGAGTATTGACGACCTTGTTACAGACTATGCACCAGAGCTAATGGGCACGGGTTACGAAGGTGTCACCCTTAAGAATGTTTTACAGATGTCTTCCGGCGTTGAGTTCAATGAAGATTACGCTGACTTCTTTTCCGACATCAATCGCTTTGGTCGCACCGTGGCTCTTGGAGGTTCCTTCGACGAATTTGCGGCAAGTTTGAAAAGAGCTAGAGAACCCGGCACTTTTAACCACTATGTCAGTGTCGACACCCATGTAATTGGCATGGTTCTCAGCCGTGCCACCGAAACCTCACTCTCGCAGTACATGCAGGAGAAATTGTGGAATAAAATTGGCAGTGAACACGATGCTTATTGGATAACAGACGACAACGATGTAGAAATGGCTCTGGGCGGCTTAAACATTACACTCAGAGACTACGCTCGCCTAGGACGCTTATACCTAAACAAGGGCAACTGGAATGGCGAACAGGTAGTGCCTGCCGACTGGGTTCAACGCAGTGTGACACCAGAGGGCCAGCACGTGCAGCCCGGCGACAACCCCAACTCCAGCAGCACTTTTGGGTACGGGTTTCAGTGGTGGATACCAGAGCAACCACAGGGTGATTTCTTCGCGGCCGGCATCTACAATCAATATATTTACGTCCACCCTGAGCAAAATTTGGTGGTTGTAAAACTGTCGTCGAATTATCACTTTACGGAAGATGGCGATAATTCCAAGAAACAGACCATTGCCCTAATGCAGAGCATTGCCGCCAAGCTTGGTGAAACCTAAAACACACTATCTACCCATGAAACCACTAAAGACAAAAGCTCAAGCTCGTCGGGAACTCGAACAACAAATGTTAGAGTTCCTGCACTCGGGTGGTGAAGTGGAAAACTTTGCGATGGGGGATAGTGGTCGCGAGGTGACCACCAGCCCCCCAATCCCTGTCAGTTTCGAAGGTCCAAAAGTGGAGAGAACCCCGGTGGTTGATGTAGTGTCTGCCATTGAAGCCCGTAGAGGTAACAAGGGAAAGCCGCCCCCCCAAGCCCGCCCTCGAAAACCACGGAAAACGCTGATATTAGATGATTTTGGCCAGCCCTTGCGCTGGCACTGGGTTGAGGACTAGCGTTCAGCTAAGAAAACTGTTTGCCCACCTGCTTCTTCAAAAACTCGAAACGTGCATACTGTGGGTCTGCCGCCTCCAAACTACCTATGTTTTCTAAGGCTGTTTCACTGAGCTGCTTATAGTCTTCCTGCACGCCATTTTTCTTGGTATCCGCCAAAATTGCCTGTACTAAGTTAAGATTTAAACCTATGTGCTTGGGGAATAAATCCAGCGAATTAGTAAATACCATAACAGCGTCTGGGTACTGCTTAGCTTCATAGTGAGCAATACCCTTTTTCGTCCAGTCCGCCACCTTCTGGCGGCCCTTGGCCGAGATAGGCCCATCGGATATGGCGTCAACCTTTTCCGTCACTCGCTCATTGTCAGGATTTTCTTTAGCCACGCGCTTTAGAATGGAATTGGCGGCATCTTTGTCCCCGCTACTAATCAGAGATTCAGCAAAGTCGATGCTCGCCTCAGGACTCAGGTTATGCTCAAGGTCTTCATAGGCCGAACGGGCTTCCGCCATCCATCTCTCAGCTTCGGCATCTTTATGCTGACCGGCTGATACTCGAGACTTCAGAGACTTCGATTGTAGCTTGGCAGTGCTGTCACAATAAGTTTTCTTCTCAAGCCGCCGCAGCACATCAAATGCTTCCTTAGCGTATTCTTTACCGCGAATCGTTTCATCGTCTTTACTGGCATCAGCCAACTGACGTGTGAGGTGAAGGTAATCCTCTGGGGATTCAAAACAAGAGTTTTGACCTAGTTTGATGGTTTTGCGACTGGCTTTGAGTGCAATATCCATATCTTGGTTTTTTTCCGCTAGATTCGACAAGCGGCGCTGCCGCAAAACCGACTTAGGAGACACGTCCACGGCCTCTTCCATAGCCTTTTGCGCTTTCACCTGCTCATCACGAGCTAAGTAGGAACTGGCCAGCAGGTCGTGGGCTTCAACAAAACGGCGATCTATACCAATAATTTCTTTAAACGTACCCTCGGCATCGTTGTAATCTTTTTCCGCCAATTGTGCCTTGCCCATACCCAACTTGGCCCACATTAAAGGGCGCTCCTCAATCACATTTTCATAAATGTCTTTGGCCGCTGAGTGATTGAAGGTGCGTAAGTACATTTCCGCTTGAATTTGCAAACAGGCCGAGCGGTAGTTGGTGTCGCCGTCTAATTTTTCACCGCACTGCCCGATTGCCGCCTCGTAGTCTTTGCGGTCAATGGATTCCTTAATATTGTAGAGTTCTTGGTGGCGAATTAAGGCACGGTCTAAGCGAGTGCGTAGGGAATTTTGCGTGATCGGTTTGGTGACATAATCGTCAGGTTGATATTCCAGAGCACCCAGAACCATGTCACGTGCCGACTCGGCAGTAATCATAATAAACATGCTGGTATTGTTGAGTTGATTGCGATGGCGCAATTCCTCCAGCACCTGCTGACCATCTTTACCAGGCCCCAGGTTATAATCACACAACACAATATCAAAATGCTTTTGCTGGCAGATTTCAATGGCATCATCACCCGTAGCCACTGTGTCTACGTGCAGAACGCCAAAGGTTTTCAACATACGCGAAATAGAACCTCTGATTTCCGACATATCATCCACCACCAGGCAGGTCTTGGTTGCGTAGATTCTCACCAGGTCAATTTGTCGCATTGGTATCCGTTTCCCTTTTCCACTAGAAGCTACCAGCCAAATAGCCGGTCTTGTCATTATGGCCTAGTGTAGATGAAACAATAGGGGAATGGAAAGCGCGCTGTTCCTGAAGAACAGAGTTGAGAGGAAGGTCTTAGCCCAATAATTTTAACACCAGCGAGCGATCATTATTCGCCTGCGCCTGCAAAGCAATGCCGGCCTCTTGCAAAATTAGGCTGCGGGCCAAGACTGAGACTTCGCGAGCAATATCCGCATCTTGTATCCGTGAGCGAGAAGCTTCGGCATTTTCTTGGCTAATACCCAAATTGTTAATGGTGGATTCTAGACGATTCACCGATGCGCCAAACTCAGTGTCTACACTCGCCACTCTGGCCTGTAAGTCGTCCAATACAGACAGCGCGCTTTGAGCCCCCGCTGCGCTGCTTAAATCCAATTCGGCCAAGCCCAGATTCACCAGCTCGTCTTGCAAGTTGGCTGTTTGAATTTCGAGCCCGGAGTCACCGACTTGGATTGATACACTGCTATCACCGCTGAGAAGCGGTACGCCATTAAAATTGCTGTTTTCGGCTATACGAACAATTTCAGCCCCCAACTGCTTAGCTTCGGCGCCGATAGCTTCGCGATCTTTATCGTTGAGAATGCCGTTGGCGGCTTGGATGGACAACTCTCTCAGGCGTTGCAAATTTTCAGTCATGCTACTGAGGTCGCCACTGGCCGTTTGCGCAAGAGATATGCCGTCGCCGGCATTGCGCATGGACTGAGAGAATTCTGTGATAGAGGATACTAGGCGATTACTGATGGCCAAACCCGCGGCATCATCACCCGCTCGATTAATACGCAGGCCTGAGGCTATGCGTTCGCTTGCGCGTGCAGCACTACTTTGCGCGCTATTAATGTAGCTGGAGGAACTGCTAACGCCCAGATTATTTGCCATAGCTTTGCCTCATTCGAATACCCTATGAACACATTATCCAGATGTACCCCCTAATTCAACTGACTTTCTGCTATTAGAAACAGGGCTTTTGAGGGCTTTGGTTATGTCTAAATATGCGCAGGCGAAATACTCGACTAGCTCAGTATCTCGTCTATAGTTCGAAAAGCTCGAATCAAGCCCTCACCATCGATCGTTTGATTTTTGAAATACTCTGCTGCCATAGGTTCAATACCACAGCGTTTCGGCAGCGCTTCTGAAGCTTCTAGCAGGCGACTCATTCGCGGCAAAAATATGTGCTGCACCCACTGAGGAAAGCTCATCGTATCAATACAAAAAGGCTCAGTACTTGCCATGGCTTGCGGAGTGGGAGTCTCGCACTCCCACAGGTACAACCGTCTTAACTCGCCCTCTATGTCAATTAACACCGAGGCTACTTTAAGTGTTCTAGCGGTCATCATCTTGAAGCGATATTACGAGTAAAGGGCGGCAGCGAATTTAAAATCGCCTTGCCATAACGACGGCTAATCATCCGGCGATCAAACAAGGTGATGGTGCCTCGATCTGATTCAGAACGCAGTAATCGACCGCAGGCCTGTACTAATTTTAAGGCCGCATCAGGCACACTAATTTCCATAAAGGGGTTACCTCCGCGCGCTTCAATCCACTCGGCCAGTGCCGCTTCTACAGGATCGTCTGGAACGGCAAAAGGAATTTTTGCAATCACCACATGAGTGCAATATTCACCGGGCAGATCCACCCCTTCGGCAAAACTCGCCAGACCAAAAATAATGCTGCCCTTGCCCTCATCGATGCGCTTCTTATGCTGCACGAGTATTTCCTGCTTTGAGCGATCACCTTGAACCAAAATTAAATCCTGCCAACTGACGGGCAGAGACTCATTGACTTCCTCCATTTGTCGGCGCGATGAAAATAACACCAAAGAACCTTTGCTTTTGTCGATCATTACAGGGATATGCTTGATCAAAGCCATAGAGTGCGCTTGAGCCTCATTGGCGTCAACGGCTTCAACCGGCACATTCAGTTCAGCGGCCGAAAAATCAAAGGGACTAGGTACCACTTGATAGTGGCTATCGCTTGGCGTGCCTGCGCGCATTTGATAGCGATCAAAGCGACCCAATGCGGTGAGCGTAGCCGAAGTCACTACTGCACCAAAGCAATTCTCCCACAAACTATTACGCAGTGTTCCAGCCGCCAAAATTGGGCTGCTGCACACCTCAAAATCTAAATAACCACTGCTTTCTACCACGGTGAACCAGCGTGCCGTGGGCACATATTCACTTTTGTCTGGGCTCGCATAACTGGCCCACAAAGATTGATTAGCGGCCGCTCTGGCTTGCCAACTTCCAAGCAATGTATAGTTTGTCTCCAAATCCACTTTGGGCACTTTACAAAAGCTGTCATCCATTGACTCACTCAATTCTCGCCCCATTTTGTCGAGTAGATCAGATAGGCGATCAAAATTTCGAGCCAACTCAACAGCCAGTAGTTGAATATTATCGGGAACAACGCCTTGTTCGAAGCGATACCGCAAGGTTCTTTCGTCAGGCTTAATGTCGTCGGCTAAGTCTTGCAACAAGGGCCACACCAAGTCTTGATGTCGCTTGCACTCCATCAACGCCGCAGGCAGCTGCTCCCCAAAGTGGTCTACATTCCCCGCGCCACTGATTTGACCCAAGACAATACCCAGCTGTTTGTTGCACTGATCCAGCCACTTTGTTGTACTCTGAACTCGACTGTGGTGGGCAAAATGGTTAAGTGCTTTATCAGGAAGATGATGGCCTTCATCAAAAATATAAATCGTTTCGGCTGGGTCGGGCAAGATTGCACCCCCGCCCAAGGCCAAGTCGGCCAGCACTAAATCGTGGTTAGCCACAATACAGTCTACGCTGCCAAGAGAGTCTCTCGATTTTAAAAAGCTGCAGGCCGATACATTTGAACATCGACGACCCGTGCACTGTCTATGGTCAGTAGTAACACGGCTCCAATCTTCTTGCTGCACCGTTTCCGGCCAGTTATCTCGATCGCCGTCCCACTTATTTCCCGCAAGCGCTTCTACCATAGACTGGTAAATTTTAACGCTCTGCTCCGAAGCCTGAGGTAACTCATCTTCATAGAGAGCCTGAGTGGGGTTCACCGAACTCTCATGTTCCATGAGTAGACGATCAATTTTCGACAAGCAAAGATAGCGGCCTCGGCCCTTGGCCAAAGCGAAATTGAATTTTAACTCACTGTGCTGCTTTAACTCTGGCAAATCTTTGTGAACAATTTGCTCTTGCAAGGCAACAGTCGCGGTAGAGACAACTAATTTTTTTCCTAGAGCTTTGGCAATGGGCAACGCGGCCAATAAATAAGCCACCGTTTTTCCCGTGCCGGTGCCCGCCTCAACAACACAAACATGCCCTTCTGAGCTGCGTTTTTCTTCGTCGTCGAGTTCAATGCCGCCCAAAGTTCGCGCAACTTCCGCAATCATCAACTTCTGACCGTAGCGAGCCTTTAAACCCTTGCTGTCTAGGAAGCGGGTGTAGGCCCCCTGAATCTCCTGCTTAACTTTTGGCTTTAACATTCAATCTCAATTCCAATAAACATCTCTGTAATCATCCGCTCAATATCACAAGCCGTATTTGTAAAACCTTTAACGATAGAGCAAACTGTCAGCCTTCAAGGCTCATAGCTATTCAACGGGTACAATATGCTGGCAAAACTCCCTAAAGCTTTAATGATGACACTCATTGCCATCTTAGTAATTTCACTGAGCATTATTGCCACGCTGTTTGCCGCGAATTACATGCGGGACAACAACCTCACCCTGAGCAGCCTGTTTTCTCTAAAAACCTTTAGTTCAGACAAAACTATCAACAAAAAAAGCTATGATCTTTTTGCCGGCCACTCTTTCTGCGAAGATGCTATTCGAGGGAAAGTCGATGGGAAAATAATTTCGCTCACATCAGATGACCGGGCGGCAAAAGTTAACACCTATACCAACACCAACATTCTTACCTTCAAAGCCAGCATTGCCCCGGTCAATGAGCAGTTTTTATCTGAGCAATATTCAACTCGAGAGTATGACATTAAGTGCTCAACGTCGATCGAGACTAATACCGTGGTGAATTTGAGTATTTTACCTGTTGAAGACCTTTAATCGGAAGAATTTTTCTCCGCTAATTTCGCTGTGACAGGATTAGCGTACATTGCCAAGACTATTTCCTTATGATCAGGAGACATCGTTGACAATCTTGCCTCAAACTCTCCTAGCGCCAAAGCTTCATCTTCAATGACAAAAGGCAGGTGTTTTTCTGTATAGAGCACTTTGGGCGACTCACCGTGCAACAACTTCCAAGCAATACAGTTGCTGGCGTGTAAAACATAGTTGCCAATGATTTGCTGGTCAATCTCTGCGACCACCTCACTAGTATCTTGGTAGTTCCCATTTAACACCTGGCCAAAAGCCACATGCACATGCCCTTTTTGACCGGTAATGCCAGTCGCAATGCTAGCCACATCTTCATGCTCATCTTTTTCATAAGCACCATGGGTATTGTGTGCATGCAGCTCTCTTGCCTTAGCTTCATCACAGGGATCTAATTCGTATGAAATACTCACTGGGACAATATTTAATTCAGCGATATAGTCAAGCAAGGGCGCTTTCTTCGCCTTGCTCAAGGCAAACATCCCGACAACCGCCGAATTGGTTTTATCTATGCCGTCTTTGGCTCGCCCTTCACGCTGCGCGATCCAAACACTGGCATTATCTTCAACAATCGAATGATGAATATAGCTCGACAAATGTTTTGCCGCTTTTAGTTTGTCACGTGGAGAGGTGGCCGAGCGATTGACAATAAAACACTTATTTAAGCGCATTAAATCCGAGACATAAGGCTTTTTCAGCAGATTGTCGCCAATGGCAACACGCAGAGCTTCAAATTGCTGGTTGAACAGCACCAAACCCACAAACGCAGGGTCCATAGCAATGTCGCGATGATTACTCACGAACAAATAGGCTTTATTAGGATCGAGCTGATCTAAGCCAGAAAAGGTGAGAGAACTGGTGGCCTCCACCATCATGACATCCATATAACGCTTTACCAGCGCCTGAACCTCAAAGACCGTTTCAATGCCTTTTAGCTCTCGCTCGAGCCCCCATTTAACCAAGATCCTGACTAAACCTGGCACTAACTTACTCAGGCGAGGCTGTTTAAGACTTGCAATAGCGTGACAGAATTCAGGGTTCTGAATTAGGCGGTTTAGGGTGGTGCGAACTTCGCCATCATTAAAGGGGCGAATATCATCAAATTGGGTCATGAATATTCTTATTATTCTCTCAAAAAAGTGCGGCCAAACATACCAAAATGCTACTAGCCATTCAAGCGCTTGAGTTCTCGCACAGCTTCATCCAAGGCGTGTATGCCATCACTTAACTGCTCATCACACAGATAGGGTGCAGGCCCCATGCGCAGCCAGTCTTTCCGATAGTCTGTGTGTACGCCACGATCGCGCATCATTTCACAGAGCCGTTGTGCCTCTGAAGATTTAAAGGCAATAAAGCCCCCCAAATATTCAACATCCGCCGTCAGCGAAATTACGTCTGGGTCAAAATCAAACTTTCGGAATTCCTTCGCCAATAAATACAATTGGTGGCGATTAATATCATGGAGAAAATCGGGGTTTAAATCCTTTTGTTCAAAGTAATCAAAAACCCAACAGGCTCTAAAATGTGCCAGGGCATCATATGAAGAACCGTTGAAACAATGCCCGCCTTCGGGATAGGCAATCTTCCCAGATAACGATTCCACATTACCTCCGGTTTGGCGAAAAGGACCTGTAACCATTGGCCGAAACTTACGGCCGGGCGGCACATGCATAAAAGAATTGCCGTTACCCATCTGACAATAACTGGAGCCACCCCCAATAACAAAAGCCTGCTCAAGATTGTAATCACGTATTGAAAAAGCCAATACGTTGACACTTTGATAAGCGTCGACCAATAATTCAACACCGTGCTTCTGGCACACCGGCAACAATGTGTCCAACTCCAGTGTTTGCAAACCTGTTTCGTAACACACCGATGACAAACAAACGGCTGACGTGGCGCTATTCACCTGAGCCTGCAAGCGCTCTACCAGATCACTCGCGGGCTGCGAGGCCACTTGTACTATCTCGACCCCTTCCTCTTGAAAACGCGCCAACTGACGAGCCAGCACCGGATGTTCGCCATCAGTTGTCACTATTCTAGGCTTCTTCCGCAGAGGCAGAGCTGAAAAGAAACGTACCATAAGCTCGTGGATATTGGCGGCTAAAGCGATATTTTCGGGGTCGCAATCAATGCGCGTTGCAAAGCCTCTACGCACAGCGGCCGCTTTGGAAAAGACTAATTCCCAACGCTCTTCACCGTATTTATTCAAAGCTTCCCAATGTTCGGCATAGCCTTTTTCAGCAACATCTGGGATAGCCTGATGGACATGCCCCGTTAACATAATACGAGCAGCCACATTGGCGTGACTGTAGTCGCTGGCGATAGCATTGGGGTATTGAGCAAGCTCTTGAACGGTTAACATTGATAGCGGTTCCTCGGAACTTTAAAAAAGACTTATAAGTTAATTAGCAGATAAGCGTCCCTGTTACCAATTATGTACCCGTGTACAATAGCACTTTTGGCGTTTAGCAGGCACCCAATGAACCACAATTTCCTAAACCTCTTCGAATTTTTGCAGCACTCTGAGAGCGAATTTAAGCTTTTTGAACTAGGTCGACAGATAAGGTCCCTAGATCCAATCGAATTACAGAGATTTGAGTCCAGTCGCCAGCCCTGGCCTTGGCCCTATTTGCAGCAAGCTTGGCTGGGCTTAGTATTTTGGGGCAAGAACGACAATCAAGCGCCTCAAGTATGGTGCATGCGCTTTCCTCTCGACGAGCAGGGCTTACTGCCACCAGACCAACTGA
>CAJWBQ010000024.1 GCA_913020115.1 uncultured Cellvibrionales bacterium
GCCGGTATGCATTCAATGGGTACCGCCAATCTGGCGGCTTTAGAGGCTCAAGTATTAGCTTACGGCCTGTCTGATTTGAAGTGGCTCAGTCGCCCGAGCGATGAACGTTGATGTTACCGCAATTTGAGAGTGTTATGCCGAAACAAAGAATATTTGAATTGACCAGCGTTACCCTGGCCGCGCAAGAGTGGGGCGAAGTTGGGCAGACGCCAGTTTTGGCTTTACATGGTTGGCTAGACAACAGCGCTAGCTTTAGCGAACTGGCTCCAAAACTAAAAAATGTGCATTTAGTTGCTTTAGATTTAGCGGGGCATGGGCAGAGTGGCCATCGACCTCCAGGTGTTGCTTACAACATTTGGGACGACGTCGCGGAAGTATTTGCGGTAGCTGATCAGCTGGGCTGGGAAAAATTTACCCTGCTAGGGCACTCCCGAGGAGCTATTATTAGTACCGTTGCGGCGGGCACCTTTCCCGAACGTATAGAATCCCTGAACTTAGTGGACGGCTTGCTGCCAATGCTGGTGAAGGAAAGTGATGCGCCTGCGCAGCTAGCTCAATCTATCTTAGAGGTGAAGGACAAATCTGCTAAACAACTTCGTGTTTTTAGCGACATTGACACTGCCGTAAAAGCCCGCCTGGGAGGTCACTTTAAGTTGAGCTTAAAAGCAGCTACAGCGCTTAGTGAGCGGGGCATAAAAGCCGTGCCAGAGGGTTTTAGCTGGAGTTCCGACAGTCGCCTAATGGCGGCATCAGCTTTCAAGCTTACCGCTGGGCATGCCAAAGCCTTTGTTAGTAAGATAACGGCTCCAGCATTGCTTGTTTTAGCTATGGACAGTGACTCAAAAATTCATCCTTATATGGGTGAGGTGTTAAAAATCTACCCAGACGTGGTGGTTGAAGAGATGCCAGGTACCCATCACCTGCATTTGGAAGCAGAAGCTGAGCAAGTGGCGGAAGTGTTAAATCGTCATATCGCCTTGCACCAAACCGTAGCCTAGGAGGCTCCTGAACAATGCTAAACATAAGCGTATTGGGTTTTTTGCCAAGGAAGCTAAATTATCCGCGCAGCCAGCGCCTGGCTTGCATCGCATTGTTGTTTTTCTCAATATGCTCCCAAGTCCAAGCTCTGGAAAATTTCCTTCCCAGCAAAACAATTCTACATGATGAGAATAAAGTAGAAGACTATCGATTAATTCTTAGCTCTTTAAAGAAAATTAATGGTCAGTGGCAAACCGCACGCGAAATGAGAATGAGCGGCACACTGCAGAGAACCACAGTTGAACTGGCGGGCGGCCACACTGTAGAAGAGGGTTATAATTTTTATTTGCAGCAGCTGAATGAAGTGTCTGGCTCTCGCGAAATTTTCAGCTGTACCGGTTTGAAATGTGGCCCCAGCAGCAGTTGGGCGAATATCCGCTTTCAGCAAAAAGAACTCTATGGCCTGGATAAATACCAGTATTACAGTGTCTGGGCATTACCGGATGATAAGTTCGTATCCCTCTATGGGATACGCCGTGGCAATAAGCGGGTGTACCTTCGCCAAGAAATACTAAGCAGCGAGCAAGTGGACAGCGCCACCATTGCCACTTCCCCAGAAACTATTGTTCAGGCTTTAAATCACGAAGGAGCTTATACCTTATTTCCTCGGACCTACGCCAGCGAGGAAGAAAACTCCCACCTAAAATCTTTGATCAAAGCACTGCAAGCCCAACGTTTAATGAAAATTACCTTGCAGAGCTTTGAGCATGGCCCTGGTGTCGATAGTAATTCAGCTGATATGTTGGTGAAGTTAGAATGGTTGAAAGGGGTATTAGTAGCAGGGGGTATACGCGAGACTCGTATAACACTTGACGCTGCTAGAAACCCAGCTTTAGCTAGCGCCTCAGGAGTCCGAGTGTTAAAAACACCTCGCCCTTAGTGTTTAAGCGAGGTGGATGTCAATCTGTCGGGGCAAAAGGCCGGGAGAGATTTAGCTAGCTGCTGATTAGAGACAAAAATTCTAAGCGCGTTGCTTGATTGTCTCGAAATGAGCCCAGCATAGAAGAGGTTTTCATAGAGGAGTTTTGCTTTTCAACACCTCGCATCATCATGCACATGTGCTTAGCTTCAATGATAACGCCAACTCCTGCGGCCCCAGTCACTTGCTGAATAGTTTCAGCAATTTGCACCGTTAACTGCTCTTGAATTTGCAGTCGGCGGGCAAACATATCAACGATTCGGGCAATTTTAGATAGGCCAATTACCTTGCCTGTAGGGATGTAGGCCACGTGAGCTTTACCAATAAACGGCAGCATATGGTGTTCGCACATTGAATATAGCTCAATGTCTTTAACAATAATCATCTCACTGGAATCTGACGGAAATAAGGCGTCGTTCACCACATCATCAACACTCTGTTGATAGCCGCGAGTTAGGAAGCTCATAGCTTTTGCCGCTCGTTGAGGCGTGTCTTGAAGGCCTGGTCGGCTTATATCTTCGCCAATAGCTTCAATGATTTGAGCGAATTGTTCTTTCATACTGCAGATCCATAAATAAGTGAGTTGGCCATTGTCCTAGCGGGGCTTTAAGGCGTCAAGGTATTTTGGGTAATAAGCCGGGTGCCATTCTTCTCAGACCCCAGTACAATAGCCCGCAATCTATGAGGAAGAATACCGTGATAGAACGACGTGATGCACTGGCTGAAGAGCTGATTAGCATAAGAGACTACATTCGATGGGGGGCCAGCCGCTTTCATGAGGCCAAGTTATTCATGGGGCACGGCACTGATAGCGCTTGGGACGAAGCCGTGCAGCTGGTATTGCATGCGCTGCACCTACCTCGCGATAGTGGCCCAGAAATTCTTGATGCCCGCCTGGCCCACCATGAGCGGAAAGACGTTATAAGCCAGCTAGAACGACGAGTTAATGAACGAATTCCAGCCCCTTATATCACTGGAGAGGCTTGGTTTTCTGGCCTGCCGTTTAACGTCGATGAAAGGGTGCTTGTGCCCCGTTCGCCCATTGCTGAGCTTATTGAACAAGGCTTTGAACCCTGGTTGAGCGAAGATCCAGCGCGTATATTGGACCTGTGTACAGGCAGCGGCTGTATCGGTATCGCGTGTGCGCTAACCTTCCCTAACAGTCAGGTGGATATCAGTGACATATCCCCGGAGGCTTTAGAGGTAGCAAATTCCAACATCGACCGCCATTGTGTCGACGACCAAGTGCAGGCCATATTATCAGATTTGTTTGCTAACCTTCAGGGTGAGAAATACGACCTAATTGTGAGCAACCCTCCCTATGTCGACGAAAATGATCTCGCCACTATGCCCGATGAATTTCACGCTGAGCCGGCCATAGGTTTGGGCTCAGGAACCGACGGCTTAGACTTCACTCGACGTTTATTGGCTGAAGCTTCTGAGCACCTCACCGCAAATGGTGTGCTGGTTGTGGAAGTAGGCAACAGTTGGGCGGCGCTCGATGACCAATTTCCATTATTGCCGTTCACGTGGTTAGAATTTGAGCGTGGGGGCCACGGTGTGTTTATGCTTACTGCCGAGCAACTCAATAGCGTGCCTCGGCAACATCACTAATCTCAAGGCCGTATTGTTTTTAATGCGGTCGCGTCATTTATTAACGCTTGCACCTTAGCAAGCAATTTTAGATAAGAGTTCATTATGTCCGGTAATAGTTTTGGCAAACTGTTCACAATCACTACCTTCGGTGAAAGCCATGGTGTGGCGTTGGGTTGCGTCGTTGACGGTTGCCCTCCAGGCTTGGCAATATCAGAAGAAGACCTGCAAATAGACCTCGATCGGCGCAAGCCAGGTCAATCTCGTTTTACCACACAGCGCAAAGAAGCCGACCAAGTAAAAATATTGTCAGGTGTCTTTGAGGGTAAAACCACGGGCACACCCATTGGTTTGCTGATTGAAAACACCGACCAGCGCTCAAAAGATTATTCCAATATTAAAGATCAATATAGACCAGCTCACGCTGATTATCCCTACATGCAAAAATATGGCGTGCGCGATTATCGCGGTGGCGGACGTTCATCCGCTCGCGAAACTGCTATGCGCGTGGCGGCGGGAGCAATCGCGAAGAAATATTTGCAGGAGCACGCAGGTATTGTTGTTCGTGGTTATTTGTCACAACTGGGGCCAATTGGTATCGACAGCGTTGATTGGAATGAGGTGCACAACAATCCATTTTTCTGCCCTGACGCCAGCAAAGTAGAGGCCATGGAGGCCTACATGAAGGCCTTGAACAAAGAGGGCAATTCAGTTGGCGCTAAAATTACCGTAGTCGCAAGTGGCATGATTCCAGGTTTGGGTGAACCCATTTTTGACCGTCTGGACGCGGATATCGCCCATGCACTGATGAGTATTAATGCAGTGAAAGGCGTGGAAATCGGCGCGGGATTTGACAGCATTGCGCAAAAAGGTACTGAGCATCGAGATGAAATTGTACCAGAAGGTTTTCTGTCTAATAATGCAGGGGGCGTGCTAGGGGGAATTTCTACCGGCCAAGACTTAGTGGCAAGCATGGCACTTAAGCCAACCTCCAGCCTGCATCTTCCAGGCCGAAGTGTAGACGTCCACGGCGATCCTGTTGAAGTGATCACTAAAGGTCGCCACGATCCCTGTGTGGGTATTCGGGCAACACCTATTGCCGAAGCAATGTTAGCTTTGGTTTTGATGGATCATCTTTTACGACATAGAGGTCAAAACGGCGATGTTAATCATAGCTTGCCAATTATTCCCGGCAGCGTCTGAAATTAAAGCGCGTTTAGCTAAGTTTGTCGCAGCCTCGATCGATCTAGGAACCTTGGGTTATTCGACACGTGCCTAAATCTCATTCAGGCCATGCCCCAGTGCCTTACTGGCGGCTTTCGGGTTTCTACGCTTTTTATTTTATGGTTGTGGGAGCGCTGGTTCCTTACTTTGGGCTCTACCTGCAATCTCTGGACTTTAACGCCAAGCAAATTGGTTTTATTGCCTCGATTTTAATGCTCACTAAAATTATAGCGCCAAATATTTGGGGCTGGTTGAGTGAGCGTAGCGGTAAGCGACTAAAGTTAATTCGATTGGGTTGCTTGCTAGCGGTCATTAGTTTTGCGGCCATCTTTTTTAATCAAAGTTTTCTCTGGTTGGCCTGGGTAATAACCGTCTTCACCTTCTTTTGGAATGCGGTGCTGGCTCAGTTTGAAGTAGTGACCCTAGATCATTTGGTTGAACAGCCTGAACGCTATAGTCAAATTCGGGTGTGGGGCTCACTGGGTTTTGTGGCGGTTGTCGTGGCTTTGGGTTGGGTTTTTGACCGTATTGCCATTACCTATCTACCGCATTTTATCTTTGTGTTTACCTTACTCATTTGGCTTAGTAGCTTGTCGGTGAAAGAGGCTTCGCATCGAGAGTACGCTCCCTCGGCTCTGGGTTTCGGTCAGATCTTGCGTAAGCCCGCGGTCTATTACTTTCTAATCGCCTCGTTTTTGTTACAGCTCAGTCACGGTCCTTACTACACCTTTTATTCGCTCTATCTGGAATCTTATGATTACAGTCGCACCACTATCGGTTTGCTCTGGGCCTTGGGTGCCGTAGCTGAGATAGCGGTATTTTTGGTGATGCATCGTTTGATGCCACGCCTCGGAGTGGGCCCGTTATTTATCTGGAGTTTGGCGTTGACGGTGTGTCGCTGGATGCTGATAGCGCTGTTTCCAGAAAATGTGCCATTGATGGTTTTTGCTCAGGTTTTGCATGCTTTTAGCTTTGGTACAACACATGCGGTGGCCATGGAGTTAGTTCGGCAGCATTTTTCGGGTCGGCATCTGGGGCAGGGGCAGGCAATTTACCTGTCGGTGGGTTTTGGCGCCGGTGGTGCCGTGGGGGCAGTGCTTGCTGGTCAGTTGTGGGCATCGAGCCCATCTTTAACTTATACCCTAGCCGCTGTGGCGGCGGCCTTGGCCTTGCTCGCCGCTTGGTTGGGGGTTCGGGCTCGAAGTTCGTAGTTGCTCGCGGATTAAAAATTCACGGTAAATGAGGCGTAGGGCCCTGTGAGTTCTACGTCTGTATTTAACTTTTCATCCAATTCTAAGGTCATTGAGCGATATCCCAGCTCTACACCTAAATCAAATACTATGAGCAGGTTGGAGTTGTAGGCAATGGCGGCGCTGTAGTCGTTTAGACTGTTGCTGTCGTATGAAATGAGGTTGGCGCTTGCGGCAATAGACCAGCCTGTCAGCGGAAGGTCAAATTTCGCTTTGCCATAGAGCATTGGAATAATCGCATCCAATTCAACCGTCTCCGTCAAGGACGTGCTCGCAGAACTTACGGAGGCGTCCCCTTCAAAGGCCCGCAAGGTCAGGCCAAGGTCCAAATTGACCCAGTTGTCTAATACTTCGTAATACAGAACGGCATCGGTATGGCTGAGGTCGATGTCGGTGACAACATTTTCACCCGCGGGGAAGGCGATGTCGTCAAACACAAAGCCTTCGTTGAGTGTGGCTTCTGACTGGGTTTCTAAGGAGAGGTGCTGTATGCGTATGTTGGGCAAAATTGGCAGAGGGTGTTCCAGTACAACGAAGAAGGTGTTATTGGTTTCTTCGTCAATATTCAGATCGTTAAAATCAACCGGAGCGCTGCCAAAGTTCCCGCTGTACTCAGTTAGCCATTGGCCTACGCCAGCCTCTACCCCCAAAAGGGTGTCCGCGCTTGTCGGTGTGGCAATCAGTACGCTGGCGAAAAGTGCCGCTAATACTGTTGATGTAACTCGGGTCATTTTTAGCATTATTGATTCTCCCTGATGTAAGGCAATCATAACATCGGCTTTCATCTCAACTTGTGAACTGCGTCATAGCAAAGGTTTATGGCGTATCTTTCAACATATTTAAAAAGGCTATGGCAGCGTTATTCAGTGTGCGTTCGCTGAGGTGAATTAAGCCTAGCTGGCGTGAGAGGGAAACGCCTTTTATTTTTAATATTTTTAATTCGTGGTCGATGATGGTGCGAGGTAGCACCGCCCAGCCCATGCCAATTGAGCTCATCATTTTTATGGTGTCCATGTGGTTGGTGGCCATTGTGATGGTGAGCGGTAGGGCTTGGCGGTCAAATAAGCCCTTTACTAGGCGGCAGGTATAAGTGTTTGGGTCGGGTAATATCGCTGGGTAGTCGGCTAGGGTTTTGAGCGTAAGCGATGATTTTTCTGCGAGGGGGTGATCGGGCGCGGCGACAATACAGAGATCGTCTTGCCAGATGCTGTGGGCGTCAATTTTTTTTACTGGCTCAGGTGCTAAAGTGGTTACAGCGATATCGTAGTGGCCCTGCAATACTTGGGTGTAGGCTTTTTCAGAGTCAAAGAAGTCTAGATTGAGCTGTACTCTGGGAAAAGCCTGAGAGTATTGTCGCAGTACGGTGGGCAATCGATGCAGGCCAATATGGTGGCTGGTGGCTAGGTTGAGTGTTCCTTGTACTTCCCCGGAGAGTTCGGAGATAAGGCGGCGAGTATCTAACACGTCCCGCAAAATTTTTCGGGCGTTGGGGAGTAGCGTTTGCCCGGCTTGAGTTAGGTGAATGCCGCGACCAATTCGGTCGAACAATTTGCAGTTCAGCTGCTGCTCGAGTGCGGCAATTCTCTTGCTGATAGCGGGTTGTGTTAAATGCAGTTCTTCAGCGGCATCGGAGAATGAGCGGTGCTCGGCTACGGCTTGAAAAGCCTTGAGGTTTTGAGTGTCCATGGGCTGATTCTATCTATTCCTGACTGGAATGGAAGCGATAAAAAAGATGAATTTGTTTTATTTAATGCTGAGGCGTAAACTCGCCACCATTGCGGCATAGAAACTGGAGTTTTAGCGTGGGCTATGCTCTAAAAGCCGCCAAATCAGGCTTACACATTTATTTATGAGGTTCACATGTCCGGCAAGACGCTTTATGACAAACTCTGGGACGCACATCTTGTTAAGCAGCGAGATGACGGCTCTGCCTTAATTTATATAGATCGGCATATTATTCATGAGGTGACTACACCTCAGGCTTTTGAGGGTTTGCGTATCGCAAACCGCAAGCCTTGGCGAGTAGACTCTATTCTGGCTACGCCAGACCATAATGTACCGACTACTACGGTCGAACGTGCTAACGGTGTTGAGGGTATTGAAGATCCAGTGTCACGCATTCAAGTGCAAACCTTGGATGACAACTGCGATGAGTTTGGCATTGTAGAGTTTAAAATTAACGATCACCGCCAGGGTATTGTGCATGTGATTGGACCTGAAACCGGTGCTTGTTTACCCGGTATGACCGTAGTGTGTGGCGATTCTCACACAGCGACTAATGGCGCTTTGGGCGCTTTGGCTCACGGCATTGGTACCAGTGAAGTTGAGCACGTTTTGGCAACGCAATGTCTGGTTGCTAAGAAAATGAAGAATATGTTGGTGCGTGTTGACGGCGTATTAGGCGAGGGCATCACTCCGAAAGATGTTGTTTTGGCGATTATCGCTAAAATTGGCACGGCGGGCGGCAACGGTCATGCTATTGAGTTTGGCGGCCAGGTTTTCCGTGATATGTCGATGGAAGGTCGCATGACGGTCTGTAATATGGCCATTGAGGCCGGTGCTCGTGCGGGTATGGTTGGTGTGGATCAAACTACGCTCGATTATGTGAAAGGTCGCAGCTATGCACCAAGGGGTGAAGTTTGGGATCAGGCGGCGGCTGATTGGCTGACGTTTGTGAGTGATGAAGGTGCTGAATTTGATCGCTTGGCGGTGATTGATGGCGCGGACATTAAACCACAGGTTAGCTGGGGCACTTCTCCTGAAATGGTGTTGTCGGTTGACAGTAATGTACCGTCGCCGGCAGATGAAAGTGATCCTGTGAAGCGTGAGGGCATTGAGCGCGCTTTGGTTTATATGGGTTTGGAAGCGGGTCAGGCGATTACTGATATTAAGCTGGATAAGGTGTTTATCGGATCTTGTACTAATTCGCGAATTGAAGATATGCGAGCGGCGGCGGCGGTGGTAAAAGGTCGTCAAAAAGCGGATTCGGTTGTTGAAGCTTTGGTGGTGCCCGGGTCGGGAGCGGTTAAGGCGCAGGCGGAAGCTGAAGGGCTAGACAAGATCTTTGTTGCGGCGGGTTTGGAATGGCGTGAACCTGGCTGTTCTATGTGTCTGGCTATGAATGCTGACAAGCTTGGTGCTGGGGAGCATTGCGCCAGTACGTCGAATCGTAATTTCGAGGGGCGTCAGGGTTATGGCGGTCGTACGCATTTGGTGAGCCCGGCGATGGCGGCTGCGGCGGCGATTGCTGGTCATTTTATTGATGTTCGTGATTTGGACGCTCAGGCGTAAACGGGAGATTGCCACGATGAAAAGTTTTACTCAGGTTTCTGGCATTGCCGCTCCTATGGATCGCGCTAATGTTGATACGGATATGATTATTCCAAAGCAGTTTTTGAAGTCGATTAAGCGCAGTGGCTTTGGGAAGAATTTGTTTGATGAGTTGCGTTATTTGGATGAAGGTTTACCAGATCAGGATTGTAGTCACCGTCCTGTGAATCCAGATTTTCCTTTGAAC
Organism: uncultured Cellvibrionales bacterium; assembly: GCA_913020115.1. Lineage (GTDB taxonomy): Bacteria > Pseudomonadota > Gammaproteobacteria > Pseudomonadales > Cellvibrionaceae > CAJWCA01. Next base: position 9,542 of record CAJWBQ010000024.1, read on the forward strand.
TTTGCTCGTTATCACGGGGCTTCGGTGTTGCTGGCGCGGGAGAATTTTGGCTGTGGTTCTAGCCGAGAACACGCGCCGTGGGCTTTGGATGATTATGGCTTTCGCTGTGTGATTGCGCCGAGTTTTGCGGATATTTTTTATAATAATAGTTTTAAAAATGGTTTTTTGCCGATTGTTTTGGCTGACGATGAGCTGGAGGTTTTGTTTTCTGAGATGTATGCGGCGGAGGGCTATGAGCTGTCTGTTGATCTTGAGTCGCAAACGGTTTGTACTCCTTCGGGGCAGATTTTTTCTTTTGAGATCGATGCGTTTCGGAAGCATTGTTTGTTGAATGGTTTTGATGATATTGAGTTGACGCTGCAGGACTCGGATTCTATTGCGGCTTATGAGAGCGCTCGGCGGGTGAGTGCGCCTTGGTTGTTTGATGCGGTTAAGGCTTAGGGGCTCGGCTCTAGGGCGGGGCGAACCCCCTGCCAGCCCCTCGCCCTGCCACGCCCGGACGCTCGCTTTTGCCCTCTGACCAACCCGCTGCGGAACTCGCATGGAGACGCTCAAACAGTCCTCGCTCAAAGACGTTGGTCAGAGGGCAAAAGCGACCAGAAGTAGGCGCTTTAGGCGAAACGCGCCCTGAATGGGCGTGACAGGACAAGGGGCTGGCAGGGGGTTCTTTTTCCATAGTTTTGTGTTTTTAATATTTTTGATTTGATTTGATTTGATTTGATTTGAACGAATTTTGTTTGGGGAGTTGATGTGACTAAGAATGTTTTGATTTTGCCGGGGGACGGAATTGGTCCTGAGATTGTTGCTGAGGCCCGCAAGGTGCTGGATAAGGCTAATGAGCTTTATGGGCTGGGCATTACTTTTACGGAAGGTAAGCTGGGCGGGGCAAGTATTGATGAGTATGGCGTGCCATTCTCGGATGACGCTCGTGAAAAGGCTAAAGCGGCAGACGCTATTTTACTGGGCGCGGTGGGCGGCCCTAAGTGGGACGGTATTGATCGCGCTATTCGACCTGAGAAGGGGCTGCTGGCAATTCGCTCGGAGTTGGAGCTGTTTGCTAATTTGCGGCCGGCAATTCTTTATCCGCAGTTGGCGGATGCTTCTAGTCTGAAACCTGAGATTGTGGCGGGCTTGGATATTCTGATTGTGCGTGAGCTGACTGGGGGAATTTATTTCGGTGAGCCTCGCGGTATTCGCACATTGGAGAATGGTGAGCGCGAAGGCTATAACACTTATAAGTATTCTGAGAGTGAGATTGAGCGCATTGGTCGCAATGCTTTTGAGATGGCTCGCAAGCGTAATAAGCAGGTGTGTTCGGTTGATAAGGCGAATGTCTTGGAGGCTACTATTTTGTGGCGCGAGGTTATGGAGCGGCTGTCGGCGGAGTATCCGGATGTTGAGTTGTCTCATATGTATGTAGATAACGCGGCGATGCAGTTGGTCAAGGCGCCTAAGCAGTTTGATGTCGTGGTAACGGGCAATATGTTTGGTGACATATTGTCAGATGCGGCGGCGATGTTGACGGGGTCTATTGGGATGCTGCCTTCGGCGTCTTTGGACAAGAATGGTCGTGGTATGTATGAGCCGTGTCACGGTTCTGCACCTGATATTGCGGGGCAGGGTATTGCTAATCCGCTGGCGACTATTTTGTCGGTGGCGATGATGCTGCGATATTCTTTGGATATGGCTGATGCGGCGGACAAGATTGAGGCTGCTGTGAGTGTGGTTCTGGATCAGGGTTTGCGCACGGTTGATATTATGAGTGAAGGGTGTGAGCAGGTATCTACTTCGAAAATGGGTGATGCTGTAATGGCTGCTTTGCGGTAGACTGCAGGGCTCTGGCCAATGGCGCGAATGTGCTGTTGGCTTTTTATGGGTACTTTAATTATTTGAACTTTAAGAGACGATAGAAGATGAACGTTCGGCGGGTAGGTTTTGTAGGTTGGCGAGGAATGGTGGGCTCTGTGTTGATGGAGCGGATGTTGGCTGAAAATGATTTTGCTGATATTGAACCCATTTTTTTCACCACTTCTAATGTGGGTGGGCAGGGGCCAGATATTGGCCGTGATATTCCAAGCTTGAAAGACGCTAACGACATTACTGAACTGAAAACCCTGGACGCTATTATTTCTTGTCAGGGCGGTGATTACACTAAGTCCGTTTTTCCAACACTTCGCGCTGAGGGTTGGGACGGTTATTGGATCGACGCGGCTTCAAGTTTGCGTATGGCGGACGACGCTATAATTGTATTGGACCCTGTTAATAACGGTGTGGTTCGCGATGGCCTGAAAAATGGTGTTAAGAATTTCATTGGTGGTAATTGTACGGTCAGTTTGATGTTGATGGGCTTGGGTGGTTTGTTCCAGCAGGGCTTGGTTGAGTGGGGCAGTGCAATGACTTATCAGGCGGCCAGTGGGGGTGGTGCTCAAAATATGCGTGAGCTCATTCGTCAAATGGGGCACATACACGGTGCTGTGGCATCAAATTTAGACAATCCTGCTTCGGCTATTTTGGATATCGATCAACAGGTGTCTAAAGCCATGCGCAGTGGTGAATTTCCTACTGACTATTTCGGCGCGCCACTGGCGGGCAGTTTGCTGCCTTACATTGACAGTGAGTTGGAAAATGGTCAGAGCCGTGAGGAGTGGAAGGCGCAAGCTGAAACCAATAAGATTTTGGGCCACTCAAACCAAAATATTGTGCCGGTGGATGGAATTTGCGTTCGAATTGGTGCAATGCGCTGCCACAGTCAGGCGCTAACACTGAAGTTAACTAAAGACATTCCTATTGCTGACATTGAAGGTATCTTGGCTGAAGCCAACGACTGGGTGAAGGTGATTCCAAATCACCGTGAAGACAGTATTCAGCACCTTTCGCCAACAGGCGTAAATGGCAGTTTACATGTGCCTGTGGGGCGTCTGAGAAAGATGAATATGGGCAGCGAGTATCTGTCGGCCTTCACGGTTGGCGATCAGCTGCTGTGGGGTGCGGCGGAACCTCTTCGTAGGATGCTGCGTATTCTCTTGGAAGCTTAAGGCAGTTAGAGGCTGGGTATTTACCCAGCCTCTAACTCTGCAAATGAAGCGGCCGGGGTCCTCCGGTCCAGAGTTTCTCCCCCCCCAAATAGCACTGCTTAGCTCAATTTCCCCCTAAACCTCAACAAATATGCAGAAAGGTGCGCCACTTAACAGTCTTCCTCCCCCCTCAATGTTGATAAAAAGCTATTTATAATGAATACTTACGGCCAATAATGAATATACATTCTAGCTTTTCGGATCGTATATTTCAGATGGGTGAGAATAAAGGATAATCCTATGCGTCTTCGTAAGCTGGCTTTGGCTGTTGGGTTGGCAGGAACACTGGGGGCCAATTTGGCCAGTGCCCTGGGTCTCGGAGAGATCACACTAAACTCGACCTTAAACCAACCGCTGGATGCACACATCCGGCTGTTGCAAGTGAGAGATCTTTCCGCCGAAGAAGTGCTTGTGAATCTCGCCAGCCGAGAAGACTTCACACGAGCGGGTGTTGACCGCTTCTTTTTTCTCACCGATCTCACCTTTAGCGTAGATTTGGACAATAGCGCCGGGCCTGTGGTTGTCATAACTTCCTCAAAACCCGTTCGCGAGCCTTACCTCAATTTCCTTGTCGAGTCGCAGTGGCCAAGTGGTCGCCTGCTGCGGGAATATACTTTACTGATGGACTTGCCTAGTTTTAGTGATCAGGCCGTTCGCCCAGTTGAAGGGGCAAAAGCATCCAGCCCGATAGCGCGTAAGACTCAGGCTCAAGCACGAACTCAAACGCGGGCTCCTGCACCGCGTCGAGAATCTCAGCGTGCTCGCTACGACGATGATGTTTATGGGCCGGTTAGTGGAACCGACACTCTGTGGGAGATTGCGTTAAAAGTGAGGCCTAGTGCCAGCACTTCGGTTCAGCAAACAATGCTGGCTATTCAGCGCCAGAACCCAGAAGCCTTTATTAACGGCAACATCAATTTGCTCAAGCGCGGCTCTGTGCTGCGTGTGCCTAGCGCCGATCAAATTACCGATATTTCCCGACGCCAAGCTTTGAGTGAGGTGGCCCAGCAGAATAATTCCTGGAGCGGTGATTCCGATTCCAACTCTGACCTTGGCGCGCAGCTGGACGGCGCTAGCCGTGACAATGCGTCTCGCCGAGAAGTGCCTAAAGGTCAAGGCCGTGTGAAGCTTGTTTCATCTAACAGCGGTAGTAGTTTAGGCGGCAGTCAGGGTGCAAGCGGTGACGCCGACGCTCTAGAAAATGAACTCGCCATTTCCTTGGAAGAGCTGGATAAATCTAAGCGAGAGAATTCAGAGCTCAATTCACGTGTGGCCGAACTGGAAGCTCAGCTTGGCACCATGGAGCGTTTGGTTAATGTCAGTAATACCGAATTAAAAACCTTGCAGCTGGCTCTGAAACAGAGGCGTGAAGAGGCTGATGCGGCTGCGGATAAAGATAAAACTATTGCAGCGGACACCAGTGCTTCTGAGCAAACTGCAGTAAGTGAAGGCGGCGACATCGCTGCCAGTGCGACGGAGTCTTCGACTCCGGATCCTTTAGCGGCTGCGGTAGATAGCAGCGCGGCGGCTGAAGAGACAAAAACCGCTAAGGCTGTTAAGCCTAAGGCGAGTGTGAAACGCGTGATTAGCAAGCCAAAAGAGCCTGGCTTGGTTGATATGATCATGGACAATATTCTTCTCGTGGCTGCTGGTCTGTTTGCCATCATTGCAGCCATTGTATTGATTTTGCGTCGCAAAGATGAAGAGCCTGCTGAAGAAGACTTGGAAGATTTTGATGATGATCAGCTCTTTGGTGAAGCCAGTGCAGACGAAGTTGAGGCAGAAGAAGAAAGTGATGAAGAAATCAGTCTAGATCAGGCTGACGAAGAAGACATTGAGAGTGCAGAGGAAGCCATTCAGGCTGAAACCAACGATGTGGTAGGTGAGGCTGACATCTACATTGCTTACGGAAAGTTTGATCAAGCCGAAGAAATGCTGAGCAATTATCTGGAATCTGATCTTGGTAATACAGCCGCGCGTTTAAAGTTGATGGAGGTCTACGCCGAAACCAACAATTTGGACGCATTTGATGCGCAATATCGTCAGGTATTGAACTTGGATGACGAGTTGGCAGCCGAGCGAGCAAAAGAATTGCGCGCAAGCTTTTCGGGTGCTGCTGCGTTTGATTCTGAGTTTGTGTCAACCATCGATGCTAATGACATGGAGCTGTCTGAGGATTTCGAAACCTCAGAACTTGAGCTTGAATCTGATGAGGAACCTTCGATCGATTTGGTGATTGATGCCGAAGACGATGAGCAAGAAAGCGACGTAGAAGAAAACGAGGTCGAGGGAATTGATTTTGATCTCGATCTTGATCTTGAACCCGAAACCGAAACCGAAACCGAAACCGAAGCTGAAACTGATGAAGGCTTGGGGCTGAGCGAAGGGATTGCCGCGGGAGCGGGTTTGGCGCTTGCAGGTGAGTTGCTGGCGGAAGAGCCTAACAGCGACGAAGAGAATACCGATGAATCGAATATCGACGATCTGAACGCTGACGAGACTGAAGGTGCACTAGAATTTGAGGGCTTAGATCTCGCTGATTTAGATATTGCTGAAGATCAAGGCGAAGAAGATGACTTCACTCTAGATCTCGATTTGAGCGAAGAATTATCTGACCTCAGTGACGCTGAAGAGCTCACCTTGGAGTTGGACGATCTGGACGCGCCAGAGCAAGACACTGCCCTAGATTTCGAGCTGGACGAGTTGGAACTCGAGCTTGAAGGCGAGGGTGAGTCAGAAGCGGAACCAGAAGTAGAAGCAGAGTCAGAAGTAGAGCCAGAGTTTGATGCTGAGGAGCTGTCGGATGAAGCGATCAACTTTGCACTGGATACAGATTTAGATCTCGATATCTCTGAGGACGATTCGCCGAGTGAAAGTTTGGCGCTTGTTGATGAAGAGGAAGACGATTTTGACATGGGCGATCTCGATCTCGATCTGGACGCTTTGGACGCCGAAATTGAAGAGTTATCGTCAGAGGAAGTTGAGGCATTAGACTCTAGCTTTGATGAGTTGTCGCTGGACGACGATGAGGGTTTAGCCGATAGCAGTTTAGATGATGCGGTAGAAGAATTGGCCGCCCTAGACAGTGATATCGAAGCATTAGAGTCAGAAGTGTTTGCCGCGGAATTGGATGCAGAAAGCGATTCTGAATCCCTTGAAGACGCGAGCCATGATTTGGAGCTGGAAGCTAAAGATACTGACGTTAAAGATATTGAAGCTGAGGTATTTGACGCTTTACCCGATGTAGAAGATAACGGCGTTTTTGATCTGAGTGCTGATGCTGATGTCAGTGAAGCTGGTGATGAGGACCTGGACGGTGAGTTGGATTTCCTCGCTGACGCCGATGAGGTCACCACTAAATTGGACTTAGCTCGCGCTTATATCGACATGGGTGATGCTGAGGGAGCTAAAGATATCCTTGATGAAGTAATTGAAGAGGGTAATGAGCAGCAGCGCAGCGATGCAGAAGGGCTTCTAGCCAAGCTTTAAAAAGGCGGAGTCGAGCACATACATGGTTTATGGTCCAAAGCCCTATACTCTTAATACAGAGTTGTTAGAGGGGCAAAGTTTACCCAGTGATGTCTATCGCTGGGCTTTGGCGATAGAATATAACGGCGCTGCGTTTCACGGCTTTCAAGCACAAAAAAGTGGCGTCGCAACCGTTCAACACTCTCTAGAGTTGGCCTTATCTAAGGTCGCAGATGAGCCAATAAAAATTATTTGTGCAGGTCGCACAGATACTGGGGTTCACGCCACCAATCAGATTGTTCATTTCGATACTCACGCCGTTCGTAAAGACCGAGCTTTTGTTTTCGGTACCAACACGCACTTGCCCGCGAGCGTTGTGGTGCGTTGGTCCAAAGCCGTGCAGGGCAACTTTCACGCTCGCTTCAGTGCGCACGCTCGCACCTATCGCTATGTTATTTGTAACAGCTATGTTCGACCGGCTCTAGCGCACGACCAGTTAAGCTGGCAGCGCCACCCCTTGGATGAATCTCTCATGCAACAGGCGGCCATGCACCTTATTGGCGAGCACGACTTCAGCTCTTTACGGGCGTCTCAATGCCAGGCCAAAAGTCCCGTGCGAACCATTCACCATATCCACATTCAGCGACGGGGAGACTTGGTTATTCTGGAGATTCAGGCCAATGCTTTCTTGCATCATATGGTGCGAAACATCGTGGGTGTGTTGATGGAAGTGGGTATGGGTGAGCAGCCTATAAGCTGGGTGCCCGAGGTCTTGGCGGCACGCAATCGATGCGAGGCGGCCGACACCGCATCGCCCGCAGGACTGTATCTGGTGCACGTTGCATACCCTGATCATTTTGACTTGCCTGAAGCTCTGCCCGGCCCCCATCATATTTATGACGAAATAGGCGGTTTTGCTGGCTAAAACGCCCTCTTCAAAGCAGCAAAGCCGCTAACTTTCTGTTAATATTCGCTCTCAGTCGGAATTGGTATCTGGAAGCGCTATTAATGCCCCGCGTTAAAATCTGTGGAATCACATCTACCCTAGATGCCAAAGCGGCCGTCGACGCCGGCGCCGACGCATTGGGTGTAGTCTTTTATGCTCAAAGCTCGAGGTGTGTGAGCATTTCTCAGGCGCGTGAAATCAGCCAAGTGGTGGGACCTTTTGTGACTCTGGTCGGTTTGTTTGTCAACGCCACCGTAGCTGAAGTTAACTCGGTTCTTGCCTCTGTACCCATACACGTTTTACAGTTTCACGGCGACGAAGATGCCGCATTTTGTGAACAATTCCAACGCCCCTACCTGAAAGCCATTCGAATGCGACCCGAGCTCGATCTGGACGCTGCTATTGCGGCGCATCCCAATGCGGGTGGCATATTATTAGACGCTTATCGCAAAGGCGTGCCCGGAGGCACGGGTGAGAGTTTTGATTGGCGACGTGTGCCCGTGCCGAGCTCGCAGGCCATAGTACTCGCGGGCGGATTAAACCCCGACAATATCCAAAAGGCCTTGGCGGCCTGCGATGTTTGGGGAGTCGATGTGAGTGGTGGGGTGGAGAGTGCCCCCGGCCAGAAAGATCACGGTGCCATAAAACAGTTTATTGAAAGAGTGAGACAGTAACTTGAATATTAATGACAACAGTAAAAATCAGCCTGAGATAGCCGTAGATTATAAAAGTTTTCCCGATGCGCTAGGTCGTTTTGGAGATTATGGTGGTCGCTTTGTTTCTGAGACCCTTATCCCAGCTCTAGATCAGTTGGACGAGTTGTATACCCGCCTTAAAGATGACTCTACTTTCCAGGCAGAGTTTGATCACGATCTGGCCCACTACGTGGGTCGTCCATCACCACTTTATTACGCCGAGCGCCTCAGTCGCGATGTGGGCGGAGCGCAGATTTACCTGAAGCGTGAAGACCTGAACCACACGGGTGCCCACAAAGTTAACAATACAATTGGTCAGGCACTGCTGGCCAAACACACCGGTAAGAAGCGCATAATTGCAGAGACGGGTGCCGGTCAGCACGGTGTTGCCACAGCCACTGTTGCCGCGCGCTTAGGGCTTGAGTGCCAGGTGTTTATGGGCGAGGAAGATGTTCGTCGACAAGCGCTTAACGTTTATCGAATGAAGCTTTTGGGCGCCGAAGTTATTCCCGTTACCTCTGGCTCAAAAACCTTGAAAGATGCTATGAACGAGGCAATGCGCGATTGGGCTACCAATGTTGATGATACCTTCTACATTATTGGCACCGTTGCAGGTCCGCACCCTTATCCGCTGTTGGTTCGCGATTTCCAATCTGTCATTGGTCGCGAAGCGCGTCGTCAATCGCTTGAGCAAATTGGTCGACTGCCTGATGCCTTGGTAGCTTGTGTAGGTGGTGGTTCAAATGCCATTGGTTTGTTCCACCCGTTTTTGGAAGATAAAGACGTTAGTATTTACGGAGTTGAGGCCGGCGGTGACGGTGTTGAAACTGGCCGTCATGCGGCGCCACTCAATGACGGTATACCGGGAATTTTGCACGGTAACCGCACTTACCTAATGGAAGATGAGGACGGCCAAATTATTGAGACACACTCTGTTTCAGCAGGTTTGGACTATCCGGGTGTAGGCCCAGAACACTCATGGTTAAAAGACATTGGTCGCGCTAATTACGTCGCCATCAATGACCAAGAAGCCTTAACTTCATTTCGTCGTTTGACTCAAATTGAAGGTATCATGCCAGCCCTAGAGTCTAGCCACGCCGTCGCTTACGCTGAAAAGCTGGCGCGAGACCTTGATAAAGATAAGGTGATTATTGTGAACCTATCGGGTCGTGGTGATAAAGATATTCTCACAGTGGCTGAAATCGACGGAATTAAGGTGTAATCAAGCAATGAATCGTATTACTCAATGTTTACAAGATTTAAAAGCCGACGGTCGCAAAGCACTGGTATCTTACGTGGTGAGTGGTGACCCCTCGCTGGGCGCAACACTGCCGGTCATGCACGAGCTGGTTGAGCAGGGTGTGAATATTATTGAATTGGGTGTTGCGTTTTCTGACCCAATGGCAGACGGCCCCGTTATCCAGCTAGGGCACGAAAGGGCTTTGGCCAACGGTGTCTCCTTGCGTGCAACCTTGGCTGTGGTGAAAGAGTTTCGCCAAACCAACCAATATACTCCGATTGTATTAATGGGCTATGCCAATCCAGTTTTGCGTATGGGTTATTCGGAGTTTGCAGACGCAGCCCTCGATGCAGGCATCGACGGTTTGCTGACGGTTGATCTTCCTCCGGAAGAATCTATTGAACTTAACTTAGAGCTTAAGCGTGTCGGCATCGAAGATATTTACCTTATTGCCCCTACTACCAAACCTGAGCGTATTAAAAAAATTGCCAGCCTTGCAGGTGGTTTTTTGTATTACGTTTCACTCAAGGGCGTAACCGGTGCCGGTCACTTAGATATTGATTCTGTGGCTGCTAAAGTGAGTGAAATTCGCGAGCTCACAGACCTGCCTTTATGTGTAGGTTTTGGAATTAAAGATGCCGCCACGGCAAAATCTGTAGGCCAATTAGCCGACGGTGTTGTAGTGGGTAGCGCTCTAGTTTCAGTGATGGGTGATTGCGCGGGCGCCAGCGGTAAAGATGTAGCAAAGGCATTGGTCGACGTGGTCAAACCTTTGCGCCTAGGTTTAGATGAATTGTAGTGTGCAACGAAACTAATTTTAAAGAGAATCTATTATGAGCTGGTTAGATAAAATTGTTCCGAATGTGGTTCGCTCAGAAGGTAAAAAGCGCACGAGCAGCAAAGTGCCTGAAGGTCTTTGGAAAAAGTGCGCTAAATGTGCGGCCGTGTTGTATCGTCCAGAACTAGAGCGCAATCTTGACGTTTGTCCAAAGTGCGATCATCACATGCGCATAGGTGCACGTAAACGTCTTGGCGTATTCCTAGATGAAGAGGACCGTGAAGAATTGGCTGCAGACGTTTTGCCCACAGATCGCCTTAAATTTAAAGATGTTAAAAAATACAAAGACCGCCTGACTAGTGCGCAAAAAGCAACTGGCGAAAAAGACGCCTTGGTGGCAATGAGGGGTACTTTGAAGGGAATGCCGGTCGTTGCGGTTGCCTTCGAATTCGCTTTTCATGGCGGTTCCATGGGTTACGCGGTTGGTGAGCGCTTTACTCGCGCAGCACAAGTGGCCTTAGAGGAAAACATTCCCTTGGTATGCTTCTCCGCAACAGGTGGCGCCCGAATGCAGGAAGCTTTAATCTCACTCATGCAAATGGCTAAGACCAGTGCGGTGATCGAGCGATTAAAGTTGCAGGGCACACCTTACATTTCTGTCATGACCGATCCGGTTTACGGTGGAGTATCGGCCAGCTTGGCCTTGTTGGGTGATATCAATACGGCTGAGCCAGGAGCTCGCGCGGGTTTTGCCGGGCCGGCCATTATTGAACAAACCATTCGTCAGAAATTGCCAAAAGGTTTCCAGCGGAGCGAGTTTTTGTTGGAGCACGGTGCGATTGATCTAATTATTCACCGCAAAGACATGCGTGAAAAATTGGCGGGCTTACTCGCCAAATTCACCAATCAATCGGCGGCGTAAGTTCGCAGTGCAAAGCTTCAGTTCCTTGGCGGAATGGTTGACTTGGCTGGAGCAGCAGCACCCCGAAAGCGATATTAATTTGGGTTTAACTCGGGTGGGCGAAGCCGCCTCTCGTTTGCGCTTGTTAAACCCCTCCGCCAAAGTGATAACCATTGCCGGTACCAATGGCAAAGGTTCTTGCGCGGCGGCGCTCGAGACGCTGCTATTAAATGCCGGTTGCTCAGTGGGTGTTTTTACCTCCCCTCATTTTACACATTACTGTGAACGTATACGCATCAATGGCGAGCAGGCCGGTGAGTCGGATGTGTGCCAGGCGTTTCAAAGTATTGCGAATGTGGCGGCAGCTGAGCCAGCGCTTCGTCTAACGTATTTTGAATTTGGCGCGCTGGCGGCCTTAGAGGTTTTCGCTCGGCAGTCGCTTGACGTGATAGTTTTGGAAGTGGGTTTGGGTGGTCGTTTGGACGCGGTGAATATCATCGATGCAGACGTGGCAATAGTCACCTCTATTGCAGTCGATCACGAAGCTTGGTTGGGCAGTGACCGTGAAACCATTGGTCGTGAAAAAGCCGGCATAATGCGCGGTGGTAAACCTGTTGTGTGTGCCGATTACGATGCGCCCCGGAGTATAGAAGCATACGCAAGTGAGTGTGGAGCCGAGCTCTATGCAGCTGGCGAACAGTGGGGCTTTGACGCCGACAGTCAACAGTGGCAGTGGCGTCATGGAGAAAAACTGGTGGCATCATTGCCTTTGCCGGAGTTGCCTCTGCCCAGCATTGCCGCCGCCTTACAGGCTTTGTCTCTGCTCGATATTGAATTTTCAAGCGATACTCTGCAATCGCTATTACCGACAATAAAATTGACGGGCCGCTATCAAAAGCGCGAGTGTCGGGGCAGGCAGCTGGTGCTTGATGTGGCGCACAACCCAGCGGCGGCACAGTTGCTGGCGAATAAGTTGCAGGCCGACAAGCACACCGGCAAAACCTTAGTTGTGTTGGGCATGATGGCGGATAAAGATCGAGTGAATTGTTTTCGACCTTTACTCGCGGAAGTTGATCGCTGGTTTACCTGTTCTTTGCCGGCCATCCCTAGAGCCGCGGAAGCGCAAGAGTTGGCCCAGGATCTGGCTGAGTTGGGCTATGCCATTCCTAAATCACAGGTCTGTGATACAGTGGCCTCTGGTTTGGAACGCGCGTTAGCGGCGGCGACTCAAGACGACAGAATTGTTGTAATCGGGTCATTTTTTACTGTAGCGGAGGCCCTGTCAGCCTTGGATGCTGGAGAGCAAGCTATTAAGTTGAGGATTCAGTAGTGGATGACGGTTTAAAGCAGCGCTTAGTGGGCGCCGTGGTTTTGGCTGCGCTCGCGGTGATTTTTTTGCCAAGTCTGTTTGATCAAGATAATCGGCGCCGTGTGAGTACCACGAGTAAAATTCCACCAGTGAAGTCGGTAGGGCCCGCCACTTTCAAGGCCCCAATTCGCGAGGCGGGAATTCCACAGGCGAAGTCCCCCGATGAAATGTATCAATTGGTGGATGAGCCAGAAGTGGCTAAACCTGAAACAAAACTAGCAATCAAACCCGCAACGAAACCCGTGGCCAGTCAGCCGGTAGCCAAGCCAGTGCCTAAGCCGTCTCTCAATCAACAGGGGGTACCGAAGGCCTGGGTGATACAGGTTGCAAGTTTTAAAACTGAAACTCGAGCCAAAGTGCTTCGAGACAAGCTAATTTCGCAGGGTTATAAAGCCTATATTAGAAGCTTGAAAACCAGTAAAGGGCCGGCGAGTCGCGTACTGGTCGGGCCAAAAATAGATCAGCGTGAAGCTCAAAAGGTTAAGGCTCGTTTAGATCGAGCTCTAAAGGTGGATACTTTGATCAAACGGTTCGAACCTTGATCAAAGGCTTAATTGTTTTCCGTCGGATAGCCCTTAGGACTATCCCGCGAGTGTCGGCCCTGCTAAAATAGCGCCACTTTAACCATCTTATCTTCCAGGGCTGAGGCCTTCAAAAGCTATGAATTGGGCTGACTGGACCATTGTTGGGATTTTAACGATCTCAGGCCTTATTAGTATTAAGCGTGGCTTTGTGAAAGAGGCGCTTTCACTCATTATTTGGGTCGTCGCAGGCGTGATCGCTATTGTCTTCCGCGACCGCTTTGGCGCACTGCTCGTAAATCTCATCGATACTCCTTCTCTTCGCCCCGTTATTGCGGGTGCCGCTCTGTTTGTTGGCACATTAATGGTGGGCGCACTGGTTAATTATTTACTGGGCGAGCTGATTAAAATAACCGGCTTGTCGGGCACCGACCGCCTACTTGGCATGTTCTTCGGTCTTGCCCGTGGGGCAATTGTGGTTATGGCCCTGGTATTGTTTGTGCCAAAAATCATTCCGGTTGATCGCGATATTTGGTGGCAACAGTCACAACTTATTCCAGAATTTTTGTCCTTTGAAGATTGGTCGCGGCAAACTGCCAGCGACCTTCAGCAGCGTGCAATGCGCGTTTTTAATAACCTATAGAAAATATTTGAGGCTACTATGTGCGGCATTGTCGGTATCGTTGGTAAAACCGATGTCAATTTGCAGATTTACGATGCGTTGACTATGTTACAGCACCGCGGTCAGGACGCAGCGGGTATAATGACATGTCATGGAGACAAAATTGCTCAACAGAAAGCGCCGGGCTTGGTGAGTGATGTGTTTCGCACTCGGCACATGAAGCGCTTGCTGGGAAATATTGGTATAGGTCATGTTCGCTATCCCACGGCAGGCAGCACTGGCCCCGCTCTGGCACAACCTTTTTATGTGAATTCACCCTACGGTATTGCCCTAGCTCACAATGGTAATTTAACCAATGCCGCCGAGCAAAAAGAGCTGCTCGCCAAAGAAAATTTACGTCACCTAAACACCAACTCCGACTCGGAAGTGTTGCTCAATGTGTTTGCTCACGAGCTGCAAAAATTAGGCAAAACCCAACCAGATGCCAAGGACATTTTCAGTGCGATAGAAAGTGTTCACAAGCGTATTCGAGGGGGTTATGCCGTCGTTGGTTTGGTGGCCGGTTACGGTATGTTTGCCTTTCGCGACCCTAACGGCATTCGACCCTTGGTGTTTGGCAAACGCGACACCGAGCGCGGTGTAGAGTACATGATTGCCTCCGAGAGCGTATCGCTGGACGTTGCGGGCTTTAGTTTAATTCGTGACGTCGGTGCCGGTGAAGCGGTGTTTATTACTAACGACGGTGAATTGCATACGCGCAATTGTGCGGAAAATGCCGAGTTAGCTCCCTGTATTTTTGAACACGTCTACTTTGCCCGCCCAGATACTTTGATGGACGGAATTTCGGTTTACAAAACACGCCTTCGTCAAGGTGTACGCTTGGCAGATAAAATTCTTCGCGAGCGCCCGTATCACGACATTGATGTCGTTGTGCCTATCCCAGACAGCAGCCGGGTGGCGGGTCAGGCCTTGGCGCAGAGGTTAGGTGTCGATTTTCGCGAAGGTCTAGTGAAGAATCGCTACATCGGTCGCACCTTTATTATGCCGGGCCAGCAGCAACGTAAAAAATCAGTTCGACAGAAGTTAAACGCTATTCCTTTAGAGTTTGAAGGTAAAAACGTTTTGTTGGCCGACGATTCTATTGTGCGCGGCACAACCTGCGAGCAAATTATCCAGATGGCTCGGGACGCCGGTGCGGCCAAGGTGTATTTCGCTTCAGCCGCGCCTGCAGTGATACACCCTAATGTGTATGGCATAGACATGCCTTCGGCGCGCGAGCTGATCGCCCACGGTCGCACAGAAGAAGAAATATGCGAACTAATTGGAGCGGATTGGTTGATTTATCAAGATCTGGATGATCTTATTTCAGCCTCTCAGGAAGGTAATCCTGAGGTGAAACGCTTCGAATGTTCAGTGTTTACCGGTGAATACATTACCGGTGATGTTGATGAGAAGTACTTGCGGGCACTGAGTGACGCGCGGAACGACGCGGCGAAAGACGGCGCAGGCAGCGGTGGCGAGCAGGGTGAAGACGCGGTGATTGGTTTGCATAACGATTTGAATGAGGCAGTTTAGCTAGCATGAACGAGCACGATGACCCTTATTTTGATGCAGAACTTGATACTCTAGCGGTTCGCGCAGGGCAGGTGAGAACCCACGAGGGTGAGCACAGTGAGGCGCTGTTCCTGACGTCCAGCTACGTGTTTACAACGGCCGCGGAGGCTGCTGAGCGCTTCTCAGGTGAGCAGCCCGGCAATGTTTATTCTCGCTATACAAACCCTACAGTTAGAACTTTCCAGGACCGCATTGCGGCGCTTGAAGGCGCTGAAGCCGCGGTGGCAACATCGTCTGGTATGGCGGCTATCTTAAGCACTTGCATGGCCTTGTTGAAGTCGGGCGATCATGTGGTGTGCTCGCGAAGTGTTTTTGGCACCACCACGGTTCTGTTTACAAAATACATGCAAAAATTTGGTGTTGAAACTACTTTTGTAAATCCGACCAATTATGACGAGTGGCAGGCAGCAGTAAAGGACAACACCAAGCTGTTATTTTTAGAGACTCCTTCGAATCCGCTGTCGGAAGTTGTTGATATTCGGAAGCTGGCGAATATTGCCCACAACCGCGATTGTTTGCTTGTAGTGGATAATTGTTTTTGCACACCGGCCTTGCAGCAGCCCTTGTCGCTCGGCGCTGATATTGTTGTTCATTCCGCTACGAAATTCCTCGATGGCCAAGGCCGTTGCATGGGTGGGGTAGTTTGTGGCCGACACGCTGAAATGGACGAAGTATTAGGTTTTATCCGTTCAACAGGCCCAAGTATGAGCCCATTCAATGCTTGGGTGTTTTTGAAAGGTTTAGAAACCTTACGTTTACGTATGGACGCTCATTCGGCAAGCGCCTTGGAAATAGCCACTTGGTTAGATCAACAGCCAGAAATTGAGTGCGTGTACTACGCAGGTTTACCTTCGCACTCAGGTCACGATTTAGCGAAGGCACAACAGCGAGCATTTGGCGGGGTATTGTCTTTTAATGTGAAGGGCGATCAAGCGGCCGCGTGGCGTTTTCTAGACGCCACGAAAATTATGTCACTCACCGCTAATTTAGGCGATACTAAAACGACCATTGTGCATCCGGCTAGCACCACCCATAGCCGTTTGTCAGCAGACGATAGAGCAAAGGCGGGAATTGCCGACACCTTAATACGGGTGGCGGTGGGCTTAGAAGCTGTAGCCGATTTAAAAGTAGATTTGCAGCGAGGTATTGCCGCCTTATAAACATAGAGCACGCTTGTTAAGGAATGAAGCATGCAGAACTTGATTGACGCCTTGACTAACAGCATTGGAACGGTGCTGCTAGGTAAAGAAAAACAAATAAAATTAGCGTTAAGTTGTTTGTTGGCCGATGGCCATTTACTCATAGAAGATTTGCCCGGCATGGGTAAAACCACATTGGCTCATGCCCTCGCCAATGTCTTTGGGCTGAATTACACCCGAGTTCAGTTTACCAGTGACCTATTGCCCGCCGACATACTCGGCGTGTCAATTTTTAATCAGGCTGAAAGCAGCTTCGAATTCCACCCGGGCCCAGTATTCACCCAAGTATTACTGGCCGATGAAATTAATCGCACAACGCCCAAAACTCAAAGCGCATTACTCGAAGCGATGGAAGAGGGGCAGGTGAGTGTCGAGGGTAAAACTCGACCACTTCCTAAACCATTTTTTGTTATTGCGACTCAGAACCCTCTGACCCAGTCTGGGACATTTCCTCTACCCGAGTCTCAGTTAGATCGCTTTCTTATGCGTATCGAATTGGGCTATCCAGATCCCCGGGCGGAGCGAGAATTGTTTCAAGGTCTTGATCCAAGGCAGGCTTTAAAAGAATTGAAGCCAGGCATCACAGCAGCACAGATTGAACAAATACGCCGCGAGATTCGAGCAGTGAAAGCCTCGGACGGATTATTAGATTACCTCCAGCGGCTTATCCACTATACCCGTACGAGCAAAGAGTTTTCTTTTGGTTTGTCTCCGCGTGGAGCTCTAGCGCTGCTGCATTGCGCGAAAACTTGGGCGGTGGTTCACGGTCGAAAATACGTTATTCCCGAGGACATTCAAGCGGTGATGCCCTCAGTGCTGGGTCATCGCTTGGGCGATGCTACAGACGTGGGTGATCAAAGTGGTTACGCATTAGTTGATAAAGTTTTGAATGGGGTTGATGTGATCGCGGCGTAGTTGCTGTCACTCTCACCTGATAATATTTCTGGAGCAACATCATGCAGGCTTGTTTTTTTGCACAGTACCTAATTACCAAAGCGATTGTTACGCCTAATCAATTGGAAGGGGCCTTGGCCTTGCGAGCGACGCGTAATAAATCTCTGGGAGCCTTGGCTGTGGCGGCGAATCTGCTGACTGAAGAGCAGGTGGAGTTACTCAACGCCGAGCAACAGGTCACAGATTTATACTTGGGAGAAATGGCGGTAGATAAAGGCTGGCTGAAAGCCAATGATGTCGAGCAATTAATGATAGAGCAATGGGCTTCTCACAGCTCGCTAGGCGACATTCTGGTTGAGCAGGAACTTTTAAAAAGTACCCAGTTAGACAGTTTGCTAGCCGACTTTGAGTATTATCAAAGACGCTTGCGCGAAGCGAACAATAACGCTCTGAAAAAGCTTCCCTCGACTGAATTCATTACTACCTTTCTCAATGAGTTGGTTAAGTGTTCGCAGCGAATTTGTCACCAGAAGGTTGCTGTGGGCGAAGTGTCTGAGCACAGTGTTCCGCCCGAGGAGTTCTCTCATGTGGGTTTGCTGGCCCTTGAAAATAAACCCTTGGACTATATCGGTATTGCTTTAAATGACGATCAAGCTCTGCGCGTCTACAAAAATATGGGCGGCACAGTTTCGATATCTCAAGTAGAAAAAGAGGCTCAGACGAGCACCTGCAAGTTTGTACGCCTAGCCGCAGAAAGTGCCTGTAGTAAAATGAACAAGGGCGAGCAAAAGTTTTCCATACTGGGTATTTGTGATCTGGCCGAAGGCGATTCACTGCCCGAGTGCAGCAATGTGATCTGCGTTGATATGGTAACTGAGCAAAGCGGCTTTAAGGCTTTGTTTTTAGCGCGCTAATGAAAGCCTTTATCGATAGGCGTTTTAAATTCTGGATGGCGCGTCGCTTGCCGCCTGCACGTGCCTATTATTTGAATCAACGCCGCCTGTTTATTTTTCCTTCTCGTCAGGGTTTCGGGTTTCTATTTTTGTGTTGTCTTATTTGGTTGTTGGGCACCAATTATGAAAACAACCTCGCCTTGGCTATGTGCTACTTTCTCGTCAGTTTATTCATTCTAAGTATTCACCATACATTTAATAATATGTCCGGTTTAACGGTGACCGCTGTATCGGCAGGTACATGTTTCTCGGGCGAGAACGCCGAATTCGATGTTGTAATCTCGCGCCGCGGCAAACGTGCCTATGAAAACATTCAGCTTGGATGGCGCGAGGGCTCAACTGAAACCCTCAACCTGCGAAGTGAGGCCGAGCAACGTTTAAAATTATTTGTCCCCGCAACCCAGCGTGGTTGGTATAACCCTGGGCGTTTGTTACTGGAAACGGTTTACCCTCTGGGCTTAATTCGCTGCTGGACATGGTTAGATTTAGATCTGCAGGCGCTGGTCTACCCTGAGCCTATTTCGCGAGGTTCCTTGCATAGCGTAGCATCGAGTTCGAAACAAGGGGCCACGCTAAGCAAAGACGGCTCAGAAGATTTCATAGGGTTTAAGCAATATCAGCCAGGTTATTCACTGCGCCATGTGGCCTGGAAGCAATATGCTCGAGGGCAGGGTTTGCACCTTAAAGATTACGGTGATTATCACAGCCCAAGCCAGTGGCTAGACTGGGATTCGCTGCCCGGTTTAGGCAAAGAGGCGCGCCTTTCTGCCTTGTGCTTCTGGGCTCTAGCGAGTGAGCGCGACGCGGCTTCACAGCAGTATGGCCTGCGCTTGCCGGGTGTGGAAATAGCGCCTAGTTGTGGCCGCTCGCATCAGCAAGCAATATTGAAGGCCCTAGCACTGTGTTAACGCTTATATATCAATTGCCGCGTAATAGCTTGGTCTGGATGCTATTCGCTCAAGCCGCGCTGATACTGCCACACGTTCAACACCTGCCGGCATGGCTACTTTTTGCTTGGAGTGTGGTTGTACTGTGGCGTATTCAAATTTTTCGCGGCATTTGGGGAATGCCCAGCACCTTGATAAAAGCGGCCCTTGTAGGCTTGTCTGGATTAGGCATCAAGTTAGCTTACGGAACACTGTTGGGAATAGACCCGATGGTAGGTTTGTTGATTACTGCCTTTCTCCTAAAGTTGCTGGAAATGCATACACGGCGCGATGCTCTAGTGGTGATTTTTCTAGGCTTTTTTGTCGCTTCTACCCAGTTTCTCTACGACCAAACAATTTTTGGTTCACTCTACGGTTTGCTTACGATTCTTCTTTTGGTGATTACTTTATTAAGCGTCAACCAAGCCCTAGTGAAACCTAGCTTTACTGGCACCGGAATGAAGGGCGCAAAGTTATTTTTGCAAAGTTTACCACTGATGTTTTTACTGTTTGCCATTATGCCAAGGCTGGGGGCTCTCTGGTCTGTGCCCCAGCAACGGAGCGCCGCGCAAACTGGTGTGAGCAATAGTATGTCGCCCGGTGACTTCACCGATTTAACCCGCTCTGGCAAGTTAGCGTTTCGAGTAAGCTTTGACGGCGAGGTGCCTGCAAGGCGAAACTTATATTGGCGCGGTTTAGTGTTTTCTGAATTTGATGGGCGCACTTGGAGTCCGTCCTCCCAATGGTTATATCTTGATGGCGCGGCTATAAATTGGCAAAACCAGAAACCTTTTGCCTGGCGTAGCAATCTCGAAGTTTCGCCGAGTGCCAGCCAGTTTAATTACAGCGTAGTTTTAGAGGCTACACAGCAACCCTGGTTGTATCTCTTGGGCATGCCTAATGATATACCGCAAAAAGCAGGTCTGTCTCGGCCACACACGCTAGTCTCCAAAGGCCCGGTGCGACAGCGCCGACAGTACTTTTTATCTACAGCCACTGATTATAAATTAGAGCGAGAATTGTCTGAGCGGCAGCGTGGCTTGGAAACAGCGCTGCCGAAAAATTATAACCCGGAAACTCGACGTCGAGCTGAGTTGTGGCGGAGTGAAAGTGGTTCTACAGGCGAATTGATTGATCGTTTGCTAGAGCATTATCACGATCGATTTGTGTATACGCTCAAGACGCCGGATATGGGGCGGCACTCGGTGGACGAATTTCTGTGGGGCGCTCAAAGGGGGTTTTGCGAGCACTTTGCCAGTAGCTTTGTATTTTTCATGCGTGCAGCCGGAATTCCCGCCCGCGTGGTGGCCGGTTATCAGGGCGGTGAGCTAAGCCCCGCAGGTGACTATCTTTTAGTGCATCAATTTGACGCCCATGCCTGGGCCGAAGTGTGGTTGCCGGACCGAGGTTGGGTGAGAGTAGACCCAACCGCATCGGTTGCGCCGGAGCGAATTGAGCAGGGTTTAAGTGATGCTCTCAGCGACGATGACTCAGATTTGGTAGCGGGGCCCTTGTCACTCATTTATTACCGAAACATCGATATTCTCAACAAACTACGCTTGCAGTGGGACTCACTCAATTATCACTGGTATCAGCGTGTTGTAGGTTATGACGATGAGCAGCAAACGGATTTCTTCCGCGATTGGCTGGGCGGGGAAGACCCCTGGCGGGTTGCGCTAGCACTGATAGGCGGCGCAGCGGCGGTTCTGGGCTCCTTGGCGCTCTGGGTATGGTATGGCAGTCGGCGAGTACTAGATCCGGTTACGCGAGCTTACTACAGCATGCAGCGACGTTTGGAGAAGGAGGGATTAACGCGAGGCAGGGGAGAGGCGCCCAGAGATTTCACGGCGCGGGTAAAGCAAACCAGACCCGATTTGGCGGCGCAAGTGACCACCATTTCTCAACTGTACGAAAAAGTAATGTATGGGGGCTATGAAGCTCTGACGCCTGAGCTAAAACGTCAGGCTCGAAAGTTCAGTCACTTTTCTTAGCGACTCCGGTTTCATGATGGTTTAAGTCGCGCGTCGGTCGCGAAGGGCTTTGCGCACTAAAATATTGCAATGTCTCCCGCGTGCACCAAAATAAAGCTCTCCATGGTGGGTTTGCATTATATAAGTGCAAGGCGCTGCCAGCTATTGGTGCCTATCTCGCTAAGTCATTGATTTATAAGGCACCATTATTGGGCACGATTCCTGCTTCTCTTTTCCCTCAGACAGATTAATTCACTCACTAATAACAATATTCTCGATGAGGAACTCATGAATAAAGCCACAACCCTTAAGGCCACAGCTGTTTTACTTGCGGGCCTACTGCCCCAGTTTGCTTCGGCGGCCGAAGACACTTTGAACTCTGGTAATACGGCCTGGATTTTAGCCTCTACGGCGCTGGTGCTGTTTATGACACTGCCGGGCTTGTCTCTTTTTTACGGCGGCTTAGTGCGCAGTAAGAACGTATTGTCTGTGTTGATGCAGTGTTTCACCATTGCCTGTGTCGCTTCTCTGTTGTGGTTTGCGGTAGGTTACAGCCTGAGTTTTGGCGGAGGTAATGCCTGGATCGGTGATTTGGATAACGCGTTCTTCAGTGGCGTTACCACGGGCAGCATGTCGGGCGATATTCCTGAGTCTCTGTTTGCTATGTTTCAGATGACCTTTGCCATCATTACTCCCGCCTTGATTGTGGGTGCTTTTGCGGAGCGCATGAAATTTTCTTCCATGGTGATTTTTAGCGCCTTTTGGCTGTTGGCGGTTTATGTGCCTATCTGTCACTGGGTATGGGGCGGCGGCTGGTTGGGTCAAATGGGTCTGTTGGATTTCGCCGGCGGCACTGTGGTTCACATCACGGCGGGTGTTGCGGCTTTGGTGGCAGCTTTGGTTTTGGGAAATCGCACGGGTTTCCCCAACACGGCGATGCCTCCTCACAATATGACGATGACGGTAACTGGTGCGGGTATGCTTTGGGTCGGTTGGTTCGGTTTTAATGCCGGTTCTGCATTGGCGGCAAACGGTGATGCGGCGATGGCTATGTTGGTCACACACATTTCGGCGGCGGCGGGCTCTCTAGCCTGGATGACGATCGAGTGGGTGAAGTTCCGCAAGCCGAGTGTTTTGGGCATTGTGACGGGCATGGTTGCGGGTTTGGGTACTATTACTCCAGCATCGGGTTATGTGGGGCCTGCAGGTGCTCTGGTTATTGGTTTGTCGGCCGGTGTGGTGTGTTTTTATATGACTCAGTTTATTAAGCGCAAGCTGGTGATTGATGATTCTTTGGATGTGTTTCCGGTGCACGGTGTGGGCGGTATTTTGGGTACGCTGTTGGCGGGTGTGTTTGCTTCGACTGAGCTGGGTATTTTCTCTGGCCAGGGTTTTGCTGATGGCATTAGTTCGATTAGTGAGCAGTTTACGGTGCAAACGATTGGTGTTCTTGCAACGGCGGGCTATACGGCGGTGGTTACTTATGTGCTGCTGAAGATCACGGGTTTGCTGACTGGCGGTTTGCGTGTGTCGAAGGATGAGGAAAATATGGGGCTGGATATTGTTTTACATGAGGAATCTGGATATAAGCTTTAGGTTCTTTTTTTGAGCTTTCTGGTGTGATTTGAGATGCCAGAGAGTTCTGTCTTCTGTTTTACTCTCCAGCTCTGGGGTGCTCTAGGCAAAAGACGTAAACGCGTCCTGAATGGGCGCGATGGGTGACGCGTGGCTGAACCTCTTTTCGATTCTCTGTTGTGTTTTCGTTTGTCTTTTGTTCTTGAGGCCATTTTTTGGGGCTTGTAGGCGCTTATTGTTCACGCTTGAACGTAAAGTATGGTAGTTTTGCTTCCCATATAATAATGACTTTGGGATGTTCTGGATGAGCTATGTTGCACTGGTGACTTTGTTGCTGCTTTTACAATATATGGTTTTCTGTATGATGGCGGGCCTTGCTCGCGGTAAGGCGGGTATTGAAGCGCCTGCGATGACGGGGGACGAGAATTTCGAGCGCAATTTGCGTGTGCAGATGAATACGCTTGAGCAGTTGGTTGTGACTCTGCCGCTGATGTGGGTTTGTGCCTATTTCTTTCGGCCTGATGTGGCGGCTATAGCTGGCTCGGTGTTTTTTATAGGGCGAGTTTTGTATGGTCTGGCGTATGTGGCTGACCCTTCTAAGCGCGCTTTGGGTATGATGTTGGGCTTTTTCAGTAATGTTGCGATGTTGCTGGCTTCTTTTTACGCTGTAGTTATGACTTTGGTTTGATGCTGTAAATTATGAAACGTTTATTACTTCCTCTTTTATTGATTGCGCCCTGGGTTTCGGCCGATGGCATTGGTATTTTTAAAGACGCTGATGGCAATACGAATTGGCAACATTTGGCGAATTGGACGAGCGGTACGCTCATCATTTTGCTGGTGATTGTGATTTCGGATTTGATCTATAGCCGTCGAGCGGTACGCCGTTCGAATGAATCTTTGGAGGCTATTCGGCAGAGTTTGGAGTTGCGGGTGCAGGAGCGCACGGCAACTTTGGATAAGTCGAATCATTTGCTGACTCAAAGTAATGAGAAGTTGGAACAGGAGGTTGTTCGCCATGTTGATACGGCGGAGAAGCTTCGGGCTTCAGATTCTTATATTAAGGATGTTCTGAAGTCTATGCCGCTGATGTTGGTTGGCTTGGATAAAGATTGTCGTATTACGCAGTGGAATCGCTATTCCGAGAAGGTGTCGGGGGTAACTACTGAGGCGGCACTAGGGCAAGATTTGTGGAAGGCTTATCCGATTATTACGGTAACTCGAGCTCAGGTGCAGCAGGCACTTGAGGCGAATGAGACGCTAACGGTTGAGCACAGTCAGCGTGGAATGTATCACTTCGACATTACTATTTACCCGCTTCAAGAGGGTAGTGATGTGGGTGTGGTGATTCTAATTGATGACGTTAGTAAGAAGGTGATGGCTGAAAATATGCTGATTCATAACGATAAAATGTCGTCTATGAGTGAGTTGGCGTCTTCGATGGCCCACGATATTAATATTCCGCTACAAAGCCTTTTGTACGATGTTGAGAATGTTCAAAAGTTGCTGGCGGAGGGTGAGTCGGCAGAAGGCGATTATTTGCCTTTGCTAGATGATGCTGCGGAGAAGGGTCGTTCGGTATCGTCGATTATTTCCAACCTTTTGATGTTTGCGCGCGGTAGTAGTGAAGACAAGCAAATGGCGTCTGTGCCTGAGATTATGGAGCACGCATTAGAACTGGCGGGCGGTATGCTGTCGGTTTCTGAGGATATTTCGTTTAATGATATTGTGATTGAGCGTGATTTTGAAGCAAATTTACCGCTAATACCTTGTTATGTGACTGAAATGCAGTATGTATTTATCAGTTTGTTTCGCCATGCCTGTCACGCTTTAAGCTTGCACGCCACGGAAGATTTTACACCAGAAATTAAGGTACATGTCAGTGAGCGCTACGATGCATTGTGGATTAAGATTCAGCACAATGGTATTGGCTTAGATAATCAAGAACAGATGGATTTGTTTGAGCCCTTCTTCGGAAACGGACCAAACCGAGGCGCTTATGATGCCAGCAGTCGTTTGTCTTTTGCGTACTTTATTATTACTGAGCAGCACCAAGGTCATTTGGCTGTGACGTCTGATAAGCGGGTGGGAAGTACTTTCCATATTCAAATGCAGCTGAGCTAAACTTTGCTTGCAGCGTATGAGCACTAGTGCAGAGAGTAGTTCATCTATAAAAGCCTGATTAAATATCGGGCTATTAAGTTAACCTGTGGCTATTCATTAAAGTGAATGGCCATTTTTGTTATTAAGGCCCAATGAAATCAATATAGACCTCATTGGGCTCGCGTCTTACTTTATCAGTATGAATCCGTTCCTCGCGCGACTAAAAAAGCCGATAGTTCCCGTTCCCTGCATCTCGCAGTCTCGGCCAGAAAAATCCCAATATCTTTGTAATCTGCTAATTTTTGAATTTAGAAAGCGCCATGCCAAATATTCCATTTCGATTCATTCGTTTTAATCCTATTAGTTCTTTTTGTGATTTATTTGCATAAGCTAAGCGCTGGGTGTACCATTTGATGGTGGGGTACAGGTGGTTCATTGAGAGGCGCAATATAATTATGGAAATATTCATTGATATTGATAATCCGTTGCCCCAGTTTTCCCAGCTAGTTGAGCAAATAAAGCTGGCGGTGCAGCAAAAGCAAATTAAACCTGGAGATCCATTGCCGTCAATTCGCCAATTGGCCAATGATCTTGGTTTAAATAACAAAACAGTTGCTAAAGCCTATCGTTTGCTTGAAAGAGACTCTGTTATTCAAGCCAAAGGGTATCGCGGTAGTTATATTCATCCTGATGCTGAGAAAAACTGTACGGTAAATCTTAACGAGCTAGTTGAGGAAAAACTAACTGATGTGATTGGTATGTTGAGACATACCGGCGCTACGGATTCAGAGATTCGTATTGCTTTTACAAAGGTAATGAATTCAGATAGAAAGAGAGGCAATTAAGATGATCGAAATCATGTTCTATATTTTATTTTTAAGTCAAATATTACTCTTTTCGGTGTATTTCCCTAACAAAATATATCAACGCATGCGCTATGTGATAGCCCATTACCCTTGTGATCAGTATCCTAAACTATACCCACAACCTATCGAAAATTATCATCGTTTTCATGGTAATTATCGTTTGGCCAATTGGTTGATTGCTGCTGCTGGCTTAGTGACTTTAACTTTAAGTGTAGTGTTTAATAACAAAGGGGAGTTTATTGAACCTCAAGTATTAGTGTGGCTGTTTTTTATGTTGCAGTTTATGCCAATTATGATAATTGAGATTTCTGAATTTAGTCAATTTAAAATGATGCGAACAGCAGACCGAAGTTCGGTGCGTAGTGCTATTTTAAGCCCCCGTAGTCTCGCTAGTTTTATTGCACCTAAGTGGCTTTATATTGCTTTTCTTACATTACTGATTGCCATTGTATACGGCTTTTATTTAGAAGATTTCACAATAAGCGTTGAAGGTAGCGCCGCATATGCAGCGGTGATTCTTTTCTCTGTAAATGCGTTTTTTGCGGGTTTAATTTATTGGAATCTTTATGGTAAAAAACTCAACCCGCACCAAACTGAAGAAGATCGTCAAAAGGCGATAAGGGTAGTAGCAAAATCACTAGTATTCATCAGTATCTGTGCCAGTATTTTCTTAATGGTTACCTTGAGTATTAAGGAGTATCAATTGCATAGCCTAGAACCGTTAGCTATGACTGTATATTTGCAAGTTATTGCGCTGTTTTCACTGGGTAATTCCATCGGCAGTATTAAAGTTGATGAACTAAACTTTGATCTCTACAAAAAAGAACCTTTGTTGTGAAGTATACGATTTGCTTTTCAACTAATGAGAGGCCCATATCCAATAAACTTCATTGAATGCGTGGTGTTAAATTAGGCGGGCAGATGAAAGTGATTAGCTTGTGCGCACAGAGCAACTAAGTAGAGGAGGCCTTCAGTAGGTGGAATGGACAACGGTTTAGTACTTATAGCTAAAATTAGACGATGCTCATTTTGCTGCGATCCTCAATGCCAGACTGATTAACGTGATTTATTAGCTCAGGGAAAAACTCTAAAAATACGTCTTCTAATTCACTGTAGTGTCGATGAATGTCTTCAATCGCACCTGAAAATTTATTGGCGAAACGGATTCGTCTGGCGATGTTGTCAAGTGCTAGGCCTATGCCGGCTGTGGTTTCGTATTCTTTGAACCAGTCGTTCTTGGTCAGGTTGCCCACAACCATCTGCATTCTGCTGGGCATGTCGGAAATGCGCTGGTTTAAAAGCTGATAACTATTTCGTTTAAAATCTGAGATTGGTTCTCGACCAAATTTTTGCCAGTGCTGGATGAGGAAGTGATCGAATAATACATCAATGGCAATGCTCGCGAATCGTTTGCGTTGAACTGAAAAATATTGCCTTGCCTCTTTTATCGCAGGGTGGTTGTCCGTAAATTTATCCACTAAGTAATGATTGTCTAAGGCATTCTTGACTCTAATTGGCAGGTGCTTTACATGTCGGTGACCACCAAAGTCACCTAGAAGATTGCCAAAGTGGGAGTCCGCATTTGGCTGGGCTAGATAAAGGTGAGCTAAATAGTTCAAAGTATTTCTCGGCTATATCTGATGGGATCTAGACCAAACCCTTAGTCCATCGAAAATATTTAGTGCGGATTTACCCGCGTCAACTAGCTCGTAAGTCACGGCGACGGGTCTGTCGCCTATCACGTTCCTTAATGTCCTGACCTATGCTTTCAAAGCCTTAGCATGAAACGCCACATGGTCTTTCATGAAGGAGGCCATGAAAAAATAGCTGTGGTCGTAAGTTTCTTGCATGCGAAGTGTAATGGGGTAGTTGGCTTTATCGCAGGCCTCAACTAAGAGTTCAGGTTGCAGCTGTTCGGCAAGAAATTGATCGCCTGTGCCTTGGTCTACCAGCATGGGAATTTTTCGCGTTGCCTTGTCTACAAGCTCGGTGGCGTCATAGTCAGTCCAAGTTTTGCGATTCTCACCTAGGTAATTTCCCAGAGCTTTTTGTCCCCAGGGACAGCGAATCGGGGAAGTGATTGGGGCGAAAGCTGAAACTGATTGATATCGCTCTGTGTTTTTCAAGGCGATAGTCAGGGCCCCGTGCCCGCCCATGGAATGACCAAAAATGCTGGATTTTTTAGCATCAACTGGAAAGTGTGCCGCAATTAGCGCGGGCAGTTCCTGGGTGATGTAATCGTACATCTGATAGTGCTGAGCCCATGGAGCTTCGGTAGCATTGACATAAAAACCGGCGCCTAAACCAAAGTCATAGCTGCCTTCGATGTCATCGGGCACACCTTCGCCTCTTGGGCTGGTGTCAGGTGCAACGATGGCGAGGCCATACTGTTCTGCGTATTGTTGTGCTCCGGCTTTTTGCACAAAGTTTTCATCGCTGCAGGTCAAGCCCGACAACCAATACAGTACGGGTACGTTTTGATTGGCGGCAATGGAGGGTAAAAAAATTGAAAAGCGCATGCAGCAGTTCAGTACGCTGGACGCGTGACTGTACTGTAATTGTTGGCCGCCAAAACAGGTGTTGGCACTGAGTTTTTCTAGTTCCATTAGTACAGCACCACCGAACGAATACTCTTACCTTCGTGCATAAGGTCAAAACCTTTATTAATGTCTTCCAGCGGCATGGTATGCGTGATTAAGTCATCGATGTTGATTTTCCCGTCCATATACCAGTCGACAATTTTTGGTACATCGGTACGGCCGCGTGCACCACCAAAGGCTGTGCCGCGCCAGACTCGCCCGGTTACCAGCTGGAAGGGGCGGGTAGCAATTTCTTGGCCCGCGCCCGCAACACCCACAATAATAGATTCACCCCAACCCTTGTGACAGCACTCAAGTGCTTGGCGCATGGTGTTCACATTGCCAATACATTCGAAGCTGTAGTCAGCACCACCATCGGTCAGGTCAATAATAGCCTCTACCACATTGTGAACGTCTTTAGGGTTGATGAAGTGAGTCATGCCAAATTTTTTGGCCAGCTCTACGCGCCCGGGATTCAGGTCGATACCGATAATTTTATTGGCACCGGCTAAGCGTGCGCCTTGAATAACGTTCAAGCCGATACCGCCTAAACCAAACACCACAACGTTAGAGCCCTCCTCAACATTTGCCTCGAACAACACGGCGCCAATACCGGTGGTGACACCGCAGCCGATGTAGCACACTTTGTCCATGGGGGCGTCGTCGCGTATTTTCGCTACAGAAATTTCCGGCAACACTGTGTAATTAGAAAATGTTGAGCAACCCATATAGTGCAGAATGGGTTTGCCATCTAGAGAGAAACGTGAGGTGCCATCGGGCATTAGGCCTTGGCCTTGGGTTGCGCGGACGGCTTGGCAGAGGTTGGTTTTCGGATTTAAGCAAAATTTACACTCGCGACATTCACAAGTGTATAAAGGAATCACTGTGTCGCCTGGTTTTAAGCTTTTGACCCCTGGGCCAACTTCAACCACAACGCCAGCGCCCTCGTGGCCTAGAACCGCCGGGAAGGCGCCTTCGGGGTCGTCACCTGAAAGGGTAAAAGCGTCGGTGTGGCAAATACCCGTGGCCTTGAGTTCTATCATCACCTCTCCGGCCTTGGGGCCCTCTAGGTCTAATTCCATTATTTCCAAAGGTTTACCAGCCTGCAAGGCAACGGCAGCGCGAGTTTTCATCGAGTGATTTCCTGTGTAGTTGAATCGATTGTTCAGACCGTTTTACAGCCCTTGGGTGTTTGCAGGGCGTACGGTTGGCAGCGTGATTTATCTGCAAGACACTATAGTTTGTTGCTTTCCTGATGTGAAGCCGTTTAGAATCGAAAACATTGTTGCACTGGGGTAACAATCCATGGCAGCAGCCGAAAATTACGAGGTGGGCGAATGAGTAAGTGGGACAGCGTAGAAGTGCTGGCAGAAGTAGTAGAAGCAGGAAGCTTTTCCGCGGCCGCCGACAAGCTAAACGTATCAAAGTCGCATGTTAGTCGACAAATCAGCCAGCTTGAGAACCGCCTAGGTGTGCAGCTGCTGATTAGGACCACCCGCCGCTTGGCCCTGACCGAAGTGGGCAGGGCCTATTACGAGCGCTGCCGCGAAGTGCTGAACAATATGAGCGAAGCCGACCAATCGGTAATGGATTTGCAAGATACGCCCCGTGGCACCTTACGCATAACGGTGGCGGGGGCCTTTGGTGAGCGATATATTGCTCCTGCCGCGGCGGCATTCTCTAAGCAGCACCCGCAGCTCAACGTGGAGATAAATTTCGCCAATCGGAACGTTGACCTGGTGGCGGAAGGATATGACCTAGCCATCCGCGCCGGCGTATTAAAAGACTCTTCATTGATCGCCCGACGAGTGGCGGCGCGAAAATTGTATATCTGCGCGAATCGCGAGTATCTCGACCGCTACGGTCGGCCCGATTCTGTCGCCGCACTGAAAAAACACAATTGCTTAATTGGCTCCCTGTCGACTTGGCGTTTCCGCGAAGAAACCGGTACCCACACAGATATTCGAGTAGAGGGTAAATGGAAGAGTAATAATGGCAGCAGTTTACTCGAGGCGGCGAGAGCGGGTTTGGGTTTGGTGCAGCTCCCCGATTTTTACGTGCATGAAGATTTACAATCGGGTCGCCTCGAATCCGTAATGGAGCAATATCAGCCCAGCGATACCGCAGTGTGGGCGGTTTACCCCAGCAATCGTCATCTATCGCCTAAAGTTCGTCTGTTTGTCGAACATCTGGTTGAGCGCTTTGAATCCATTGGCTATTTGTAGGTAGATAGACCAACAGATTGCTAGGTAAATAGACAGAGAAGTAAACAGATAGCTATGGCCGCTCAATATCGAAACATTCCCACTAACATCATTACTGGTTTTCTGGGGGTTGGAAAAACTACCCTAATCAGGCACTTATTAAAAGCCAAGCCTGCTCATGAGCGTTGGGCTGTGCTGGTGAACGAGTTTGGCGAAGTGGGTATTGACGGCGCACTGCTCGCGACCGACAACATTGCTGTAAAAGAAGTGCCTGGCGGGTGCATGTGTTGCTCGGTGGGCTTGCCATCAAAAATTGCTCTCAATCAGCTGATTAAAGCACAAAATCCCGACAGAATACTCATAGAGCCCACGGGCTTAGCTCATCCGAAACAGGTTTTAGAGCAGTTTTCTGGCCCAGAGTTTGAGGGGGTTTTGGACTTGCAGGCGGTAGTGTGTTTGGTTGACCCTTGGTGTTTGAGCGAGCCCAAATTTGCCGACTTGGCTTCGTTCTCAGATCAAATTGCCATGGCTGATGTGCTTTTAGCTACAAAAAAGCTGAGCTCGAGCGAAGCCCATTTAAAACACTTTTACGAATACGCTCATGCAATGATACCCGCGAAAGAAAAGCTTGATGCCATTGAGCAAGGTGAAATGCCTTGGCACTGGCTGATGGAAAAACACAGTAAACGACTGGCCGTGAATGTGGTGGCTGCACATTCTCACCAGCCTGAATCTGAACATCGTCATCCCGTGAGTGAAGAAACACAAGAACTAGAGCCCCCCGTGTTGCAGTGGCAACGCCGTGAAAATGAAAGCGAGTTTGCCCATAGCTGCGGCTGGCGTTTTCCTGAAGGTAGCCAATTTAAACGCGATCGTTTGTTGGCCACGCTCAAAGCGTGTTCTATGCCTAGAATTAAAGGCATTTTTTACACGGAGGAGGGCTGGCTTAGTGTCAACAAAATGCGTGATACCGTATCTTGCGAAGCGGTTTCGTTGGCTTTCGAGTCGCGTGTTGAAATGATAGCGCTGCAAGTCGAAAACTGGCAAGCAGTAGAAGGCCAATTAAGAGAGTGTTTGGCTTAGGTTTTCACTTCAGTAAGCATGTGGCGACACCCCATAGAATCAGCATTCAATACGAGAGCTCGAGGCCTATCGTGGCTTAAGGGTGTGAGGAGGCACAGTCCGCCGTTTTTACCGCTTACAGCGCTGTCCAAGCGGATGAACATATATTCTGGCTGATTTCCAAGATTAATATAAACTAATACTAATGGACACATGCCTACTTGATTCAATCGTTAACATTACTGGCCAAAGAGACATTGAGTCTTTAGAGCTTAGCCTTCTGGCCGCGTTAGCCGAGCTACTACCTGTTCGCGAAATCACTCTCAATAAATTGGGTGAGAATTTCAATATTCGCTATGTTCAAAGTGTCACCTCTTATGTTCTCGACAAGCAGGGTGAGGGTCAAATTGATTTTAGTTGGGAGGACATTCCTCGTTTGGTGGCACTTGATGGGCGAGTAACTCACAGCCTAAATACTGGTAGTTCTGAGTATTTCTTCGATGATACAGGCTTTTATGTAGCGTTAGTTCCCGTGGCGATTGACAAGGACATCCCCTTACTCTTGATCATTATCTCTGAATCAGACCTGACTGATAATCAAAGTATGATCGAGGGAATGGTATCTGTGTATGCAAATTACCGATATGTTCTCAACGAAAGTTCTTGTGATAAATTAACAGGCCTACTGAATCGACGCACCTTTGATGGTAAATTTCAAAAACTGATAGACGTTCAGTCGCAGCGCAAAAGTATTCATCGACCTGTATCTCCAACACATCAGCCGCGTATACAGCGCGATAATGAATGGCCTTGGCTGGCAATTGTCGATATCGATCATTTTAAGAGCGTTAATGACACCTATGGCCATGTCATTGGTGACGAAGTTTTATTACTATTATCACAGCTTATAAAATCCAGTTTCAGAGATTCTGATCTTTCATTTCGCTTTGGTGGAGAGGAATTCGTAGTTTTACTTGAGCCCATAACGGAAAAAATGGCATTTGAGGTGCTGACGAGATTTAGTGCAGCAGTTGCCAGCTATGAGTTTCCTCAGGTAGGGAAAATCACAGTCAGCATAGGTTTTGCTAAGATAAATAAAGGAGATTTTCCAACGGAGGTATTGGGGCGTGCTGACCAGTCACTGTATTATGTCAAAGAGCATGGCAGAAATGGCGTGCGGGAATATAATCAATTACAAGCAAGAGGGTTATTGAAGGGCTCTAAAAAAACAGGGACGGTAGAACTTTTTTAAATCCTTGTTTATCCTTCCTATCAAGCCAAAATAATTCCCAGAGCTATCAGCAAATTCTGTCGAAGTCGCTTTTAATAAAATACAATTATCTCGTACAAAAAGTTATCTCGTAGAAAAATTATCTACATCTAGCTAAAGGCATGTCTTTAAGTTAATGCCAGTTCAGGGGTTCATTCATTAAGTTCATTAGACTCATTGGCTTCATTGTCTTCATTGGCTATGGTCTCACAGTGTGAGAGCCACAAAGCTATACCCTCACTGCGATACTTTTGCTTGTGCTGAATAATATAAAAGTGCCGGTGTAAATCGCGCTGCGGCACCGCCAGTGGCACTAGGCTTCCCCGTTTAAAAGCATCACTCAAAGCTATCCGCGATAAGCAGGCAATGCCCAGCTTTGCTTCCACTGCGCGTTTAATGGCTTCTGTGTGCTGAAGCTCGAGCAAGACTTTCAAATCTGGAATGAGACCGTGCATGGCGCGGTCAAAATTCTGTCGAGTGCCAGACCCGGTTTCACGTAAAATCCAGGTGGCTTCCCGCAAATCTTGATCACTTAAGCTTGGGCGTGAGGCCAGAGGGTGGTCGGGCGCGCAGAACACCACTAATTCATCTTCAAGCCAGCGGCTCACATCCAGCTCTGGGTGGCGAAGTTCACCTTCAATGAGGCCAACATCCAGTTCAAAATTACACACTTTCCGGGTGATTTCTGAGGTGTTTTCTACGTCTAAATCGATTTTCGTTTCGGGGTGCTCTTCCATAAAGCGCGCGATGGCCTGTACAGCGACATAATTGCCAATGGTAAGAGTTGCGCCAATTTTCAATGAGCCCATCTCCGAGTGTTGGCCGAAGGCCTGCCCCAAGTCATTGGCCTGCTCGAGAAGGGCCATAGCTTGAGGCCGAATGGAGCGCCCTAAGTCGTTAAGCTGTAGGCGTTTGCCAATGCGGTCGAAGAGTTGAATATCAAACTGCTGTTCAAGGTCTTTGAGCGCGCTGCTGGCGGCCGATTGCGACATGGCCAAGCTGTTAGCGGCGTGAGTAATGTTCTGGAAATGGGCGGTGGCCAGAAACACCTGCAGCTGACGGAGAGTGTATTTCATTGCTTTACCTGAAATTCCGATAATAGATATTAAAATAACCTGTTTTACTTATTATTGAAAGCCTTCAATAATAGTCTCTCAATTATCTAGAGTGAGTTAGTAGCCATGGCGGCCTTAAACAAAGAGCAAGTTCTTAGCGTTCATCACTGGACCGACACCCTTTTTAGCTTCAAAACCAGCCGAGACAGTAGTTTCCGTTTTGAGAATGGCCATTTCACCATGATTGGCTTGGAGAACGAAGGTCGCCCCTTATTGCGTGCCTACAGCATTGCCAGTGCAAATCATGAAGACGAGTTGGAGTTTTTCAGTATTAAAGTACCCAATGGGCCGCTCACTTCAAAGTTGCAGAACATTAAGCCGGGCGATGAAATTTACGTAAGCCGCAAGCCTACAGGCACCTTGGTGCGTGAGCACGTGCTACCCGGCAAACATCTGTATTTGCTCAGTACAGGCACGGGCCTAGCGCCTTTCCTCAGCATTATTAAAGACCCAGACGTATACGAGCACTTCGATAAGATTGTGCTGATTCACGGCTGTCGTTACGTAGACGAATTGGCTTATTCACAAATCATCGAAGAAGAACTGCCAGAACATGAATATTTTGGCGATATGGTTCGCGATAAACTGGTGTATTACCCCACTGTGACTCGGGAAGAATTCCGCAATAACGGTCGTTTAACCGACCTGATGGTGAGCGGTAAGTTGTTCGAGGACATTGGTTTGCCAGAATTTAACGTCGACAACGACCGTTTTATGATTTGTGGCAGCCCTGCAATGTTGAAAGAGACCTGCGCCATTCTCGATGCTAAAGGTTTCAAGGAGACCCGCAACGGCCACCTGGGGCACTATGTTATCGAGCGCGCCTTTGTAGAGTGAGCCATTGTTGAAGCGTTTTTAAGGCAAAAAAAAGCCGGGCTAGCGTTGATCGTTAGCCCGGCTTTTTTGTATCAAGCGTGCATCATCTTACAAAATAATGACTTTTTCCGCTTGTGGACCCTTCGGGCCTTGGCCGATGACCACAGAAACCTGTTGGCCTTCGCGCAAAGTTTTGCGGCCTTTGCCTTCAATGGCGCTGTGGTGAACAAACACGTCTTGTCCGTCGCAGGTTAAAAAGCCAAAACCTTTGTCATTTTTAAACCACTTCACGGTGCCGTTAACACTGCCGCCACCGCCACCTAGGCGGCTAAGGCCTGAGAACAAACCAGAGGCTGTGAGTCGTGTGTCTTCGTTGCGCAGTAAAAAGAGCGCAAAACACGCCGCTAGCATAGGCCAGGCTGCAAAGAATAGAAGGTTGTATTGTTCGAAGGGCGCTAGGTACATGCCAAACGAAGAGAGTGTGGAAACCGCGTGAAGTGCTAATACGGCGCCGTATGTTAGGGTTTTGAACAAACCTAAAACAAAAAGGGCAAGCAAGGCTATCTCTAGAATCGCGAGGATAAGAACAACGTTGTTCTCAAGACCCGAGATAAAGTAAAAATTTTCAAAAATAGCAATAGCGTGTGAAGGGTTAATAAACTTATCTAGGGTCCACATCAGCATCACGAGGAACACTGACAATCGCAGTGCGAGTAATGAAATGCCTATGGCATCATTTCTTTTCATAGTAAAAACTTCCAAAGGTTAGAGCTTAGCCAATTCCAGTTAGACTGCTTTGTATCGGGAGGGAAGGCCAAGCAGAGATCAATAGATTAAGGGTTTCCCCGATACATCCGCGCATTATAGACTGCCCGCTGTCATTACACCTCCTTTTATGGGGGCTGCAGGAAATTAAGGCAAAAAAAAACCCCCTAGCCAAAGGCTGGAGGTTATAAGCTAAATGAGGAGAGCAAGACACCAAATCAAATTTGGTACGCTTATTGAGACGGCCTAGGGCAGGTTTAGTTCCAAACAAATTAAAAATAAAGCAAAATAAATCAACATCCATTCAAATTGCTCAAAATATAGGCAGATTTTCTTCTAAACTACGGCTTATCTCTCTATGGCATTCCGCGTATAATCCGCACTTTTGCGCCCTTTGTCAGGATTACACGCCCAATGACCGTTCGTACCCGTATTGCTCCTTCGCCCACCGGCGACCCCCATGTAGGCACCGCTTACATCGCATTGTTTAACCTTTGCTTTGCCCGCGCGCACGGCGGCCAGTTTTTACTGCGTATTGAAGACACAGACCAAGTGCGAAGCACCCCAGAGTCGGAACAGTCTATTCTCGATAGCTTGCGCTGGTTGGGCTTGGATTGGGACGAAGGCCCCGATGTTGGTGGCCCCCACGGCCCTTATCGCCAGAGTGAGCGCGGTGACATCTATCGCCAATACGCCGAGCAGTTAGTGGCTCAAGGTGATGCGTTTCACTGCTATCGCACTCCGGAAGAGCTCGACGCTCTGCGCGAAGCTCGCCGCGAGCAAGGTGGCTTCTCGGCCCTCAAACCTGCTGAGTTGGCGCTTCCCGCCGATGAAGCGGAGCGCCGTAAAGCCGCCGGTGCCCCCTCGGTTATTCGCATGAACGTGCCGGAAGGCGAGGGTCCTTGCCCCGTGGAAGACATGCTGCGCGGCACCGTAGAGCTCGACTGGGGTCAAGTGGACGCACAAATTTTGCTGAAGTCTGATGGCATGCCCACTTATCACCTCGCCAACGTGGTGGACGACCACCTAATGGAAATTACCCACATCATTCGTGGTGAGGAGTGGTTGAATTCGGCACCTAAGCACCAATTGCTCTATAAATACTTTGGCTGGGAAACCCCCGTGCTGTGTCATCTGCCGCTCTTGCGCAATACCGATAAGTCGAAACTCAGCAAACGCAAAAACCCCACCGGCATTCTGTATTACAAGGCGATGGGTTATTTGCCCGAAGGCCTGCTGAACTACTTAGGCCGCATGGGTTGGTCCATGCCGGACGAGAGTGAAAAGTTTAGCCTAGAAGAAATGATTAAGAGCTTTGACATCAGCCGGGTTTCTTTGGGTGGGCCAGTGTTCGATCAAGAAAAACTGTCTTGGTTAAACGGTTTGTGGATTCGTGAGAACTTTTCCACAGAGCAGTTGGCTGACCGTCTGCAAGACTGGTCATTAAATCGAAGTAAGTTACTTGAAGTCTTGCCTCACGCGCAAAAGCGTATGGAAACACTCAGTGACTTTGCGCCACTCACTTCGTTTCTAGTATCGGGAATGTTGCCTTTGAGTGTTGAAGATTTTGCTGGGCAGAAATTTGAAGAAGACCAATTGAAGCAAGTGCTGCAATTTGCCTTGTGGCGTTTAGAGGCTTTGAGAATTTGGGAGCGAGATGAAATTTTTCAATCACTGAAAACCCTCGCCGAGCAAATGGAATTGAAAATGAAAGATCTGAATGGCCCCTTGTTTGTGGCTGTTACCGGCAGCGCGGCGTCTATTTCCATCATGGACTCCATGACCTTGTTGGGCCCCGATATGACGCGGGCACGCTTGCGTCACGCCGTGAATCTATTTGGGGTACCAGGTAAGAAACAACTGAAAAAGTTGGAAAAAGCTTACAACGCTTTGTAAGTTTATTGGCTTTGATACTGGTTTTCTTCGAGTGCCGCGGTTAGGGCACTCGAAGAAATTTCCCCGCCGTTTATCGAAAGGAAAGAGAGGGAAGACTTTATTCGGCGTCTACATAAAGGTCCATAAACAACTCCGTACAATTGGGGTCGTTTTTGTAGTGATCAAACTCAGTTACTCCTCGGTCACGTAGAATAGTTTCGTCAATGAGTGTTTCACCGCTCATCTCACAATTTTCAGTAATCAAAATTTCGTAAGCCGCGTCGGCCATAATGGCGGGGGTGCGAGAACTGTCCATCAAACTTTTATCAATGGCAAACTCTACCGCCGCCGTGGCAATGGTGGTTTTTGGCCACAGAGTGTTTGAAGCAATACCATCGCCTCTAAGCTCTTCAGCAAAACCCAAGGCTAGCAGCGTCATGCTGTATTTTGTCACGGTGTAAGGAATGTAACCGCCCAACCACTGCTTGCCCAAGTTAATGGGCGGAGACAAAGTAATAATGTGCGGGTTGCTGGCCTTTTTCAAAAAAGGCGCAGCGGCCTTGCTGCAGGCGAGTACGCCGCGGGTATTAATAGAGTGAATCAAATCGAAACGCTTTAGAGTCGTGTCTTGCATAGGCGTCAGTTGAATGGCACTGGCATTGTTAATCAGTGCATCAATACCGCCAAAGGTTTCTGCCGTTAGCGCCATCGCCGCTTCAATAGCCGCTTCGTCTCTAACGTCCAGACGAATGGCCAAAGCTTTGCCGCCCGCTGCTTCAACTTCGGCGGCCACACTATGAATGGTGCCGGGAAGTTTGGGGTGAGGCGTATCCGATTTGGCTGCAATCACCACATTCGCGCCGTCTTTTGCGCAGCGAAGCGCAATTTCTCGACCGATGCCACGGCTGGCGCCGGTAATAAAGATGGTTTTATTTTTTAAGCTGCTCATAGTGTGACCCCTTATCGCTTTTTGCTGGGCAGAGTGCCCATTAATTTACAAATGATGCCTAACATCACTTCGTCGGCGCCGCCGCCAATGGAACCTAGGCGAGTATCGCGATACGCGCGAGAAACGGTGTTGTCCCACATGAAACCCATACCGCCCCAATATTGCAGGCAGGCGTCGGTGACTTCCCGTGACAGGCGGCCAGACTTTAATTTTGCCATGGACGCTTTCATCGCCACATTCTCACCGTGAATATAGCCTTCAACAGCGTCGTAGGTGATGGCCCGTAAACATTCAATTTCAGACTGCAGCTCCGCTAAACGGAAATGCACCACCTGATTGTCGAGAACCGATTTATTGAACACCTGACGATCTCGAGTGTAGTCGATGGTATCGATGACACAATTCTCAAGACCTTTGATTGTCATTGCAGCGGCAAATAAACGCTCTTCTTGAAATTGGATCATTTGCATGGCAAAGCCGCTGCCTTCTTCACCTATGCAGTTAGACTGAGGCACTCGAACATTGTCGAAGAAAATTTGCGCTGTGTCTGAAGAGCGCATGCCCAACTTGTCGAGGCGCTCTGAAAAGCTGATACCAGGAGTATTGGTGGGCACCACAATTAGCGACTTATTCGCGTGGGGTTTATCGTCTGACGTGTTTGCCAGCAGGCAAAAGAAATCGGCTTGAGTGGAGTTTGTGATCCACATCTTAGTGCCGTTAATTACATAGTCGTCGCCGTCTTTGCGCGCGGTGGTGGTAATGCTGGCCACGTCG
This sequence comes from uncultured Cellvibrionales bacterium, assembly GCA_913020115.1. Taxonomy (GTDB): domain Bacteria; phylum Pseudomonadota; class Gammaproteobacteria; order Pseudomonadales; family Cellvibrionaceae; genus CAJWCA01. The sequence goes on from CAJWBQ010000024.1 coordinate 48,665, forward strand.
GAGCCGGCGCCCGGTTCACTTACTGCAATAGAGGCCACCATGTCACCGGCAATGGCGGGGGCCAAAAAGTTTCGGCAAAGTTCTTCGCTGCCAAATTTGGCGAGAGCGGGGGTGGACATGTCAGTTTGCACACCAATACCCATAGGCACGCCACCACAGTGAATGCGGCCCATCTCTTCGGCGAAGACAATGTTATAGCTGTAGTCCAGGCCCATGCCGCCGTAGGCTTCGGGTTTGGATATGCCCAGTAGGCCTACATTGCCCATTTTTTTGAACAGCTCATGAGCGGGGAAGATACCTTCCTTTTCCCACTCCGATACATAGGGGTTAATTTCATTGTCTACGAAACGGGCGGCTGTGCGGCGTATCTCTTCGTGCTCTTGGGTAAAACGCATGAATATCCTCCTGACTAAAACAATTGGACCGCAATAGTACCGATAAAATAATCAACCAAGCAAGCGCTTGGTTGATTATTTTATCGGTCGGCACTAAGCTGAGCACAAATTCCCAATGAGTAACGTATGAATACAGGTGAACCCGGCTCATTTGGCCAGCTGCTGCGAGATATGATTGCCAGTGGTCAAATTTCAGACCCCGCCAGTCCCAAAGGGCGATTATTAGCGGCCGCGGCCAAGCTGTTTCGTGAAAAAGGTTACAGCGGCACCACAGTGAGAGACCTTGCGGCTGACGTAGGCATATTGTCGGGCAGCATTTTTCATCACTTCAAAAACAAAGACGAAATACTGTTTGGTGTAATGAAAGAAGTGGTGTCGGCGATGAATGCCAGTTTAGTCGCAAGACTGGCCTTGGAAAGCGAGTCGAGAGGGCGGGTAAAGGCATTAATAGAGCACGAGCTGACCTTCATTCACGGTGGCCCGGGCAACGCCATGTCGGTATTGGTGTATGAATGGCGGGCTCTATCAGAGGCTCGGCAAGAGCAGATATTAGAGCAGCGAGAAGCCTATGAGCGCCTGTGGCAGGGCACCTTAGAAGAGGCTCACACCGCGGGCTTGATACGTATAGAGCCCGACGTATTGCGGCAATTATTACACGGTGCCATAGCCTGGAGTGCCAACTGGTATAAACCGGGCGGTGACTTGAGCATGGATGATCTAGTAGAGCGAACATTAACCTTGGCTGTGCAGGAATAGGGCACATTGCGCGAGTATTAATCAGCTAAGCGCCTGATTTTATTAAATTTGCCAAGAGGCCTTGACGCGCTTATGCAGCCGCCTTAGAATGCGCGCTCGCTTCAGGCATTGAAGTGATTGGGGCCTTAGCTCAGCTGGGAGAGCGCAACACTGGCAGTGTTGAGGTCAGGAGTTCGATCCTCCTAGGCTCCACCAAATTACAGCCCAATAGCCACGCGGCTTGCAGGAAATTTAAGAAGTCACCTTATGGTGGCTTTTTTTATGTCTGGGTCACGCTGGGGTCACAGAATCGCGATTTCTGTTCAGCTGCAATGGGAATTAAACAGTCTATATAAGCAATTTATACCATTTGCTGTCGCGCAACGTTGAAGCTGGCCCATGACTATCAACTTCCAATTTGAATTGTGTGTAGAAAGGTATGCAGACCTCTCTGGGGGTGTGGTGGTCGTCGGTTCAAATCCGGCCGCTCCGACCAATTTTCCCTTATAAATCAATCTCTTAATTAGCTATCAAATTTCTCGGATTTTCGTCATCGATGTCTGGTGGTCCCCATGTGGTCTTTATGGGAAAATAATGTCGCGAAGTTTGGATCGTAGTAAATGGGCAATTTGCCAGGCATTTACGTCTAAACCTGTTTGCTTCACGTGCCGTTAAATTAAGTGTTACTGGTTGCTTGTTTTGGTTGGGCAGTTGGTCTTTTACCACTTCATAGTTGTGTTAATCATATTCTCTTATTTTGAGCTAAAGAGGCCGTCTGTGCGCTGTTGCCCCCTGGTTCGCAGCCCGCTATGATTTGGAAAGGATTCCCGCCTTTTGATATGGATATTGTTATGACGCGTATTTTTAATCTGATACTTCTGTTTTTTTATCCTTTGCGAGTGCTTGTCGGAAAAGCTCGCGGCGGAGAGGTATGACAAGTTCAACACGAAAAAGTAGCCTTAATCTATTTCATATTGCGCCCGAAGCATAAATGAAGATTTCCCAAGTATTTCGGTACTCACGCCCCTATAAAGCTAGGGAAAGTCCTAGTTTTTCATTGCAGGTAGAAACCGTTGCAACAAAGGGTAAATCACAATTCCCTCAGCCATAAGGTTGGCCTGAAAGGAACAGTCTATTCTGTATAACGGTGGCCGGGTGTCATTCTTTTTTCATCGCTATTGCACCTTTCTTTATTTATGTTCTGCGCCAGTACCTTGTAAACTAAGCCTAAACAGTGATTCGGTTAAGCCTAAGGTGCACACGCCATGAGAAAAGATCGCGAATACAGTGATATTCCTGGAACCTATGTATTTGATCCCCACCATTCCCGCATGGGTTACCGGCTAAACATGTTTTGTATGTCCCTAAACCAGGAGGCCAATCGAGATGAGTTTCGCGCGGACCCAGCGGCTTATCTGGATCGCTTTCCCATGACTGTGGAGCAGCGAGCGGCGGTAGAGAATAGAGACTGGGTGGGGATGCTTCGCTTGGGAGGGAATATCTATTATACCTTCAAAATCGCTATTTTTGATGGACTTACCATGCAGGGGGTCGGTGGCAAGATGTCCGGTGTTAGCGAAGCGCAGTTCAAACAAATGATGATCGATGGCGGCAGGCCTCCGGAGGGCAATCGCTTCGAACATGAGTGGGGCGCAGAGTCCTCAAATAACTGTACAGACAGTAAGGGAGCGTAGTTGATGGCGAATTTATTTGCAGGTGTGGGTACCTCACACGTTCCCGCTATCGGCGCGGCGGTAGATCACGGTAAAACCCAAGAACCTTATTGGAAACCCTTATTCGACGGCTACGGTCCAGCCCGTGAGTGGATGGAAAAAGAGCAGCCCGATGTGGTTATCGTGGTATACAACGATCACGCATCGGCATTTTCACTGGACTTAATTCCCACCTTTGTTATGGGTGTGGGGGAAGAGTTTCAGCCCGCCGATGAAGGTTATGGTCCGCGCAAGGTTCCCGTGGTTAAGGGGCACCCTGAGTTGGCGTGGCATATCTGTGAATCGCTGATTTTTGATGAATTTGATATCACCATCGCCCACAATATGCCGGTTGATCACGGTTTAACAGTGCCGCTTTCCATCATGTGTGATCAGCCGGAGGAATGGCCGTGCAAGGTGATTCCTTTATGCGTAAATGTGATTCAATACCCCGCACCCTTGGGTACTCGTTGTTACGCTTTGGGTAAAGCCATTCGCAAGGCCGTTGATCAATATCCGGAAGACCTTAAAGTGGCGATATTTGGCACCGGCGGCATGTCCCATCAACTGCAAGGCGAGCGCGCAGGCTTGATCAACAAAGATTTTGACATTCAGTTTCTCGACGATCTTTCTAAGGATCCCCAGCGATTGGTGAATATTCCCCAGGTTGAATACCTGCGGGAATCTGGATCGGAAGGCGCAGAAATGGTGATGTGGATGGTCATGCGTGGTGCACTGGACGACGAGGTGACAGAAGTGCACCGCCATTTTCACGTCCCCGCATCTAATTCAGCGGCCGGGCTTATTATCTTGGAGAACAGCTAAGGCCTAAGGGGTCTTAGCCGTCTTTAGAGTAAGCGCTATTTTCGTTCGGTATTAAATTGTTACGCGAGATGTCCTATGACAAGCTTTACCATGGATGCCAATTGGCTGCCCTTTCATCCTTCTCCAGCCAAGCCCAGCTATATTGTTCCCGCTGGCGCGGTGGACGCTCACTGTCATGTGTTTGGTCCTGGAGCACAGTTCCCCTTTGCCCGAGAGCGAAAATATACACCGTGTGATGCTTCCAAAGATCAGTTGTTTGCACTTCGTGATCATCTGGGTTTCAGCCGTAATGTGATCGTCCAGGCCACCTGCCACGGTGCCGACAACCGTGCTTTAGTCGACGCACTGCAAGCCTCAGAAGGGCTTGCGCGGGGTGTGGCGACGGTCGACAACGACATCACTGATGAAGCCTTGGCGGTACTGCACGAAGCGGGTGTAAGAGGGGTGCGATTTAATTTTGTTAAACGCCTGGTTGATGTTTTGCCCTTTGGAGATTTACAGAACATTGCAGAACGCATTGCCCCAATGGGGTGGCACATCGTGATTTATTTTGAAGCCGACGACTTGGCTGAGTACTATGATTTTTTTACCGCTTTACCCACCCCTGTTGTGGTCGATCACATGGGCCGTCCTGATGTCGGCGGGCGGCTTGAAGGTGGAAGCTTTGATTTGTTTATGAAGCTCATGGCGGAAAACGAAAATTTTTGGTCCAAAGTGAGTTGTCCCGATCGCATTTCGAAGCTGGGTCCTCCAGATTACGCCGATGTTATTCCCTTTGCTCGGCGAGTGGTTGAAGCTTTTCCCGAGCGTGTGTTGTGGGGCACTGATTGGCCTCACCCCAACATGAAGTCTCACATGCCTGATGACGGTGGTCTGCTGGAGTTTATTCCGAACATTGCCCGCAGTGAGGCATTGCAACACAAGTTGCTAGTGGATAATCCCATGTGTCTGTATTGGCCAGAAGAGTCAGCACGCTCGTGAGTGGGGTGACCGTAACCTGGCTTGATGTCGCTTCGCGTCGGGAGGTACTTCTTCGTTGCGCAAAGGTGGGGTTGTGTGTCGGCACGGTACTGATGTTGATTAATCACGGAGACCATTTAATGGCTGGTGAGGTAGAGGGTCTGGTGCTGGCAAAAATTTTGATTTCCTATTTTGTGCCATTTAGTGTCTCTCTGTGGTCTTCAATTCAAACCGTTCTCGCCGCCCAGTCATCCATTCTTTTCTCCCGATAAATTTGGTGGATCACCTTGAGAAATCTCAGTGGCGACTTCGCGCAGTGCTTCCAGAAACAGCTGAGCGGCGGGGGAGGGCTGTGTATGTGTGCGCATGGTAATGCCAATCGGTCGATAGGTGTCGCTAAGGTTGACCGGTAGGGTCACGAGAATGCCGTTGATTTTGTCGTAGTGAATTTGGTGTTCAGATAACAGTGCCAAACGGTCACTGTCCAGTAACAAACCTCTCACCATGGACAGGGAGCTGGTCAACACAGCGTGTTCCGGCGGGTGCATATCGTGTGTTTGTAGAGCTTCTTCAAAAATTTTCCAAGAGGGTGTTGCATGGCTGGGTAAGACCCAGAGAGCGTTTTGCAGGTTTTTAAAATTGATCTCTGTTTTCGCGCACAAGGGGTGACCTTTGCGGGCAATAACCGCAAGGTGGTCGGTAAACAGTATTTCGGTTTTCACTTCAGAGCCTTCGCTGACTGGCCGCACGGCACCGACGATAAAATCGATGTCACCACTGCGCAGACCTGCCTCCATAACGCTATAGGAGCCTTCCTGAGTCGAAACATCCAATTGTGGAAATCGTTCGAGTAAGCGATTAATAGCCCTGGGGGTGAGATAGGTGCGGGTGTAGGGAAGGGTGCCGATCACGACTTTGCCCTGGGTTATGCCATCAATACTCTCCAGGTCTTCGATTCCGTGGCGAATCTCTGAAAACGCCAACTTGATATGGCGCGCCAAGACATGACAAAACGGTGTGGGTGACACGCCGTTGGGCTCTCGATCAAAGAGGGTCAGTTCCAGCAGCTCTTCGAGTTGGCGGAGTGAGTTGTAGACGGCGGCTTTGGTGACGCCAAGCGATTTCGCAACGCTGGCAAAGTCTCTCATCTCAAACAGCGCGATAAAAGCCGCTAGGCGCTTGTAGCTGATGTCTAAAGAAAACACGGGAATGGAATGGTAACTGCGGCCGTCCGGTTTGTACGTCTGATAGGCTTCCCCTGCGCGTTGGAATTCCTCGGTGGCGAGCTTGATTCGAAAGACGAGTGCCTCACCGTGAACCGTGGGCATCATTCCAGTTGAAGATCGATCAAAGAGCTGTTTGCCGAGGGTGGCTTCTAGGTCGCCGATGGCTTTGGTAATCGCCGTTTGGGAGCGATTCAGCTTGTGGGCGGCCTTCGTCACATTGCGACACTCGGCGACAAATAGAGCAGACTTTAGCTGACGCAGGCTGAGGACGGGAATCGTAGGGGTTTGTTTCGTCACTCATTCACTCCCATGAATATGTGCGTCTCAATTATTTCTATTGAGTGAAATTCATTGCTCAATTAGGGTAGTGGCCGCGTCTTCCACTGTCAATAGACAGAGATGTCCGGGCCGTCACGGAAGACTTTTTGCATGGCTGGGAAAATAAATTGCATTGGTGACCGTGGGGAGCACTGCTTAGACTGAATGGAATCTAAGGCCCAAGAGTTTTTTGAACGTGGTATCAATACCGTACATGCACATTCGTGGAGGCAGCTCAAAAGGGCTCTATTTCCTCGCCAGTGATTTGCCTTCGGACACACAAGAGCGGGATCAAATTCTGTTGTCCGCCATCGGCCGGGATGATCGGCAGATCGATGGCCTCGGAGGAGGCGATCCGCTTACAAGCAAAGTTGCCATTGTGGGGCCAAGCCTTCGCCCTGATGCCGATGTGGATTTTTTGTTCGTGCAGATAGTGGTGGGTGAGAACCGTGTCGACACGACCCCCAACTGCGGCAATATTCTTGCGGGTGTGGGTGCTTTTGCGTTAGAGGCAGGCTTGTTAAAAGCGACCCACCCCTGTACGTTGATTGCCGTCAATATGCTTAACTCCGACAAGCTGTGTGAGCTCATCGTCGAAACCCCCGATGGCAACATTACCTATGACGGTGATACGTCCATTGATGGTGTGCCGGGCTTCTCGGCTCCGCTTATCTGTAATTACCTGGATCTCGCCGGCGCGGTATGCGGCGCTCTATTCCCAAGCAAACATTTTACCGACACCGTCCATGGAACAGACGTGACCTGTATCGACAACGGCATGCCGCTGGTGTTAATAAAGGCCAGTGATTTTGGCTTGTCCGGTCGCGAGTCACCCGCTGAACTCAATGCCAACGATGAGCTTAAGCAAAGGCTCGAAACACTCCGTCTGACACTTGGCCCTATGATGAATCTCGGCGATGTTAAAGCCAAATCAGTTCCCAAGATGTGTTTGATTTCTGCCCCGACTCAGGGCGGGCTGATTAATACTCGAACCTTTATCCCCCATGTTTGCCATGCCGCCGTGGGTGTTCTGGGGGCGGTATCAGTCGCAACGGCCTGCCTGTTTAAAGATACTGTCACCGCAGGGCTGGTGGCTATGCCCCAGGGCGATACTGTCACGCTATCCGTTGAGCATCCAAGCGGTGAATTTTCAGTACAGTTCCATCTTGACCGAAGTCAGAACCTACCGCGCGTAGACAAGGCGGGGGTAGTGCGCACGGCGCGATTGCTCAGTCGCGGCACGCTTTATATTTAAACCATAGAATTTTTATAGATCTAGGAGCATTGAATGAAAACCGTGGCTGTCAAACATATCGAGCGAGCGGACCGAGAGAGTGTCGTCGCGCTGGGAAAATTGGGGGTTGCCACGGTTCACGAGGCTTTGGGGCGTGTGGGTTTGCTGAAGCCTTATATGCGACCAATCTATTCCGGAGCGCGTGTCGGTGGGAGTGTGGTCACAGTTTTAGCTCAGCCCGGCGATAATTGGATGTTGCACGTCGCCATCGAGTTGTGTCAGCCGGGTGACTTCTTGGTCGTGGCGTGCACCACGGATAACACCGACGGTATGTTTGGTGATTTACTGGCGAGTTCGGCACAGGCGCGGGGTGTTCTGGGCTTAGTGATTGATGCCGGTGTTCGCGATGTGGCGGATTTACAAGAAATGAATTTTCCTGTTTGGTCCAGAGCGATCTCTGCAAAAGGCACGGTGAAAAATACCTTGGGCGCGGTGAACGTACCGGTTATTTGTGCAGGCACACTGGTGACACCCGGGGACGCCGTTGTGGCGGATGATGACGGTGTGGTGATTGTTCCCCGCAAACGAGTGGAAGACGTGCTGGCCACGGCCACGGCCCGTGAAGCGCACGAAGCAGAAAAGCGCGTTAAGCTGAGCGCCGGCATACTGGGATTGGATATGTACAGCATGCGGCCTAGGTTAGAAGAGTCCGGCTTTTTTTACCTTGATACGTTAGAAGACTTGGAGCAATTAACGTGATTATTGATTGCCACGGACACTACACCACGGCCCCTTCTGAGTTGGGTGATTACCGCGATCAACAAAAAGCCGATCTCGCCCGGGACCCTGCTTTTTGCCACCAAAAGGGACAGGTGAATATCAGTGATGATCAATTGCGCGAGAGTGTTGAAGGCGCACAGCTAAAACTGCAGCGAGAGCGGGGTTCCGATCTTACGGTATTTTCGCCCCGGGCCAGTTGGATGGGACACGACCTTGGTAATGAAAGCACAAGTCGTTTTTGGACGGAGCATTGCAATGAGCTAATTCATCGCATCACCCAACTCTACCCCGAAAATTTTATCGGTGGCTGTCAACTGCCTCAAACCCCGGGGGCGGGCTTAGAAAACAGTATCAAGGAGCTGGAACGCTGCGTGAATGAATTTGGCTTCGTGGGCTGCAATCTAAACCTAGATCCCAGTGGCGGTCATTGGACGTCGCCGCCCTTGGGCGATCGCTATTGGTATCCTCTATACGAAAAAATGTGTGAGCTGGATGTGCCGGCCATGATTCATGTCAGTGGCTGTTGTAATCCCGCGTTTCACACCACCGGCTCCTACTATCTCAGTGCCGACACTGTCGCGTTTATGCAGCTAATGGTGTCCACTGTGTGTCAGGATTTCCCGGAAATAAAATTTATCATCCCTCACGGTGGTGGCGCAGTACCCTATCATTGGGGGCGGTTCCGCGGTTTGGCCGACATGATGAAATTGCCGAACTTGAATGAATTGCTGATGCGCAATGTCTACTTTGATACTTGTGTCTATCACCAGCCGGGGATTGATCTTTTACTGGATGTCATTCCCGTTAAAAATATTCTTTTTGCCTCGGAAATGGTTGGCGCGGTGCGGGGCATCGACCCTGAAACCGGTTTTCATTTTGATGATACGAAACGTTATATTGACGGCAATACGGCCTTGAGCCAAGAAGACAAACAAGCCATTTTTTCTGAAAACACATTGCGGGTCTTTAGCCGTATTAATCTCAACAAGTAAAATAATAAGTAAGGGAGCAGTGCATGAACGTAGCAGGTAAAACCATCGTGGTAACCGGAGTGGCCTCAGGTATTGGCGCAGAAGTCGCTAGGCAATTTCAAGCGGCGGGCGCCCGCGTCATTGGGATGGATCGCAATGAACCCAGCACGCCTGTGGAGCAGTTTATAAAAATCGATTTGTCAAACCCCGCGAGTATTAAAGCCGCCGCCGATTGTGTGGCAGAGGGAATTGATGGTCTTTGCAATGTCGCAGGACTCCCTCCCACTGCTCCGGCAGAGATCGTCATGGCAGTGAATTTTTTGGGTTTGCAGGCTTTGACAGACGCCCTTGTGGAAAAAATGAGTCAGGGTGGATCGATTGTCAATGTCGCCTCCCTCGCCGGTGCGGGTTGGCCTGGCGCGACAGAGCAAATCAATTCTTTTTTAGCGGACGCCAGTTTTGATAATATCAGCGAGACCTGTGAACGACTTGATATTGTGGGTCCACGGGCCTACTTTTTTTCGAAAGAAGTTCTCATCTGTTGGACAATGAAGCATCGTTGGAGTTGGCGGGATCGTGGCATTCGCATGAATTGCGTCAGTCCAGGCCCCGTTGAGACCCCGATATTGGCAGATTTTATTGCTACTTTGGGCGAGCGGGCGGAAGAAGATATGCGCATAATGGATCGACCCGGCGCACCGACAGACATTGCTCCTGTGGTGCAGTTTTTATGCAGTGATGAGAGCGCTTGGATTCGTGGTGCGAACATCCCCTGTGATGGCGGTATGTTTGCCCATGTGCAATGCCAAATGAATAACCTAGGTTGAGGTCGGCCATGAAAGAGTATCCACTTTTTATTAACGGCACTTATGTTGCTGCTCGCTCCGGAAAAATGGAGGATTCAATCAACCCCGCCAATGGTGAGGTGTATGCGAGGGTTCACCAGGCGGATAGCGATGATGCGAAAGATGTCCTCGATTCTTCATGGAACGCTTTCCAAGCGTGGAAAGATTTCAGCCCCAGTGCGCGGGAAACCATCTTTTTAAAGGCCGCCGATATACTGGAGACTCGGGCCGATGAGTTGCGTGATGTGTTGGTTGATGAAGCCGGGTCTACCTTGTTTAAAGCCAATTATGAGCTGAGCCACACCCCGGGTTTTATGCGCAGTATGGCGGGGGAGTGTCGGCGGGTAACTGGTGAAACTTACCTGTCAGATTACCCTGGAGTGAAATCTTATTCCATCCGTCGTCCCCTAGGCATTGTCTTAGCAATATCGCCGTTTAATTTCCCCCTGTTGCTCGCCAATCGCAAAATAGGGTGGGCACTGGCGGCGGGCAATAGTGTGGTACTTAAACCCTCAGAAGTCACCCCCGTTATCGCCCTAAAGCTGGGTGAAATCTATAGCGAAGCGGGCCTACCAGACGGTGTGTTAAATGTTGTCCCGGGGCAGGGCGCGGACCTGGGAGACAGTTTAATCGCAGACCCAAGGGTTAAGAAAGTTACGTTTACCGGCTCAACACGAGTCGGAAAAATGATTGCGGGACGCTGTGCAGAGTTCAATACCGGCTGCACTTTAGAGATGGGGGGTAAAAACCCTTTGTTGATACTCAAAGATGCCGATTTAGATTACGCCGCGAAAGCCGCAAGTTTCAGCAATTTTATGAATCAGGGACAGGTCTGCATGACCGGCTCGCGAGTCATTGTGGAAGAAGAAGTCTACGATGCTTTTGTTGAAAAATTTGTTGAGCGAGTTAAGAAGATTAAATGTGGTGACCCCAGAGAGCCCGGTGTCTTAGTTGGCCCTCTTATTCGCGATACCCAAGCCCCTTTTGTTCAGGCTCAGGTTGATGCCGCACGTGCTGACGGCGCAAGAGTGTTAACGGGAGGCTGCTATCAGGGAAACTATTATCAACCGACAGTCGTGGCCGACGTCGACCAGAGCATGAGCATCTTCCGCACTGAATGCTTTGGCCCGGTTGCGACTGTCATTAAAGCGCGGAATTACCAACACGCGATGGAAATTGCCAATGACTGTGAATACGGTTTGAGCGCGGCAGTGATTACCAATGACCTACAAAAGTCCCTGATTTTGATTGAAGGTTTAGAGGCCGGAATGGTCCATATTAATGGCCCAACGATTCGAGATGAGCCAATCGTGCCATTTGGTGGTATTAAAAACAGTGGTTCAGGCCGTGAAGGTGGACATTTTTCAATGGACGAATTTACAGAATTGAAATGGGTCACGATGCAAGTTGGGCAACAACAATTCCCGCCCCTTGCCTAGGTTCATTAAAGAACATTCCTTAGGTGCGATGGTATAGTTGAGGCCACATCCCGTACATATGCATCGACGGTAGCCCACTCAGCACGTTGTGGACTACCGGTTTTTAATGTTCTTGTTGTTTTAACTGTTTGTGTTCCTCTTCAGACAGGCCAAGTTTCCAGTAACTGGAGATATAAAGTGATTGTCGGTCGAGGTCGCGTTCCTCCTTAAAATATTTTCGCAGAACCTTGATGCTGTTGAATTCTGAGGCGACCCAAATTGCCGGCTGACCCTTCAGCCATTGAGTTTGCATCACTCGTTCCGCTAGGGGGAAATGGCTGTGTGATGGTTCTGGATTGATGACCCAGTGCACACTGATGCCCTCCGGAGCCGCGAGATCTTGAATGTCTGCCTCCGTAAGCACCTCGATAATGGCGTGGCCTTTTGCGTCGGCGGACAAAGTACACAGATTAACGCTGATCGCCGGCAGAGCCGTCATGTCCCCCGCGAGTAAAAACCAGTCGGTGTCTTGATGGATCATTTTTTTGGGCCCCGGGCCTGCGACGCTAATCGAATCCCCTATTTTGGTCTGTGCCGCCCAGCTGGCCGCCGGCCCAGTGCCCGAGTGTATGACGAAGTCTATGTCCAGTTCATGCCGTCGCTGTGCCCGTATGGAATAGGTTCTCATTAGGGGTTTGGTGGACATTGGCGAGGGAAATAATAGTTTTATGTAAGCGCTGGCCTGATCTCTAGGGAAATCTAACATCGCTGGACCGCCTAAGGTGACCCGCAACATATTGGGACTCACGTATTCAGTGTTTTTTACGTGTAAGATTCGAGGCGGAGGTCTAGGCATTGAGGTTCCTGTGGTGTTTGATCGCGGTGCGCGGAGTTTGGTAAGACGTTTTTTTGAAGTATAAATTGGCGAAAGCCTGAGAGGGTGTTTGTGAGAGTTTATTCATGTCTTTGATTAAAATATGTATGGTTGGCGAAGGGGCGTTTGCAGAAAAACACCTCGACGCGCTTGAAAAAATTGAGGGTGCGCAGGTTGTTTCCATTGCGGGGGGCAATGCCTCTCGGACACAATCCCTCGCGAGGGCTCGCGGGATACCCCATTGGTCCTTGTCCCTTGAGGAGTGTTTATCGCAAGAGGGGGTTGTTGGGGCCATCCTCACCAGTCCCACCGAACTTCATGCAGTTCAGGCCATGAAGGTTATGAATGCGGGTAAACACATCTTAGTCGAAATCCCGATGGCGGATAATTTGGCAGACTCGGAAGCCTTAGTCGCCTTGCAGGAACGCACGGGCTTGGTGGCAATGGTGGGGCATACTCGCCGATTTAACCCGCCCCATCAATGGTTGCATCAACAAATCGCAAGTGGCCAATTAAGCTTGCAACACTTACAGGTGCAGACCTTCTTTTTTCGGCGCAGCAATACCAATGCGAAAGGCGAGGCGAGGTCGTGGACAGACAGCCTGTTGTGGCACCATGCCTGTCACAGCGTGGATCTCTTTCAGTATCAAACCAATGAAATCGTTGAGGACCTGTTTGGGCTCCAGGGGCCAAATCATCCCATGCTAGGTATCCCCATGGACATGAGTATCGGGATGAAGGTGCCCAGTGGTGCTTTGTGCTCCTTGTCTCTTTCGTTTAATAACGAAGGACCACTGGGCACAACGTTTCGTTATATCTGTGATCGGGGCACTTTTCTGGTTCGCTACGATGATCTTTTAAATGGCGAGGGCGAAGCTCTGGATATGGGAAGTCTTAAAACTGACATGGATGGGGTTGAGTTGTGTGATAGAGAATTTATCAATGCGATCAAAGAAGGGAGAGAGCCTAAGGCAAGTTTAAGGTTGTGTGTGCCCGCCATGCAGACTTTAGATCGGCTCGAAAATTTACTGAATCAATCTTAATTGAATACCCGCTCAGGGTCTGTGCCTCGTAAACCGTTTACAGCCCAATACTTTCATTGAACGTTTTCATTGTTCGAAATTCACGGTCGATATGTACGCTTAGCACGCTATTATCGTTTGCCCAGCAATCCATTATATTTTGCACAATATCTCTTGAATCAATCATTCTCGAATTCTTGTCAATCTATATTTGGAGCAAACTCATGGGCGTTATCACACCGACAAATGAGGACGTATTGAGCTTTAAAGGGCTTCACCTTTATCACTCAGGTATATCCAACTGTTCAATGCGGGTGCGAATTGCCCTTGAAGAAAAACAGCTGCCGTGGACGAGTCATCATCTCGACATCCTCAAGAAAGAGCACTTGAACCCAGAATACTTCGGTATCAATCCTAAGGGTTTGGTGCCTACCTTGGTCGATGATGGTGTCGTTATCATCGAGTCTGATGACATCATTGATCACCTAGATAAAAAATCCTCTGGCTTTCCCTTAAGGCCGACGTCGGCGTCTGGGCTGGAAGCGATGTACGGTTGGATGAAACTGGCGGTGGACAATCACATGACGGCGGTTAAGCCCTTTATCTACTACCACAAAGTGCAGAAGTTCATGCGCAAAACGGAAGCAGAGCAAGGCGAGTATCTAAATTTGCAGACCGATAAAAAATTGGTGGATTTTCATAACAAAGCCAGCAGCAATAAAGGGTTTACCCTCGAGGAAGTGGAGCATGCCAAAACTATTTTAACGGACTGTTTCGAAAAAGCTGAGAAAATTCTCAAGGACGATGATTGGTTGGTGGAGAACACATTTTCACTTGCGGATATTGCTTGGTTACCCCTGCATTTCACCCTCGTTCGTTCGGAATTTTCATTTGATGATTACCCCGCCATTACCGCGTGGGCTGAGCGATTTACCGAACGGGAAAGTTTCCAGAAGTCCGTCTTGGAGTGGTGGCCTGGATTTGGTGACTAAGCGTCGAATGTGTTTTTAATTGCCAAGGTTAAATTTTTCGGAGAATGTAATGGCAACACCAGATCAGATTGAGTTACCACTGGCTCGTACGCTTGGGACCGGGATATTGAGCATTATCCTAGTGTTGGCGATTGCCGCCGCCTGCATTGCGCCTTTCGACCATCATTTTTTCCTTGACTGGATCGGTACTGCCTTTATGGCTGCAACACCCGTGCAGATTGTGCTGGGACTGCTCTGGCATAACAACAAACCGGATAGCGTGGCTCGCTTGGCGCAGCCTTTGAAAGGGTTAGCGCTCACCGGCATTACGATTCTCATCGCACTCCTCGTAATGGGGCTGGTGATGGTGACGGTGGGCAAAGGGCATGGGCCCACTCCGATGGTGGCACACTACTTCATCATGAGTATCGTCGTCACCATGTGGATGATCCCCATTTGGCAGTGCTGGCCAGCGTCGTTGATGAGTAAGAACCCCGTGGCAATCGGCATTTTTTCCCTAGTGTTGGCCTATGTGTTCGCCTATGTTCTCTGGCTTATCTTTTTTGATTACTCCATGCTCGGCGAAATTGGGCATCCCCACTACCATGAAGATCTTGACCCCAAAGGACTTTTTGATATGTGGACCGCGGTGATCTTTTTCACCACCACCGCGGGTCTTATCGTTGTGCATTTCCTCTTCGACCTCTGGCCTATTGAGAAGCTGTCTATGGGTAGGCCCCAGCCTGTGCGAGGATTGATTGCAACGGCTTACTTACTGGCTTTGGCCTGGGGAATGATGGCCTTGTTTATCGATGTGTTGGGCATGCCTCCGGTGGAATACATGGTTCGGGTCCCCGTGTGCATGATTTTTGGCACCTTCTTAGTGAATAACATGATGCAGTTTTCACTGTTTAAACACCGGGATCAACCGGTGAGAGGTCTTTTGCTAACGGCCTGTGCCGTGGTGGTCGCCATGGTGATGTATGAGTTATATCGCTGGGCTTCGGGTTTACATGCCGGTCAAGCGTTAGGGGTAGGACCCCAAGGCGGTTTCGCGCAAGAGATCTGGATTGCCTCGGCGATGTTGGGGGTCACTTTTCCAGTGGTCTTTGTGGTCACGGGCTTCTTCGGATTCTGGCCGATTCAGCGATCAGAGACTATGCCAAAAGACACACAGAGCTGATTGAGGTGGTTCAAGCCATGACATTATTGTTCGCAAAACGAAAACGCACCGATTCAATTTTTGAGTATTGTTAGCGTTAAGACCTTTAATTTAAGATACGTTCAAGCTAACTAAGGCTCTGGAGACACACATGACCGACGAAAACGAACGAATAGACGCGACCGTCCATAAATACGAAGACATTCCCGTGAAAAAGTTTGGCGAAGGGATTGATCTTCGTCGCGTTGAATTGAAAACACTCGCCCAAACTTGGGTTGAAATGAAAGAGGGTTTTAGCTCGCCATTGCATCGTCACGAAGATGAGCAAACGGTCGTGTTAATCAGCGGAAAAATACGCGCTCGAAGTGGCCCTAAAGGTGAAGAGATTTTCACTGAGATGAAGCCCGGCGATATCCTCACCGTACCCTCGAACGTAGTTCACCAAGTTGAGGCCTTAGAAGACTCCGTGTTTTGTGAAGGCTTTGGTCCCGGACCTAACCTAGAGGGGGGCATTCAAACCGTCTTCATGCGCAAACAACGAAGAGCGGAAGCCGCGGCAAAGGTATCGGAAGACGCTAAAAATACCTAAACCATTACCCTATTTTAGGGCAGGGCTCCCCGCAGCGGGTCTCTGCCATTTTACCGATAGACAATAGACATAGATCGTGGAGTTAACGAATGGCCGTCATTACCTATATTGAGCATTCCGGCAAAGAACACGAAATAAACGTAGAGAACGGCAAAACTGTCATGCAAGGCGCCGTCGACAATTTAGTTGAAGGCGTTATTGGCGAGTGTGGTGGCTGCTGCAGTTGCGCGACCTGTCATGTGATTGTTGACGAGGCTTGGTATGAGAAAACCGGTGGCCCTAATGAGGATGAAGTGGACATGCTTGAGGCGGTCCCAGCGCCCGCTAAAACGAGCCGATTAGGTTGTCAAATCACAGTGTCTGACGACTTGGATGGTTTAGTGGTTCGACTGCCTGAAGAGCAATATTAAGAAGAAAATCCTAAACTCGTGGGCTGGATTTACCTATTCGGCCCAATGGTTCCGTGCGAGCCCGTCCTGAACTTGCAGGTAGACTCCGTTCTCAACCGATAAAATCGTAAATTTTCATTTCTGAGCTACCCTCAAGGCCTATTTTCTGCTTGATGCTTTCGAGGCGCATGTTAACGTAATCATCAATTGATTGACCGCAAAACGAGAACAACATGGTGGGCTTTCAGTCTATTATCATTCAAATTGTAATTCATTATAGTGTTTTTATCAGTCGAGTTACTGGCTTATTAAACGATCTGATCCATAAATACTAATAATAGAATGAGGCATGCATATGAGCACAACGATGATGAAAGGGGCGCTATTAGCATTCACTGGAGCATCCACAGTACTACTACCCGCGGCCTTATCCGCGTTTGAATTGGAAGAGGTTGTTGTCACCGCGACTAAGCGCGCTGAATCGATTCAAGATGTACCGGTATCCGTCGCGGCGGTGAGCGCTGATACGATGTACAGACTCGGTATCTCGGATATGGAAGATCTCTCCATCGTCGTGCCCAATTTCGAAATTAACAGTGCCGCGATCCTACCCAACCTCTACGTCCGAGGATTGGGTGGCGGTACGTCTCACTCCACAGAGCAGTCGGTCGGTCGATTTATCGATGATGTGTATATCAGTCGCGCGGTGATCAACTTACATCCCTTTATGGATGTGGCCGGTGTCGAGGTTTTGCGGGGCCCTCAGGGAACGCTGTTCGGAAAAAATACTTTGGCAGGTGCGTTGATCATTCGCAATGCCAAGCCTAGCGATGAATTTGAAGCCGGTTTCGACCTGTCCCTTGGTGACTTTAGCACCACTGGCGGCAATAGAGAGGTGTCGGGATTTGTATCCGGGGCCCTTTCTGAGACCGTCAACGGACGCTTGGCCTTTATGGTTGGGGACAAAGACGGCTTTTATGTGAATACAATGGAAGGCCCAGATGGCGCCGATCGAGACGACCAGGGGCTTCGTGCCACCTTCGAGTGGGCGGCATCTGAAATGACCACGGTCAGCTTAAAACTTGAGCATATGGAGTATGACGAACGGGGTTCTGATACCGCTGAGGTGAACGCTTTTGCCGGGGGGAATTCTGGGTGGCAAGGTCTGGCGGCCAACGCAGGCGCGGCTAACCCTGAGCTGGTTGCAGCGGGTTTAGATTGGGTCATCCACGTTGATTGCAGTGACGCAAACTCAGCACCCGGTCCTCAAGCGGGTCAAAATATTGGGTCTTTTTGTCCTTCTCGAGATCAAGAATCTGACAACATTACTCTGGACGTTGAGCATGATATGGCGGGTGGCACCTTGAAGTTCATCTCTGCGTATCAGGGCTATGAATATCGCCACCTTTTCCACGGAGCGGATATGGGTGCGGTGAACCTGTTTCGTGCAGTGCGTCAGGAGGAGTACACCGGTTTCAGTCAGGAAATTCGTTTCACCTCGGAGCCGAACGATGCCCTCGATTACATTGTCGGCGTATTCTATGAAGACAGCACTCTCGAACGGGACCAAACCTCCCACCTAAACTTGCCCGGTGGTCCGTTTATGACCGAGGAAGAGCCATGGGTCCAAGATACACAAACCCTAGCCATGTTTGGTCAGCTGCGCTGGAGCATCAGCGATGATTGGAGTGCGATTGCGGGAGGCCGTTGGGGTTCAGAGGAAAAAGACTTCACGTTTAATCGCTGGTTTAACGCCTATCAAACCAATGATTTGTTGTTTAATGACATTGTTAATAAAAGGGCGGACCGTTCTGAGAGTAAATTTACCCCTTCTTTTACCCTGCAATGGGACGCTAATGACGACGTTAATGTGTTTGCAACCTTGGCCCGCGGCCATAAAACAGGAGGCTTTAGTGACCGGGTAGACACACAGGATACTGATATAGAGTTTGATGCAGAAGAAGTGGATTCGTTTGAGTTGGGGGCAAAGGGCCTATGGTTAGATGGGTCGCTCTCTGTGAATCTGACCTACTACTACATGGAAATTGAAGGCCTGCAATTATCGACGCAAATAGCAGGTACCGTAGCGGACTTTAGGGTTGATAACGCCGCCGACTCCACCAGTACAGGATTGGAATTTGAAGCGAGTTGGGCGATCAGTGAGCGCTGGTTGGCGGGGGGAAATTATTCCTATACCGACGCAAGCTACGATGAATTTTTAGGTGCTGGCGATTGCTCTCCAGAGTTGAGAAATGTCGAAGGCATTTGCGATCTGAGTGGTCAGCCTCTGCAGTTTGCACCCGAAAATAAAGGTTCTCTCTATCTAGAATACTCGGCAGATTCAGTTTTTAACGGCTGGGACTTAAGCGCTAGAGCCGATGTGTCCTTTAGCGATGAGCACTATACGGATATATCCTATTTCGACAGCGTGAAGCAGGAGGCTTATGAAACCGTCAATGCCAGCGTGCAATTTATTTCTCCCGATGAGAAATATACGGTGTCGTTGATCGGCAAAAACCTGACAGAGGAAGAAGTCATGGCTTGGGGTATCCCGTCTGGTCCTAATGTCCTCGCGGCGATGAACCCGCCTCGGGAATTGATCGTGAAGTTGGGTATGCATTTCTAAGTAAGGTCCGGAAATGGCCAATCCAATGACGATTGTTCGTTGTTGCCTTGGCCTTTTTTTTGTCTGGTGGGAGTAAAGTAGTGGGTCGATTAGCGGGTAAAGTGGCAGTAATTACTGGGGGTGCGCAGGGAATCGGCGCTGAGTTTGCAAAGGGGATGGCGTCTGAGGGCGCAAGAGTGGTGATTGCGAGTCGCTCAGATAGCTCGCGCTTGGTGAGCGAAATAATAGAATCGGGGGGCGAAGCCATCGGCTTGCGTGTTGATGTTACTGACAACACCTCTTTGTTAACGATGGTGGAAAAGACAGAGTCGACTTTTGGGCCAGTCGAGATTTTGGTTAACAATGCTGCACTCTTTTCTTCGTTAAACCTAAAACCGTTTACAGAAATTGATGAGGATGAGTGGGACGAGGTCATGCGAGTGAACGCCCGCGGCCCGTTCCAGTGTGCAAAGGCTGTCATTCCCAGTATGCGTAGAAATGGACGGGGGAAAATCATCAATATTGCCTCGGGAACCTTTTTGCGAGGTGCCCCTATGTTTTGCCATTACGTCTCATCAAAAGGTGCGGTGATCGGTTTGACTCGGGCGCTGGCATCGGAACTTGGCAACGATCATATCCTCGTAAATTGCCTTATTGTGGGATTGACCGAAAGTGAGGGCGTGATAAAGCACAAGCAGATGTTAGGCGCAGCGAAGGAGAGGACTCTGGCTGCGAGAATTGTTAAGCGTTCGATGATCCCAAGTGATCTACTTGGCGCCCTCTATTTTCTTAGTTCTAAGGACAGTGACTTTATAACGGGTCAGTGTGTGAATGTGGATGGCGGAGCAATTAATTATTAACAGGCCAAGCGCTTATTGACATTAGCGCTTCTAATTCTCCGTGTTACTGCCCAATGCGACGGCCAGTTCGGGGCATTTCTCCAGCAGTAGCCGATCCCATGGGGGGCACTTGCCATACTTTCTTTCCAAAAAGTTTATGAGTATTCGTACTTTCATAGGGACGAAGGCCGATCGCCCGTAGTAAGCGGACAGAACCGCCGACTCAACACGGGTGTTGGGTAACACCGTAATCAACTCGCCATTCGCTATTTCCTTCTCGATAAAGAAGGTCGGCATCACGGACATGAAGCGATCACTCATCACCGCGGCGTGTATCATCCAAATCGTATTGGCGAGTATTAAGGGTTTGAATTTAATGGACTTGGTGCGCTTGTTGGGGCCCACAAAATTGAATTCACAATCAGAATTAACGTAATTATTGAGAGCATGTTTGTGTTGAGTGAGATCCTCTGGCGTTGACGGCATGCCGTACTTCTGTAGATAATTTGGCGTCGCAACCAGCAGTCGGGTTACGGGAAAGAGGTCGACTTTTTCCAGAGCGTTACTGTTGTGATTGCCGACTTGTAAACAGACGTCAAAGCCCTCTTGCACGGGATCACAAAAGCGGTCGTGCTGTTGCAATTCCACACATAGGTCGGGGTGCTGTTCCTGAAATTCACACAAATCTTTGGCCAGATAGCAGGAGGCGAAAGACGAAATACAGCTGACTCTTATGGTGCCGGTTAAACCCCATTCTACGGAACTAACGGCCGCTTTGGCCTGCTCTAGTTGCCCCAAGACCTGGACCGCCCTTTCGTAAAAATCGGCACCGCCGTCGGTTAGGGTGAGTTTGCGAGTGGATCTTTGTAAGAGCTGTAGCTCCAGATGATCTTCCAATTGATTGACACGTTTTGTGATGACGGATTTCACCGTGCCAAATTGACGGGAGGCTTCTGCAAAACTCCCCACTTCTACTACTTTTACAAAAGTTCGGATGCATTCAAGTTCATTCATAACTGTTCATTGACCGTTTTTTGGAAACATTAAGAGTGGAATTACGAATATTATCATCCATTAATCACTACTGTATATTACACGGTACAGAGGGTGTAGCAAGCCAAATATCTCGATAAGCTTGAGTAAAAATAGTATGGCGATAAAAAAAAATTGCATTGTTGTTGGGGCTAGTCACGCGGCGGCACAGTTGGCTATTAGCCTGCGTCAGCAGGGCTGGGAAGGGACAATTACCGTATTGAGCGATGAGTATTACTTACCCTACCACCGCCCTCCTTTGTCTAAGGATTATTTGTCCGGCGAAAAAGATTCGAGTGATATTTTGATTCGACCACCCGCTGCCTATGAGAAGGCCCGAGTGCGTTTTGGTTTGGGTGTGAGGGTGGAAACAATTGATCGTCCCAACAAAACAGTCCAGTTGGCTGGCGGTGAATCGATGTCATACGACAAATTGGTGTTGGCTACGGGGGCCCGCGTCCGTAAATTGGCAATATCCGGTGCAGAGTTGCCAGGTGTCTATTATTTGCGTTCCGTCAGTGACGTCGAGCAAATTAAACGCTACGTCGGTGCGGGTAAAAAAGCGGTGATCATCGGTGGTGGTTATATTGGTCTAGAAACCGCCGCGATGTTGAAAAAGATCGGCATGGACGTGACGGTACTGGAGGCCATGGACCGAGTTCTACAGCGAGTGACCACACAAGAAATTTCTGAGTTTTATACCCGAATTCATTACGAGGAGGGTATCAATATTGTTACGCAGGCCATTGCTAAGAGTATTGAGGGGGAAAAGAAAGTAGAAAAAGTGATTTGTGCAGACGGTCAAACACACGAAGCGGATTTGGTTATCGTGGGCATTGGCGTTATTCCTGCCACAGAGCTTGCGGAAAGCGCCGACTTGGCGGTAGAAAACGGCATTAAGGTCAATGAATTTTCTCAGACCAGCGATCCTGACATCTTCGCAGCGGGGGATTGTACCAACCACTACAATCCAATCTATGAACGCCATATACGCCTCGAATCTGTACAGAACGCTGTAGATCAAGCAAGCATCGCGGCGGGCAGTATCTGTGGCAAACCCAAACCCTACAGCTCACTGCCTTGGTTCTGGTCCGATCAGTACGACATCAAGTTACAGATTGCAGGCTTAAGCCAAGGCTTCGATAAGGTGGTAGTACGCGGTGATATTGCGAATGGTCGAAGCTTTGCGGCGTTCTACCTGCGCGAGGGGAAAATGTTGGCAGTGGATGCGATTAACAAACCTCAGGAATTTATTTGGGCTAAGAAATTAATTCTTGCTAAGACGGAAATGGATGTCGAGGCTTTAGCCGATGAATCCATTCATATGAAGACCTTAATAAGCTAAGCGAGATGACTTTGATACATGAATGCTAACGCTTGATGAGAAACAGTCAATCAGCGATGAGATAAGTGTCATTTCGCGGGTTCTGGGTGCTTCTTTCGCTATAGTATCCACAGGTATTTAAACTGCAGGGGAGAGATAGATTCAATGAAAACAATAATATATAAGTCCAAGTATTCCATGCTCGCATTGCCACTGGCTTCATTGTTGGCGGCTTCAAATAGTCACGCTCAACTTGAAGAAGTTGTGGTGACCGCCCAAAAACGTGCTGAATCCCTTCAAGATGTCCCGATTGCCGTCACGGCAATTACCGGTGATACGATGAAAACATTGGGCGTTACCAACGCCAGTGATTTGGTGGACCTGACTCCGGGATTTTCATCCGCCGCCCAGACGGGCTCCAATAGAAACTATTTTTTACGGGGCGTCGGCACCAGTGACGTTCACTTAACCGCGGCATCCGCGGTTGGCCAGTATTTTGACGGCGTGACCTTAACCAGTGGTTTTCACGCCAAAGCCGCGTTGTTTGATATGGAGCGTGTTGAGATTCTAAAAGGCCCGCAAAATACCTTGTTCGGTTTGAACACCACAGGCGGTGCCGTTAATTATATTAGTCGCAAACCAGAAATTGATGGCGGGACTAAAGGAAGCGCTAGCCTCAAATTGGGTAATTACAATCATACTGAGGCGGAGCTAGCTCTTGGTTTTGACGTGTCGGATACACTGTCAGCGCGGGTGGCGATACAAAGTATTGATGACGATGGTGCTTTTCGGTCCCTTAGTGATGGTGAGCGCTACGGAGACGAAGACGTGAAGGCCGGGCGTGTTACCTTGCTCTGGGAGCCCACTGATTTGGCCAGCGTGACGTTTAGTCTCCGCGGTTTAACATCCGAAAATAACAGTACGGCCCTGAGGGCGGTAGGCACTCGATCGGCGGATGGTTCAGGCGGTTTATGCGCTGAGGTGCCAAGGGGCATCATCGACTTCGAAGCGAATACCAATTGTCTTAGCCGTGATGGTGGCGGTACCGGTGAAGCGGCATCAGACCCTTCCACTGGCGATTGGAGTACAACTGCCCAAGATTTTGGTTTTGAGAGTTTGGATACTAAGGGGGTTTACCTCAAGTTTGACTATGATCTTGGCTGGGCCATATTCAGCTCGAGCACCTCTTGGGATAATCTCGACGTCCGAAATGCCAATGATAATGACGGCGGCGATACCCTCGGCTTACATACCTTTCATCAAGATGACCGCGATACCTTTCAGCAAGAACTGCGCCTAGTCTCCACCGGTGATGAAGCCTATCGTTGGATTGCAGGGGTGTACTTCCTCGACGATGACGCGACGTCTTACACTGCGCTTCGAGGAGCACGTTCAGCATTCCGGAGTGGCTTGGCGATTCCCAATGTCCAATTGGACCATACCAAGGAAAACCTGAGTGTTTATTTTCAGGGCGAGTATGACTTTAACGAAGCGTTAACATTGACCGCCGGTGTGCGTTGGTCCGATGAAGCCATAGAAGGGCATTATTTGCCTTCTACCCCTAGCGTCGGTGCGGAGACGCTATCGACCTTATACTTTAGTGACGATATCGCGGCCTTGGTTGCTGCACAAAATTCTGGAACCGCAGACTTTGATGCCGACGGTTACGAGATCGCTCGCCAAGTAACGCAAAATCTCGACAACAAAGACCTTGGCTATACCGTCAAGTTAGACTGGAAAGCGACCGAGACCTCAATGCTTTACCTGAGTACTTCCAGAGGCTTCAAGGGCTCGGCATTGGATACCCGTCCCGTCTACGCGCTTGTCCCTGTCGGCAATGTCATTTCCGGTTTGGAAGACACTCGGCTTGAGCCGGAATCCTTGGATGTTTGGGAGCTAGGTTATAAGGGGGATTTCTGGGACAACCGGATTCAATTCGATGCCGCTGCATTCCATTACACCTACGAAAATCTACAGCAGTTTGTCACGGCCAGAGGGGTGCCGACCCTTGATAACGCGCTTGAGTCTGAGATCAAAGGGCTTGACGCCAATATTAAATATGGCGGAGAGAGTGGCTTCTATTTACAGGCGGGGCTCTCTTTGCTTGATACTGAAGTGACTGACGCTGGCGATAGCGCAAACTTTTTTGCCGGCGCAGAACTGGCCAGCTCGCCAAGCCTGTCCCTTAACCTGCTGGGGTCTCAGGAGTTTGAGCTCGACGGCGGCAATTTTATTACCCTAACCGGAAGTCTTTCCCATACGGGTGAACAGGTTAAAGCGACCGCGACCAACGGCAACGATGAAGTGGTGGATCAGCTGAGCGTTGATGCTTATACCTTGCTGAACGCGAACCTTAGCTATCGATTTGGTGAAGACCAGCGATACGAGCTCGCGGTATACGGTAAAAACCTCACCAACGAACGTTTTTGTGGTGGCGTACTCGTTAACGACGGAAATACTATACTGGGGGATACGACCAGTGCTCGAAGCTCTATCCACATGAACGTTTTGTGCCGGGTTAGCAGCGCGTCGACACGAACCTATGGTGCTTCGATCAGCGTCGATTTTTAATCTAGGCGCAACACTTTAGACTCTTCGAGTTCCTTTGTACGCTGCGTATATTAGGGACTCAATTTTTTCAATATTACTCGAGGGATTTCCTGCATGAATATCGTCTTTAGATCTTTATCACAGGTCTTACCCCTCTTGTTTTTTTCGGGGATTCTCTCCACTAACGCTTGCGCTGAAGACTCTGACGCAACCCGTTTGCTCAAGAGTCGCACGGCAGAATTTAATCGGGACATTATTAAGGTCTCGGAGAGCGTTTATACCGCGGTAGGCTATGGCGTTTCCCCCGTGAGTATGATCGTTGGTTTAACGGGTATTGTTATTGTTGATACCGGAATAAGCGTCGAAAGTGGACGGCAAATACGGGCTGATTTTCGTAAAATTGTGGATAAACCTGTAGCCGCTATTATTTTCACCCACGGCCACGGAGAT
Source organism: uncultured Cellvibrionales bacterium (assembly GCA_913020115.1). Taxonomy (GTDB): domain Bacteria; phylum Pseudomonadota; class Gammaproteobacteria; order Pseudomonadales; family Cellvibrionaceae; genus CAJWCA01. The sequence continues at coordinate 73,891 of CAJWBQ010000024.1, forward strand.
CATACTCACGGTGCAGCGGCCTTTAAGGATTCTGAGGACGTCCAGATTTGGGCTAGGACCGGATTTGGGCATGAACAGCACACCCTTGAGCAGGCGGGTATAAAAATTCAGAAGAGCCGTGGTGCGATGCAAGCGGGCTTTCAATTGTCCAAGGAACAGCGCATCAATAACGGTATTGCCAAAGCGTATTGGCCAAACCGCAAGGGCGGAGTATTTGGCGCAGACCATACGCTTCCCGCCAGCCATTTTCTTGAAGATGAGCGACAGACATTGTCTATTGCCGGCATTGATTTGGAACTGGTTGCCGCAACGGGAGAAACCTTTGACCACCTCTATGTTTGGCTGCCTAGCGAGCGGGTGGTGTTTGCGGGAGACAATTTCTATAAGTCTTGGCCAAACCTGTACGCGATTCGCGGCACCCAATATAGGGATGTTAGGCTATGGACTCAAGCGATAGATCAGATACTCCAAGAGCGCCCCGTCGCCGTAGTGGGTGGTCACACTCGACCCGTGATCGGTGAACAGAAAGTCGCAGAAATCCTCACGAATTTTAGGGATGCCGTCCGCTTTCTGTTCGATAAAACTGTCGAGGGCATTAATAAGGGACTGACGCCAAATCAGTTGGTTGAGTATGTTGTTCTCCCCGAAAAATATCGAGCCCTTGATTATCTTCGCCCCTATTACGGTAACCCGGAATGGGCTATACGCGGCATATTTGGCGGTTATCTGGGCTGGTTCGATGGCAATGCCACAAATTTATTTCCCCTCAGTGATAAGGGAGAAGCGGAACGGATTGCCAAGATGGCGGGAGGTGTTCATGGGCTACTGGTGCTCATCGATACAGCGATCAAGACGAAAGATTTTCAGTGGGCGGCTCAGTTGAGTGATTACGTCTTATCCCTTGAACCTGATAATAACGCGGCGATGTTAAGCAAGGCTGATGCCTTGATGGCGCTTGCAGATGACATCCTTACCGCCACAGCGAGAAATTATTATATCAGTAGCGCAATCATGCTTCGCAGTCGAGTTGATAAGGCATCGGCGGCGACGCCTTAGCGTGGGCTTTGTTTCAATAGTGGGTAATGGGTGAATTTGACTATGTGGCGAATCTGTTTGTGGGCTCTACTGTTGAGCGGCTGTAATCAAAGCGCTGAACTCGTGGGCGGTAATGGCTTTGATGCCGCTGCCTTCACTCAGTCCCGACCGAACATATTATTGATTGTGGCGGACGATCTCGGTTACTCAGATATAGGCGCATTTGGTGGTGAAATTTCGACCCCGAACCTTGATAAGCTGGCGGCGAAGGGCATGGTCTTGAACAATTTCCACACTGGGCCAACGTGTTCTGTGAGTCGTTCAATGCTGATGAGTGGCGTGGACAGTCACATCGCCGGTCTTGGTAACATGGCCGAGACGGTGGCCAATAACCAGTTGGGCCAAGAGGGCTATGAAGGTCATCTCAATGATCGGGTAAACACCATAGCGGAGGTTCTCAAGCCCGCTGGATATCACACTTATATGTCCGGTAAATGGCACCTCGGTATGGATCCTGTGCAATCCCCGAGGAGCCGTGGTTTCGAACAATCTTTTGCCTTGCTGTATGGCGGCGGCAGCCACTTTGACGACATGGCAGGGGGAGATGTACATCGCAGTCCTCTACTGTACCGGGACGACGGCCGTCTCGTGACTACCTTGCCTGAAGATTTTTACTCGACGACGTTCTATACCGACCGGTTGATCGCCCAGATTGATAGCAATATTGGCGATAGCAAACCGTTTTTTGCCTACTTAGCTTACACGGCGCCTCACTGGCCCTTGCAAGCACCGGAGGCGGCGATCAACAAATATAGAGGGCGCTACGACCAGGGTTATGACGCAATTCGTGAGGCGCGCTTTGACGCGCAAAAAAAGCTCGGGCTATTTTCGCCATCGACACCTGCGCCTCCAAGACCCGCTCACGTAAGGCCATGGAGCGAGCTGTCTGCGGAGGCGCAAGCTTTTCATGGGCACAACATGGAAATCTACGCGGCTATGGTGGATTACATGGATATGAGTATTGGCCGAGTTGTTGATTATCTATCTCAAAAGGGCGAGTTAGACAATACGATGATCGTTTTTATATCGGATAACGGTGCCGAGCAATGGAATTACGACAGTGCGCCGCCTCCCGTAGGGAGATTTGCCCGTACCTTCGATAACTCTCCCGAAAATAGCGGCCGAGAGGGGTCCTTTGTGTTCTATGGCCCAGAATGGGCTCACGTGAGTAACACGCCCTTTACTCGAGCGAAAGGAACGACGTATGAGGGGGGTGTTCGCGCACCAGCGATTGTTCATTGGCCGGGTAAAGTATCTGAGGGAAAGGCCAGTTCGGCACTGACGTTTATCACTGATTGGTACTCGACCTTTACTGAATTGGGCGGCGTAAGCAGTCCGAGTGTATCCGGTAAAAACCTTGTTCCACTTTTGACCGGTACCGTGGAACATGTACGTGATGGTGATGAGAGCGTCGGCCTAGAGATTTGGGGGCGCCGCGGGATTCTGCGGGGAGAGTACAAACTTGTGGGCTCTCCTGCACACCCAAATGGGCACGCCGATTGGGAGCTATATAACGTGACGGAAGACCCTTCCGAGCGCTTCAATCTCGTGTCGAAAAAGCCAAAAGTGTTCTCTTCTATGGTAAAAGCCTGGGGTGATTATGTGTCGGAAAACAATGTCATTGTGCCGCTTGGTCCGTTCATTGTCCGGCCGCCAGGAGAAAAACCGGTAGAATAATAGCGCAAGCAGTAATTTTCTGTCGTTCCAAGTCATTGATTCGTAGCCAAAGAGGGTAGTGGCTCGCGAATCCATAACGAGCGCTAATCTTCGAATCCAATCAGTCCAGATTTTAGCGCTAAAAATATTGCATTGGCTGTAAACACATCGACTTAGGATACATCCGTATGGCCAAGCTGGGTTACGCTCGTGTATCAACACATCAGCAATCGTTGGACTTGCAGACGAAGCGACTTAAGAAGGAAGGCGTTCGTCAGGATCGCTTATTCACTGACAAGGCTTCAGGGAAGAGCGCAGAGGAGAGAGAGGGGCTACAGAAGCTAATCAGTCGCGCTGAGTCAGGTGATGAAATACTCGTCACCAAAATGGATAGACTCGGCAGGAACACATTAGACATACAGGGGATCGTCATTCTATCGTAACGCATTGAAATAGAACGAGGTGTTTCCTTTCAGTTGCTGAATACACCCCCTTTAATACCCCCAGGTGGTTGGCGGCACTCGTCGCAAAAGGAGAGAGGGTATTAAGTGTCAGGGACTCCTAGCTCTCTTTTGCGTTGGACCCTCTCTGTCCAGATTTCGATTTCCCTCACGTTGATTCCATTGCCTGGGGTCTTGGAGGTGTTAGCTATTATAGCCTTTCTTTCCTAGTTCTCGCCCTAAGGGTTTCTTAAAATTATTAGGAATAAAAATTTTTACCTACGCAGAAATTAATTGCGTTTGTAATGGTGTTGGGTTTCGGCAGCGGACGCTAACCGCGTTTTTCATACATCCATTTGTTGGCTCAGCCCGCGCGCATGGAGGCGAATCGATATTACCATCAAGTGGGTAGAGCAAATTTATCAGCGTTTGACAAATTTGCTGGAGGTCTCTTATCATAATGTGACCTCACTGTCACCGGAGATTAAAGATGTCACCTACGATTTCCGATCCCACAAATTTATACACCGAAGATCCCAAGTACCCGTTGCTGTCGATTACTTTCAATCAATGGCTGCTAGAACTATCGAACGGTACGGAGAGCGAGTTGCAAAGGATCAATTCCGATCCCGCGATCCTGAAATACTGGCGGGCGGCATATTTGGAAGCGCGTCGCAAAAAAGGGCAACTCTCACACTCGCCGCGCTGGAAAGCAAAGGCAGCAGCGAACGGTGGGGATTGGTACTATCTGGCTTGCAGTCAGAGCTATCAGGGGCCTTAAGTGATCCCCTAGGAGGCTTTACGCTCGCTCTGGATCCTTGTGGTGGCACTGGCGCCAAAGCCATACAGCTGTGTGTGAACCGCAGGCGAGGGTCTGCCCTCTGTTCAATCCAACTAAGCTCCGCGCGAAAAAGCCAATATTGGAGCGACAGACTTCATGAGTCATTCGATGGGTTGGCGATTCTCATCCGCGATACGGCTGCATCCCGGAATAACTTTTTGCGCGGCGGCGCACGAGACATCAGTCTTGAATTGATCTAAGGGGGCTTGGACGGTTTTCTATAGCTGGGTATCTATTATTCCGGTGCGATTATCGTTGTCTTATGCGGCTATATCGGCTTTATAAGAGCCAGCTGCGAGCTTAGGCCGCGGGTCCCCTCGCTCAGCAGTAGGATGTTTCTTCTTTCGTCAGTAATGGGGTGAAGTCGACCCCATCATTTTTCCATTATCGTGGACGTAGACCTTTCGATTTTATGGAGAGGGCTTGAATTTGCAAAATGAACCTTCCGCAATGATTCGTTCTAGAACTACCAGATAAAGTCGATAATTGCTCTACAAAACCCCATTTAAGTAATTGTTTGCTGGGATATTGGACCTAGTGCGAAAACACCATACAATTTGATTCTGCGGGGGGAAAGCGTCGTTGACCTTTCCCCCTAAATTCACACCATGAAATAGATGAGATTTCCAGTTAACCTAAGGGTACGGAGATCTCAACATGAAGAAACGGTATTCAGAAGAACAAATCATCAAGGCCATT
>CAJWBQ010000025.1 GCA_913020115.1 uncultured Cellvibrionales bacterium
GTTTTACTCAGGCGACCCTGCAAGGTATTTTTTAACACTGAAGGTTGCTCGTGTATTTCCTTTGCCATGTAGTGTCGGAATTTGCCTTTATCGGCCGTTTCTTCCTTGCCACTTAAAGTAACTAAGGCTCTATCAACCTTCTGCCCGCTAGCATCAAAAATGTTAACCAACGTAGGCGTCACTTCAGCCACATCGCCTTCTTCCAAATAGACAAATCGATCAGTGACCTGACGCAAGGCCATTTGGTCAGAAGCAATGAAATTTTCCTCAATGCCAACACCCACAACCAGCGGACTGCCACTGCGCGCGGTAACAATTAATTCCGGGTTTCTGCTGTCAATAACGCCTAAACCATATGCGCCTTCAAATTTTTCAATCGCTTTCTGCACAGCGTTTAATAGGCTCTCTTCAGATTCCATCAGCTGATGAATTAAGTGCGCAATGACTTCAGTATCGGTTTCGGAAACAAACTCGTAACCAGCAGTGATGAGATCAGATCTAAGCTCCAGATAATTTTCAATGATGCCATTGTGCACAACGGCAATAGAACCTGATGAGTGCGGGTGTGCGTTATTAAAGGCAGGTTTACCATGAGTTGCCCATCGAGTATGTGCAATGCCCGAGGAACCTTTCGTCGGTGACTCTGAGATGGCACTCTCCAAATTAATAACTTTACCGACGGCTTTTCTAACTTGAAGATTACTGTCCTTATCAATAACGGCAATGCCCGCGGAATCATAGCCACGGTATTCCAAGCGCTTTAGGCCTTCCGTTAAAATTCCAACAACATTCCGCTGCGCTACAGCGCCAACAATTCCACACATAAATCTACCCTAGAGTTTAATAGGTGTTATTTTTTTACCGGGCGCTGCCAGGTACTAATGTTTCGCTGCTTGCCTCTAGCAACAGCCAATTCTTCAGTGTCTATATTTTTGGTGATGGTAGAACCTGCTGCAACAGTGGCCTTATCACCAATGCTGACGGGTGCGACCAATGATGAGTTCGACCCAATAAAAGCACCATCACCGATAGTGGTTGAAAATTTATTCACGCCATCGTAATTGCAGGTGATGGTACCGGCGCCAACATTGGCCTTTTTGCCAATAGTGGTATCACCGATGTAAGAGAGATGGTTAACCTTGCTGCCTTCGCCAATAAAGGATTTTTTTGTTTCTACAAAATTACCAATCTTGGCTCCATTAGCCAATTCTGTACCAGGGCGTAAACGCGCAAAGGGTCCTATTTCACAGTTGTCTCTGACAACAGCATCCTCTAGATGTGAGTTTGCTTTAATAACAACATTATCGCCAACTACTGAGTTGGTGATACAAACATTTGGGCCAATATGCACATTATTGCCTAGAGTAACGTCGCCTTCGAAAACACAGTTCACGTCAATCACTACGTCTTCACCGGCTTCGAAGTTGCCTCTGCAATCAAAACGAAATGGGTCAAGTAAACTTACGCCCTCTGTCATTAATTGGGTGGCGATATGTTCCTGTAAATAGCGCTCAAGCTCGGCTTGTTGCTGCCGGTTATTCACGCCTAACACTTCCATCTCATCGATGGGATGCTCAGTGATCACTTCAATTCCGTCACGTCGAGCAATCGATATAATATCTGTCAGGTAATATTCATTTTGCGCGTTATCATTACTGAGCTTAGGCAGCCATTGTTTAAGGTGCTTACCTTTAACAGCCATCACACCTGTATTGACTTCACAAAGTGCCAGTTGTTCGGTGTTGGCGTCTTTCTGCTCAACAATAGCGCGCACACTACCTTGGGCGTCTTTAACAATTCGGCCGTAGCCGCTAGGGTCTTCGAGCTCTATGGTTAGTAAACCCATAGATTCTTCACTGACGGTAGCAATCAGCTTGTCTAAAGTGGCTTCTCTAATCAGTGGTACGTCACCGTACAATATGAGCGTGATCGCCTCATCTCTTAACAAACTTGCCACTTGTTGAACGGCATGACCCGTGCCCAATTGCTCGGTTTGCTCGCAGTAGCGGATACCTTCACTGCCTATTTTCTGCCTGATTTGATCAGCACCATGACCAATCACCACGTGTAGTTGATGATCACTAGAATCCTGTTCACCCAGCGAGACAGCAGTATTGAGCACATGTGAGAGGAGGGGAAGGCCGGCAATAGGGTGTAGAACTTTTGGTAAAGAGGACTTCATGCGGGTGCCTTTACCCGCTGCTAATACAACAATATCTAACATGACTTACCGTCCAGCAAGAGTGTTTTAATGAATTTGAACACAAAAAAAAGGGTAGCTAATGCTACCCTTTCTTTACAGCGATTGAAAATGCCTTACTTGCCGATATTCCGGCGAATAGCTTGTAGGGTTCTCAATTGTGCCGAAGCTTCTGCAAGCTGTATCGCCGCTCGAGAGTAATCGAACTCTCCCGATTGGTTCGCCAGCTCTTGCTCAGCGTGTTTCTTAGCTTCTAAAGCAGCAGCTTCGTCCATATCATGGGCACGCAGGGCAGTATCTGCCAAGATCGTCACATGATAGGGCTGCACTTCTAGATAACCGCCTGAAACGTAATAAATTTCCTCTTCACCGCCCTGACGAACAATACGTACAGGACCTGGCTGAAGGCCGGTCATCAATGGCGCATGGCCATAGGCAATGCCTACGTCACCTTCGGTGCCAGCAGCGATTACCATTTCCACCAAGCCTGAGAAAATCTCTGCTTCGGCGCTGACGATGTCACAGTGAACTGTCATAGTCATAATGTTAGCCTCATTTGCAAAGGAATTAAGAACGCATTCACAAAACTGAATGCGCCTTAATTCCAGCCGTTTTACATGCTTTTAGCGCGTTCTACCGCTTCTTCGATAGTGCCGACCATGTAGAAGGCCTGCTCTGGCAGATCATCGTAGTCACCGGCCAAAATGCCAGTAAAACCTGAGATGGTGTCTTTCAGAGAAACATACTTACCAGGTGCACCGGTAAAGATCTCGGCAACGTGGAAAGGCTGAGACAAGAAACGCTCAATTTTACGTGCGCGGGTTACGGTCTGCTTGTCTTCTTCAGACAATTCGTCCATACCCAAAATGGCAATAATGTCTTTCAGCTCTTTATAGCGCTGAAGAACGGTTTGCACTCCGCGAGCAATATCGTAGTGTTCCTGACCGATGATCAATGGGTCCAACTGACGAGAAGTGGAATCCAATGGATCAATCGCTGGGTAAATACCTTTAGCCGCAATATCACGACTCAATACAACGGTTGAGTCCAAGTGCGCAAAAGTGGTTGCAGGAGAGGGGTCAGTCAAGTCATCCGCAGGTACATATACGGCTTGAATTGAGGTAATAGAACCGGTCTTGGTCGAGGTAATACGCTCTTGCAAAACACCCATCTCTTCAGCCAAGGTAGGCTGATAACCAACCGCCGAAGGCATACGGCCCAACAGTGCAGATACTTCAGTACCCGCAAGGGTGTAACGGTAGATGTTGTCGATGAACAACAATACATCTTTACCTTCGTCACGGAACTGCTCAGCCATGGTCAAGCCGGTCAGGGCAACACGCAAGCGGTTTCCGGGGGGCTCATTCATCTGGCCGTAAACCATCGCAACTTTAGACTGGTCGAATTTCTCAACGTTTACAACGCCCGCTTCCTGCATTTCGAAGTAGAAATCGTTACCCTCACGAGTACGCTCACCTACACCGGCAAAAACAGACAAACCACTGTGCTCAGTAGCGATGTTGTTAATCAATTCCATCATGTTTACGGTTTTACCAACACCGGCACCACCAAACAATCCAACCTTACCGCCTTTTGCAAAAGGACATACAAGGTCAATAACCTTAATGCCTGTTTCCAGCAGCTCTTCAGATGCTGCCAGCTCATCATAAGCTGGTGCTTTACGGTGAATGGCTGAGCGCTTCTGCTCGCCGATTGGACCCATTTCATCAATAGGGTTGCCCAATACATCCATAATGCGACCCAGAGTCTCGGTACCCACAGGTACGTTGATGGGTGCATTGGAGTTTTCAACATTCAGGCCACGATTCAAGCCTTCTGAAGAACCCATGGCAATTGTGCGAACCACACCGTCACCCAGCTGCTGTTGAACTTCCAGCGTCAGGCCTTTTTCGGTAATGGTTAATGCGTCATAGACCTTGGGCACGGAATCACGTGGAAATTCCACGTCGATAACGGCACCAATAATTTGTACGATACGTCCGCTACTCATTTCCGGATCCTCTTAAAGTAAATTCTAACGAATATAGTTTCATCAGTTGAAGGCCAAAGCCAAAACGCCGTAGCGTTTTAGGCAATTGCCGCTGCACCACTTACGATTTCTGACAGTTCTTGCGTAATCGCCGCCTGTCTGGCCTTGTTGTAGACCAATTGCAAATCGCTGATCAGGTCGCCGGCGTTATCGGTTGCGCTCTTCATCGCAATCATCCGCGAGGCCTGCTCACACGCTCCATTCTCCACAACAGCTTGGTAAACTTGTGACTCAATATATCGAGTTAACAAGCCTTCCAAAATTACTGAGGCTTCTGGTTCGTAAAGATAGTCCCAACTGTGCTTTAGTTGTTCATTATCGTCCGCTTGTAACGGCAGCAACTGGTTGACATATGGACTCTGTGTCATGGTGTTAACAAATTCGTTACCCACCAGAAACAGCTTATCAACTCGGCCCTCGGCATAGCCGTCGAGCATATTTTTAACACTGCCGATCAAGTCGGATACGCTGGGCGCTTCACCCAGATCACGCACTGCGGCTACAACATTGCCACCGTAACTTTTAAAGAAGGCTGACGCTTTGGCTCCGATCAAACACAGATCGATTTCAATATCTTGGTCGTGCCACTCTTTCATAGACTTGATGGCCGCTTTGAACAGATTAGTGTTCAAACCGCCACAAAGGCCACGATCGCTCGACACCAAGATAAAGCCTACGCGTTTTACTTCACGCTCCTGCAAATACAGGTGCTTATATTCCGGGTTGGCATTGGCAATATGCCCCACAACAGCGCGAATGCGCTGTGCGTAAGGCTTGCCAAGCTGCATGCGCTCTTGTGCTTTGCGCATTTTGCTCGCTGCAACCATTTCCATGGCGCTGGTGATCTTTTGCGTACTTTTAATACTCGATATCTGAGTACGTATTTCCTTTCCGCCTGCCATTTAGGCCCCCAAACAAATTCTGACTCGATTTAAAATAGTCGGATTACCAAGTCTGGGTAGACTTGAATTTTTCCAGCGCTGCTTTGTAACCGTTTACGATTTCATCGCTGTAGTCGCCGGTATCATTCACTTTCTTCATCAATTCAGCATTTTCGCTGTTCATGTAAGACAGTAGGGCGGCTTCGAAGTCACCAATCTTGGCCACTTCAATATCGTTCAAGTAACCTTCGTTTGCGGCATACAGAACCACACCCATCTCTGCGAGAGATTGCGGTGAATACTGCTTCTGCTTCATCAATTCAGTTACGCGCTCACCGTGGTCCAACTGGGCCTTGGTAGCATCGTCCAAATCTGAGGCAAACTGTGAGAAGGCTGCAAGCTCGCGATATTGTGCCAAGGCTGTACGAATACCACCTGACAACTTCTTAATCACTTTAGTTTGCGCTGCACCACCCACTCGAGAAACAGAAATACCTGCGTTCATCGCCGGACGAATACCGGAGTTAAACAAGTCTGTTTCCAAGAAGATCTGACCATCGGTAATCGAAATTACGTTGGTAGGTACAAATGCCGATACGTCACCAGCCTGAGTTTCGATGATAGGCAAAGCCGTCAATGAACCCGTTTGGCCTTTCACTTCACCGTTAGTCAGTTTTTCAACATGAACGGCATTTACGCGAGAGGCGCGCTCCAATAAACGGGAGTGTAGATAGAAAACGTCACCCGGATAAGCTTCACGGCCTGGTGGGCGCTTCAGCAATAGGGAGATTTGACGATAAGCCCAAGCTTGCTTGGTTAAATCATCATAAATAATCAGTGCGTCTTCACCACGGTCGCGATAGTACTCGCCCATGGTACAGCCACCGAAGGGCGCCAAGAACTGCATAGCCGCAGGGTCAGAGGCAGATGCTGCAACCACAATTGTGTGGTCCATGGCACCGTGCTCTTCAAGCTTGCGAACAACTGCCGCAATAGAAGAAGCTTTCTGGCCAATAGCAACGTAAATACACTTTACGCCAGTATTTTTCTGGTTGATGATCGCATCGATCGCAATAGCCGTTTTACCAGTTTGACGGTCACCAATAATCAGTTCGCGCTGACCGCGACCTACTGGCACCATGGCGTCAATGGCTTTTAAACCTAACTGCACAGGCTGATCAACACTTTGACGTGCAATAACACCTGGGGCAATTTTTTCAATTGCGTCAGTTTTGGTGGTACCTAAAGGACCTTTGCCGTCGATTGGGTTGCCCAAGGCGTCTACAACACGACCCTGCAATTCAGGACCTACTGGCACTTCAAGAATACGACCAGTACATTTACAGGTTTGGCCTTCCGCCACACCTCGGTAGTCACCCAAGACAACAACACCTACAGAATCGCGCTCTAAGTTAAGAGCCATTCCGTAAACACCGTCGTTAAACTCGACCATTTCGCCATACATCACATCGGCTAAGCCGTGGATGCGAATAATACCGTCGGTTACGGAAACCACAGTACCTTCGTTTTGGGCTTCAGTCTTCACTTCAAGACCATCGATACGAGATTTGATAATCTCGCTGATTTCTGAAGGATTCAGTTGCTGCATGCTCTGTTCCTCAATACCTTAATCCGCGTTCGCGGATCAGGAGTTCATTGCTTCGGCGAGCTTGGCCAAACGACCACGCACCGAACCGTCTATTAACGTATCACCAGCGCGAATAACTGCGCCTCCCAGCAAACTTTTATCAAGTTCTCTGCTTACTTTTACGTTGCGGTCCAACTTGGCACTGAGTGCCTCCGCCAATTTAGTTTCTAGCTCATCCGACAGCTCAAATGCTGTGGTAACGGCCACATCGATAGTTTTCTCTTGGTTCGCCTTCATCAACTCAAACAGTTGACGAATTTCTGGCAACAGCGCAATACGCTGATTGCCTGCCAAGACAAAAACAAAGTTACGGGCTTTGTCATCAAGCTGATCACCACATACATCGGTAAACGCGCTACCTTTTTGCTCTGTGGTCATCCCTGGTGAACCCAATACTTCGCCAATACCATCTTGCTGTGCCACAGCCGCTGCCAACGCCAACATTTCAGACCAAGTCTGCAGTTGATTAGCGGCAAGTGCATATTCAAATGCCGCTTTTGCGTAAGGTCGAGCTAAGGTTGTTAGTTCAGCCATGATAGTCCTCGCTTAAAGCTCTGCCGCCAGTTTATTAACCAGCTCGCTGTGGGCCTTATCATCGATAGTTGCCTGCAGTACCTGCTCAGCGCCCGCAAGCGCCAAAGCCGCTACTTTGCCGCGCAATTCTTCTTTTGCACGGTTAGCGTCTTGTTCGATTTCAGCTTTAGCCGCCGTCTTCAGGCGATCACCTTCAGCTCTGGCAGCTTCTTTAGCTTCTTCAACGATTTGAACACCACGCTTGTTGGCCTGCTCCACAATAGTGGCAGCCTGCTCTTTTGCTTCGCGTAGGTTCTGAGCCGCTTTTTGCTTAGCGAGCTCTAAATCTTTGTCAGCCATGTCAGCGGCTTCGAGGCCATTGGCAATTTTTGTTTCGCGCTCTTGCATTACGCCGAGCAACGCAGGCCATACAAACTTCATACAAAACCATACGAACATGGCAAATGAAATTGTTTGGCCGATCAAGGTCAAGTTAATATTCACACCGACACCTCTAATTGTTAGTAAGTGGGGTGGGTATTAGCCTACCAGGCCAGGTGCAACAACAAAGATCAGGTACATGCCAATACCAACACCAATCATAGGCACGGCATCAAGCAGACCAGCCATCAAGAACATTTTGCCTTGCAAAGCAGGACCCTGTTCAGGCTGACGTGCAGAACCTTCGAGCAATTTGCCGCCCAACAAACCAAAACCGATAGCTGTACCCAGTGCGCCCAAACCGATCAGCAGTGCGCTCGCTACGTATACTAAACCAAGTGCTTCCATTGTGTTCTCCCAATTAAGAGGTAGTAGTTAAAGTTAAAAAGTTAAAGTAAAAATTCTAGTGTTCTTCATCAACATCGTGCGCCATGGCCATATAAACCGTGGTTAACACCATGAATACAAACGCTTGCAAGGTAATAACCAAAATATGGAATATTGCCCAGCCCAATTGCATAATCGCGCCACCAACACCCCAGATAAGACCGGCGCTGTATAGAAGTGCAATCAGGATAAAGATCATTTCACCGGCATAAAGGTTGCCAAACAATCGCAGGCCCAGTGAAATTGGCTTGGCGATAAGGCCCACAATTTCAAGGAACAGGTTGAAAGGAATCATTACAGGGTGATTAAAGGGGTGTAGCGCCAACTCGCGCATAAAGCCACCAATGCCTTTGTTCTTAATGCTAAAGAAAATCATCAGCAAGAACACACCGATAGCCATACCTAGAGTGGCATTGGGGTCGGTAGTGGGCACAACTTTGAAGAATAAGTGGGGATCGCCGGTCACTTGAGCGGCGGCCAAGGGCAGCCAGTCAATGGGCACTAAATCCATAAGGTTCATCATAAAGACCCAAACAAATATCGTTAGAGCCATAGGCGCAACTAAGCGGTTTTTATGGTGAAAAGTATCATTTACGGTGCTGTTGATGAATTCAACGATGAGCTCAACAAAGCTTTGCATGCCCCGGGGAACACCAGCAGTGGCATTTTTCGCCACCCTTGCAAAGACCAAGCAGAAAATTGAACCCAGAGCTAATGACCAGCCCAAGGTATCAACATGCACTGCCCAGAATCCCATATCGGCCGCTTCTTGAGCGGTGTGCGCTATGGTCCAAGTATCTTGCGTTAAAACACTGCTTACATGACCTTCAGCGTCTAAACGCTCATAGCCTTCTGGCAATTTGCCATAGGCCAGGTTCTGCAGGTGGTGTTGGATATATCCAGTTACACTTTGCCCTTCGCTTGCCATCGTCTATCAAGCACCTTATGTTGGTTTAATTGATATAAATCAATTAGTTAAAATTAAAAAAAGTTTTAAATGTTAACTCGACCAAAGGGCCAAATACACAGTTAATGCTTCTTTAAGATTGATTACTTCCCTGTTGATGAGCTCGAATGAGTGATGCATTTACCACCCACTGCACTACTAGCATAAGCCCGTACACACCAAATAAAATCAGTGGTTCTAGTGTTTCTACCCGGCTAAACACTATGGCAAAGCCCACTAGGGTTAATACAAACTTTCCAACTTCGCCGCGATAAAAACCTCGCGCTACCAGTTGTGAAGACCGGGAGCCTGTATATTGCCAGGCATAAACCGTGAAATAGGCTTGGGGAATCAAGCACAGAAGACCACCCAAAAAGGCGGAAAACGCCTCAGTTTTGCCCACTAGAGCAAGAGCCGCACAGAGAATGGCCAAAATACAGGCCTGAATCAATGCTACTCGATAAACCGAAGGTTTCTTTATGCTAGTCATGGCGGCTTTTATCTGTACGCTCTGTGACTTAGCTTGTGTCGTCCCACCATTTTTACTACTTCTTTCGCCGGTCAATCTTGCGCTCAATGCGGTATTAAATAACCACCCGCAGTCGCGCGAGCCGAATTATAGGGTCTTAACTCGTGGTATTCAACCAATACCCCGATAATCGACGCATTGAGGGGTTTATTGGGCTTTGTAGTTCAAATGATTGAGAATTCCGTCCAATTCATCAAGGCTGCTGTAGTTAAAAACCAATTTACCTTTGCCTTTGGCGGAGTGTTGAATAGCGATTGGCACGCCCACCTGTTCAGACAGCCGCTCTTCAAGCTGCTTGATATTGGGGTCTATTTTTGGGGCTGGAGTCTCTTTACTGTCTTGCAATTGGACTTGTTGGCGCACCAATGCTTCTGTTTGACGAACGGAAAGGCCCTTCGCGACCACTTGTCGGGCAATATCTCGCTGGGTGTGATCATCTAGTGTCAGCAAACAGCGAGCGTGACCCATCTCCAAATCACCGTGTTCCAGTAGCTTTTTAACCTCATCACAGAGAGCAATCAGGCGCAGAAGGTTTGTTACCGTGGTTCTAGACTTACCCACTGCCGTGGCAACTTCCTGGTGCGTTAACTCAAATTCGTCTTGAAAGCGCTTAAGGGCTACCGCTTCTTCGATTGGGTTAAGATCTTCTCGCTGTATATTTTCAATAAGCGCCATGGCAATGGCGGCTTCATCAGGCACATCGCGTATTACCGCTGGAATACTGTCCAAGCCCGCCATTTGCGCTGCACGCCAACGACGTTCACCGGCAATAATTTCGTATTTCGCCTCTCCAATGGGACGAACCACAATGGGTTGCATGACGCCTTGAACTTTAATTGACTCAGCCAACTCTTCAAGTGCTGCGGGAACCATATCTCGGCGGGGCTGGTATTTGCCGCGGGAGATGAATTCAACCGGTATATTCGCTAACTTGCCGTCTTGACCAGGCTCATGCGAAGTCACTGCTGCAATGGCCTCACTTGGCGCCTTATCAGCACTCGCCCCCAACAAAGCATTTAAGCCCTTGCCCAAGCCTTTTCGTTTTCCCGCCATATGCCTTACTAAACCTTCGCCGTGTTTTTAAATTCTTGAGATATCTTACGTGTATTAGTCATTTAGGCTGTACAAGTTTCAACAGCTTCATTCCGTCGAATCATTTCTCCAGCCATTGCCAAATAGGCGATAGCGCCTTTTGACTGTCGGTCATAGATCAAAGCGGGTTGACCATAACTGGGGGCTTCCGCGAGACGAACATTTCTCGGGATGCAGGTGCGGTACAAGCTGTCGCCAAAATATTCCGCCAATTGAGCGCTGACATCTGTGGTCAGGCTATTTCGGGGGTCATACATGGTTCGCAATATACCTTCAATTTTCAATTTTGGATTTAAAGTCTGGACCTGATTGATAGTTTCAACCAATGCAGACAAGCCCTCAAGGGCATAGTATTCACACTGCATGGGAATAATCACGCCATTGCAGGCAACCATTGCGTTGAGCGTCAGCATATTTAAAGAGGGCGGGCAGTCTATCAATATATAGTCGAATTGTGAGATTAGCGGTTTAAGCGCCTTGCTCAACAGGTACTCTTTGTCTTCCATGGCCAACATTTCAACTTCGGCCGCCGTTAAATCTCCATTTGCAGGCAGTACTTGATAAGCACCTGATTCCGACATCTGAAGGGTGTCTAAGATCGGTCTATAATTCGCGAGCACATCGTAAATTGAATATTCAAGTTCATTTTTACTGATACCACTGCCCATAGTGGCATTGCCCTGGGGGTCTAAATCGACCAGTAAAACCTTTTTTTTTGTCGCCACTAAGGACGCCGCCAAATTAACACAGGTAGTCGTTTTACCCACGCCGCCTTTCTGATTGGCTATGGCGTAAATTTTAGTTTCACTCATGATTGGTATAACTCATAAAATGCATGATCAAGTTGTAGAGCCAGTATCTTCTATTACCAGCAAATGACGCTCCCCTTCACTGCCCGGAACCGTCAACTCAAAGGAATCAACGACCTTATAGTGTTTTTCCAGCACACTCAACTCTTCCTCCGGAAACTGGCCCTTCATTGCCAAAAACACTCCCTCACGAGTTAAGAGATGATGGCACCCGTCCAACATGTCTTTGATGCTGGCAAAAGCTCGGCTCACCACGGCATTATATTTTATAGAGGGCTGGTAGGCTTCTACTCGACAGTTTTCGATATTTAGGTTGGTCAGTTTTAGACTGGTTTTTACTTGGAATAAAAAGCGTGTTTTTTTTCCATTACTGTCCAAAAGGGTAAATTTTTTATCGGGAAAAATAATCGCTAGGGGAATGCCAGGTAATCCGC
The DNA here is from genome assembly GCA_913020115.1 of uncultured Cellvibrionales bacterium. Lineage (GTDB taxonomy): Bacteria > Pseudomonadota > Gammaproteobacteria > Pseudomonadales > Cellvibrionaceae > CAJWCA01. Next base: position 11,931 of record CAJWBQ010000025.1, read on the forward strand.
CCCCAGTGCCCACATCAATAATGCGCTCGCCCTGTATGTGCTTCACGACGCTTAAACTGTCGAGCAAGTGACGATGAACCATCTCTTCTGGTTTGCGAATCGCAGACAAATTGTAAGTCTTATTCCACTTATGAAAGAGTTTAAGGTAGGCGAGTAAGGCGTCAATTTTTTCTTCACTAACATCTAGACCCAAAGTATCAATACCTTGGGATATTTTTTTTCGCAATTTTTCGGACTGTTCTTCGCTAATTGCTTTATTACTCACGAAACACTCGCCATAGATTTTTTTAACAGACCTCTTTTTTTCAGGTAGACCAATAACAGAGAAACTGCTGCAGGTGTTACACCCTGAATGCGGGAAGCACGCGCCAGCGTTTCAGGGCGAGATTCGCTGAGTTTTTGTTTTACTTCGTTTGACAATCCCTCAACAGTTGAGAAATCAAAGTCAGCGGGTATGGCCGTATTTTCATGAGCACGTAGACGTTCTATCTCATCGCTCTGACGACTAATGTAACCTGCATATTTTGCGGAAATTTCAACTTGCTCAGCAACTTGCTTGTTGCTGTGCGCTTCACCTTTTAAACCAGCGATATCGGCATAAGTAAATTCTGGGCGTTTTAGCAAATCATGTAAACTGTATTCACGGTTAAGAGTAGATGTTGCTTTACTCTCTAAACTTTTTGCTTCCGCACTCGCCGGTTGAATCCAAGTTTCTTTCAACCTTTGATTTTCCAAAACAATTTGTTCTTTTTTGTCAGAAAACTGAGCCCAGCGTTCTTCGCACACTAAACCCAATGCTCGCCCCTGTTCAGTCAAGCGTGTGTCAGCATTGTCTTCACGCAGCAACAAACGATATTCCGCACGACTGGTAAACATACGGTAAGGTTCTTTCGTGCCCATGGTAATTAAGTCGTCAACCAACACTCCAAGATAAGCTTCGTCGCGACGTGGTGACCATGTGCCTTTTTCGCTCGCTTGCAAAGACGCGTTAATTCCCGCTAATAAACCTTGTGCACCCGCTTCTTCATAACCGGTTGTGCCGTTAATTTGGCCTGCGAAAAATAGACCTTGAACAGCCTTGGTTTCCAGAGTGAATTTTAAATCTTGCGGGTTAAAGTAATCATACTCAATGGCGTAACCAGGTCGTGTGATATGAGCATTTTCAAAACCCTTGATGGAGCGAACAAGATCCATCTGCACATCGAAAGGCAAGCTGGTTGAAATACCGTTGGGATATAATTCATGGGTATTCAAGCCTTCCGGCTCGATAAATATTTGATGAGAATCTTTATCGGCGAAACGATTAATTTTGTCTTCAATGGACGGACAGTAACGTGGCCCAACGCCTTCGATTACACCGGTATACATTGGCGAGCGGTCCATACCCGAACGAATGATGTCGTGAGTGGACTGATTCGTGTGAGTGATCCAACAACACACTTGCTCAGGGTGGTCTTCCGGTTTCCCCAAATAAGACATAAACGGCGTTTGATCTTCACCCCACTGCTCCTGCAAGCCGGAAAAATCAACACTGCGAGCGTCTATTCTTGGCGGGGTTCCAGTTTTTAAGCGATCAACTCTAGGCATAAGTTCGCGTAGACGATGGGCTAGGGCGATGGCAGGTGGGTCTCCCGCGCGACCACCACTGTGATTTTCCATACCAATGTGGATTAATCCACCTAGGAATGTTCCGCTTGTTAACACCACGGTTTTTGCCGAAAACTTGAGCCCCATTTGTGTAACAACCCCGGTGACCTTGCCATTGCTCATGACGAGATCGTCTGCAGATTGTTGAAAAATCGAGAGATTTGGTTGATTTTCAAGAGTCTCACGAATGGCAGCTTTGTAAAGCACGCGGTCGGCTTGTGCTCGGGTGGCGCGCACCGCAGGGCCTTTTCGAGCGTTTAATACTCGAAATTGGATACCGCCTTTGTCGGCTGCTAGAGCCATTGCGCCACCTAAGGCGTCAATCTCTTTCACCAAGTGGCTTTTGCCGATGCCGCCAATCGCTGGGTTACAAGACATTTGTCCCAATGTTTCGATGTTGTGAGTCAGCAGTAGGGTTTTTGAGCCCATACGCGCAGCGCTCAGCGCTGCTTCGGTACCGGCATGACCGCCACCGATGACGATCACATCAAAATGATCTGGGTAATTCATAAGGTCTTACTCGCCATAGGTCATCGCTTCAGCGCAAATACAAACGGAGCGCCGGAAAAAGGGTGGGCATTATAGGCAGGTTTATTAGCTTTGTACAAAACTTGTTCAGACTTCGATTCTTGTTTTGAAATTATGAATAAATTTGTTTTAAAGATTTATATATATATTTATATAGATATATATAAAGAGATTATTATTGTTACTACTATTAGGGCGGACCTTTTCTGTGTGTAAAGTAAAAAACCTTATACTATTCAAGGTATTAGGATAATGATAAGTGCTCGGATAAAGCCGTAATATCCTGCCGCAAAGCTGATAAAAAGCTGGTGATAGAAACGCTACTTATCCACTGGCCTTAGAGATTGCTATTTTATTCACTTTTCCATCCACACCTTTAATGACAGTGCGTGCACATACTTATCCACAGGGCGAAAATGAAATTATGGAAATACCCTTAAATTACAAGGATTTAGGGGATAAACCTGTGAATGAGTGTGGATAAGCTATGTAACTCCTATGAATATCACGGGAAAAGTCTATTGGAGGTGGTTTTGTAGGCAGTGTTTTGAGGGGTTTATGGACCAATAATTTTTTTTAAATTATTTTTATACAGGCCCATAATTGGCAGAAAATTCTCAAGATTTGGTCTATTTTCCGTTTTTTAGGAAGTTGTGGGTTCTATTTTCCAATGCAAAAACTTGAAAATATTCTTCCTAGAAGGTCATCAGAGGTGAATTCACCAGTGATTTCAGAGAGTGCATTTTGAGCTTGTCTGAGATCTTCAGCCAATAACTCGCCTGCGGCATAAGATTGCAGTTGTTGTTTTCCAGTCAGTAAGAGCTCTTCTGCTCTCTCTAGGGCGTCTAAGTGGCGTCGACGTGCAGTGAACCCGCCTTCGTTGGCGCCAGTGAAACCCATAACGTCTTTCAGGTGCTGTTGAAGTGTTTCTATGCCCTCTCCGGTGTGTGCGCTGATAGCGATTACTGTAGGTGAGTCATTGATTAAGCCAGGGTTTAGCTGGGACAGGTCAGCTTTATTGGCGATAACCGTCAAGCGAGAGGGGTCAGGCAGGCGATTAACAAATTCAGGCCAAATGGATTGCGGGTCAAAGTTTGGCGTTTTCTCACTGTCTACCATTAACAGCACTCTGTCAGCGTTTTCAATCTCTTGCCAAGCTCGTGCTATACCAATTCGCTCAACCTCGTCAGGGCTCTCTCTGAGGCCAGCTGTATCTATAATATGTAAGGGCATGCCATCGATATGAATATGTTCTCTCAATATATCCCGAGTGGTGCCTTCGATGTTGGTTACAATAGCGGTTTCACGCCCGGCCAAGAGGTTCAGTAAGCTGGATTTACCGGCATTGGGTCGCCCTGCAATAACCACGGTCATTCCCTCCCGTACCAAGACGCCTTGTTTTGCCTCAGAAAAAACTTGGCTTAGTTGATGAATAATACTATTCAAATCATTCGAGACTTTTCCATCTGTTAGGAAATCAATTTCTTCTTCGGGAAAATCAATAGCCGCTTCAACATAAATTCTCAATTGAATAAGAGCCTCAACCAAGCTTTGTATTTTTACTGAGAAAGCCCCCTGCAGTGAGTGAAGAGCATTTCTTGCCGCCTGCGCGGAGCTGGCATCAATTAGGTCGGCAATGGCCTCTGCTTGGGCCAAGTCTAGTTTGTCGTTCATGAAAGCTCGTTCTGAGAACTCTCCTGGCCGTGCTAAGCGAACACCTTGACGGGTAACTTCTTGCAGCAGTAGATCGAGAATGACTGGGCCGCCATGGCCTTGAAGTTCCAAAACATCTTCACCGGTAAAAGAGTTGGGGCCTTCAAAAAATAGCGCGATGCCCTCATCAATGACTTCCTGATTTTTTCCTAGGAAAGGACCAAAATGCGCGTAGCGCGGACTCAGGTTTTTACCAATGAGTGCTTTTGTTAAAGGTTTCGCGGCTTTGCCTGAAATTCTAACGATGCCAACTCCACCCCGACCTGGGGCTGTGGCAATAGCGGCGATGGTGTCGTTATTGAAATGATCAGACACAATTATTTCCTTAATTTTAACAATAAAAAAAGGGATGCTAAAAAAGCACCCCTTTAGTGTATGACTTAACTATTGTGTTTGCACACAAGAGCTTTGATCAGGTATCCGCGTTTTCAATTTGTTTGGTAATAATATACTGCTGAATAATAGACAAGGTATTGTTCACAACCCAGTACAGTACTAGGCCAGCAGGGAACCACAAAAACATAAAGGTAAACACAATAGGCATCATCTGCATAACACGCGCCTGCATGGGGTCTGGAGGCGTTGGGTTTAGTTTTTGTTGAATCCACATGGTTAAGCCCATGATCAGAGGCAAGATAAAGATTGGGTCTTTAACCGACAAATCTTGAATCCATCCCAAGAAAGGCGTGTGGCGCAATTCAACGCTTTCCATCAATACCCAGTATAGAGAAATAAATACCGGCATCTGTACGAGTATTGGCAAACAGCCGCCAAGTGGATTTACTTTTTCTTTCTTATAGAGCTTCATGAGCTCGGTAGACATTTTCTGTTTGTCGTCACCCATGCGCTCTTTCAGTTCGGCCATCATTGGCTGTATTTTTCTCATCTTCGCCATTGAACGGTAGCTTGTAGCCGAGAGATGGAAAAATACTGCTTTGATGCTCACTGTCAGCAATATAATTGAGAAGCCCCAATTGCCAATGTAGCTATAGATGAAGTGCAGAAAGCGGAAGATAGGTTTTGCGATCCACCAAAGGAAACCGTAATCAACAGTTAGATCTAGGTAGGGGGCAATTTCTTCTAAGCGGTAGACGTCTTTTGGTCCCGCATAAAAAGACGAGGTAATGGTACCAGTAGTGCCCGCCGCAATTTCTGTTTTAGGTGAAATGTATCGCATCAGGTAAAGATCATTATTACCTTGCTGTTTCAATTCAAAGGTATTGCTCTGATCGGGATTGGCGATCCAAGCGCTGAGGAAATAGTGTTGAACCATGGCAACCCAACCGCCATCTACGGTTTCTTTAACACTGGCATCAGCTAAATCGTCAAAGGTAAATTTGCTGTAATTTTTTTCCTTAGTTGTTAGAGCTGCGCCTAGGAAAGGGGCCATGCCCATTCCGCCACCACTTACCACTGGGTCGTGGGAGTCTCTATTGAGTTGACCATAGAAGTTGGCTTGCCAAGTATCACTGCCAAGGTTTTCAATAATGTATTCAACATTCACCAAATAGTCACCACGAGTAAAGGTGAAACGCTTGATGATGTTGGCAGTAGCTTGTTGAAAACTCAGGTCTACAACTAAAGTATCGGAGCCATCACCCATGATGAACTCATTTTGGCTAACCTTAAACACAGGTCGGCCAGCACTGGTGTCGGTACCGTTTTTACCAATCAAGCCACTTTTTGCTATGTAGGTTTGATTGTCAGTGCGGTTGAGCAGGATGAACGGAGAGTTAGGAGTATTGAGCGCTGCGTAGTGACGCGGTAGGCCCACCTTAACGATATCACCGCCCTGAGTATCAATCAGCATGTCCAAGCTGTCTGTTTTAATATGGACAAGCTTTTGGTTGTTCTGAGCGGGAGTATTTACTACTGCTTGTACAACATCGGGGTCTGAGGGAATATCTTCCGTTGTACTGCTGGAGCTAAGTTCACTCGGTACTGCAAGTGGCGTTGAGCTTGTGGTTGTTTCAGTATTAACCACGGGAATCCGGCGATCTTGAAAATCACTCCATTCATTAATGAGCATAAAGACTGTGGCAGCCATTGCGGCCAACAGTAAATTTCGTTGCCAATCTAGTTTAGTTTTTGCCATGAGTTAAGTCTGTATTGTTTGAGTGTTGATGGGTACCCGGTACAAGGTCAATGCCACCTGAATGCCAGGGGTGACATTTTGATAAACGCACTAGGGTTAAATAGCTGCCTTTTAGGCCACCGTGTTGTTTTATAGCGCCTTCGGCATAGTGGGAGCAGGTTGGGTAGAAGCGACACTGGTTACCTATCCACGGGCTAAGTAGATAGCGATAGATATGTATCAGTTTAATTAGTGTCCAGCTCACGACTCAGCCTTGGTGTCCTTTGATGCCTTTCGGGCAATGCGCTGCCACTGTTTACCTAATTGGGCGCTGAGGTCGGCATTTTCAAGGCCGTCCATACCGCGACGAGCCAGAACAATAGCATCAAAACCAACTAAGTTCTGCTGTTCTGTGCGGAACGATTCTCTAATTAGGCGTTTAATGAGATTACGGTTTACGGCAAGGCGGATATTTTTTTTGGCAATAACAAGACCCATGCGCGAATGCGACAGGTTATTGTGTCGGGCAAGTATCAAGAAGTGCTTATGAGAAGCACGAAAAGGAGGGTCGTCAAAGACAGCTTGAAAGTCACTGGCGTTAAGCAGACGTAAGGATTTACCGAACGCTTGACTGGACACCCCAGCGACCTACAAGAAAGATCGGTTAAGCCGCTAGCTTCTGACGACCTTTAGCACGACGACGTGCTATAACTTTTTGGCCGCCTTTAGTTGCCATACGAGCACGGAAACCGTGAGTGCGAGCGCGCTTAAGTACGCTTGGCTGAAATGTTCTTTTCATTGAACTACCTACCGATCGGAGAATTCTAGTAAAAACTTGTGGTTAAGTACTGCTTCTATATAGAAGGAGACAAACTACAAATCACTGTTTTTGCACTTTAGGGTGCAGAAAGACGCGGGATTTTAAAGAATTGTGGCCCTCAAATCAATGCCTTTAGTGTTTATTTATAGGGTTTTCCAAAATTAGTGATAAATACCCGCTTTTGCCCAGCCTATACAGAACTTACACACAGAGTTATGCACAGGTAGGGCTAAAATTTAATCGCCATTTGTACTTATACTGTGGATTTTACTTGCATTGGATAAGTCTATAAACAACTGAAATTAATCATTAATTTATTCTAAGAGCTCTGACGAACTCGAAAATCTTTTCTTATTATATGTGGATAACTTTTGTAGTCGGGGTTAAAATATCCGGCTTTTCGCAAGAATAAGAATGTTTGGGGGTCTAGTGCCAGAATCTATCTGGAATAAGTGTGTGAGCAGTCTTCAAGATGAGTTGCCAACACAGCAATTTAATACTTGGATACGGCCTTTAAAAGTCGATAATGAGAACGCGACGGGTCAGTTGCGTCTGCTTGCGCCTAATCGTTTCATATTAGATTGGGTCTCCGATAAATTCCTTCACCGCATAGAAGAGTTAGTGAGTCAATTTGCCTCGGAATTAAACGACGGCACAGATACTAATATTGGCCCTGGTTTGGAAGTGGTTATTGATATTGCGGCTCGTCAGGCCGTTCGCTTTCAACGTCGCTCTCCGGCCGCTCAGGTGTCGCCTAGAGTAGACAGCACCAGCACCCAGTTAGACGCACAAGAAAATGGCTTTGTTAATCGAGCCGCTCCTAGAAATAACACTAATGTCAGAAATACTCGCGAGCCTGGACCAGCGCCTGTGCGCCCCCAGGGAAATAGAGATGTTGATGTTGAAGGTAGCCTGAAGCACCGCAGTTTCTTAAATGAAGGTTTTACTTTTCCGAGCTTTGTTGAAGGTAAATCGAACCAGTTGGGTTTAGCGGCCGCTAGGCAGGTTGCTGAAAACCCTGGTGGTGCCTATAACCCTTTGTTTATATACGGTGGCGTTGGCTTGGGTAAAACCCACTTAATGCACGCTGTAGGTAATGCATTGGTCGACAGAAACCCTAATGCAAAAGTTGTCTACTTACATTCCGAGCGTTTTGTAGCCGATATGGTTAAGGCGCTACAACTTAATGCTATCAATGACTTTAAACGTTTCTACCGCTCAGTTGATGCTTTATTGATTGATGATATTCAGTTTTTTGCCGGTAAAGAGCGTTCACAAGAAGAGTTCTTTCATACCTTTAATGCTCTGCTAGAAGGTGGGCAGCAAATAATACTAACCTGTGATCGCTACCCTAAAGAAATTAACGGTTTAGAAGAGCGTTTGAAGTCTCGCTTTGGCTGGGGTTTGACGGTGGCGGTAGAGCCTCCTGAGTTAGAAACTCGAGTGGCTATATTAATGAAGAAGGCAGAGCAGGCGAAAATCGATTTGCCTCATGAAGCCGCTTTCTTTATTGCCCAGCGTATACGTTCTAACGTGCGAGAACTGGAAGGTGCCTTGAAGAGGGTTATCGCCAGCGCCCACTTTACTGCACGCAACATAGATGTAGACTTAGTTCGTGAAGCTCTGAAGGACCTGCTGGCCTTGCAAGACAAGCAGGTGAGCATTGATAATATTCAACGAGTGGTTGCTGAATACTACAAAATTAAAATGAGCGACCTCCTCTCTAAGCGTCGCAGTCGTTCAGTGGCTAGGCCTAGACAGGTAGCCATGTCATTGGCGAAAGAACTCACCAATCACAGCCTTCCTGAAATAGGCGAGACCTTTGGTGGTAGAGACCACACGACAGTTTTACACGCATGTCGTAAGATTAAGCAGTTACGAGAAGAGGACGCTGATATTCGCGAAGACGTGAATAATTTACTGCGTTCGCTGACAACATAATCAATTTATAACAAACGTTGACTAAGAGACCATCCGATGAAATTCACTGTATCGCGCGAAGCGCTTTTAAAACCTTTGCAACTGGTTGCTGGTGTTGTTGAGCGGCGTCAGACCTTGCCTGTGTTATCAAATGTGCTTGTGGTGTTGGAAAACAACTGCCTGTCGTTGACAGGAACCGATTTAGAAGTTGAGATTGTAGGTCGTATTCAGCTAGATCAGCCCAGTGAAGACGGTGAGATTACGGTACCAGCGCGAAAGTTTGTGGATATATGTCGTTCTCTGCCCGATGGTGCGGAAATAAGTTTTATTGAAGAAAATCAAAGAGTTATCGTTAAAAGTGGCCGCAGCCGCTTTACGCTCTCAACGCTTTCCGCTGACGACTTTCCCAATGTGGAAGACGGCCCCAGTGACCTGCAATTTTCTTGTGCCCAAAATGTGATTAAGCGCCTAATTGATGCCACAGCTTTTGCAATGGCGCAGCAAGACGTTCGTTATTATTTAAATGGTATGTTGTGGGAAGTTAAACAGAACCAGCTGCGCACGGTTGCCACAGACGGTCACCGTTTGGCCTTGTGTACGCGGGAACTTGCGGTTGATGTTGAAGGCGTGGTGCAGTCAATTTTACCGCGGAAAGGTGTTATTGAACTTGCTCGATTGATGGACGATAGTGAAAACCTCGTTGAGCTTACTTTGGGTAGCAATCATATTCGTGCAACAACTGAAGAATTTACCTTTACCTCTAAACTGGTAGATGGCAAATTTCCTGATTATGACCGAGTGTTACCTCGAGGCGGAGACAAGCTGGTTTACGGTTCGCGCAGCGAATTAAAACAAGCATTTGGCCGCACCGCTATTTTGTCCAACGAGAAATACCGTGGCGTTCGCTTATTGTTGTCTGACGGTTTATTAACAATTGTGGCTAATAACCCAGAGCAGGAAGAAGCCGAAGAGCAGGTAACTGTGGACTATAGCGGCGATAGCTTGGAAATTGGTTTCAACGTTAGTTATCTGCAAGATGTGTGTAACGTGCTCGCGGGTGAAAATATCAAGCTTACGCTTGCAGATTCAAACAGCTCGGCCTTGGTGGAAGAGCCTGACGGCGGCGATGCAGTCTATGTAGTTATGCCCATGCGCCTATAAACTTAGGCTCAAGTAGATCTCTTTTTCAATGGTTGTTCTGCGCTAGTGCCACTTCAAAGGCTGGCCGTAAATTCTCTTCGTAACCTCAATGCGGTGGATATTCATTTATCCAATCGCATTAACTTGTTTTACGGCCAAAATGGCAGTGGTAAAACAAGCGTTCTGGAAGCCGTATCAGTATTGGGCCTGGGCCGGTCCTTTCGCAGTCATAAGTTGAAACCTTTAATATCCACTGAAGATGATCATTTCACAGTTTTCGGCGCAGTTCATGAAAGTGACTTGCTGCGAAAAGTCGGTGTAATGAGGTCGAGGTCTGGAGACTCCCTGTTTAAATTGGATGGGGAGCCTGTCTCCACTGCATCAGCTTTAGCGGAATGTTTGCCTGTGCAGGTGATTAATGCCCAAACTTTTCAGTTATTGGAGGGCAGCCCTAAGCAAAGGCGGCAGTTTATCGACTGGTTAGTGTTCCACGTGGAACCTGAATTCTTAAGCGCGTGGAAAGGCCTACAGCGCTGTTTAAAACACCGCAATAGTCTGCTCCGACGTGATAGAATAGCGGCTGCTGAATTGGCTCCTTGGGACCTTGAGCTCTGTCTACTCGCTGAAAAGATAGACAGCTTACGAGAAAGTCGCATTCAGCAGTTCCTGTCAGTATTTGAAACTTTGGTCGCTGAATTTATTGCTTTGGATGATTTGAAGCTGAGTTACCAAAGAGGCTGGGACAGAGACACGCCGCTTCAAGAGGTTTTGGCGGAGACTATTGAAAGAGACTCGCGCCAGGGTTTTACTTACGCGGGCCCTCATCGAGCCGATTTACGGATAATGGTGGGGAAGCAGTTAGCCGCGGATGTGCTGTCACGGGGTCAGCAGAAATTACTGGTCTGTGCATTACGTATAGCCCAGGGCTATGTATTTAGCCAGCAAACCCAACGTAGTTGTGTGTTTTTGATTGATGATCTGCCAGCAGAACTAGACAGTGATTTTCAATCTATAATGGCACGTTGGCTGTTAAAAATGGATTGTCAGGTCCTTATTACGGGGGTCGATAGAGATACTTTAGAGTCAGTTTGGGCCGAACACCCTACTGTAAATCGAAAAGTGTTTCACGTGGAACATGGAAGGGTAGTAGTCGCCGATGGCGAAAACACCTAATTACATAAGAAAACACTAATAGTGCTTAAAATCGGAGTGAATTATGTCAGAAGAGACTACTTATGACTCGTCCAGTATTAAAGTCCTCAAGGGATTGGATGCAGTTCGTAAGCGGCCCGGTATGTATATCGGTGATACCGACGACGGATCAGGCTTGCACCATATGGTGTTCGAAATTGTCGACAACTCAATTGATGAAGCCTTGGCTGGCCATTGCTCCGAAATTCGTGTGGTTATACACCCAAATGAAACCATAACGGTTAGTGATAACGGTCGTGGTATTCCTACCGAAGTGCATGAAGAAGGTGTCTCTGCCGCGGAAGTGATCATGACGGTATTGCATGCTGGCGGTAAGTTTGATGACAACAGCTATAAGGTATCTGGCGGCCTGCACGGTGTGGGCGTATCCGTGGTTAACGCCTTATCAGAAGAACTTAAGCTGACTATCCGTCGTGAAGGTAAGATTTGGGAACAAACTTACGCTCATGGTGTTCCTCAGGCGCCCTTAGAAGTTATTGGTGATACAGAAACTTCTGGTACAGAACTGTATTTTAAGCCATCTCCAGGCACCTTTACCCATATTGAATTCCATTTTGACCAGTTGGCTAAGCGTTTACGTGAGCTGTCTTTCCTGAATTCCGGTGTCAGAATTGTTCTTAAAGACGAGCGCTCAGGTAAAGAAGACATTTATCAATATGAAGGTGGTTTGAGAGCCTTTGTTGAATATCTTAATACCAACAAAACCGCTATAAACAAAGTAATGCACTTCAGTACACAGCGTGATGACGGCGTAGGTGTTGAAGTGGCCTTACAGTGGAACGACAGTTTCCAGGAAAACCTCTATTGCTACACCAATAATATCCCTCAGCGGGACGGCGGTACTCACTTAGCAGGTTTCCGTGCTGCGCTTACTCGAGGTTTAAATACCTATATTGAGCGCGAAGGCTTAAGTAAAAATGCCAAAGTAAACACCACGGGAGATGATGCCCGAGAAGGTTTAACGGCCATTGTTTCGGTGAAAGTTCCTGACCCTAAGTTCTCCTCACAGACAAAAGACAAATTGGTGTCATCTGAAGTGAAGACAGCGGTTGAGCAGGAAATGGGCGCTTCATTTACAGATTACTTGCTCGAAAGCCCTGGTGAAGCCAAGCTTATTGTGCAGAAAATGATAGATGCAGCGCGGGCCCGTGAAGCCGCTCGAAAGGCTCGTGAAATGACTCGCCGTAAGGGCGCTCTGGACATTGCAGGCTTGCCAGGAAAGTTGGCCGATTGTCAGGAAAAAGACCCAGCCTTATCTGAAATATACCTAGTGGAGGGTGATTCTGCGGGCGGTTCTGCAAAGCAGGGACGTGCGCGTAAGACCCAAGCTATCTTACCTTTGAAAGGTAAGATTCTTAATGTTGAAAAAGCGCGTTTTGATAAGATGCTTTCCAGTGCCGAAGTGGGTACTTTGATTACAGCCTTAGGTTGCGGCATAGGCACATCTGAGTTCAACCCTGACAAGCTGCGCTACCACAGCATTATTATCATGACGGATGCGGACGTGGATGGTTCTCACATCCGTACCTTGTTATTAACCTTCTTCTTCCGCCAGATGCGAGAGTTGGTTGAACGAGGCCATATCTTTATTGCTCAGCCACCACTGTACAAAATCAGTAAAGGCAAGCAAGAGCAGTATCTGAAAGATGAAGAATCCTTAAGTGAATACCTCACGCAAGCGGCTATGGACAATACCCAGCTGCATCTGAACCCAGAAGCCCCCGGTATAGGCGGTGAGGGGCTTTCTGTGCTGGTTACTCAGTATAGAGCTGTGATGAGTACTATTGATCGCTTATCACGTTTGTACCCAGCCGCAGTGCTTGAGCAGATGATCTATCAGCCCGCCTTAACAAAAGAACATCTGACAGATCAGGGTCACATTCAGCAGTGGTGTGATCAGCTTTTAGCTAGACTGAGCTTGAATTTACAGGGCGGTAGTCACAGCTACGAGATTCTTGTAAAAGAAGATACTGAACGTCACCTATTCTTGCCAACCGTTCGCATTGTGGCTCATGGTGTACCTACAGACCATCACTTTGCACACGATTTCTTCCAGTCTGGTGAGTACGCTTCAATTGTAAAATTGGGCGAAACCTTAGATGGCCTGATTGAAGAGGGCGCTTATATTCAGCGCGGTGAGCGCCGTGCCGACGTGACTTCCTTTAAAGAGGCCCTCGATTGGCTGATGAAAGAGTCAAAGCGTGGTTACAATATCCAGCGCTATAAAGGCCTAGGTGAGATGAACCCCAGTCAGCTATGGGAAACCACCATGGACCCTGAGACTCGTCGTATGCTGCGTGTGACAATTGAAGATGCTGTTGCGGCTGACCAGATTTTCACTACCTTAATGGGTGATCACGTGGAACCACGACGCGACTTTATTGAGACCAATGCTCTGGCGGTTGCAAACCTTGATGTATAAATATTGACTAGTATGTAGAGTCTTAGATATATTCAAGCTGCTCAAATCTAAGCCGTTGATAAATAAAATCATTAATTATCAATGGCTTAGAGAAAATCCTTGGAAGTTCTCAATAGGTAGAGACGGAGTACGGTGGTAGGTGCTTGTCCGGTGTTGGCCTTTCAAGACCCTCGGAGGCAGGAGCCGACGTGGAGCGGCCATGGACGATGCACAAGGATGAGCAAGTGTCACGGAAGGCAGGAGCCGAGAGTGACCGACGAACAGCGAGTCTTGAAAGGCCAACACCGGACAAGTGTCGGGTTCCTTATTGAGAATTATATAAGTTTTCCCTCAACTCCTGCCTTTTGCTTTGTCCATATTAGCAATTTCGTTTTCTATCCAATCTTTCACTTCTGCGGTGAGCTCACGACTGGTTTTATTGGTGGAATCGATGGGTTTACCAATAGAAACGGTAATTTTCCCGGAGTACTTCATATAAGAACGTGGCGGACAACATAAGCCAGCATTGTGGGCTACCGGAATAATAGGTACTCCGGCAGAGCAGGCAATATCAGCCCCGCCTCTTGCATAATTCCCAGTTTCACCAAAGGCCATTCTCGTGCCTTCAGGAAAAACCAATACATTGTTGCCCTCTTCAATCCGCTGTAGGCCCAAGCGCTTTAATTGCTTAATGGCTTCACGAGGGTTACTGCGATCGATAGCAATAGGTTTCAGGCTGGCCAAACCCCATCCAAAAAATGGAATTCTGAGCAGCTCCTTCTTTAATATGGTGCTGACTGGAGCAAAGTGATATTGCAAAAACAGGGTTTCCCAATCACTTTGATGTTTTGCCAAAACAACGTATGGGCCTTCAGGTACATTTTCAGCGCCGATAATCTCGTACTGAACGCCACAAATTGTTCGCATCCATGAAACTGACACGCGGTTCCAGCTAGTAACAACCTTATAGCGAAAGCTGTAGGGCGCGACCAGCAGTAAAACGCCGAGCAAGCCACAAATCATACCGTAGGGAATATTGACTAAATAATAGAGAAAAGAACGAAGAGCAGTCATTAGAAGTTTTCAATAATGTGTTGCGCGGCAGTAGCGAGATCGTCAAAGGCCAATAAGCTATTGAAGGCCTCATTAGGCTTGGCAACCAGTGAGTTTAGAGTGTCTTGGCCATTCCCGGTTTTCACCAACATTGGCACACAGCCTTTGCTCAGGCCGGCTTCCAAGTCTCGCAAATTGTCACCCACCAGAGGAATTCCTTCAGCACTGATATCAAACTCAGCTTCAATCGCATCAATTAAACCAGGCTTTGGCTTGCGACAATTACAGCGATCGTCGGGCCCATGAGGGCAATAGAAGATGGCCCCCAAGGCTCCGCCTGCCTCCTCCACTAAATGCGTGAGTTTAGCGTGCATGGCTTCCAGGTCATCTAGGTCAAATTTCCCCAAAGCCAAACCAGGCTGATTGGTGGCAAGAACCACTACGAAGCCTTTTTGATGTAATTGTGCTATCGCTTCAATACTGCCGTCTATTGGTAGCCATTGATTGGCGCTGGTGATAGTTTCACCAGCGGCTTGATTAATAACACCATCGCGATCGAGGATAACAAGTTTCATATTATTTTTTTGCCGGAACAAGCAATGAAATATCGGCAACTTCGAAGAATAAACCTCGCAGTTGGGAAAGTAGTGCTAAGCGATTATTGCGCAGTGCTTCGTCTTCGGCCATCACCATAACATCATCAAAGAACTGGTCAACAATGTCTCTGAGGTCGGCTAGCTGTGCCAGTGCATCCGCGTAATTGGCTTGGGCAAACAAGGGTTCAACCAGTTTAGATTTCTCGGCAACGGCTTTTGCGAGGGCTTGTTCCGCAGGCTCTTGTAACAGGGCCTCATCTAATGGCGGAATTTCCACATCACTTTGCTTGGCGAGAATGTTAGAAACTCGTTTGTTAGCCGCTGCTAAACTCTGGGCTTCAGGTAATAGGCCAAACTGGTGTACGGCTAAAACACGCTTGTTGATATCAAGGGGTGTGCTGAGCGACTTGGCACTCACAGCCATGAAAACTTCGGCAGGAATTTTAGCGTCTTCGTAGCCCGCGCGGAAACGTTCAATCATGTAAGAAAGAATGGTTTCTACCAGGAGAGCGTTATCAGATAAATCTGTGTGGCCAGCGATAGCTTGCGTTAGCAAGTCACGCAAATCTAGGTCTAAGTCTTTTTCAACCAATAGGCGTAGAACAGCAACACTGGCACGTCGCAATGCAAAAGGGTCTTTAGAACCGCTTGGTAACAAGCCCACACCAAATATGCCCGTAAGCGTATCCAATCTATCAGCTAAGGCTAAAGCAACGCCACAGGAGGTTTCTGGTAGAACGTCTCCGGCGAAGCGCGGTAGATATTGTTCGTTTAAAGCTTTAGCAACGTCGAGAGGCTCGCCGTCGTTCACGCCGTAATAGTAGCCGGCCACACCCTGCATTTTGTCAAATTCACTCACCATGTCACTGACTAAATCTGACTTACACAAAATTCCCGCACGTTCAGCGTGTTCAGTGTTGGAGCCCATTCGGCTTGCGATAGCACTCGCCAGTTTAGCTACGCGCTCAGTTTTGTCAAAAACTGTGCCTAACTTTGCTTGGAAGACAATAGACTTCAAGCGCTCGCGCAGTTTTAACAAACTGGTTTTTTTGTCGGTTTCGAAAAAGAAAGCGGCATCGGCCAAGCGAGGGCGAATGACTCGTTCGTTGCCATTAATCACTTGTGCCGGGTCTTTGCTGATAATATTTGCCACGGTAATAAAATTCGGTAGCAGCTGACCGGATTTATCGACAACGTGAAAATACTTTTGATGCTCTTTCATAGAAGAAATTAACGCTTCGGAAGGCACCTCCAAAAAACGTTCGTCAAATCGACCGGCTAAGGCCATTGGCCACTCAACCAAAGCGTTAACTTCGTTTAGCAAGCCTTCATCAATAACCGCGGTGCCACCCAACTTGCCGGCTTCATTTGTTACCTGCTCTTGAATAAGGTTTTTACGCTCATTCATATCAACAATAATATGTGCAGGGGAGCGTAATGTTTCTACATAATCTGCAGCGGTGTTGATGTTAAGGGTTTTGTTGTAATGGAATCGATGACCGCGAGTTTCCCGCCCCGATTGCAAACCCATAATTTCAGCGTCAACCACGTCTGCGCCAAATAAGAGAACCAACCAATGTATTGGTCGAACAAATTCAGTTCGCTTGGCGCCCCAGCGCATACGTTTTGGAATCGGCAGCTTTACCAAAGATTCGCTGACGATTGCGCCCAACAGTGTGCTTGTATCAAGACCACCGCTCGCAGAGCGATGGACCAGCTTATCGGCTTTGCCGTCATTTTCAACGATCAGTGCACTTGGGTCTAAACCATTTTTATTGGCGAAGGCGAGTGCAGCTTTGGAAGGGTTTCCCTCAGCGTCAAAAGCAATTTTTGCAGGTGGGCCCCAGGCGACAATTTCTTTAGCGGGGGTCACACTGTCCAGCTGCTTGACCAACACGGCCAAACGTCGCGGTGATGCATATTCTTCGATAGCACTAAAACTTAGGCCTTCTTTTTCTAAGCCTGATTGAATGCCACTGCGAAAAGCACTGAGCAATGTACTGAGTGCTTTAGGCGGTAATTCTTCGGTTCCCAATTCTACTAAAAAATCTTCAGACATCTTACTGCCCTCCCTTTGTTTCTGTCGGGGTGGCCAGCAGTTCCTGACGGAGTGCTTCTGGAGCGAGAGGGAAACCCAATTCTTTGCGGGCGTCGTAATAGGCTTGCGCAACGGCGCGAGACAGAGTTCTAACCCGCAAGATGAATCGCTGGCGCTCTGTAACCGAAATTGCATGCCGCGCGTCTAATAAATTGAAGGCGTGAGAAGCACGCATTACCTGCTCGTAAGCTGGCAGGGGCAAGTTCTTTTCTACTAAGCGTTGGCTTTCACGCTCGCAAATATCAAAGGTTTTAAACAGAAAATCAACATCGGCTTCTTCGAAATTGTAATGTGACATTTCGATTTCATTTTGCTTGAACACGTCGCCATACGTAACTTTGTTGCCGTCTGGGCCAATGGTCCACACTAGGTCGTAGATTGAATCTACACCCTGCAGATACATGGCGATACGCTCTAAACCGTAGGTAATTTCACCTGTAATAGGGAAACATTCCAAACCACCTACTTGTTGGAAGTAAGTGAATTGAGTCACTTCCATGCCGTTTAACCATATTTCCCAGCCCAAGCCCCAAGCGCCTAGAGTAGGGGATTCCCAGTTGTCTTCCACAAAGCGTACATCATGAACAAGAGTATCAATACCGAGCTCACGTAAAGACTCCAAGTAGAGCTCTTGAAAATTAGGTGGAGAAGGCTTTAGCGCTACTTGAAATTGATAGTATTGCTGCAGGCGATTGGGGTTTTCTCCGTAGCGCCCATCAGTGGGGCGGCGGCAAGGCTGCACATAGGCCGCGTTCCAGGTTTCAGGGCCAATAGCGCGCAAAAAAGTGGCGGGGTGAAATGTACCGGCGCCCACCTCCATGTCCAGAGGTTGCAATACCACGCAGCCCTGTTTTGCCCAAAATTGTTGTAAGGCCAAAATGAGCCCTTGAAACGTGCTTACATCTACTTGATTGTTATCAGACACCGTTAGTTACGCCTCCTGGCGCAGTTTGCCAAGCCCTGTAGCGCATTTATGGCACAGGGCTTTGAATCTTTGATGAATCATTGAAAGGGGCGAATTATAGCGATAAATCCAGTAAGCTGCGCGCTTCTCGAGTTAAAATTGATGAAAAACTAGTGAAAGTTCTATGTCGAGTTTGTTAATAAAAGCCTTCCTGCAACTATTTGCCTTTATGCCCCTTTGGTTGAACCGCCAAATAGGCACTTTGCTGGGGTTGGCCCTCTATGTTTTGAATGGCCAAACGCGCAAAGTCAGTGCGGAAAACATTGTTCGCTGCTTTCCTGAGATGAGCGCAGACGATCAGGATACCCTAGTGCGTAGCAGCCTTGTGGAAACCGCTAAAATGAGTTTGGAAGTGGCGCCGGTGTGGCTGCGCCCCTGGTCTTGGTTAGAACCGAAAATTCGCAGCATTAAAGGCGAGTCATTATTGAAAGACGCCGTTCAGGCGCCAGAGGGTTTGGTTGTTTTGGTGCCACACTTAGGCAACTGGGAAGTGTTTGCACCCTATTTTTCGAGCTTTGCTCATCTTACCGCACTGTATCAGCCGCCGAAAATTCCGGCCTTTGACCGCATCATCCGTGCAGCTCGGGAAAAAATGGGCGCCAGCTTAGTGCCAACCAACCGCAAAGGTGTGGCCGCTTTATTGAAGTCACTTAAGGCGGGTGGTTTAACCATCATATTACCTGATCAGGTAGCTGATTCGGGTACCCAACATGTGGACTTCTTTGGTCACCCGGCTCATACCATGACTCTGGTGAGTAATTTAATGAATCGAACCGGCTGCAAAGTGATTATGGGCTTCGTTCAGCGCGTGCCCGGCGGTTTTGAATTGCATTTCGAAAACGCCGATCCAGAGATCTATAGCGAGAACCTGAGCGACTCACTTGCGGCGATGAACCGCAGTGTTGAGGCCTGCGTGAGGCAGGTACCCGAGCAGTATCAGTGGGAATACAAACGATTCAGGCGCCCGCCAGAAGGCTGTGAAAAACCTTATCGTTTCTAACGCCGCCAAAACATAGGCGTGAATAATACCAGCAAAGTAAACACTTCCAGTCGCCCCAGCAGCATGGCAAAACAAAGCACCCATTTTGCAGGGTCGTTAATGTCGCCATAGTGAAAGGCAACGTCGCCCATGCCGGGCCCCAAATTGTTGATGCAAGCCCCCACGGCGGAAAACGCGGTGACAAAGTCCAAGCCGGTGGCCATCAAGATCAGAAACATCAGCATAAAGCAGACGATGTATACGGCGAAGAATCCCCAGACGGCCTCTACTACACGATCTGAAACGGACTTCTTCGCAATCTTAATGGGAATGATGGCGTTGGGGTGAATCAGGCGGTAAATCTCTCGAATTCCCTGTTTGCAAATCAGCATGACGCGAATTACTTTCATGCCGCCACCTGTCGACCCTGCGCAGCCGCCCATAAATGCAAACAAAAACAACATGAAGGGCAGAAAGCTGGGCCAAAGACTGAAGTTAGCGGTGGCAAAACCGGTCGTGGTAAGAACGGACACAAGTTGAAAGCTGCCGTGTAACCAACTATCAAACAAGCTGTAGGTGCCCGTAAAATAGAGGTAACTAATGGTGATAATTGACGCAACTGCGATCCAGGCAAGATAAAACTTACACTCGGGGTCACGAAGATAGTGTTTGATACTGCGTTCCTGCCAACTGAAAAAATGCAGCGCAAAATTGATGCCCGACAAAACCATAAACACCATACATATGGCCATGATGAAGGAACTGTCGTAAAAGCCAATACTTTGATCGTGGGTTGAAAACCCGCCAATGGCAACGGTAGAAAAGGCGTGGCCTATAGCATCAAAAAGACTCATTCCTGCAAGCCAATAGGCTGTGCCACAGACAAGGGTGAGTGTGACGTAAATTAGAAACAGGGCTTTGGCGGTTTCGGTAATTCTCGGCGTTAACTTGCTGTCTTTCACGGGGCCCGGCGTTTCTGCACGATACAACTGCATGCCACCAATACCCAGCATTGGCAAGATAGCCACCGCGATCACAATAATACCAATGCCACCCAACCACTGCAGTTGCTGCCGATAGTAGAGTATGGATTTGGGCAGGGAGTCGAGGTGGGTAATAACCGTGGCACCGGTCGTGGTCAAGCCAGACAAAGATTCAAATAGGGCGTCAGTAAAGTCTAAATTGACACTTTCAGACAGCCAAAAAGGCAGGCAAGCAAACAGCCCTAGTACGGACCAAAAAAGTGCGGTAATTAAAAAACCATCTCGCGTGCGTAAATCTTGTTTTAGATTGTAAACCGGTAGCCACATAGCAAGGCCGGTAGTAAAAGTGATACCAAAAGCCCATAAAAATGCGGGGTAGCTGTTGTCTGCGTACCAAAATGACACCAGTATGGGAGGAAATAGAGTGAGGCTGAACAGCATCAACAATACACCGAGGACTCTAAATATAATTGCAAAATGCATGAAAAGTGTTGCCCTAGTGTTAGAAGAAGCTAAACCCAACTTGAAACAGTTGTTCAATAGCTCGCGTGTGTTTTTTGTCGACTAAGAACACAATTACGTGGTCACCGGTTTCCACCACCACGTCGTCGTGAGCGATAATAACTTCACTGCGCTGTTTTCTTTCTCGCACAATAGCGCCAATAGTGGCACCGCTGGGTAAATCGATATCTTCAATACTTTTACCCACCACTTTTGATGAGCGCGAATCACCGTGGGCAATCACTTCAATGGCTTCGGCCGCGCCTCGCCTTAGGGAATGTACATTCACCATGTCACCGCGGCGCACGTGGGTCAGCAAACTACCAATGGTGGTGCTTTGCGGTGAGATGGCAATATCAATTTCGCCACCCTGAACTAAATCGACGTAGGCAGGGTTGTTAATCAGGGCCATCACTTTGCGTGCACCTAAGCGTTTGGCCAGCATAGAAGACATGATATTAGCTTCGTCATCATTGGTGAGGGCTAGGAATACGTCGGTGTCTTCAATGTTTTCTTCCAGCAGCAGCTCTTGATCTGAAGCGCTGCCCAGCAAGACGATGGTGCGTTCCAGTTGTTCTGACAACTGTGCGCAGCGGGCCTCATTGAATTCAATCAGTTTTACGGAATAACGGGTCTCTAATTTCTGAGCGAGCCGAACCCCTATGTTGCCGCCGCCGGCAATGGTGATACGTTTGTATGGGTTTTCTAAGCGTCGCAGCTCACTCATAACGGCGCGAATATCAGATTTCGCGGCGATAAAAAATACTTCGTCATCGGCTTCAATAACCGTTGAACCCTCTGGCGTAATTGCCCGGTCACGCCGATATATAGCCGCAACACGGGTATCGACGGATGGCATGTGCTGGCGCAAAAAGCGCAATTCTTGCCCCACCAGTGGGCCGCCGTAGTAGGCTTTCACAGCCACCAGTTGTACGTTGCCATCGGCAAAATCCAGTACCTGAAGTGCGCCAGGGTGTTCAACAAGTCGAAAGATGTAATTTGAAACTAATTGCTCAGGGCTAATCAATACATCAATTGGAATGGCGTCATTGTTAAATAGTTCGGGTCGGCTGAGGTAGCTCTGCGAGCGAACTCGGGCAATCTTGGTGGGTGTGCGAAATAGGCTGTGCGCTATTTGGCAGCCAATCATATTTGTTTCGTCGTTGTTGGTGACGGCGATAATTAAGTCGGCGTCTTCAATACCCGCTTGAACTAAAACATCGGGGTGCGAAGCCACGCCGGTTACCACGCCAATATCAAGGCGATCGTGAAGCTCCCTTAGGCGAACCTCATTTGTGTCGATGATGGTAATGTCGTTGGCTTCGTTGGCGAGGTTTTCAGCGAGAGTGCCGCCTACCTGTCCCGCTCCGAGGATGATTATTTTCAAACTTTATTAACCCTCAACTGGGTGTTGCTATCGCTTTATCCAATACCGCGTAGAAAAAGCCGTCGTGCCCTTCTATAGAAGGGAGTAATTGCCGACCGTGAGTTTGGGCAATTCCCCAGTTCACGTCCAGTGTCTGTTCATTGGCGTCAGGTGTTTCGCTGACAAACCTTTCAAGCAGTAGCGTATTTTCTTCAGGCATTATAGAGCACGTGGCATAAACCAGTCGGCCACCCGGCTTTAGGGTTTGCCACAGGTTTTTCAGAATGGCCAGTTGCAACCCAGCCAGCTTAACAATATCGGCTGGTTTACGCAGTAATTTGATGTCTGGGTGGCGACGAATAACCCCAGTGCCCGAACAGGGGGCGTCTACTAAGATACGGTCAAACGGGACTTGGTCCCACCACCCTTCTGTTTGTGTGGCATCTCCACACAAAAGAGTGGCTGTCTTTTTTAAGCGAGCCAAATTTTCTTCTACACGAACAAGCCTCCGCGAGTCACTGTCCAGTGCTGTTAAATGAGCAAGGTTTGCTTCAGTTTCTAGAATGTGTCCCGTTTTACCGCCAGGTGCGCAGCAGGCATCAAGTACTCGTTGGCCGGGTTTTAAGTCGAGTAAGGTGGCAGCAAGTTGCGCCGCTTCGTCTTGCACACTTACGCCGCCTTCCGAAAATAAAGGCAGATCAAATACGTCGCAGGCTTTTTGTAGCGTAAAACCGCCAGCACTGAATGAACAGGCTTTGGCATCAAGACTAGTCGGCAAAGCTTTGATGTATTCGTCGCGTTCAGCAAAACTAGGGTTGAGGCGAAGGGTGAAAGGTGGGTGACCATTGTTCGCGGCAAATATATCGGTTGCCTTGTCACCCCAAGACTCTTCTATCGCCTTTATCATCCATTTCGGGTGGGCGTGAGTGAACACGGGTAAGTCTTTCAGTGTTTCATCTAGAGTGTCGTGTTGACGCTGACTGTTTCGCAGCACGCCATTCACTAACTTAGTGGCCCAGTGTTTATTTAACCGACGAGTGACCTCCACAGTTTCAGCAATCGCAGCGTGGTCGGGAATGCGCATATGACGGAGTTGATAAAGGCCAATGATCAACAAAGCCTGGATATCACTGTCTTTGGGTTTTAATGCTTTTGTGAGGAGCTGATTTAATAAGAGTTGCAGTTGTGGATACCAGCGCATACTGCCGTAGCAGAGTTCTTGTAATAAACCACGCTCAGAGTCGGCTACTTTTTCCAGAGCCGGGGGCAACAAACCCGATAGAGAACGCTGTTGAAGAAGAACTTGTGCCAGAGTTGAAGCGGCCACCTCTCTTGCTTTGGCGCTCACTGTCCCAGTAGCTCATTGATAACAAATCGATCCTTATACCCCTTGAGCAGATCTTTCACACTCATAGCCTTTTTACTGGGTATTTGAATTGAGTTTAAGAGTAGCCTGCCTTCGCCGCAGGCAATTTCCAAACCCTCATCAGATAGAGCGACTAGAGTACCAGGTGCTGCGCTACTGTTTTCTGTTAGCGCGCAAGCTTGCCAAATTTTTAAGCGCTCGCCTTTATGGAGAGTATAGGCGATGGGGAAGGGACGAAATGCCCTAATTTGGCGATCCAGCACCTCGGCGCTTAAATTCCAGTCTATAGACGCTTCTTGTTTACTGATTTTCCGCGCGTAACAGCTTAAAGAGTCGTCTTGTGATTCCCCCTTCAGTTCTCTGTTTTCTTGGGCACATTGCGCTATTTGGCTCAAAACTGTGAGCAGTGCGGGCGCCCCTAACTCAATCAACTTGTCGTGCAGGCTTGCGCTGGTGTCACTTGGGCTGATGTCACAGCTGGCCTTTAGCAGCATGTCTCCAGTGTCTAAACCCACATCCATTTTCATAATGGTGACACCGGTGTTGGTGTCGCCTGCTTCAACGGCGCGCTGTATAGGCGCCGCGCCACGCCAGCGCGGCAGTAGTGAACCGTGCACATTAATGCAGCCGTAAAGAGGGATGTCTAAAACGCTTTTAGGTAACAGCAGACCATAGGCGACAACAACCATAAGGTCGGCTTTGAGCTCCGCCAGTATTTGCCGGTCTGAACTCTCTTTAAAGTTTTCAGGTTGGTACACCGGAATGCCATTGGCCTCGGCCAGTACTTTTACTGGGCTGGCACTGAGCTTTTTACCTCGACCGGCGGGCCTGTCGGGCTGGGAGTAAACGGCTACAAGCTCGAAGGGCGTATGCTCTGGGTCTTGAGCACACTGTTCAATCAAAGCTTTAAGGTGCTGAGCTGCAAATTCAGGGGTGCCTGCAAATACCACACGCAGGCGAGGGGAGGGTGTCATTGTCTTAGGCCTTTTGGCGGTGTTGTTTTTCCAGCTTTTTACGAATGCGGGTGCGTTTCATAGACGAAATATAGTCAACAAAAAGCTTACCGTTTAAGTGGTCTACTTCGTGTTGTATGCAAACCGCCAATAAACCATCTGGTATTAAGGTGAAAGTTTCGCCACTGACATCTTGAGCGGTAATTTCAATATGCTCAGGCCTTTCAACTGTTTCATGAAAGCCGGGAACCGATAGGCAGCCCTCTTCATACTCATGCAGCACTTCATCTAGGACTTTGATGGCAGGGTTAATGAAAACTTGAGGCATGCTGCCGTTATCAGAAACGTCGATCACCACTATCTGCTGGTGCACGTTGACCTGTGTGGCGGCCAAACCGATGCCATTGGCTTCATACATAGTGGCCGTCATATCGGCAACCAAGTGTTGAAGAGCTTCGTCAAAAACTACTACGGGTGTTGCTTTGGTACGCAACCGGGGGTCGGGGAACTCTAATATTTCTAGGATAGCGATAAACCTTTGTGACAAACTTCTAGTAAAAAGATAACAAGCGCTGCTAACATTATGATGATACAGCAATTACGTGTATTCTGAGCGCTCAACTGTATTCCTAAACTTGAGTTGCAGATGGAAGCAGCGCGGCATCTAGGGCTTATTATAAACTCTATAATCCTCGGAGCCGACTACTAAATAGGACCGGTTTCTATGAAAAAAGTACTTTTAGGCCTTTTGACCGCTTCATTGGCCACAATTTACGCTTGGGCTGATGAAATTGAGCTCAATCCACAGCACCCCGATCGGCACGTGGTGGTGAAAGGCGATACGCTTTGGGACATTTCAGAGTATTTCCTCAAAAGCCCATGGTTGTGGCCAGAAATTTGGCACGTGAACCCACAGATTGCGAATCCTCACCTTATTTATCCAGGCGACGTCGTAAAGTTAATTTATCTAGACGGTAAGCCTCGCTTGACCGTTGAGCGTGCCGGTACGGTTAAATTGTCGCCAAAAATCCGCTCTACTCCAAACGACGGTGCCATTCCCCCAATTCCTTTAGACGTTATTGCTAACTTTCTGAGCAAGAGCCGAATTGTTGGCTTAGATGAAATGGATGATGCCCCCTACGTATTAGCGGGTGAAGAAAAACGTTTAGTTTTGGGCGCAAACGACGAGCTTTATGCCCGGGGTGATTTTGACTCTGAGCACAAGGCCTATGGAGTTTACCGCCGTGGGCAAGTGTATACAGACCCTCAAACTGGCGAAGTGTTAGGTTTGCAAGCCCTGAGCGTGGGTGCTTTGCGCCTGAAGCGTTTGAGTGGCGATGTGGCCACTATGATGGTGTCTCGCTCTAGCGAAGAAATTCGCATTGAAGACCGTATGCTACCTGATGAGGAGCGCGCCATTGAATCGAGCTTTTTACCTTCAGCGCCCGAATCTGATGTTGAGGGTGTGATATTAGCGGTTGAAGGCGGAGTTAATAACGCCGGCAAGATGGACGTGGTTGTCATTAACAAGGGTGAGAGAGACAGCCTGAAGAGCGGTAATGTGCTGGCGATCTACCAAAAAGGCGAAATGGTAAAAGATCGAGTGCGTGGTGATTTGGTATTATTGCCGGAAGAGCGTGTGGGTTTGGCCATGGTGTTCCGCACCTTTGAAAAGGTCAGCTACGCGCTGGTATTAGAAGCAGATCGCCCACTAGATTTACACGATTTAGTTCGCAACCCCTAAGTATTTGTTAGACCTAAGCCCCTCGCACGGATGTGAAGGGCTTTTAAAACATAACTCAAGGACGAAGTACTATGAACATTCCCCTGTTTGATTACCTTTTACTGAATCAAATTCCTGGTTTGGGTGCGGCAAGCTGCCTCGACTTAATGAATAAATTCGGTTCTATTCGCGGTTTGTTGAGCGCCAAACCTGAGTCTTTGCCCTTAGACGCTGGTGCAAAACGATTGCTCGACAATTATTGGGCGGAAGGCGATAAGAGCGATATTGCTCAAAAAGCTCAGTCTGAAATAACTTGGTGTGAAGAGAATCAGGTGGAAATTATTCCTCTGAGCAGCGAAGACTACCCAGCGCTGTTAAAGCAAATTCATCGACCGCCCCCCCTTCTCTATGTCCGAGGTGACATCACACAACTTCACCGGCCTCAGCTGGCCCTGGTAGGAAGCCGTAAACCCAGTGCTGGGGGTTTAGAAAACGCCATGGCCTTTGGTCGATATTTAGCAGCCTCTGGCTTCACTGTGACCAGCGGCTTGGCGTTGGGGATAGACGGTGCCGCACATCAAGGAGCACTAAAAGCGGGGGGCAGTACTATTGCGGTTTTGGGTTGTGGCATCGACAAAATATACCCATATCGCCATACGGAGCTGGCGGAACAAATAGTGGCGAGTGGCGGGGCTTTAGTGAGTGAATTCCCTATTGGCACCCCTCCAACACCAGCGCTATTTCCACAGAGAAATAGAGTCATTAGTGGCCTCAGCATGGGTGTTTTAGTGGTTGAGGCGGCTTTGAGGAGCGGTTCTCTCATTACCGCCCGCGAAGGTTTGCAGCAAGGGCGGGAGGTTTTTGCGATTCCAAGCTCCATTCACAATCCCCAAAGTAAGGGCTGTCACAGACTGTTAAAAGATGGCGCAACGCTTGTTGAGTCGGCTCAAGATCTAGTGAATGAGCTACAAGGTTTGATAGAGTTAAAGGCGAGCGAGCTTGAAAATAGTCCACAAATGCCCCTCTTAGCTGTTGAAGCGGACGCCATTGTGTCAGAGAAAGAGCAGGCAGTTCTCGGTAAAATGGGTTATGACCCAATAAGCGTTGACGCCCTGTTAGCTCGCACTAAAATGTCGGTGCGGGAACTGGGGGTGATTTTGGTCAGTTTGGAGCTCAAAGACTGCATCAAATTGACGCCTTACGGCTATGAAAGCCTAAAAATGAATTAGGATTGGCTTCGCTGCAAAACAATAGCGCAAAGCCCCTTGAGATTCGCCTGCAGTTCAGGTAAGTTCTGCCGTTTTTCAGACGAACTAATAGGAAACCCTATGACCAAGCCATTTGTAGCCATTTTGATGGGATCAGACTCCGATTTACCGATAATGGAAGCTTCTTTTGCCGTATTGGAAAAGCTTGGCATTACATATGAAGCGAAAGTAACTTCAGCGCACCGTACACCTGATGCCACTCACTCCTACGTGAAAGACGCCGATCAGCGCGGTTGTGCGGCTTTTATCTGCGCTGCAGGCATGGCGGCTCATTTGGCGGGTGCGGTATCCGCGAATACACTTCGCCCGGTTATTGGGGTGCCCATTAACGGTTCCTTAGACGGTTTAGACGCCCTGTTATCTACAGTTCAAATGCCCGGCGGCATTCCTGTTGCAACAGTAGCCATTGGCAAGGCGGGTGCTAAAAACGCTGCTTATTTAGCGGCACAAATCATTGCCGTTGGCGACGCCGATATGCATCAGAAGCTGATTGCAGAGCGTGAAGAAAACGCCCAGGCTGTGATGGCGAAAGACGCTGCACTGCAGGAAAAACTGGCCGCTCGCTAATTGACAATGACTGCTTCTGAGCGATCTAATATTTCAATAGACTCCTTGGCGGAAAGGCTTCGTGCGGGCGCAGTAATTGCCTACCCAACCGAAGCCGTTTGGGGTTTGGGTTGTGATCCCAATAACCGAGGGGCCGTTGAACGGCTCTTGGCACTCAAGCAGCGAGACCCAAAGAAAGGTTTAATTCTTATTGCGGGTGATCTATCTCAAGTTGAGCCCTTCCTTTTCGATCTATCATCCCAGCAACAGCAAACCTTAAGCCAGTCTTGGCCAGGCCCGAATACTTGGCTGGTGCCCGCGGAGGCTACGGCGCCCGCTTGGATCCGAGGCCAGCACAGCTCTGTGGCAATTCGAGTAAGCGCGCATCCTGTAGTGCAGGCCCTTTGTAAAGCCTTTGGCGGCCCGCTCGTGTCAACTTCTGCGAATGTGCAGGGGATGCCTGCGGCGCTTACAACAGCGGAGCTTGATGGTTATTTTGGCGCTCAACTAGACGCTATCGCGCCTGGCGAATTAGGTGAGGCCAAAGCGCCTTCCATAATTCGTGATTTAATTTCCGGTGCTATCATTCGGCCTGGCTAGGTTTGGAACAAACTTTTTATTGGGAACTCGAAATGACTACAGCCAACACTAATCTGAATATGACCCTAGGCGCACCCGACAAAGAGGCGGTAAAAGCCTATCTTCTGGAACTGCAAAATTCCATTTGCGCACAACTTGAAGCAGAAGATGGTCAAGGTAAATTTAAAGAAGACAGTTGGGAGCGAGCCGAAGGCGGTGGCGGCCGATCTCGAGTGATGGTGGGTGGCGCTGTGATTGAAAAAGGCGGTGTTAATTTTTCTCATGTTCACGGCACGCAAATGCCTCCCTCGGCCACGCAAAACCGCCCAGAACTTGCCGGTCGTTCTTTTGAAGCCATGGGCGTTTCTTTGGTGATCCACCCAGAAAACCCTTACATACCTACCAGCCACGCCAACGTACGTTTTTTTATTGCTGAAAAGCCCGGTGAAGAACCGGTTTGGTGGTTTGGTGGTGGTTATGACTTAACACCTTACTACGGCGATGAAGAAGATTGCCGAGACTGGCATCAGGTGGCAAAAGAAGCTTGTCAGCCCTTTGGCGAAGGAATTTATCCCCGCTTCAAGAAATGGTGTGATGACTATTTCTATTTAAAACACAGAGATGAAGCTCGCGGAGTCGGTGGCTTATTTTTCGATGACTTTAATGAATTAGGTTTTTCTGAGAGTTTTGCTTTGATGCAATCGGTAGGCAACAGTTTTGTCAGTGCTTATCGACCTATAATGGCGAAACAAAAAACCCAAACATGGGGTGAGCGGGAAAGAGAATTTCAACTTTATCGCCGTGGTCGTTATGTTGAATTTAATCTTGTCTTTGACCGAGGCACTTTGTTTGGTTTGCAAACAGGCGGCAGAACAGAGTCAATCTTAATGTCCTTGCCGCCTCTAGTCCGCTGGGAATATGACTATACTCCCGCTTTGGGCAGCGAAGAAGAAAAGCTGGCGAAGGTTTTTCTGCCGGCCCGTGATTGGGTGTAAAGCGCAATGGTAGAAGTAAAAAGCAAGCCCGATCGCTATGTCGTTTTTGGTGACCCAATTAGCCAATCTAAGTCACCACTTATTCATGAAGCTTTTGCCAAGCAAACACATCAAGATTTGATTTACGAAAAACAACAAGTGAACTGTGAATCGTTTGAACTTGAGGCCAAAAAATTCTTTGCCGAAAATGGCAAAGGCATGAACATTACAGCACCTTGTAAGCTGGAAGCATTTGCCTTTGCAGACTCCCTTACCGGGCGAGCCAAGCGCGCTGGGGCTGTTAATACGCTGATTAAACAAGAGAGCGGTGAAATACTCGGCGATACCACCGATGGCTTTGGCCTAGTAAAAGACATTAGCCAAAATCTAAATTGGTCTATTAAAGGTAAACGTGTGCTTTTGTTGGGGGCCGGTGGCGCTGTTAGAGGCGTGTTAGAACCCTTGCTAGAGCAAGCGCCAGAAAGTTTACTGATTGCCAATCGAACTGCATCAAAAGCGCAGTCACTGGCCTCGGATTTTTCTGAACTTTGCGCTTCCGCCACTAACTTGAGTGCTTGTGGTTACGAAGACTTATTAGCTCAGCAATTTGATTTAGTGATCAACGGAACCTCTGCTAGCCTAAGCGCAGACTTGCCTCCCCTACCGGACACCTTGTTAGCGCCTGGAGCCTGCTGTTATGACATGAGCTATAGCGCCAAACCAACGGTATTTATGACATGGGCTAATCAACATGGTGCTGTAGAAACGGCTGATGGTTTAGGTATGTTGGTGGGGCAGGCGGCCGAGTCTTTTAAATTGTGGCGAGGAGTGTTCCCGGAAACAGAAGCTGTTATAGCATTGCTTAGAGAGAAGTTGCTGTCTTAAGTGCCTGAGCTTGGTGGTTTTGATTCACCCCAAGCTCCGAATATCGGCCATTGAGCTTTGAACTAAGCGGGCTTAATTATTCTTCCAAATATTCGTCCTTCAATTTGACATAGTTTCCGGCAGTGTAAGTGAAGAAGTTCATTTCCTTTTCTTTCAGCTCACGCACTTGCTTGCACGGCGAGCCCATATATAAGAACCCCGATGCTAGAACCTTTCCTGGGGGGACCAGCGACCCAGCGCCAATGACTACATTGTCTTCAACTACTGCACCGTCCATTACCATAGACCCCATACCCACCAAAACACGGTCACCAATGGTGCAGCCATGCAAGGTTACAGAGTGGCCCACTGTCACATCGCTGCCAACCGTGAGTGGGTAGCCATCAGGGTTGAATGGCCCTGCGTGGGTAATGTGCAAAATCGAACCGTCTTGAATACTGGTGCGTGCGCCTATGCGGATGCGATGCATATCGCCGCGAATGACGGTGAGAGGCCAGACGGAGGAGTCTTCCCCAATCTCTACATCGCCGATCACCACGGCTGAGGGATCAACAAATACCCGATCGGCCAAGACAGGTGTGTGTTGTTTATGGGCCCTTATGGCCGAAGGCTTGTTCATGCGAATCTCCAATGTCAATCTATGTGTGGGCAGCGTATTATAGTCAAATTATGGACAGCAGAGTTATCATTCCTATGACCAATCCACTACTTGTATCTCATCGTTTGCCACCATTTGCCCAAATTCAAGCTGAGCATGTTGAGCCTGCCGTTGATGCCCTTATAGAAGAAGGCCGCACGCACCTTAGCAAACTGCTTGCTGAACTTAAACACGTGAGCTGGGAAAGTTTGGTTGAACCGCTTGAATCACAGGCCGACAAATTGAACCAAGCTTGGTCACCGGTTAGCCATTTGAACTCCGTGGTCAATAGCGATGAACTTAGAGAAGCCTACAATAATAGTATTGTAAAACTCACTGCATTTAGCACTGAAATGAGCCAAAATTCAGCGCTCTACAAGGCTTATGAAGCTCTGGCAAATAGTGACGAGTACCCTAGCTTGTCCATCGCCCAACAAAAAACCATCGACAATGCCTTGCGTGATTTTCGCTTGGCCGGAGTGGCCTTGTCAGATGAGAAAAAGCAGCGTTATGGTGAAATTGCGAAACGTCTTTCCGAGCTGCAAACTCAGTTTTCTAATAACGTTCTCGACGCGACACAGGCGTGGCACAAACATATTGAAAGCAAGAACGTAGCGGCATTGGTCGGCTTGCCTGAGGGCGCACTTGCACAGGCAGCTGAAGCCGCCAAACTGAAAAGTCTAGAAGGTTACGTCATAACTTTAGATATACCTTCCTACCTTGCGGTTATGACCTATGCGGACGACCGCGCCCTGCGCCAGGAAATGTATCGAGCCTATTCTTCTCGAGCATCGAAAGGGGGGCAGCTTGCGGCTGCTTCCGATCAGGACGTAGCTGGCTGGGACAACAGCCCCTTAATTGAAGAAATTTTAGCGCTGCGACACGAGAAAAGTCTCCTCTTGGATTTTAATAACTACGCCGAGTTCTCACTGGCAAGCAAGATGGCTGAAGACGCGGATCAAGTAGAGGGTTTTCTTACTCAGCTGGCGGAAAGTTCTGTGTCTGTTGCGCATAAAGACATGGCAGAACTTGCAGAATATGCAAAACAAAAGCAAAACCTTGACGCCATTGAAGCGTGGGACATAGCCTATTTTTCCGAAAAATTGCGAGAAGAAAAATACTCTGTATCACAAGAAGAACTGAAGCCTTATTTTCCTTCAGGTCGAGTTGTCGAAGGTTTATTTAAGGTGGTTAACGAACTTTATGACATCGATGTAGAAGAAGATAAGAGTGTGGAAAAGTGGCATGACGATGTGCAGTTTTTCAACATAAGTCGTCAAGGAAAATTGATAGCCAGTTTTTATCTGGATCTATTTGCGCGCAATAAAAAGCGTGGCGGCGCATGGATGGACGACTGTCGCGCGCGTCGTGCTACAGACCACGGCCTACAACTTCCTGTGGCCTACTTAACCTGCAACTTCACGCCTCCAGTTGGCGATACACCTGCGCTGTTAACTCACGATGAAGTGGTGACACTTTTTCACGAATTTGGTCATGGCTTGCACCATATGCTAAGCAAAATTGAAGTGGCTTCAGTTAGCGGCATTAATGGTGTGCCCTGGGACGCGGTAGAATTACCCAGCCAATTTTTGGAAAATTGGTGTTGGGAAAAATCCGTGGTGCCTTTAATATCCGGCCACTATGAAACGGGTGAAGTTTTACCCAGCAGCCTGCTAAATAAGCTCTTGGAAGCGAAAAACTTCCAGTCGGGAATGGCCATGGTTCGGCAACTGGAGTTTGCTCTTTTCGATTTTCGCTTACATCGTCAATATAATCCAAATGATGTTGTTGACCCGCAGGAAGTGCTCGATAAGGTTAGAAATGAAGTGGCTGTTGTTAAACCACCGGCCTTTAATAAATTTCAGAACGGTTTTGGCCATATATTCGCCGGGGGCTATGCCGCGGGTTACTACAGCTATAAATGGGCTGAAGTTTTATCGGCAGACGCCTTTTCTCTGTTTGAAGAAGAGGGTGTATTCAAT
The DNA here is from genome assembly GCA_913020115.1 of uncultured Cellvibrionales bacterium. GTDB lineage: Bacteria > Pseudomonadota > Gammaproteobacteria > Pseudomonadales > Cellvibrionaceae > CAJWCA01. The sequence goes on from CAJWBQ010000025.1 coordinate 44,839, forward strand.
AAAGCGACTGGTGAAAAATTCCTTACTGAAATACTGGAGCGCGGTGGGTCCGAAGAGCCAATGACCTTATTTAAGCGCTTCCGTGGACGTGAGCCTGAAATTGGTCCATTGCTTCGTCACTCTGGCATCAGTACAGCGGCTTAAGGAAATCGATTATGGCATTCAGTGAAAAGAAAAGGTTTTTGGCTGGAGCTACCTGCCCTCGATGTTCTGCACAGGATAAAATTCAAGTTTATTCTGCTGAGGGAAGAGATTTCCGAGAGTGTGTGAGTTGTGGTTTTAAAGATGAAATGCACATTAGCAACGCCAGCCGTGAGATAGAAACCAGAGTGAATACAACAGAGGAATTAAAGCGAGCGGAAACCCAAGTTTTACAATTCTCTCCAGAACCGAAGAAGTAGAGGATAATTATTTTCTAGAATATTCTTGGTCTTGGTCTTGGTCTTGGTCTTGGTCTTGGTCTTGGTCTTGGTCTTGGTCTTGGTCTTGGTCTTGGTCTTGGTTCGGTCAAGGCAGGCCAAGACTATTACTCAGGCTTGTTGAGTAACTTACCGACAAGATTTAATACAGAGAATTAAAGCGAAGAATTAATGCAGGGTCTCATTTAGGCCATTGTCCCCCTCTAGACCCTTTTCAAAGCGAAGAGTAATCGAAAGATCTCTAGCTAAACAGGGCCACTGTTCTAACTCTTTAGACCAGCCTCGGCTTTTATGCTCGTTTGCGTAAGAAATGAAGGCCTCACTTTTAAAGGCCTGTCCTTCTTCTGCCATTAAAGATTCAACCGAAGAGCGCACGGCCTCATCTAACTCGTTCGCGAAGGGCTCGCCAATGAGATGATGGATAATAATATTTGAGCGGGTCATGTCCATTGGAGCCAAAGGAATACCAAGTTGGCCTATAAAGCGATCATTAATCTCCTCCATAAAGCGATGTGCAAGATACGCTTCGTCCATGAGAGCAATTAAGCCGGAATGTTTGTGTTCAGACACTGAACTTGGAGGGTTGATAAAGTAGTCTTTAGCAATAGAGATGATTTGATCGCTGGATTTATATATGCCCGCGTCATTAGTAATGTTTGACACGGCTTCAATGAAATCGGGCACATGCTCAACATAGTGGATGACAAAATTCATTAATGTCGCCACTTTATTCTCATCGGGAATATCAATCGCCTGATGAAGCTGGGTCAGATTTTGACAAAAGCGGGTTGTCAGCAACGAAGTTGATTGCTCATGAGCTTTTGCCCGTGCGATTGTTTGGCGAATGTGGTTAATGTGCTTATCTTCCTGCAACGCTAGTATTCCCCTAAATGTAATCCACATTGAGTCAAAAACAAGCCGGCTTTAATACCGTCTTCTTCTAACTTCCCTGTAAAACATAATTTTTGAGTTTAAGACGTAGTTGAAAACCACTGCTGTGTGCGGCTGTAGCGATAAAATAGCCAAGACATCGACATAGTTCGGGCAAGATTAAAGGCGCTAAAAGCCAGCCAAAGGCCGTGGTTACCCCAGCTTTGGGTGAACCACCAAAGTGGGATATATATTATAAAACATGAAAATAACATCGAGTTTTGCATGCCTTGAGTTTTGCCCGCGCCAATAAAAATACCGTCGAGCTGGTAACTCCATACGCTGATTAAAGGTAGCAGCAAAACCCAAAAATAATACTGCCGAACAAGCAGGCTTACGGCCTCAATATCACTAAAAAGGGCGATAAGTGGCAGCTTTGCAAGGGCAAAAAGCAGAGTAAATAACACCGCTGTCAGCAGCGCCCAGAAGGTTGTTGTGCGGCATACGGCATAGAGTTCGGGAAGTTGTTTGCGGCCTACTGACTTGCCAATAAGGGCCTCAGACGCGTGGGCGAAGCCGTCTAGGCCGTATGAAGTTAACATTAGCAACTGCAGGATGATTGCATTGGCTGCGAGTAACTCGTCACCCTGTCGCGCTCCCTGGGCGGTAAAAAAGCTAAAACTGAACAACAAGCAGGCTGTCCGCACAAACAAATGGCGATTGACCAGTAATAGTGGTCGGTATTCACTGAGCTTGAACAGCTTGTGGTGGAGTAATTTACCGCCCAGCGCCTTCAGTTCACGGCGAATTAGGTAGAGGGCAACTGTTAGGCCTGCGTACTCTGCCGTCACCGTGGCGAGTGCCGCACCTTCACTGTTCATATCAAGGCCGATAATTAACAGGAAATCTAATAAAATATTGAGAATGTTGGTAGTCAACATAATCAGCAAAGGGGCGCGGGTGTTTTGTAAACCGATAAACCAGCCCACAATGGCATAGGTGGCCAGCGTAGCTGGGGCACTGAATATACGTATTTGGGTGTAGGCCAGAGCGAGTTCTTTGATGGCGGGGCTTGGGTCCATCAGCGAGAGCGCAAACGGGAATATTAAGCCCTGTAGAGAAAAGAGCATTATCGCTAGGGCGAGCGCCAGCAATGTGCTTTGCCCCAGCAACAAGCGACAAGTATTCGCGTCCTCAGCACCAAAGGCTCTGGCGTTGAGGCTGGTTGTGCCCATGCGCAAAAAGCCAAAAGACCAGTAAATGAAAGTGAGGATGCTGCCGCCCACCGCCACAGCCCCCAAGAACTGGGCGTTTTCAAGGTGTCCTAACAAGGCGGTGTCTACGGCCGTGAGTAAAGGCAAAGAGATATTGCTTAGAATCATTGGCCAAGCAAGACGCCAGACATCCCGATGCTGCTTTGGCGAGCCGAAAGTGGTAAAAAGCACGGTTAAAAAACGCCCAAATACAAGCGAGACATAAGGTAAAAAAGAGCAGCTAACATAATAAATTCATAGACTTTTTTGCCTCGCTATGGTTCCCTTACGCAGCTGAAAGCGCGGCAGATTGTCGCAGTGAGTTGGCTGGGCCCTTTGAAAGATATCTCAACAGGGTAAGCGCGGCAATACTGAAGTGAAGCTACTTTAGGTCGCAACCGTCAATGATGCAGTCAAATAAGAAGTATAAATTAGCAATACGGAGACATTGGGCGATGTTGAAAAGAGCACAAAGGCTATTTGCCTGGCTGCTTGGCCCTGCGGTACTGATGATGAGTCATCAGTCCTTGGCAGATGAGGTTGAGCATTGGGGGGTTAATATGACTCAGGGGGTAACCCAGATGAGTCAAGAAATATACGGCCTCCACATGAATATATTCTGGTGGTGCGTTGGAATTGGCGTAGTGGTGTTTGGAATCATGTTTTACACCATGATTGTTCACCGCAAGGCGAACGGCGCAAAAGCGTCTAATTTCCACGAAAGCACTAAGCTGGAAATTATTTGGACGGTAGCACCCTTCCTAATTCTGATTATCATGGCTGTTCCAGCCACTAAAACACTGGTTAAGATATACGATACGAGTGAAGCCGACCTCGATATCCTAATTACCGGTTATCAGTGGAAGTGGAAGTATGACTACATTGCCGAAGATGTAGCCTTCTTCAGCAGCTTGTCCACTCCGGCCGACCAAATATACAACCGCGCGCCCAAAGGCCCGAACTACTTACTTGAAGTTGACGAACCTCTGGTGATTCCCACCAAGAAAAAAGTTCGCTTCCTGATTACTGCCAATGACGTGATTCACGCTTGGTGGGTACCGGATTTTGCGGTTAAGAAAGACGCCATTCCCGGTTTTGTCAACGAGAGTTGGACTTACGTTGAAGAGCCAGGCATCTACCGCGGCCAATGTGCTGAACTCTGTGGTAAAGACCACGGCTTCATGCCCATTGTGGTGAAAGCCGTTCCAGAAGCAGAATATTTGGAATGGATTAGCGCGAAACAAGCAGACGCCGTCGCACTGAAGGCTCTGACTGAAAAAACCTTTACCTTCGATGAGCTCTACACCAAGGGTGAAGAAGTTTACGCCAAGAACTGTGCGGCCTGTCATATGGCTAACGGTGAAGGCGTACCCGGTGTATTCCCTGGCTTAAAAGGCAGCGCGGTTGCGCTTGGGCCCATTAACACCCATAACGATGTTGTTGTTAATGGTGTTCCTGGTACCGCCATGCAGGCATTCGGTGGACAATTGAGCGAGGTTGATGTTGCCGCCGTAGTAACCTACGAGCGCAACGCCTGGGGCAACAACATGGGCGACCATGTTCAGCCAATCGATGTTCTTAAGCTCAAGCAAGGCAAGTAGGAGGTAAACAATGGCACACGGTCCCGCTAAAGGTCTGACCCGGTGGTTGTATACCACCAACCACAAAGATATTGGATCCATGTATTTGTGGTTCAGCTTCGCCATGTTTTTACTGGGGGGTGTATTTGCCCTGGTAATTCGCGCAGAGTTGTTTGAACCTGGCCTACAAATTGTAGAGCCTGAATTTTTTAACCAAATGACCACCATGCACGGCTTGGTGATGGTGTTTGGCGCCGTAATGCCCGCATTTGTGGGTTTGGCGAACTGGATGATTCCAATGATGGTAGGTGCGCCCGATATGGCCCTTCCTCGCATGAACAACTGGAGTTTCTGGATTCTGCCTTTTGCCTTCTCTATGTTGGCATCGACGCTGTTTATGGAAGGCGGAGCACCTAACTTCGGTTGGACGTTCTACGCACCATTATCCACAACATACGCCCCACCCAGTGTGACCTTCTTTATTTTTGCGGTTCACATTATGGGCGCCAGTTCGATCATGGGCTCTATTAACATCATCGCCACCATTCTGAATATGCGCGCACCAGGTATGACCCTGATGAAGATGCCGCTGTTTGTTTGGACTTGGTTGATTACCGCTTACTTGTTGATTGCCGTTATGCCGGTGTTGGCGGGTGTGGTAACCATGATGCTGATGGACATTCACTTTGGCACCAGCTTCTTTGATGCAGCCGGTGGTGGTGACCCCGTATTGTTCCAGCACGTGTTCTGGTTCTTTGGGCACCCTGAAGTGTACATCATGATTTTGCCGGCCTTTGGTGTGGTGAGTCAGATCATTCCCACCTTTGCGCGCAAGCCTCTGTTTGGATATGCCTCAATGGTATACGCCACCAGCTCTATTGCGTTCTTAAGCTTTATTGTTTGGGCGCACCACATGTTTACAGTGGGCATACCGGTGGCGGGGGAGCTGTTCTTTATGTACGCGACCATGCTAATTGCGGTGCCCACCGGCGTGAAGGTATTCAACTGGGTGACCACAATGTTCAAGGGTTCTATGACCTTTGAAACACCTATGTTGTTCTCAATCGCCTTTGTTATTTTGTTCTCGATTGGTGGTTTCTCGGGATTGATGTTGGCCATCGCGCCGGCTGACTTCCAGTACCACGATACCTATTTCGTAGTGGCACACTTCCACTATGTATTGGTACCGGGTGCCATCTTCTCCATCATTGCCGCAACCTATTACTGGTTGCCTAAGTGGTGTGGTCGTATGTACAACGAGACCATGGGTAAAGTACATTTCTGGTTGGCCTTCATTGGCTTGAACATTACCTTCTTCCCAATGCACTTTGTAGGCTTGGCGGGTATGCCTCGTCGTATTCCCGATTACAACATTCAGTTCGCTGACTTCAACATGATTGCAAGCGTAGGTGCCTTCCTCTTTGGTGCTGCGCAGATCTTGTTCTTGTGGAACGTGATTGCCACGATTCGCTCTGGTAAGCCAGCAACGGCTGAAGTGTGGGAAAACCCAGAAGGTTTGGAATGGACTGTAGATTCACCTGCGCCATACCACACTTTCTCAGTGCCACCAGAAGTTAAATAAGACATGGAACAAGAGCAGCCAACTCAATCAATTGCCGCGCTTAGCACTAAGCTAGCCGCGGTGGTGGTTGGCATGTTTGTTTTCGCTATTTGGATCATGCCGCCCATCTATGATGTGTTTTGTGAAATTACAGGCTTAAACGGTAAAACCGGCGGCCAGTACATAGCTGTAGATGCCGGGGTAGATACCAGTAGAGAAATAACGGTTCAGTTTATTGCGACCAATAATGAAAGTATGCCTTGGGACTTTCGCCCGCATGTGCGGACAATGAAAGTGCACCCAGGGGAAGAAGTTGAAGTGAATTTTTTTGCGCGCAACCCAACGTCCGAGGACATGGTTGCTCAGGCGATACCGAGCTTAGTGCCCTTTAAAGCCGCAGAATATTTTCATAAAACGGAATGCTTTTGTTTCAATCGTCAAGCACTGGTAGCCGGCGCGAGTGCCGATTTACCTTTGCGTTTTATTGTTGACCGGGATGTTCCCAAACAAGTACATACGATTACGCTGTCGTACACCATCTTTGATATCACTGACATGTCTCAAGACATGCTGAATGATCCCAAAGTGGCAAGCGTTCCGTAGCTAAGTAGAATAAAGAGAGCGGGGTTTAAAGATGGCTAGTGAACAAGGTACCTATTACGTACCCGAACAAAGTAAGCTTCCTATTTTTGCGAGTCTTGGCCTGTTTTTAACAGTCTTTGGTGCGGCAAATTGGATGAATGGCAATGAAACTGGGCCGAGCATTTTCTTCTGCGGCAGCCTGTTATTTGCTTTTGTTTTGTGGACTTGGTTTTCCACAGTTATCAGTGAAAATATGGCGGGTTTGAACGACGCACAAGTCAAACGTTCTTACGTTTGGGGCATGGGTTGGTTCATCTTTAGTGAAGTGATGTTCTTCGCTGCCTTCTTTGGTGCGCTGTATTACATTCGGGCTTTTTCAGTGCCTTGGTTGGGCGGTGAAGGAGATCGTGGTAGCAGCAACATGTTATGGGGCAACTTCGAAGCTGCTTGGCCATTGTTGACCACACCTGACATGGCTTTAAATGGCGAAGCGGCTCTAGTTAAAGGGGCTGGCCAACCTATGGGTTGGCAGGGTTTGCCGCTCTACAACACCATTATCCTGCTGACTTCCAGTGTTACTGTGCACTTTGCGCACGATGCACTGAAAGCTGATAAGCGCAAAGCCTTTAACTATTGGTTGGGTGCGAGTGTTTTGATGGGTATCGTATTCCTTATCTTGCAGGTAGAAGAATACATTCACGCTTATCAGGAATTAGGCCTCACGCTTGAAACCGGTGTTTACGGTACAACATTCTTCATGTTGACGGGTTTCCACGGCGCGCACGTAACCTTAGGTACCTTCATGCTGCTGGTTATGTGGCTGCGCTCTGTATTCAAAGGCCACTTCAAATCAGATGATCACTTTGGTTTTGAAGCGGCGTCTTGGTACTGGCACTTTGTTGACGTTGTGTGGGTTGGCTTGTTTATATTTGTGTACGTTCTAGGTTCTTAATTAGACCGTACAAAAAAAGGCCGGGTTTCAGTTAGCGCTGAAGCCCGGCCTTTTTGCAGTCAGAGGGGAGGGTTTTTAGTAACGACCCGTCCAAGGCGCTCTTCCCGTTAGCACACCGTGCTCGTAGCCGAAATAGATACAGAGCACTAAGAGAGTGGCTAGGGTGATTCTAACACCCAGGGCATAGAGTGTTCTTTTCGAACTGGGTGCCCCCATATCTTTTAAGAGAAAAATTAAGCCGCTGGTTAAGCTTGCAACGATCAGTAAAAATAAGATAACAATGATGATTTTAAGCCACATAGTAATTCCGCTGGTTTAAGGGTGTAAAACTTTTGCTGCCCGCACTTAGAAAGAACACTAACTGCGAAATGATATCGTAGAATCATACCGCAAGATCATCGACTTAAAAACGACAACAAAGCGAAGAACCCGCGTTACCATGCCCAGCTCAAGCCCAATTAACTCTCCCGCGAAAAAAGAGGCTTTTAAGTTCGCCATAAACGGCAAGCTAACGGTGCTAACTTTATTGGTTTTGCCCCTGCTCTTAGCTCTGGGCTTTTGGCAGCTCGAGCGAGCGACGCAAAAGCGTGAAATGCTGGTTGAATTTAAGCGGCAACAAACTTTACCGCCGCAATCTGTGAACCAGCTTAGCGTAGCGGAATTTAACAACTTGGCAGATTATCAGCGAATCAGTGCTGAGGGCGTGTTTGACAACGAACACCTTTGGTTAATTGATAATAAAACCCGCGCCGGCCAAGTGGGTTATGAGCTTGTGCAGCCATTTAAAATAATAGATGGCCCCCAAGTGCTTGTGAACCGTGGCTGGGTAAAGGCGGGCCGCTTGCGTTCTGAGTTGCCCACGGTGGCACCCGTAGAGGGCCGTGTCACCTTGTTTGCTACGGTTCGCCTGCCCCTGAATAATAGAATGCTGAGTAGCGAGCTAAGCTTGCCGCTTAATTGGCCAATGGTGGTTCTACAGCTTGACGCGGGCGCAGCCGGGCAAGCCACAGGCCAAGGTTTTGCAAACAAACAATTGTATATTGATGCGGAAAGTCAGGGTGCCTTAGTCACCGGCTGGAAAACCGTCAACATTCAACCTGAAAAACACACGGGTTATGCAGTGCAGTGGTTTACTATGGCGTTTGCCATCACCCTTTGGTTTTGTTTTGCCAGCACTAACCTAGCGACATTAATTCGTCAGATAAGGAACACTCATGAGCAGTGAACTTGAAAACACAGCCGCCGAGGCAAAACAAATTAAGCGCAACAGAGTAATGGGCATAGTGGTGCTCTCCGCTGTGTTCCTACCAATGTTGATTGCTTATTTATTGTTTAAAACAGAATTTGCCATTCCAACAAATACCGTCAACAAAGGCCAGTTGATGCAGCCACCACAAGAGATTGTGAACTTGCCACTGTATAACGAGGCGGGTGATTCCGTATCGCTGCTGGATGGCGAAAAAAGGTGGCGTATTCTTATTCCGGGTGAGTCGATTTGTGACTCACAATGCGAGAAAACCCTATATCTCACGCGCCAAGTACATACTCGCTTAGGCAATAAAGCGGGCCGTGTTGAGCGCTATTATCTGAATACCGACAAGGCGTTTTCATCGGCCAGCATCGAATTGTTTAAAACGGAATACCCGCAGTTGAATACCGTTTACATGAACGCAGATGACTTCAAGGGCTTGTTGGCAGATTCAAACATCACCGATAACTTTTACCAGCGCTATTTCCTGATGGACCAAGAAGGTTTCATTATGATGTCTTATTTACCGAGCAATACGGGTAATGAATTTTTGAAAGACATTAAGCGTTTACTGAAATACTCCTACGAGGACTAGATAGAGATGGCCAAACAAACCCTCCCTGGTTATAAACTGGCGGCATTTGCGACCGCAGTAGCCTGTGTTGTTGTCGTTCTGGGTGCCTTCACTCGCCTGGTGGATGCAGGATTGGGCTGCCCAGATTGGCCCGGTTGCTATGGGCACCTGTTGTGGCCAAACACCTCTGAGGAGGTTGCAATAGCTGAGTCTAAGTTCCCAGATGCGCCGGTTGAAGCCGACAAAGCTTGGCCTGAAATGGTTCATCGGTATTTTGCATCCAGTTTAGGTCTGTTGATTATCGGCATCTGCTTTTTGGGTTGGAAAACCCGCAAAGCAGAGAATAGCCTTATGGCTTCCTCGGCGGCCCCGAATGCTCGGCCCTCACCCTTTAAACTGTCAATTTTCATTCTTGGCCTAGTGATTTGTCAGGGCATGTTTGGCATGTGGACCGTAACCCTGAAACTCTGGCCCCAAGTAGTGACGGCACACTTGTTGGGTGGCATGGCCACACTGAGCTGTTTGTGGCTACTGACTCAAAGGCTGGCCACTTGTGGTTGGACGATGTCGGCACCTACTTATAAATCGGTAGTAAACCTGCAGCGCTTGGCCTTTGCGGCCCTCATCTTGGTGGTTGTTCAAATCGCTCTGGGCGGTTGGACCAGTTCCAATTACGCCGCTTTGGCCTGTATGGACCTTCCTCAGTGTCAGGGCCAGTGGTTACCTGCCGCAAATTTTGCCGCGGGCTTTGATTTTACCCAGCAGGTAGGCCCCAATTATTTGGGTGGCTTGCTCGACAACGAAGCGAGAACGGCCATTCATTTGAGTCACCGCATGGGAGCGGTGGTGGTGACACTGGTTTTACTGGTTCTGGCGGCTTGTTTATACCGGGTAGGCGACTCAAGAACCTCAAAGTTAGCCACCTTAATAATTGGGGTTTTGGCCTTACAGGTCTTGCTGGGCCTGAGCAATGTGTATTGGGCTTTGCCTCTACCAGTGGCAGTAGCTCATAACGGTGTGGGCGGATTACTGCTACTTACCTTGGTGACGCTAAATCATCGAGTGTTTACTGTACAAAAATAGGGTACATTGTGCCCGCGAAAGAAGAGAACCGAGAGAAATAGCCGTATGTCAAAAACCGATAGTGTATCTAACAGCCCAGTGATGACTCAGCCCTTGTGGCGTGATTACTATGAGCTGACTAAGCCCAGTGTCGTGATGTTGATGATTTTGACCTCATTAATTGGCATGTTGTTGGCTGTACCGGGGATGGTGCCCCTGGATATCCTGATTTTTGGCAACCTAGGCATTGCACTTTGTGCAGGCTCGGCTGCGACCGTCAATCACCTAGTAGACCGACAAATTGACCTGAAAATGGCACGTACTTTTAATAGGCCTGTTGCCAATGGTCGAGTCTCACCGACGAACGCCATGGTTTTTGCGGGTATATTGGGTTCGGCGGGTATGGCTATGCTGTTGATTTTTGTCAACGCCGTTACCGCGTGGTTAACCTTAGCTTCACTATTGGGTTACGCCGTGGTTTACACCATGTTTTTGAAGCGCGCCTCCCCGCAGAACATCGTTATTGGTGGTTTGGCGGGCGCTGCACCACCTCTGTTAGGCTGGACCGCTGTCAGTGGTGAAATTCACGGCCATGGTCTTTTGTTGGCCCTCATCATCTTTGCTTGGACACCGCCGCATTTTTGGGCCTTGGCCATTCATCGCAAAGACGAATATGCCAACGCCGAAATTCCCATGCTGCCTGTGACTCACGGTGTGCGCTACACCAAAATTCATATTCTGCTGTACACCTTTATCTTGCTCGCGGTCACAATGCTTCCCTTTGTTACGGGCATGCTGAATTGGCTCTATGCACTGGGTGCCATGGTATTGAATATAGGGTTTATCTATTGGGCGCTGGTGATGTTGTTGTCTGACCGGGAGTCTGCGGGCATGGACACATTCAAATATTCCATTGTCTATTTGATGGCTCTATTTGTCATTATGCTGGTAGATCACTACTTACTGCCCGTACCTCAGCCCTTTATGTAGTTGGACTCTAATAGTTGGAATGTTGATGGAAATTGTACAAACCTCCGCGAAACAAAAGCGCGGCGTTAAGCTCACTATTATTGCGATTGTAGTATTCATTACCCTGGTAATGATCGGTTTCCTCAATAAAATCAGCGCACCGCGCATGCTCAGCAATATAGAGCTGCGGGTGAACGGCGCTTTTGTTTTTGATAATCCTAGAATGTTTAAGCCCTTTTCGCTGCTTAATCATCAGGGCGAGAGCTTCAAGCCTGAGAATTTAAAGGGTAAGTGGAGTTTGGTATTTTTTGGTTTTACCAATTGCCCAGATATATGCCCCACCACCATGTCGACTTTAGCCAAATTGATGAAGAACCTGGATGAATCAGTAGTAGACGATACTCAGGTGGTTTTGGTGAGTGTTGACCCGGCAAGAGACACCGTTGAGGTGATGTCCAAATACGTACCTTATTTCAACCCCGATTTCGTGGGCGTTACCGGTGACTTCATTGAAATTAAGCGCTTGGCCACTCAGTTAAACGTGGCCTTTGCAAAAGTGGTCACCAACCATGAGCGTGGCGAATATACCGTTGATCACGGGGCGACCATTGCGCTGATTAACCCCAGAGGCGACTACCACGGCTTTTTCAAGCCGCCGCTAGACTCTGCTCGTTTAAAGCTCACCTACCTTTCTATGCGCGAAGACTACAAAAACTTAGTTTCCGCAGATTGAGCTATCTACTTCAATAAGCTGTTCTTTGCCATCGTCGTTGCGAGAGATGGCAAAACAGCGACCCTCAGTATCTTTTAGCAAGCGAGTAGACAGCTCTTGTGTGCCATCGTCTTGAGTTGAACTTGCGCTGTTGCTGTCTTCATACTCATAGCGATGCTTGACGATGGTTTCAGGCGAGTGAATGACCTTTGTATGAACCACAGTGGTGGGTTGATGGTGGGTATTTGCGTGGTATGCATGATTAATCAAGCCGCCTAGTACCATGCCGCCCAGCAGATAGCCGCCGTTGTGGCTGCTGTGATGGTAGCGCTTGTAACGGTCATACCGAGAGTGACGATGGCCGTAGTGTCTAGATTTGTAGTAACGACTGCCATAGTGGTTTCTGTTGCGATGCTTATAAGAGCCGTGACGTGAACCCTTGTATTGAGTGCTGTAATGTCTGTCGCCATGGTTTTTGTGGCCACTGTCGTCGTCACGGCGAGCTTCGGCGGGCGCGCCGACCAGTGATGCTATCAAAATGGCGCTGGTCAGTAGGATAATCTTCATGGCTTCGTTCTCTATGGCTGACAATTGTGGCTAGAATAACCAAAGCTGTCTGAACCGAAGCTGAATCAGATGGGTTGTTTTCTGAGCAAGGTGAGCAGAAACAAACTGCTGGCACTCAGTACAACTGAAGGCCCAGCTGGCGTGTCCCAATAAAACGAAGCCAGCATTCCCCCGATAACTGACAAACAACCCAAGACGCTGGCGAGCATGGCCATGTGTTCTGGAGTGTGAGTGAGGCGCCTACTGGCCGCGGCAGGCACAATAAGCAGTGCGGTAATCAATAAGACACCCACAACCTTCATGGCAATGGCAATGACTAAGGCCATTAGCAGCATCAAGGTGGTGCGCACAGCCGTCACAGGAATACCTTCTACCCTTGCCAGTTCTTCATGCACAGTTATCGCCAGCAGGGGTCTCCATAGCTTGAGTAGAACCAGCAAGACAAAAGCGCTCACCACAAAAATTGTTATGACATCGGCGCGGGTTGCCGCCAGCAAATCACCAAAAAGGTAGGCCATAAGGTCTACTCTTTGGTCACCAAAAACGCTGACACAAACCAAGCCTAAGGCCAGAGTGGAATGAGAGAGAATGCCTAAAAGAGTGTCTGTGGCTATGACCCGGTTTTGCTGTAGAACCACTAATATCAGGGCAAGGCTCAGGCAAACCAACACCACAGCAAGGTTGAGGTTGATGCTGAGCAGAAGGCCAAAGGCCACACCGAGCAAAGCTGAGTGCGCCAAAGTGTCGCCGAAATAAGCCATGCGCCTCCAAACGGCAAACGAACCTAGCGGGCCCGCGACGATGGCCACACCAAAGCCAGCAAGCAGGGCGAGAACTATAAACTCAGGCATGCTGCTCTCCAGATTCGCACGCACTGTCATGGCTGTGATCGTGGTGGTGGGTATAAACCGCCACACTGGCGTTGGCCGCTTGGCCAAAGAGTTCCAAGTAGGCAGGGTCGGCTGTAACCTTTTCAGGGTGGCCGTGACAACAAACGTGTTGGTTCAAACATACCACCGTGTCAGTGCTGGCCATTACCAGGTGCAGGTCGTGTGAAACCATTAATACGCCGCAATGGCGTTCATCGCGTATACGACTGATGAGTTGGTAAAGCGCGGCTTGGCCAGCGATGTCTACCCCTTGCACGGGTTCGTCTAGTACCAATAGCTGTGGGTCTCTCAGCAGAGCTCGGGCCAGCAGTACTCGCTGGGTTTCTCCGCCTGATAGCGCCTGCATTGGCGAAAATCGAAGATGTTCGACACCTGTTAGCCCAAGGTTGGCAATTATCTCTTCTGTTTTACAGCCTGTGAGCGACAAAAACCGGTCTACGCTTAAGGGCAAACTGGGTTCTATATGTAATTTTTGAGGCATGTAGCCTATACGTAAATTGGCTTGGCGCTCTAATTCACCGGAAGAGGCTTCCATTAAGCCCAGAACCACGCGTACTAAAGTTGTTTTACCAGCGCCATTGGGCCCAATTAGGGTCACAATTTCTCCGGAGTTTAGTGTTAGGTCGGCGCCCTTTAATATTTCCCTGTCGCCTCGTGTCACACTGATACGGCTTGCTTTGAGCAGTGGTGGTTTGTGTTTGTTCATTTCACACCCTGGCAATTGGCGCAAAGGCCTGTTATTTCAAGGCTGCATTGTTCGATGCTGAAACCATAGTTTTGGCCGGCGGTGTTGATGGCCTGATTTAAGGTCTCATCTATACATTCACTAGCATTCCCACAAGCCCGGCAGATGAGAAATTGATTTTGATGTTGAGTGTGTGGGTCAGGACAGCCTATAAAAGCATTGAGAGAATTAATGCGATGAATAAGGTGCTGCTCTAGTAAGAAGTCTAGAGCTCGGTACACAGTGGGTGGTGCTACTTTTCTAGTGGCTGCCTCAGACAGCATTTCCATAAGTGCGTAAGCCCCTAGAGGTTTGTGGCTCTGCCATATGAGCTCAAGTACTTGTTCGCGCAAACTGGTCAGGCGAACATTGTTTCCTTGGCACAGTTTTCGGGCCGCACTTAGTGCTTCATCGATGCAAAGTGCGTGATTGTGTTGTTGGCAAGCTATTGGAGTATTCATTGTGTTATTATATAACGTTGCAATTAAAACACCACGGCTTTCCTTAGCGATTTAAGACTTACGCAGTTATGAAATTACGATACCAGTTCTTTGTGAATTTAAGACCCCAATCTTTGCTGGCGCAGAAGCGTTTTAAGGCAAGGCTTGGTGCTTCTGTTTTTTCGGCATGTTTTGCCGCATGTGGCTTAGTGCCGGGCATGATTAATGCCGAAGAACTTAACACAGAAGAAATCAATGTATTGGTGAGCATTAAGCCCTTAGCCCTGTTGATTGCGCCTTTATTGAGCGATAAGCCTCAAACCGCCGGTTCTGTAGACATATTGTTACCGCCAAAGGCCTCACCTCACAGTTATGCCTTGAAGGTTTCCGATCGAAAGCAATTGATCGCGGCAGACCTGGTGGTGTGGGTTGGTGCAGACATGGAGCGCTTCCTGGAAAAGCCTATTGCTGCAATCACAAGGGCAGACGTTAAAAAAACCTTAGCGGCTATGGACGCGACAGCGATGCATTGGCCAGAACAGGCGGCGGGTCATACAACGAAGCATCAGCATCACGATTTACATGACCCACATTTCTGGTTGAACCCACAGAATGCCATTGTCTTGCTGGAGGCTGTAGCGAAGCGTTTACAAGTTTTGAATCCGGGCCAGGAGCAGAACTATCAACGCCGCCTGGAAGCTCTGACAGCTAATATCGTCGATAGCGAGCTTAAAATCGTCGATATTCTGAAAAATGTTCATTCAAAGCCCTTTGTAGTCTCTCATGATGGCTTTGGTCATTTTATCGCCCGTTTTGGCTTGAATCAGTTAGCGGCAATTCGAGTGGGTGTTGATAGTAAGCCGGGTGCAAAGCACCTATACGAGCTGCGCAAAGATATTGTGAGGGCAGAGGCACCTTGTGTACTTGTTGAGCCGGGCGAAACAGATGGCTGGGGTGTGCGATTGGCAGAGGAACTGAATTTAAGAGTCGCGAGTTTAGATATCCTGGCGGAAGAAGTAGAGGATATGGGCTATGCAAAATATATCGAAGGTTTAGCTCGAACGGTGGAAGCTTGTTTGTTGGATGAGCTATAAAGGAAAAACTAGAGAAGAAAAAGCCCCTGCACCGAAGCTTATGAATAAGGGGAGAGAGATGAGCCAGTGCAGGGTATGGGCTAAATACAGCCCCATTTCGATGAACTACTAACTAGGTAAAACAAACTTAAGTTTAAACGCGAGGTTTAAACTTAAGAAAAAGCAAACAACCATCACTACTCAGCGATGGCGTCTTGATCAATTGAAAACTTCAATGAATGAGCGATTTGCTGCTCTAATCCGATTTTCACGGATGTATTTACCGTTGAAGCATTTTTTTCCATCAATTTTACGTCTTTGCGCGAAGCGTGGCTGTCAGTGTAATGGGCAGTCCAGCTAAGTGGCGTAGCGGTTTCTGCTACAGCAACGGTTAGATTGGAAAAAGTAGTAACGTTCTTATCAGCCAAGGCACCAGTTGATGTCAGTGCAAGGATGAACAGAAAACCAAGGTTTTTCATAATGCGGCCCTCCGTTGAGGCTAATGAAAAGCGAGCTAACCTTGGTAGCTAACCCGCCAAATAATAGTGTTTTACAAAGTAGGGAGGTAAATCTTTCGTTCCGTTACTTTGTGTTACCCATAGTAACAGCGAAGTGGGTAGCCGTCTACTCTGATTGTTAAAAAATGATCAAATTGCTCGAAATACTTAGTCATATCGATAGATTGTCTGCGCATATACTATATCTAGTGGCTTTTTCTCGCGGTAACACAAGGTAACACTTTTTAAATCGCTTGAATTTGAGGCTTTTCCCCTTAGATGGTTTTACTGGATGGGGTTTTGTTGAGATTGGTGTATCCTGCGGCACTAATCTTTTTTGCTAGCTGAGTGAATAATTAATGTCTGAACCTTCTACGCCTGAGCAATCTGGCCCCCTAGTTCTAGTCGATGGCTCTTCCTACTTATATCGCGCCTTTCATGCGTTGCCTCCCTTAAACAATTCCAAGGGTCAGGCGACCGGTGCGGTGAAGGGGGTGATCAACATGATGCGGCGTTTGCGCAAAGATTACCCAAACAGTGAAGTGGGGGTGATATTTGACGCTAAAGGGAAAACCTTCCGAGACGACATTTATCCCGAATACAAAGCTAATCGCCCACCCATGCCCGACGAGCTGAGAACCCAGGTTCAGCCCATACACGATATTATTCGCGCTATGGGTCTGCCTTTGTTTGTGATTGATGAAGTAGAGGCCGATGACGTTATTGGCACATTGGCTCGTCTGGCCACTGAGCAAGGTATCAACGTGGTGGTGTCCACCGGCGATAAAGATATGGCGCAGTTGGTGAATGCCCATGTGAGCCTGGAAAACACCATGACCAACACCGTGCTCGACATTCCCGGTGTGAATGAAAAATTTGGCATCCCGCCTGAATTAATTATCGACTACTTAGCACTGATGGGCGACAAAGTAGACAACATTCCGGGTGTACCAGGAGTGGGCGAGAAAACCGCATTGGCCTTGTTGCAGGGTTTAGGCAGTCTTGATTCTATATATAGCAATTTAGAAAAGGTGCCAGAGCTGACTTTTCGTGGCGCCAAGAAGATGCCTGAGAAACTCGCCGCCAATAAAGAGATGGCTTATCTGTCCTATGAATTGGCCACCATTAAGACCGACGTGGCCCTCGACCTAGGCCCAGCCGACATTAAGCTTACAGAGCCCGATCAAGCGGCTCTGCTAACGCTGTTCAAACATCTGGAATTTAATGGCTGGATAGCAGAGCTTGAAGACGCCAATGTTTCAACAGAATCGGCGCAAGGTGCCGCAAGCACTGAGTCCGACGCGAGCAAGGCCGTTATAGAAGAAAATTACACAACGGTTTACACCGCACAGGAGCTCGATGACTGGATTGCGAAGCTAGAGGCGGCAGAACTGTTTGCATTTGATACCGAAACCACCAGTTTAGATTACATGCAGGCGCAAATAGTGGGTGTTTCATTTGCGGTTAGCCCAGGCGAAGCGGCTTACGTGCCTGTTGGCCACGACTACATGGGCGCGCCCGCCCAGCTAGATCGAGCCTATGTCTTAGAGAAGTTGAAGCCCTTGTTAGAAAACCCTGACAAAGCGAAAGTGGGCCAGCATCTTAAATATGATCGCAATGTATTGGCTAACTACAATATTGTTTTACAGGGAATCAAATTCGATACCATGTTGGAGTCTTATGTTTTGGACTCCGTAGCCACTCGTCATGATATGGACAGCCTGGCGCTAAAATTCCTCGATAAAGAAACCGTCCATTTTGAAGACATCGCCGGCAAAGGCGTTAAGCAGCTCACCTTCAATCAGATCACCATTGAAGAAGCTTCGCCTTATGCCGCGGAAGACGCCGACATTACCCTGCGCCTTCATCAGGCAATCTGGCCCCAGCTAATGGCTTCTGAAAAACAGAAGCAAGTGTTTACCAACCTTGAAGTGCCCTTAATAGAGGTGCTTTCTGATATTGAGCGCAATGGCGCGCTGGTAGATGCCAAACGTCTTGGCGAGCAGAGCTTGGAACTTGGCGAACGAATGGAAGCGCTGCAGCGAGAAGCTTATGAGCTGGCAGGCCAAGAGTTTAACTTGGCTTCCCCTAAGCAATTGGGTGAAATTTTATTTGAGAAGCTGCAACTCCCCATATTGAAAAAAACCCCCAAAGGGGCGCCTTCAACGGCGGAAGAAGTCTTACAAGAACTGGCTTTGGATTATCCCTTGCCCAAAGTCATCACGGCCTATCGAGGTATGTCGAAGCTTAAGTCTACCTATACTGACAAGCTGCCTTTGATGATTAATCCTGGCACGGGCCGCATTCACACCTCTTACCATCAAGCTGTGACGGCAACTGGCCGGCTCTCATCCACCGATCCCAACTTACAGAACATTCCCATTCGCACGGAAGAAGGGCGACGCATTCGTCAGGCCTTTGTTGCAGAAGAGGGCTATTGTTTGGTGGCGGCCGACTATTCGCAGATTGAATTGCGAATTATGGCGCACCTCTCGGGAGACAAGGGTTTACTGAATGCCTTTGCTCAAGGCCTTGATGTGCACAAGGCTACGGCCGCTGAAGTATTTGGCGTGGGCTTAGAGACAGTGAGCAGTGATATGCGTCGCAGCGCCAAGGCCATTAACTTTGGTTTGATCTATGGCATGTCTGCTTTTGGTTTGGCGCGACAGCTGCACATTGGGCGCAAAGAAGCGCAGCAATACATTGATACCTATTTTGAGCGCTACCCTGGTGTGAAGTCTTATATGGACAATATCCGTATTGATGCCCACGAGAACGGCTTTGTTGAAACCATTATGGGCCGGCGTTTATATTTGCCGGAAATTAACGCTCGCAACAAGATGCGCCAACAGGCGGCCGAACGCACAGCCATCAACGCGCCCATGCAGGGAACCGCAGCCGATATTATTAAAACGGCCATGATTAAGGTGAGTGAATGGTTGGCTCGAGACAAAGTGGATGCGCGAATTGTGATGCAAGTGCACGATGAACTGGTGCTTGAGGTAAAAGTTGAGCAGCGCGAAGCCATTTCTGATGAACTGTGTCGCATCATGTCTGCAGCGGCAAACTTAGATGTGCCACTTTTAGTGGAGGCTGGTTTTGGTGAGAACTGGGATGAAGCGCACTAATCTGTATGAATTATAATCAATCGGATTGGTTTTCGAACAAAATAAAAAATATTTAAATTGTTTTTTAATTTCTTAAGAAACTATTGAACTTTAGCCGAGAGGGTAAGTCTCATTAATCAGCTAAACTTTATCTGTAATAGATCAGTTTGGTGTCTTGCTCTCCCTTGAGAATGGCTTCGGCCATTATGGCTTTTAAAATATGTAACTGTAAGCAAGCCCGAATCCACTTGGTTCGGGCTTTTTTTTGTCTGTTATTTCAGGATTTGATCTTGCTGACAATGCACGACACTACAAACAGATGTTAGATCTCGTCGGTTTTTGGCGTATCCGATTCATTAGGCTCAATTTCATTGGGCTGCATTTCGTCAGCATCAGTTTCGATCTCTTCTTTTGGCAGAGTTAACCAGCGCCCTAGCCGAGTCTTCAACTCACCCAAGCCCGTCTTTTTCAATGACGAAAAAAGCTGCACCGTCACCAAATCATCAACCTGAGATTCCTCTAAATGCTGCTTAAGCTTTATCAAGGTGCTGTTGGCGGGGCCTTTTTTAAGTTTGTCGGCTTTAGTGAGCAAGATATGCACAGGCATCTCAAGGTCTATGGCCGAGTTCAGCATCATGGTGTCGAAGTCTTGCATAGGGCGACGAATATCCATCATCAACACCAAACCCACGAGGCTTTCACGCTTTTGTAAGTATTCGGTTAAATTGCGCTGCCACGCTTCTTTCATAGATTTGGGCACTTTTGCGTAGCCGTAGCCAGGCAAATCCACCAAGTGCTGCTTTTCACTGATGGAAAAGAAATTAATTAATTGCGTGCGGCCGGGGGTTTTACTAGTTCTGGCAAGCCCGGTGATACCGGTTAAAGTATTAATGGCGCTGGACTTTCCGGCGTTTGAACGACCAGCAAAAGCAACCTCAAGCCCGCCTTCAGGGGGGCATTCACGGATGCTAGGGGCACTTTGTGTATACACGGCCTCGTTAAATTTGATGTAGTCGCTCATAAGTTCCTGCAAAATTGGTGTGTTATCAGATGGTTAGTATATAATGTCGCGGTTTTGTGCCTACTTGATGTGGAGAGCTGGCACGCAGAGATTGTACTTGGCTCAGCGGCTTGGAGCCATGCTAGCGCTAAAAATAACCGAAAATACGGAAACGCCTGATGAAAAACCTATTCAAAACTGCTTTGATTTCTCTAAGTTTCGTGCTCTTAGCAAACGGCGCTGTAGCGGCGGGTGATGCTGCTGCGGGTGAAGCAAACGCAGGCGCTTGTGCGGCCTGTCACGGCAGCGACGGCAACAGCCTAGCGGCCAGCTTCCCAAAATTAGCCAGCTTGGGTGAGAAATACCTCATCAAGCAGATGCAAGACATTAAGTCTGGCAGTCGTCCAGTAGTTGAAATGACCGGTCAGCTCGACAGCATGAGCGACCAAGACATTGCAGACCTGGCAGCCTTTTACTCGAGCAAAGCCATGCAACTGTCTGGCGCCAAAGAAATGGAAGTGCAGATGGGCACAGGCGCAATGGTAGATGCCATTGCTCTGGGCACCAAAGTGTTTCGTGCCGGCAACATGGAAACCAGTGTTCCAGCGTGCACCGGTTGTCACTCGCCCTCGGGCCAAGGCAACTCACCAGCCGGCTACCCGCGCCTAGGTGGTCAGCACGCCGGTTATATTGAAAAGCAGCTTCGTGACTTCCGCGCCGGTAACCGCACCAACGACGGCGACAACAAAGTGATGCGCGATGTTGCAGCACACATGAGCGACGCCGAGATTATTGCAGTGTCTAACTATATTTCTGGCCTGCACTAGAGTTTGGCTTGCACCCCAAAGGTTTTGGGCTGCGCTATAGATTTATAGAAACTAAAAAAAGGCGGCTGCAGAGCTCGCCTTTTTTGTTTGTTTCGCAGCAAGGAAGCAAGGGTTAAGCTTATGTGGCTAAAGTTAAGCTTTTGCTATATTCAGCCCTTGTTAAGGGAACCACCGTCAAAATTCGAGTCTAAATCAGATCAACAGAATTCATTTACTACGGAGTAACACCATGCGCGTCATTACCGCATTGCTTGCAATGATAATCTCACTGGCCGTAAACGCCCAGGAAGCCCCAAACTACAAAGAAGGCGTGCATTACGAAGCCTTGGCAAACCCAGTGCGCACCTCGGACGCCGACAAAATTGAAGTTACCGAACTGTTTTGGTACGGCTGTGGCCACTGTTTCCGCTTTGAGCCCTTAGCGCTTCAGTGGGAAGCAAAAGCGCCAGCAGACGTGGCCTTTGTGCAATCGCCGGCCATGTGGAACAAGCTGATGGAGCTTCACGCTCGCGCCTTCTACACCGCTAAAGCCCTAAAAGTGATGGACAAGGTTCACCAGCCTTTGTTTAACGCCATGAACCTTGAGCGCAAGCGCCTTAAGAGCGCGGAAGAGATTTACCCAATCTTTGCTGCTCAAGGCGTCTCAGAGGAAGACTTTAACAAGCAGTTCAACTCATTTGCCGTGACCAGCATGGTAAAGCAGGCTGATGCCAGAGCCCGTGGCTACCGCATTACCGGCACACCTTCCATTGTAGTAGATGGGCGTTACCGGATTAGCTCTAAAGGCGCCGGTGGCCACCCTGAAATGTTGAAAGTTGTTGATCACTTGGTGGCGAAAATTCGCGCTGAGAAGGGCTAAACCCTAAACAAGCGTTTTGGCCTATTCAAAAGCCCCCTATAAACCTGGCAACAAACGCCGGATTTTTAGAGGGCTTTTTTGTTGGCTCCATATCAAGCTGGGCTCCTTCGCAGGCTAGATTCATTGCCTGGCTTGATACATTGCCTATCTTGATACATTCTTAAGCCCATGACAGATAAACAAAACAGTTGGCGAGAAAAATACCTGCAGGCCTTAGATGATCAAGAGCGGCAGGAGGGCGAATTTTCTGCTCAGCAAGACCTATTACGTCGAGCAATCATTCGCGTGAGTTTAGCCGCCGATGGTTTGGATGGAGATCTAGACGGTAAGCTGAAGGGATTGCGGCATATATTACGCCCTCAGGCCAACAAAGTGCCCAGCCTCGCCGAAGGGCAAGTGAGCGAACTAGAAGAAGCCGTAATGGCTTTTGAAGGGCAGCGACAAGCTAGAAGCCGGCAAGCTGGCGACAGTTTAAAGGCGCTCAGCGAACAGCTGCGGGAAATGGACTTACCCAAAGACGTTAATGGCGGTTTAAAGCGCTTCCAGAAAGGTTTGAAAACACGCCTCGACAATCTTCAAGAATATCCCGCCCTGCTAAAAGAAATTTCCAGTTTGCAGTATCAAGCCCTAGAGTCGCAGAAAGAGGAGCGCCCCGGATTTTTTAGTCGCTTCATGGGGGGTAAGAAGGAGGCGGATTCTGAAGAACCAGCCTCTGAAGAAGCCAAACAAGTAGAAGTAGAGCAACTAGAACCCGAGCACGTAGATACAGACGCGGCCGAGAAACTTTCCGCAGAGAAAAGCCCAGATGAGCAAAATTCCACAGAGCAAGCACCTCAGGATGGATTGAGTTTAGGGGTTGATGCAAAGGTTGGGCCAAGCGAGCAGGAGGCTTCAGGCTTACATTCTAATTTAAAGGGCAGTGCAGAACGCGAATCGGAGGGCGAGCTGATAGAGGGCGAACTTATCGATGGAGAGCTCAGTGACGAAGAGCCTTCCACAGAAGCCGTATTTCAGCGACCTCTACACGAGCCCGCATTCTCAAAAATTTCCGCCAAAGTGACACGAGTGCTCACTGAGCTACTGGAGCAGGTAGATGCTTCGCCTTGCGTTGTACAAAAAGTCGACAATGCCAAACAGAGAATTGACCGGGGTTTAAATTGGTTTGA
>CAJWBQ010000026.1 GCA_913020115.1 uncultured Cellvibrionales bacterium
GAAACCGGCAATACCAATGTCGTTATCTGGGAAGCCACCCAGCTTCGCTTTCGACAAGCGGTGCTTAAAGGGCGGCTGTTGCTGATCAAAGGGATTATGGAAAGCAAACACAATGTTATTCATGTGATTGCGGGGGAAATCATCGATCACAGCGATCAATTGCCAAACATTTCCACCAAGTCGAGAGATTTTCACTGAGGCTATCGATGTAAGACGACACCCAAGAAACTAAGAGGATGTTCTTTTTTCGATTAAATCATGCATAATAAAACAACGCTTACACAAGGTTTATTATGCTTTTACTTCTACTTTACATCACCATTGCGGTGGGATTTTCTTTTCTTTGCTCAATCGCGGAAGCGGTACTACTGAGTGTCAACAACCCTTATATTGCACTGCTGGAACAAGAAAAAAGGTCTTCCGGCAAAGTGCTTCGCGAACTTAAAGACGACATCAACAAACCCTTAGCGGTTATTCTCAGCCTCAATACCATCGCCCATACAATAGGCGCGGCTGGGGCTGGCGCTCAAGCCGCCGCCGTATTTGGCAGCACCTCGGTAGGGATTGTCTCGGCCATTCTAACCTTGGTGATATTGATATTTTCGGAGATTATCCCCAAGGCACTGGGCGCCAACTATTGGCGACAGCTCGCCCCCTTCACCGGCGTGTGTTTGAAGTATCTTATTAAGCTGCTGTACCCCTTTGTGCTTCTCTCGGAGTCACTCATAAAATTTCTCCCTTTCGAGCCCACCCTACAAGGCTTCAATCGCAAGGAGTTTGCAGCGATGGCTGTGCAAGGTGAACAAGAAGGCATGCTCGAAACCCAAGAATTAAGCGTGCTGAAAAACCTCCTGCTCTTACGTGACATACAAGTTAAACACGTAATGACACCAAGGTCTGTGGTCTTCAGCCTGGCCGAGAACCTTAATGTGGACGATTTTTTTGATCAACACCAAGAAAAGAAATTTTCACGCATTCCCCTAAAATCAGAATTGAACGAAGAAGAAATCACCGGTTTTGTATTACTCAATGACCTACTGCTAGAACAAGCAAAGGGCAATGGCAGCAGCCAATTACAAGAGTTTCACCGCGATCTGCCAGCCCTAATCGGTAGCATTAGCGTTTCGAGGGCCCTCGAGACACTGTTGGAAAATCACGTCCCTATGATGCTAGTGGTGGACGAGTACGGTTCTATGCTCGGCATTGTTACCCTGGAAGATTTGTTGGAAACTTTAATTGGCCAAGAAATTATCGATGAGGGCGATGCGACAGTAGATATGCAAAAACTCGCGCGCCGGCTCGCCAAACGCCGCAAGAAAGCATTGGGTTTGAAATCCTTGGAGTAAGCTGAAAAAGACTAAACAGCCGCAAAGATTGAATTTGCCTGCCGAAGGGACATGCCAAAGAAGCGTCGAAAAGTACGGCTCATATGGGCACTGTCGGAAAACCCAGCCAAATGGGCCGCATCAGTGGCCGAAGCCCCTTTAGCTATTGCCGCAATGGCACAGTTCATTCGTCGCCAAAGCAAGTAAGGGCGCCAACTTATGCCCATCTGCTGGCTAAAGAGATGCAGAAAACGCCCCTCTGATAAACCAACTTGACGGGCTACTTTCGAGGCTTTCCAATCACCCGATAGGTCACGGTCCAGTTCATTTAACAAGACTGTAATTCGCTCATCGGATATGGCCGCCGGTGAGTTAGACAGGGTTTTACTTAAATCGAGATCGAGGCCAATAGCCATGAACAAAGGGCTTAGCATTGGCGCGGGATTATCACTCGGCTTTGGCGCATCTACGCTCGAGGGGATAAGCCCCGATATCGGCAGCACAGCTTGTTGCCCCAAACACTCAGACAGCTGCTGGCCCAAGTGGCTTCTAGGCTCCACCAATACAACCCAGCCCGCGTCCATCTGCAGTTGATGCTTAACCTGAGAATTTATGATTAAGGGCCCGCTAAGCTCCCCCGTATCAAACTGACACAGCGCTCGACTCATGGGCCAAACTAGCTGAATTGAATAGTGACTATGGGGTGCCGCATCCAGCGAAGCGCCAAATATAACCAAGGTTCCCGGGTTTAGCCAAATAGTAGTTAACATCGATAGGTGGACCTATAAGCTTGGGCGATATCTACGGCATTATCACACTTCGATGAAGCATTTAGAATGCCTTACAAGGCGTTCAAGCCTCCAGCCATGCGCCCGTTCAGCTACTGCCCGCCATTTCGCCAGAAATTCTTGAGCTCTATAGCCAGTTTGTTCAATTCACGCCCCTAGACTTAACGCTACTATAAACAGGCCGCGATGAGGTGAAGATAATTTCGAGAGCCGCCACTCGGGCCTAACAACATCCGTTAGCCATAGAATTTAAGAGGAGTATGAAATGAAGAGTCGCCTACGCAATCAGTTCGAGTATGAAATGAGAAAAGCCCGAGACCTGTACGAAATGGAAAATTATACACAGTCTTATTTCCATCTAGAACGCGCCCACATTCTTGGTCAGAGGTACTATATCCCTCACGTTAGAAGCCACTACTGGATGTATAAGGTCGCCATCAAACTCAGCGATGTTAGAGAGACAATAGGCCAGCTTGCTCGAATTATCATGAGTGTGGGTTCACTGGTGGGAACAGTGCCGCTGGGAAACACAGGTCGCGCTCGAATTAGCCCTGTTAAACCAATGCCTATACCCGAAGATCTTCAGGCTTATTTCGAGTAGGATTAAAATTGTGAAGCTGAGAAAATGGCTAACTTATTGCGGCGTTTTTGTTGTTATTTTTTCGCTGTCCGCATTGGTCTATTTTTCAATAGCCTTTAAAAATGGCATCGACTCTATTGCGGCGGAGTGGTCTGAGGCACAGCCAAATCCACTAGGTGACTTTGGCAGCACTAAAACTTTATCCATCTTACCGCTAGTTAATTGGCATACACGGGACAATTCTCTTCAAGGAGAAGCCGGGGTATCTTATTTAATCAAGACAGACCACAACACTTTATTATTCGATGTGGGATTCAACAAAGGCGGAAACTCCCCTTCCCCGCTTGAACACAATATGGCCCAGCTTGGCATAGAAATAGAAAGCATCGATACAATTTTTCTAAGTCACGCGCATTTGGATCATCGCGGCGGCCAGCAGTGGGTCAATAAAAACACCTTCTCCATAGGAAAAGAACAGATTGATCTTTCCGATAAGAAAATATATTCACCCATACCAACGGAATATCCCAACGCTCAGGTTACCGTCACGCCTAAGGCCACAATCATTGCTGAAGGAATGGCAAGCTTAGGAGCGATACCCAGGCAGCTCGCTATTGGTAGGATCGAAGAACAAGCCTTAGTTATCAATGTGGAAGGAAAAGGAAATGTAATTATCGTCGGTTGTGGTCACCAAACGGTGCCAAAGATATTGGCTCATAGTGCTAAGGTATTTAATGCCCCTTTATACGGCCTAGTCGGCGACCTGCACTATCCACTGCCTGAGGGGCGCTTGAGTTTTTTTGGCATTAACCTACAGCGCCGTTTTGCCTCTGGTGACGGGCCTCATAAACCAATAACTTTAGCGACCATGGAGCGCGATCTGGATTTGCTAACAACGCAAAATCTCGGTGCAATCGCCTTAGGGGGACATGATACAAGCGACCAAGTCATTGAACGCTTTAAGCTTAGATTTGGCGACAAATACCATCATGTGAGAGTTGGCGATTGGATAGATATTGTGCCTCCCAATCAAAAATAACCTTGAGCACATGGGTAATTATTTCAGTGATGCTTTTTCAGACGCGCTTAAAGTAATGTCAATTACGCTTACGCGCCGGCGTTTTCCGCCCCGCTTTGTCGATCTTCATAAATTCATAACGGCCATGACTAAAATTAACCTCCCCCACTTCAAGCGCGCGAAACAAAGCGGTCCAGCTCGCGAGCAATCCTGAGCGGCGAGTCAGGCGGCCCAATTTGTCAAAATCCACATCGCTCACATTATGGGCTTGAGAGCCCCACACTTTTGCAAGCAGCGCCTGGTCGCGGCGGGAATTGTACTCATACTCGAGGGCGGCTTTCGTTAGCGCTATGCCCTCGCGGTCACGAGTAATAAAGCGAATTTCATATTCGCTATCGAACTCTAAGGTGTCTCGATCCTCGTTGAGCACAACACTTTTGTCCACAATAATACTCTTCCTAGAATGCACGCCTTTCACTAATTGGTAGGGCACGGTGTCCATTTCAAGCAATTCAAAACCCGCATCGGTGTCACGAAAGGCGTTGGAGATGCTAACCCGCCTTCTGCCATCGATATCAACGATGGCATCAGACTCAATGCTAAGGCTGCGATGTGCAAAGTCGAAACAAGCTTTCAAAGCTTTTGGGTCCAGTGTAGGCAGCTCGCGAATGCTGTGCTCACCCCACTGCAGGAGCAGCTTTTGATCTGAACGAAAGATCAAGGCGGCAGGCAAGCTGGAAAAGCGCGCTATTTCACCAAAGGCAATGCCTCCGGATACTATGATTTCTGGAATAGTGGCCGCTTCCGTTTCGCTCCCAAGGTCAGTTTTAAGAAAACGATCTGGCTCACCGCGCCGGTAGTGACGAGCGTATTTACCTTCATCGGGAAATACCGAGCCACTGTCTGCAAGCATTGGACGGTTCAGCAGAGAGAATTCCTCAACAGTAGAATCACTCTGCCTTGCGGCAGGCGTTTCCAGCACCAGCCTCTGCCCAGCAGTGGCATAGAAACGACCCGGGTTTTGTGCATCTTCAATTGCATAGGCAACAGCACCAAAATAGTGACGCAGCTCATAACCCAAGGCCTGTATTTTCGTGGCTAAATCTACCGTTAGTTCACGATCGGAAGCGGGAAGAGTAATTACAAGCCGCTGCTCACTGGCTTGATTCAACCAATCAAAAAGAAACTGCGTGTCTGTGCGAGCTTGGTCGAGTTTAGGCTGTGCGATTAAAGCGCCAATTTCATTCTGGGCAATTGCTTGTTCCCAGTTTCGAAGAGCGTCACTGCCAGGAAAATGGTTTCTAGGGATATCTGCCAAACGCCCCAACCTAGGCTTTAATAAAGGAATAGAAAGCGCCTGTGCAGCGTTCAAATTGCGCGCCACATCAAAATTATCCAAAGCTGGAACCAGAGAATCGAGCAGTTTATCTTCAGGAGAGGCTGGGTCTAGTAGGCTGCCATAGGCTCCAAGAGCGCTCAGGGCGAATACCAGCACAATGAAAATCGAGGAAATTCGTTTATTTTTAAAATAGACCATGCCTATAGGTATAGCAGCTTATTCCGCTGACCATAAATTTTACACGCGCTACCGAGCTTTGATACCAGCACTGGACATCAACGCTGAGTATCAAAGGCGGCAGGGAAAGCCTTGCCGCCTTTGTCGTTTTACAGCATATCGAGCAACTTGAAATAGAGCATTCCTACCGCAAGCCCTGGGCGCCGCAACAGCTTGCCTCCTGGAAACGGCCAGTGTTTTATTTTTGAAAACACATCAAAACGCTCAGCAGTGCCGCTGATCATTTCAGCGGTGATACGGCCCATCATGTGAGTGGGTGCAACGCCATGCCCTGAGTAGGCTTGAATATAAAAGACATTGTTCGCAAGTCGGCCTAATTGCGGCATGCGGTTAAGCCCAATGCCCATTTGACCGCTCCAAGCATAATCGATATCAACCTTGGCCAACTGGGGGAAGACTTTGAGCATTTTTTTTCTCATAGTGCCTTCCAAATTGGCCGGCTCTAAACCGGTGTAGTTAGACAGGCCGCCAAACAACAAGCGCTTATCTGCACTGAGGCGGAAGTAATCCAAGGCTGTTCTAGGGTCACACACGGCACTGTCCGAAGGCATGATAGATTTCGCCAGCGTATCGGATAGCGGTACTGTCGCAATCACTGAACTGTTTGAAGGCAGTACTCGAGACGCCAGTTTAGGGGCCAGATTTTCCATATAAGCATTGCCGCAACAGACCACAAAATTGGCGGTCACCGAACCCTTCTCCGTGTGAACGACCGGCTTTTCACCATAAACAATTTTGTTCACTCGCGAGAGCTCAAAAATCTTCACCCCCAAATTTTCCGCCGCTCTCGCTTCACCAATACAAAGATTTAATGGGTGCACATGTCCATTGCCACTTGGGTTATACAATCCACCACAGTAAGCATCTGAGCTAACAAATTGTTTCACCTCTGTGGCATCGAGTAACTTGAGCTGAGCGGGGTTGCCCATACGCTCTTCGTATTGCCGCCACTCTTCAAACATTTTCATATGCCGAGGTTTAAGGGCAACATCCATATAACCCCATTTCAAATCGCAATCGATCTGATATTTTTCCACTCGCGCTTTAATAATACCCGTGCATTCAATACCCATATCATAGATAGCGCGAACACCTTCTTTACCGATGGTTTTTTCGAATTGTTCGGCGTCGTGACCAATACCGCCAATCACTTGACCACCATTGCGGCCAGTCGCCCCCCAGCTGATTCTATTGGCTTCGATCAAGGCGACTTTATAACCTTTTTCGGCAAGCTCTAGGGCCGTATTCACGCCGCTAAAACCGCCGCCAATGACCGCAACATCAACCCGTACATCGCCTTCCAAAATGGGGTAATTTGTCGGCCAGTTGGCCGTGGCTGCGTAATAGGAGTTCGTATGGTTCTGTGTTTCTGTGGAAGCTTTTAAGCCTAGCATAATGTTCTCGCTCTAATGTCAGAGGCGCGCCGGTGAAATAGATTCAAAGATGGCACGCATTCTTTCGCCAGTCATTCGTTAAAATAACAGTGCGCTGAAGTAGTGTTTGTATAAACCGTGATTTATTAGGCGAGGAGAGCCGGGTCTTCGTCTTCGCTACGGAAGAAATTTTGCCACGCAGAAGAGGTCATCGCAAAATGAGACCATGCTATATAGGTGGGGCTTGGAGGGATCCTAGACATATTATGTAGCCCTGTTAAGGCGATGTTAAATAAATTAGGGGGCGAAATTCTCGTTCGCGCCTAATTTACTACAAGCAAAGTACCTTTGGCAATCTTCGGCTAAAACCATAGCCCTTTATTTCACAATAAGCACAATTCGCAAAGATAGCCAAGTGAAGACGTGCACAGGCCTATGGTTTAGCTATCTGGTACCGGCCCGAAGAAACCGAATACGCGGGCCACCAGACCTGAGCTGGGAGATCAAGCTCTAGTGCTTACCTACAGCTCACCAATCTGTTCTGTGATGATGCCCAGCACTGTATCAATTTCTTTAGCATTCAGCGCTCCCTCTTTAAAAAACAGCACCTTGCCTCGTGACGAAACAATGGCGATGGCGGAATTTTTCTTGCTGAGTTCCCAAGTCTTCTGACCATCCCCTTTTTTATCAGCCACAATGCTGCTGTGTTTATACAGTCTCTTTTTACTTTCAAGTTCCGCGCTCACAAAACCGGCGGTACCCCACATGGCATCGTCGATATTTACGATGGTGGTCACTAGGTGTTTCTCGAGAGGAAAATTCATCTCTGCCAGTGTGTCGGTTAATGGTTTATTGAGATCACTCGCTTTTTGCCGTCCAGCAACATATTGCAGGGTGTGCACCCGCGGTTTACTACCATCGCCGCCCAGTACTTTGCTGTCCCAGGCCGCGAAAGAAAAGTTGTCATTACTGAGCAGAAGCTCGCCGTCTTCATTAATCTGTAATGCTGGCAAGGGTTTGCCAACACTGATTTCAGCATGGCTAGACAAACTGCTCACCGCAATCAGTAAAATTGCAGAGTGAAAGAGTGCTTTCAAGTAGTTCAAGATAATCTCCAATAGGTATGGATGGCTAATCAACCCAGACAGTTTGAACAAAGGTATGGGCGGTATAAAAACTAACTGTACACAATTTACTACTAAGCCAGTGCCATGTGCAATAAAGGGTAAGGCCTACCCTGCCCATCGAGTTCAGAGCGACCAATAACTTTAAAACCTAAATGCTCATAGAAGCCTAAAGCCTGAATATTTTGCTCATTGACATCCACCTTGGTCGCACCTTGCTTTTGTAGGGCATGAACCAGCAGACTGGCGCCTACTCCTGTGCCACGAGCCTCTGGTGATATGAACAACATTTCGATATTACCGTCTTCCACACCACTAAACCCTATGATTGCTCCGGCCTCGTCTTTGACGCAGTGTAAATGAACCGCGTCAAAATAATGCTCCAATATCAGCGGCTTCAGCTCTACTATCGTTTCCTCGTTGAGAAAGTCGTGTGTGGCACGCACAGAGGCCTCCCATACTTCGATCAAAACAAGGTAATCATCCTTTACAACGGCTTCAACATTCATAAATCACTCGTCAACTTCTAGTTCAACTTTCTTCAAAAACGGCGCAGCCACATTTAAGCCAATAAACTCTGTGCTGTCTACTGCTCTTAGCGCCACCGCTAAATTTCAGCCTCATGCCCTATAAACATTGACGACACTCACTGGAATTCAGTATGCTACCGCCCCATGAACACATACCTCACCCTAAACCGCCAGCTGCGACGCCGAATCGATATCGACGGGAATACTGCTGCATGGGTGAAAAACAGTGATTGCTAATCACTAAAAATAAACACCGCTAAAAAGGCCGCAGATATTCTCTGCGGCCTTTTTTTTGGCCTAAATAAAATCACTCAATCAAAAGGCGCACATCATGGACCCATCACTTTACGACAATGTTATGTTCACCACTCATCGGCCCGAGGTCATTTTTACTTCTGGGAAAGGCAGTTGGCTAAGTGACATTACAGGGAAACACTATTTAGACTTCGTACAAGGCTGGGCAGTGAACTGTCTTGGCCATTGCCCCGAGGTGTTAACGCAAGCCCTCACGCAGCAAGCCAGTACACTTTGGAACTGCAGCCCAGCTTTCTACAACGTGCCACAATTGGCCTTATCAGAAAAGCTGACTCAAGCCAGCGGCTTAGACAAAGCCTTTTTGGTGAGTACCGGTGCTGAGGCCAATGAAGGCGCGATAAAATTGGCCCGAAAATGGGGACAAGTACACAAGTCTGGAGCCTATAAAATTATCACCATGGAGGGAGGTTTTCACGGCCGCACATTGGCCACTATGTCGGCCACGGGCAAGCCTGCTTTTGGCACTATGTTTGAACCTAAAGTGGAAGGCTTTGTGAAGGTACCTTTTAACAACCTTCAGGCCTGCGAAGACGCGATAGACGAATCCATCGTCGCAATATTATTGGAACCCGTGCAAGGCGAAGCAGGCGTGCTTCCCGCCACCCAAGAATTTATCGAGGGCCTTGCCTCCCTGTGCCAGCAACACAACATTTTGCTAATGTTTGATGAGGTGCAAACCGGCATAGGTAGGTTGGGCGAACTGTTTGCCGCTCAGGTTTATGGCGTGCAACCCGACGTTATGACTTTGGGCAAAGGGCTTGGCGGTGGCGCACCACTGGCTGCAGTTCTGGCAAAAGACTCCGTTTGTTGTTTTGAACCCGGCGAACAAGGCGGCACTTTTAGCGGCAACGCTTTAATGTGTGGTCTGGGCTTGGCCGTATTAAATACCGTGAATCAGAATCATTTTCTCGACCAGATAAAAGACCACAGCACTTACCTGCAGGAAGCCTTAGCCACCTTATTTGGCAAACACTCACTCAGAGGCCACGGCCTATTGCTGGCGGTTAGCCTTGAACAAGCCTGCGCCAGTGCAATTGTTGAAGACTGCTTTGCCGAGGGGCTTATCATCAATGCTCCCAATGAAGAGTGCCTACGTTTTATGCCGGCACTCAATGTGAGCAAGCCGGAAATTGACAAGATGATGTCCATTTTGACATCGGTTATGAAAAACCGATGCTCAGCCTAAAGGCAAAGCAGTTTTTTTCAGCACTTCACGCAGCACAAAACTGGAATGCACACCGGTCACGCCTTCAAGCCGTGTGAGCTGCCCCAGTAAAAACTGTTCATAGTGCTGCATATCACGCACCACCACCTTCAAAAGAAAGTCGGCCTCTTGACCTGTGACTATGGAGCACTCCAGCACTTCGGGCAATTCGATAATAGCCGCTTCAAAATTTTCGAAGCGGTCTGGTGTGTGACGGTCCATTGAAATGCCAATCATCGCGGTTAAATTCAAGCCCAATGGGCCTGGGTTCAGCAATGTGACATGGCGATCTATTAAGCCAGACTCTTCCAGGCGCTTTACCCGTCGTGAACAGGGGGTTGGTGACAGGCCAACACTATCGGCCAACTCCAAATTACTGATACGGGCATTTTCCTGCATCAGCTGTAATATTTTCTTGTCAATTCGGTCGAGTTCAATCAGTTCGTGCACGGCAAAGCACCTCAATAGCGATATTCACCACAGATTCTACAAACAATAGTGAATAGCTTCAAGATCACAGTGATACTAGAGTGAACTTGCATGCATTACCTCCGGAATATGCGTTACAGTGTACTCAAGCTGGCGAGCAAGATGCCCACAAGGCAATCAGCGGCTACAACCTTACCCAGGTAACAGCAACTCGCCCAAGCTCCACTTAAGTAACCGCTTAAGAAATAACTTAATAAACAACTTTGCTGAGCTCACACAATAAGGAAACAGGTACGTGGCAAACACACCCTCTACAAATTCTTTCTCTCACCGGAAATATCGCGCATTTCCCCCGCTGCAAAAAACCGATCGTCGCTGGCCAAACAACACCATCAGCCAAGCGCCACAGTGGTGCAGTGTCGACCTTCGCGACGGCAACCAAGCCCTAATTGAGCCCATGAGCCCTAGCCAAAAGCTAGAAATGTTCAAGCTCTTAGTTGACGTAGGTTTTAAAGAGATTGAAGTGGGCTTCCCCGCCGCCTCACAGCCCGATTTTGATTTTGTACGACAGCTAATTGAGCAAGATTTAATACCCGACGATGTGACCATTCAAGTACTCACTCAAGCCCGCGAACCCCTTATTGCGCGAAGCTTTGAATCTTTGAAAGGCGCAAAGCAGGCCATTGTGCACTTGTATAACTCAACCTCGACCGTGCAACGCGAGCAAGTGTTTAAAATGAGCCGCGATGAAATTAAAGCCATTGCGGTGCAAGGTGCTGAATGGGTGCGCGATTTTGCACTCGAGCAAACAGACACCCACTGGCGCTTTCAATACTCCCCAGAGAGCTTTACCGGCACAGAAATGGATTATGCACTGGAAGTATGTGATGCCGTCATTCAGGTGTGGGCGCCAACACCAGACAATAAAGTGATTATTAACCTGCCTGCCACAGTAGAAGTGTCAACACCCAACGTCTACGCCGACCAAATAGAATGGCTGTGCGACAATTTAGCCCATCGCGAAGCTGTGACGGTCAGCCTGCACACTCATAACGATCGAGGCTGTGGCGTGGCCGCCGCCGAACTGGGCGTATTGGCCGGTGCAGACCGCATTGAAGGCACCTTACTTGGCAACGGTGAGCGCACAGGCAATATGGACGTGGTGACCATGGCCATGAATTTGTACAGCCAAGGCATAGACCCCGAGCTGAATTTTGCCGACATGGACCGCATCATTGCTACCGTTGAACGCTGCACCCAATTAGCTGTACACCCTCGTCACGCCTATGCGGGTGAATTAGTGTTTGCCGCTTTTTCCGGCAGTCATCAAGATGCCATTAACAAGTGTATGGCCATTGATACTGAGCAGCGCAAAAATGACCCCGAAGCGCACTGGCAAGTGGCTTACTTACCCATTGATCCCCGCGATCTTGGTCGCCGCTATCAACAGGTGATTCGCATTAACAGCCAGTCGGGCAAAGGCGGCGTGGCCTACGTGCTGGAGCAAGACTACGGGATTCAAATGCCCCGCTGGATGCAGGTTGATTTTAGCCCTCACGTACAAAAACAGGCTGAAGACAGTGAGAGCGAAGTATCGGCCGAGCTGATTCACAGCATTTTCAAGAGCACCTATATTGCACCGGCGAATGCCTGCACTGTGGACAACTACACCCTCAGCCGGCAGGCCCACCGCGACCAATTGCAGGTGAACATTCTGCACGACAGCCGCTCGGTGGAAATTCAAGGCGAAGGTAAAGGGGTGCTCGACGCCTTTGTGAGTGGCCTGTCTGAATCACTCGATCGCGACATCATATTGATTGACTACAGTGAGCACACCTTAGGCCAAGATGAACAGGCAGAAGCCATGGCCTATGTGCAAATTAGCCTCTCTGGCGCGCGTTACTGCGGAGCCGCCAGCTGTCAGGACATTGTCAGCGCGTCTTTGCAAGCGGTGCTCAATGCACTGGCCAGAAGTGGCGTTACCGTAAATGAATATTCAGCCGCCTGCCCTGCGTAAGCACCACTGAAGCTTTAAGTCGCGGTGGGCTATTTTCAGCCCCCCAACCCTCTGTTATCATGCCCCCAAATAGCCGCACACTCTTGTGCGGCCTCGTCGCACCCTTTCACTTCGAACAGACCTTCAAGCTATGTTTAACAACGACTCTCTGCAACAACTTAAGCAGCTCAAAAACGATATCCGCGAATCTCAAGACATTGCCCAAGGCATTGTGCGAGGCACCAGCGGTAAATTTGGTTTCGTAAACCTGGACGACGGCCGCGAAGTATTTCTGGCGCCGGATGTCATGCAGCGAGTGATTCCGGGCGACCGGGTAGAAGTGACCGTGACCACCTCGGGCGGGGAAAAGAAAGACGGCAATAAAACCAAAATTAAGCTCACCGGCAAGCTAGAGAAGCTGATTAGCAGCGAACTAAAGGAATTTGTGGGCCGTTACTTAGTAAAAGGCAAGGGCCATTTTGTAGAGCCCGACGTGGCTCAATTCTCGCGCTGGACCTTCGTGCCGCCTAAGAATCGTGGCAAAGCTAAAGACGGCGACCTAGTTCGCTGTGTAATGGGCCGCCACCCTTATCATCATGAAGGCAAGGGCCAAGCCCACATCACCACCGTGCTTGGCAGCCCTGAAGATAGCCGCATTGAGCACAGCTACACCGTGGCAAAATTCCAGCTGCCTTCTGAATGGCATGAACATACCTCCGCACTTTGTGAGGCGGCCAAAACCGAACTTACCCGCATAGCCAGCGAACGTGAAGACCTCAGCGCCTTGCCGTTTGTCACCATTGACAGTGCTACCACCCAAGACATGGACGACGCGCTCTACGCCAAAGCTACAGATGCGGGCTGGGAATTGCGCGTGGCCATTGCCGACCCTTCAGCCGTCGTTCCGGCGTCCAGCCCCCTCGACCAATTTGCTCAAGCTCGCGCTAACACCGTATACCTGCCCGGCGAAGCCTTGAATATGTTTCCCGACGCTCTGGCCTTAGAGGCCTTCTCTCTGTGCGAAAAAGCCCAGCGCCCCGTGTTGATGTGCACCTTAAATATTAATACCGACGGCCATATTGAGCGTTACGAGTTTTCGGAAGCCGCCATCAGCTCACAGCAAAAACTGAGCTATGACGGCGTTGAAGCTTTCCTCGCAAAAGGCGAAAACGCGGCAGAGCTCAGTGACGAGATTCAAGCATCTCTGCAAGAGCTCAATAAAATTGCTCAGGCACGCTTTGCCTATCGCCAGCAGCACTCTCTCACCATGACCCATCAGAGCGATCACGAACTGATGCTCAACGAACAGGGTAAAATCGTTGATATTGAGAAACGCGAACAGGGCATGGGCCACAAAATTGTTGAAGAATCTATGTTGGCCACCAACATCTGTGCAGGCGAATTTTTACACAAAACCGGAGCGGGCCTATTTTCCACCCACGGTGGTTTCCGTGAAGACCGCCTAGACAATGCCAAACTCATTCTCAGCGAAACTCTGGAAAACCCCGGCGAAGACATTGTCAGCCTGGCGGGTTACCAAAAAACCATCAAAGAACTCAACAGCAAGCCAGAGCACGCTGGCAACTTAGGCTCACTGCGAAGAATGCTACGCCCAGGTAAGCTCAGTGCAAAACACGAAGCACATTTGGGTTTAGGCTTAGAGTACTACGCCACCGTCACCTCCCCCATTCGTCGCTATCAAGATCTTTACAACCACCGCGTGATCAAAGCCGCCCTAAAAGGTGAGGCCACAAAACCCTGCAGCGAAACATTGGCCGAGCACTTGCAAACGCAATTGGCCACCGGTCGACAGGCCGTACGCCAAATGGAGCAGTGGCTGCACCGCCAATATCTGGCAGACAAAGTAGGCAGTGAACATGAAGGTCGCGTGGTGTTAGTGAACAGCCAGGGCATTGGTGTGCGCTTAGAAGAGAGTGGCATCATTGGTTTTGCACTTATGCGCCAGAACGAAGCCAAGCCTAAGTTTGATCAAAAACGCTTAAAAATAAGCCTTAATGAGCAAGACTACCAGCCCGACCAAGTGGTTAAAGTATCCTTATTGAGTGTTGACAAAGATCAACAAAGCATTCAATTCAAGTTATTGGCAGGTTGATACAAAGTTGTGAATTCAAGCTTACCCACAGCTTCTGTGGATAAGCTTGTGTACAGACCGGGAGTATCTGTCGCCAGCCCGCATAGACGCTTAGCCACGGGGCAGTGGTGAAAACTTAACCCTTTTAATAGAGTCTAAAACATCGGGGTCAAGTCTTGCCTTTTGCCTTTTAAAAAAAGGCA
Organism: uncultured Cellvibrionales bacterium; assembly: GCA_913020115.1. Taxonomy (GTDB): domain Bacteria; phylum Pseudomonadota; class Gammaproteobacteria; order Pseudomonadales; family Cellvibrionaceae; genus CAJWCA01. The sequence goes on from CAJWBQ010000026.1 coordinate 14,554, forward strand.
AAAGGCAAGACTTGACCCCGATGTTTTAGAAGTTAAATGTTAGTGACAGACGAATATCTTGTCCGGGCTCTTTATAGCCACTGACCGATTCCCAGGTGGGGATGGCTGAGTAATCACCTACGCTGGAATGATCGCGATAGTCATCGTCCAGAGCGTTAATCACTGATAGGTTCAATTTCAGCTGATTCGTTGGCGTCCACTCCGCATAAAGGTCGTGCACGGTATAACCGGGCTTGTCGATTGTCTGCAACTCGCTGATCCAAGATAACTCTACTGCGCGATAAAGAACCTCTAAGTTATTCAAGTCTTCAACATAAATCATATTCCAACCAAAACTCAGACTCTCTATAGGGGAATAACGGATTCCTAAGTTCCAAGTGTCGCCTCTAGAATTGCCAAGGCCAGGGTGCTCATAACCTTCCAAATCAACCTTTCCGTAATCAACAGAATAAATACCTGCGGCAGGGTCTAACTGTGCTGTTGAAGACGCGTAACCAAACTGAATGTCTATTTGATCGTTCCAACGATACGCAATCTCAACTTCAAACCCATCCGTTTCAACCGTTCCGACATTCTCGTAATAAACCGCACGGCTGCTCTGATCATAAATGACATCATCTATATCAGACTGGAACAGCGCAATTTTCGCGTGGAAATTTTCAACACTGTATTCCAGTGCCACTTCTATATTGGATACAACTTCAATCTCAAGATCAGGGTCGACATAAGTCCCCCATGTGGTAAAACCGTCGCCAACCTCTTTGCCCCGGGAAGCTTCTGCGTAACCTAAGCTAAAGGCCCATTCATCTGTAATGCTGTATTCAAAACCTGCGTTTACACTGATTTCCGAACTGTCGATTTTAGCCAGTGGCGCGCTGTCTTCATTTTGTAAAAGTTGCTCGAAATCGTAGGCGTCATAACGTGCGCCATAACTCAGCAGTAATTTCTCCGTAACTTGTGAATGCGCCTGAAAATAGACACCCAAGACATCACCCTCCTCGCGATGAGCGGCCGAGACATCGTATTCACCACTCTCTACTTCGTCTTCGCGTAAATCAATTCCATAGCTGAAGCGATGCTCTCCAACAACACTGGTATTGCGAATATCAAAGCCATAACTGGTGATCTCAGCACCCCAGGTCCAGAGGTCGCGTTGGAAACTTGATTCGGTGTGATAGGCCGATACCTCGAGGTTTATCAGCTCACTCTGGGTGAATTGATAATTGGCCACAAAAGTATCGCGCGCGCCCTCACCGGCATACAGCGGGCTGCCTTCCAGCGGACTCCAATTGGGCCAACGGGTAAATTCGCCTTCTTCCTCGCGACTTTCAAAGCTCAGTGAGAGATGTTGATTTTCCGTGATATCTCCACTGAGCTTAACAAAGCCCAAGCTTTGCTTGGCGGAAGTGCCATCCATTTCGACACCATCACCACCTTCTCTGTTGTCGCGATCGATATCGCTAAAATAGCCCAGCACACCCCAGTCGTCGCTCAGGCGACCATACAAAGAAGCGCTATACTGCTCGCCATTATTGCTGAAATAGCTTGTCTTAATTTTCGCGCCAAAAGACTTATCCTCCGCCAACAAATCGTTAACATCTTTGGTTATAAATCGCACAGAGCCGCCGATAGCTCCGGCACCACTGGTGGCCTCACCTGCGCCTGACTGTACTTCAACCTCCTTCAGCAAGTCTGGGTCGATGGTAACGCGGCCAATGTGATGGAACAGCGTGGATGTCTGCGGTGAACCGTCAACGGTGACATTGATCATGGAGTCTTCCAATCCACGAATGTAGATCTTCTGAGAAATGCCGCTCGCGCCGCCTCCTACCGATATCGAGGGTGCTAACCTGAATACATCCGCCAGGTTATTAGCTTGGTAGGCTTCTAAGTCCTCATAGGTAATCTTTGCGTTAGTTGCTTGCCCCACAACCACAACCGTCTCCAAAAAGTCACTTTCTACGGGGACCGAATCGTTTTCAGCGACAGCAGAGCCGGATATACCACTTGCCGCCGCAATCAGCACAGCCAGAGGTTTCTTGTTGCAGAGTATTTGCATGTCTATTGGACCTTCAGTGAATTAGTTGATAATGAGAATTATCCTCGTTTAGATTCGCAAGTAACAGCAACTTTGCATTTGTTACATTTGCGGTACGCCTATCGACCGCGCTAGAGTAGCCCCGCTTTCAAAACGATGGACCCCGAACCAATGAATGGACGACATTAGAAACACACATGAGAAGATCCCCTGATTCTGTTTTATCACGCTCCGTTGCGGCAATTGTTGGCGGTTACGCCGTCTCTAACCTTTTGGCCATTGCTTTCGCGAGCGCTTTGCCAATGGCTCAGGCCGAAGCGGTCATGATCAGTATGATGCTGAGCTTTTTATTTTATGCTCTCGCGGTTATTTGGGCTTTTTCAGCTAAAACAGCAATGCTCAGTTGGCTAGGGATGGTCTTCACTGGACTGATTGCGATGTCGATCTGGGGAGTGCATTCGATCACAGGGGGTGCCGCATGAGCTTTCGTCACTCAATGACGTGGCTGCACACCTGGTCGGGTTTAGTGCTGGGCTGGCTTCTCTACTTCATGTTCGTAACAGGCTCTACAGGCTATTTTGACGAAGAGATACTGCGCTGGATGCAACCGGAAATTCCTCTGCAGGAATCTTCCATTAGCGCCTCGGAGTTTATTGAAACAGCAGAGCGGCGCCTTGATCAAGTCGCCACCAATGCCACTGAAACCTATATCGAATTGCCCCTTGGGCGGAGCCCATTTTTTTCCATTTGGTGGCACGAGGCCGCCACACCAGAGACCGGAGCCCGTGGGCTCTGGCACAACGAAAAACTAAACCCAAACACCGGTGAGCCCGTTATCACTCGCGAAACCGAAGGTGGCGAGTTCTTGTACCGTCTCCACTATGCATTGCATTACATTCCCGGCTGGCTGGCCTATGCGCTGACCAGCCTGGCGGCAATGTTTACGTTGGTCGCCATCATCAGTGGAGTGATTATCCATCGGCGTATTTTCAAAGATTTCTTCAGCTTCCGCCGACACAAGCAGCGATCTTGGCTGGACTTACATAATTTATTTGGTGTACTGCCACTGCCCTTTCACTTGATGATCACCTACAGTGGTTTAATGCTACTGATGTTCAGCACCATGTTACCCGTGCCGGCGTCCAGTTATGGGGTGGGCGAAGGTCTAAGAGCGATATACGACGAAGTATTTACTGAGCATGATTCCCGCAGCGCCACTGGGATTTCAGCCAATTCCATGTCAACGGTAAGCCTCTACAACGATGCATTGAAACGCAGTGACGGAGGACTCATTAACTATGTTGCCATCAAACACCCCGGCGACAAAAATGCTGTGATTGAGATGGGCGTACTGGCTAACGAGGGCATTGAGCAGCACAAGCCCATCCACTATGACGGCGTAAGCGGAGAACTGTATGACCCAGAAGAAGACGCTAGCAAACATTCTTCCGCCAAAAGCTTTTACGACACGATGGAAATTCTGCACGAAGGATTATTCGCGCGCCCACTGTTGCGCTGGCTGTACTTTTTATCTGGCCTGATGGGAGCAGGAATGATGGCAACTGGCTCCCTGCTTTGGGCCGTCAATCGCCGCAAAAAACATACAATGTCTGGCGGTGGAGTCAGGGGTTTGGCCCTCGTTGACCGCTTAAATCTAGGCACTATCGTCGGCTTACCCATTGCCATCGCGGCGTATTTTTGGGCCAATCGGCTATTGCCTGTAGATCTAGCATCTCGCGCCCACTGGGAAATGAACAGCTTATTTATCGTTTGGGGAATTGCCCTACTTCACCCCTTTTTACGCTGGAAAAAAACCTCTCTGAAAAGTTTGTGGTGCGAGCAACTCATGTTCGCCACGATGGTATACGCATTTATTCCGGTGCTTAATGCGGCGACGTCAGAGCACCATCTCGGCAAAGCGTTATTACAAGGCGATTGGGTAATGGCTGGGTTTGATCTTTTCATGCTTGTGCTGGCGATGTGCTTTGCCATCGCCTTCAATAAACTTCGCCGACGTATTCCAAACCCCAGCGTGGAAAATTCAGCTGCTGGGGTCAAAGTATGATGATTTCAAGCTTCAGCCTTTGTCTTCTGGGTTTGTGTCTCTTGAGTTTGGCGACTAAACGAAACCGTAAAAATGCTCTACCAAACTTTAAAAAATTGACGACCCTGCAGACCCGCATTCTCAAATGCGTGGGTTTTTCTTGCCTCATTACCTCAGCATTGGTGCTGGCAGAGGCTAAGGGGCTCTCTCTAGGGTTAGTTTATTTAGGCGCTTGGGTAACGCTTGCCGCCTTGACCCAAGCACTGCTGCTCAGCTATCAGCCTCGCGGAGTTCCATCGTTGCTCGTGGCAAGCTTAGCCGCAGTAATAATTTCCGTAGCGCTGAGGATTTAAATCTAGCGGGGCAAAACAATACGCATTAACAAACCACCCGCCCCGCCATTGAGCGCGTGCACCTGACCACCAATGGCTGAAATTTGCCGCTTCGCCAGCGCAAGCCCCAGACCAAAATTGCTGGCGGTGTCTTGCCGGGCGCTGTCTACACGAAAAAATGGCTGGAAAATTTTCTCCAAAAATTCCTCTGGCACACCCGACCCTTGGTCAACAATATCAATTTGATAATGGTTCTTCGTGGAGGTCAACGATACTTTTACAAACTTACCGAGGGGTGTAAACCGCATAGCATTGCGAATAACATTCTCTAAAGCCTGACCCAGCGAACGGTGGTTACTTTTTTCCAGCGGCGCACTGTCTGGTAACACGACATTTATGTGACGACCCGGAAATTCAAATTGCGCGTCTTCCACCACCACGTCAATCAAATCCACCAAATCAATGTCTTCTGCCGTTAGCAAGGGTCTCTCATTTTCTAGCCAGGCCAGAGTTAAAGTATCTTCCACCAATTTACGAATTTGCAGAGATTCTTTCTCCACACGTTCAATGCAGTCTGTCCCACCCTGCTCTTTCTTGACGGATTCGAGAGCAACATCGAGCCTGGCTAAAGGTGTACGCAATTCGTGAGATAAATCAGAAATCAGCTGTCGCTGCCCCATAATCAAGTCGCTGATTCTAGAGGCCATCCGATCAAAGGTGCTTGTTAGTTCCGCGAGTTCATCACTACGATTACCGATTAAATCCCGTACGCGAATGTCAAACTGCCCCTGACTAAATTTGCGGGTTGCCACCTCCAGTTTTCGCAGCGGCGACATGATGTGTTGATACAACATCCATGAAATTAAGGTCAGGAGTATCAACGGTAAAACAATTTGTAAAGTCAGGTTCGCAAAACCCAAATAAGGGAAAATACCGGGCCGCATGCGCTCCGGTAGCCGGATAAGAAAATGAATATTGCTGTCTGGAAAATCGACTTCCATCAGAGGATTTACCAACCAGGGATGCAACATATACTGAAGTCCGCGACCAATGCCGTAGTATTGGTAGAAATACTCATTCAATTCACCGCCGGCGACAGTACTTACCTTCGACTCTACAATCGCCGCCCAGGTATTTTCTCTGCTTTGTATTTCTTCCATCCAGCTTTGTAGGCCTTCAGTATCGCCCGCCAGATAAAACTGTTTTGCACGATCCGCATAGTCATTGATCTGTTGCTTGTGGGCCTCTGTCAGATGGCTCAAACGCTCTTCCGTTTGAGAAGCCAAGAGGTTAACAAGGTAAAACAACAGAACCGTGCCAATGGCCACAATTAAACAGAGCTTCCACAGCAATGGGCGGTTCATGACAACAAATATCCTTTGCCATGCACAGTTTGCAGACGCGACCCATCCCACCCCGCGGCGTTGAGTTTGCGCCGAACTCGGCTGAGGTGCATATCCAAACTCCGGTCATAGCTGCTATAGGAACGATTCAGAACAATTTGATACAAAAGGGCTTTGGACAAAATTTCCCCGGGTGATGACATTAGCGTTCGCAGCAGTTTGAATTCTATCGGCGTGAAGTTTATGGCGTTTGACCCCACTTGCACCTTGTGGGTGACACGATTGACGCTTAGCGAGTCCAGAGTTTGTGTCCAGGGGGCATTGCTTATCAAGCTAGGGTGACAGCGCCGTAATAGGGCTTCAATTCTCAGCAAGAGTTCCTGGGAATTATAGGGTTTGGAAATGTAATCGTCGGCTCCATTGCGCAAGCCCTTGATCCGCTCCTCCTCCGCGCCTTTGGCCGATAAAATAATCACCGGTACTTGGCTATGTTCACGCAGATTGGCGAGCAGCTCGAAACCACTCATTTTTGGCAGCATGACGTCCAGAAGTATGAGCTGATAATGATTACTCGAGGCGGCTACCATACCCGTACAGCCGTTGTAGCAGGCATCAACGCCAAAGCCTTCGCCTTGTAATAGCTTGCAGAGCTGCTCGCTTAATACGGGGTCGTCTTCGATGATCAGTATGCTGAATTCAGGGGCCGTGGCTGTGTTGGCAGATTCCTGGGCGATTTGTTTGAGCTCCGTATCATGATCACTTGGCAATAAGCCAAATGAATATCATTTGTATTTGGAGCAATTATAAGCGAGGAGAATATAATATCTATAGTTGGGGTAATTTTTTAGGTTCCCAGGGACAGCCTGGGGGTCACAGCCTGGGGGTCAAGTCTTGCTTTTTGCCTTACGGCCTAATGCAATGACACGGCGATGTGTAAGGCAAAAGGCAAGACTTGACCCCTTACTCCCTTCGCTGCAAGTATTTTATTCCATAATATAGAGAGGCAACCCCTTCCAAAGTGATTTTATGCTTCTTTATCGATCCCAGCAGTTCATCCGTATTCAGTACAATTTCTGAGTGATACCATTTCTTCTGTTCAATTTCAGGCCACAAATTCATGTCTTTTATCGTCTTTTGTGCTTTCACTCTCTTTTCTATGAGCTGCTTCTTAGACAAGTTTGTGAAGCCTGAGAAAAAAATCTGCGGCTTTCCACCACGAGAAAATTCCCTGCATAGAGCAATAGGCACAAGCTCTTCAATATCATCTTTCGTGAGCCCAACCTCTTCTTCAAGCTCCGAATACATGTGCGTCGTAAAGAAATTTTCGAAACTATCATCAGTTGAATTTGATGGCCATTTTGCTACTCCCGAAGACGTGCAATGAACGCCTCCGGGAAAGACTCCCACCTTTTGGACACGCTTAACCATATAGGGGATATATTCATCACCCTCTCTATAATAAATAAGCGACGCTATTCCGATCGTATTAGCCATACTCCTGTCGTTTAGGTCGGGTAAGCTTCCGCCGTAAACGCCTCTTAACAACAATCTAAGGGAGATCCTATCCTCTGTGCCGTCAACCCAATCCAATATTAGATTAGATTTACATTGGTCGAAATAGGAAGCCTTTTGTAGAGAAAGCGTTATTTCCTCCTCATCTTCTCTGGTCTTTTGAAGCCTAATTGCGCCTTCATTATTCTTCACTCTTTTGGATTCTATAAGCTTAGAGAATCCAAGGTCAGAAATTCTTGCCCACTCTTGGTTTCGAGGGTGGTATAGGAACTTCCTAGCATTAGTTTCAATTTTCACCCTCTTACTTTCAGGGTATAGGCTAATCAATTCACTATAAGGTATGTAATGAGAAATCGATGTTTCTTCAGCGTATACACCAAGGAGGTAACTTGTATCATAATTTAAGAAGTCGTCATTTTTTGGCGCAATCAGAGCCCCTTTAGCCTTTAATGCAAGTTCAAGCAAGCTCAAAGACACCTCGGCAGCGCCAATAATTGTTTCTATCACCATACAAAATTCCCTGTATTTACCTAAAATACTACCGTGTTGTAATACAAAATGCGAAGGGCAGCGGCACGCGTCTGAATTAAGGTTTGAGGCGACCTTCCCCTAAACTTGGTTTGCTAACCTCCCGACCAAAGCGACGCAGTTTATCGGGCGGCTGCGTGCAAGAGCTGATGTAAGTCCACTCTCCTATGCCTGGATTTCTTATAGTTGTAACGCAACTATTCCCTATTCGAGATACGTCACTACCATGAACGTCTGTATAAACATCTGTTTTACCGCTCCTTTTTTTTGAATTCATATCGGTAACATAGCTACCTTCTAGCTTTTCCTTCAATTTCGAATCAAACACCATAACGCCTTCCTTGAGGGGTGTACCTCCAGATCCCACACTTTTTTCTGAATATACTTCGTTATTATTAAGGTCTTTGACATAGGTCTCAATTGATTGTCGATAAGACAAGCCCCCCAACGACGAATTCTCGGTTCCGGCCATATCATTTACTTGACTATCGCCGTTATTTTCAACGAGTTTTGTTGTCTTAGGTATTTCGTTAATGGTGGATAAATTATCAGCGATAGACGCCTTGTCAACGACTGCTTCTTCGACGGGCAACGCTTGTTCAATCGATGATTCATTTACTTGCGAATCTACGATATTTTCCTTCATTGAAAGCGCAACGCTTATAGTTTGCGTCTTTCTTTGTGGACCTGTAAATAATGGCTTACTAGTAAATTGAACAAGGTGCCATGAATAGGCCGCTATCATGACTAAGGCAACAAATAGACCGTTCTGCCATTTAGCCCAAGCAGATAATTCATGCCGCTGGGCCAATCGCCCTTGAAAATCATCCTCATTAATAAATAATCCGCGAACGATTTTAGGGTGATCAGGGTCAGCGATCAGATCCACGTCAAAAATATCAGATAATTTGATATCTTCAAAATCACTAAAATCTGTCCGTAGATAATCCATCTGTGTACTAAGCTCAACACCAAGAAGCAAGAGCCCTTTAGAAGCACAAATTGCAAGAAGGTTCCATGTGAGCGGGCCACCTACCTGCTTCTGTTCTAACTAGAAGTATGCAATTTTAGGATTCTATTTTCGATGTACACAGAATAAAGTCTTAGTTTACTCCTTCCGTTCTCTGGTCCGGCGCAATGAACACGACGATGGAAAAGGCAAAAGACAAGACTTGACCCCGCTCCCCGTTTTTAATCTGAGCCTATACTTTGAACCTGATCAATCACTCGCAACAGAGCCATCACAATATCACCGGGAACTTCCTCTTGCAGGAAATGACCGCCCTCCGTTTCAGTGACGGGCGCCTTGGGAAAATTCTGCTTCATCTTGGGTAAGGCTTTACCCAAGATTGGGTCATTCATGCCCCAAACAATCTCGGCAGGAATATCCAAACTATGGACATATTTTTCAATAATTCTCATTGCAGCAGCACTTGGGTGATCTGGACCATCGGTAACCATGCGCATCATCGCCAATGGCGCTTTAGCGTTACCGCTTTCCATCACAGGCTTTCCGTACAGACCCGCCACCTCAGCAGTAAATCCACTGGGGTCACCCTGCACTTTATGCAACTGGTCAAATATCGAGACAAATACCTCAAGCATCAACTCCCCTACGACGGGTGTCTTGACCGTAGCGTGAGTACTGGATAGATCCATTGCTTCTGTTGGGGCGTTAAACCCGGTGTTGAGTATCACAGCCCCTTTAAGCAGCCCTGGTGATTGGGCAAGTGCGCCCATTCCAATTGGCCCACCCCAGTCCTGCCCCACATAGACCAACTCGGTCAATTTCAATTGCTTCAACACACTGTTTATCCAGCGTGTATGATTATCTAGGGTGTGCGCGCTCGCGGGAATTTTACTTGAAAAACCCAAGCCCACTAGGGTCGGCATGATCAGGCGAAGCCTATCTTTCGGCAGCTCTTCAGCCACTTTTCGGTATAGAAACCCCGAAGTCGGATTGCCATGCTGTAGGAAGACAGGGAGCCCTGTCCCTACTTCAAGTACATGTACTTTAATCCCTGGTTCCACCTCGACAAAATAACTTTTGTAACCCTTAGAGAGATGTTTCGCGGCGTATTCAGGTAGGGGGAATGCTTCAAAGGTTCCAGCATCCAAAGTGATGTTGCCTTTTCCCTGAGGGTTTATCAACTCACCGTCTTGGGTGATGACACCCGCAAAAAGAATACTAGCGACTACAGAGAATGCCAGAATAATTAGGATTGTTTTTTTCAAAGTTCTATGTCCTTTTGTAAATGATCAAAAGAGCCTTCTGGCATTACCTTTCTTTTCCAAGAGTTTTTACTCTGACCCTGAACTTACTGCAAGCTTTACCGCCTCCTCTGCATGAATCTCTGTCGTGTCATATAAAGGCACCGATGTATGTTGCTGCTGAACAAGTAGGGCTATTTCCGTGCAACCCAAAATAATTGCCTCAGCGCCTTTTGCATATAGACTTTCTATAATTTCTAGATATTTGTTTCTCGAGGAATCGACGATTTTACCGAGGCATAATTCCGAATATATAACGTCATGGACAACTTTTCGTTCTTCAGAATCTGGGATTAGCACTTCAATATTGTAGCTATCCGTTATTCGGCCTTTATAGAAATCTTGCTCCATTGTAAATTGAGTGCCAAGCAAACCAACGCGCTTTATGTTTTCCCTTTGAAGCCTCTCAGCCGTAGCATCGGCTATATGAAGGATAGGGATTGATATTTGGCTGGCGATCTCTTTCTCTACTTTATGCATTGTATTGGTACAAATTAGCAGAAAATCAGCGCCGCCAGCTTCAACTGACACCGCGGCCTTAGACAGAATTTTCGCTGTTTCACCCCAATCACCCTGATGCTGTAATTTTTCAATTTCATCGAAATCTACACTATACATACAGACCTTTGCTGAATGGAGGCCCCCCAAGGATTTCTTAACGCCTTCGTTTAAGGCTTTATAGTAGCTGGCTGTAGATTCCCAGCTCATTCCACCAAGCATTCCTATTGTTTTCATACGACCCCTTCACTCCTATTTTCGCTTGCGATCTAATGCTCCAGTCACACACTAATGGAGCAATGGGGTCAAGTCTTGTCTTTTGCCTTTTTATTTGAAGGAAACAACATTTTGCACTTCCCACGATATTTCAGCCAACTTTGTGAGGGACGATGAACGTATCAGGGCAGTGGTTTTGACTCTGACCCTAAACTTGCCTTGAAGCACCTTTATCCAATAGATTCATGAGCCCCACTAGGGCCGCGAAAGCAGCGGCTCCAACAGGCCATATTATCCAGGTCACCCCCCAATTCATTGTCCATAAACTCCAACCCAGATAAACCGCGACTAACAGCGGCCAGTAAAACGCAGCCAACATCTCTGCCCGCTTAGTACTCCTACTTTTACCTACCTCGTGATCGCCCTCTTTCAAGATATCATTGTATGCCTTGAACTTGGTCGTCACTGGCAACACAGCGTATATCCCTATTGCTATCATAAGAAGCATCACAATTAGCATCAGCAAGGGCATTTCAGACCTACCTGATAATATTGCTACGAACAGCAGGGGCATTGCACTGAAAATGAACAGAGAGATCCCGAGTGAAAGGCGCTTATGATAAACACCCGTGAAACTTTGCAACTTCTCAGTGATAACGCTATGCACTCCAAAAGACAACTCAAAACGCTCACTATCGATAAGAGCTAGGTCTCTTTCGAACTGAGTGGTTTTCAAGAAAAAGCTTACGCCTACAGAAACCATTGCCAAAATACCCGCTATCCCTAAAGCGGCGGCCATATCGCCGCTCAAGTTGAACTGGTTTGTTTCAGCCATTGCCACTAGGAAAAAGAGAGGTACCGCTGAGCAGACGCATAAAGCAACCCCTTTCGCGATGAGATAAGCCACTTCCATCTTAATATCGACATACTTTAATGCCTGTTCCAAGCTGATTTGGGCGATATCAGACTCCTTACCTTCACCAAGGTACTCCGCAGTGTCCATATCGTCTCTCAGGAGAAAATCTGTTGAAACGTCAAAAATATCGGCTAACTTAATGATCTTATTTAAGTCAGGTATGCTGTTAGTGCTCTCCCATTTGGAAACGGATTGCCTCGAAACACCCATCTTTTCGGCCAGCTCTTCCTGCGACCAAGCTAATTGTTTTCTCAATCTGATAATCTTGTCTGCTAAAATCATTTGCCTCATACCTTCGCTTGTAATTGAGATAAATTGTAGGAAATCAGATAGTTGCAGACTAGCAATTCAGCTCGTCAATTTGTCAACCGCTGGTTGCATAGTAGGATTTAAGGCGGTTTATAGTCCAATATTGGCGCTGAATGCTGCAGTTTTTACTTTGACCCTAAACTTTCTGTCGGTTAGGCAAAAGGCAAGACTTGACCCCGGTGTCTTGGTCACAGATGGGGTCAAGTCTTGTCTTTTGCCTTTTCTAATAGAGTGGTTTTTACTCTGACCCCAAACCTGCAGCACGGACCACTGGGTACCCTAGGTTCATCCAACCAAATATTCCTTCGTAAAGCACGGCTGTATTATCAAAACCCAATTGCTCTAATTGTGCTGTGAGGTATTCAGCTGCAGCTCTAGGACAAGAGCAATAAGCAACGATTTGCACATCTTTTGGCAACTCGTGCATGCGTTTTTCTAGATTGGAATAATAAGGAAAGGGTACAGAGCCCTCTAAATGGGCCCGCTGCCACACGGACGGTACACGGGTATCTAACAAAACTAATCGCTTTTTAGCCTTCATGGCCGCAAATAAATCTTCGGAAGAAACAAACTTTCCATCTTGTAGTTCAAACTCTGGGTCACCATTGCCTGGATTGACTACGTATTGATCTGGTGTTGGTAGTTTTTTCAGTTGAATCTTAGAGATTTTTGCTTCACTGGCTTTACTGCGAATATAGGCGGTTACGTTATCGATGTCCGCGGCTGACAATTTGCCCGAAAAAGATGGCATAGGTGTGCCATCGCGGCCTTGTTCGATAGCGTAACGTATGAATTCATCTTTATTGTGAGCCAAAAAAGATTGATTAGCTAAAGCCGGAGCGGTAATACCTTCGCCGTTTTTTCCGTGACAAGCGGTACAGTTTTCTTTAAACACTTTTTGCCCCTGAACAACATCCCCTATCACGGGCTTCTCGCTAAGCTTTACCCTTTCAGCACCAGATTGCCAAAACAGCCAGTAGCTTAAATCCCAGGTTTCATCCAGCGTCATTGGGCCGCCAACTTCATCTAAATAGCCTCCCATTGCCGTGCCCACCCGACCATAAGACATTGGGCGCAGAATGGAATGAGGAACACCCGATTCAAATAAGCTTTTACTGCGCAAGGAGGGAGCATGATCGTTTTTGTGGCCTTCACGGTTGTCACCGTGACAAAGCGCGCAGTATTTTTGATAGTTACTCGCAGCTAATTTCGCTTGCGCTGGGCTTAGTTCGCGAGGAGGCGCCTCTCTTTCATAGGTTCGCTCAGCGAAAACAGAGTGCGAAAAGCCCAAGTGACCAGCGGCCAATAAGACAATAATCAAAATATCTTTCACTGAATACATTCCTCTAACAAACGGTAGCGCCGTAATATTGGAGCGCTAATCCTTGTAATTTATTTTTATTGAGGGCTAAGTCTATCAGTATATAGCTTAACTTCAATTCGGTAGACCGCCGACTTGGGATTACCAAAAATCAGTTTAGACCTAATCTCGCGAACCTCTTATCGGTCAATAGCAACTCGTTTCAGCCGACAAGGCTGGCGTCCATTTTTTAAGCAGAATCTACCACAATATATAGCACCGCAGTATTAAGGAAGCTTGCAAGCCACAATACCCTCATTTTTACTTGAGCAGAAACAAAAAAACCCCATTGCATACAATGAGGTTTTACAATCCAGCTCTTGCTGGCAACTACTCGGTATTAAGCTTTACCTTCGCCTACCCTTAATCTAACAACTTAAGTAGTGAACCAAGCCCACATTCAATCTGCGATCAATGCGGGCCTATTCAAAAGAAAAAGGCAAAAGAAAAAGGCAAAAGGCAAGACTTGACCCCGCTGTTTGCCCCTACTCCCATTCGATGGTTGCGGGGGGCTTGCTGGAAACGTCGTAGGCCACTCGAGAAACACCGGGAATTTCGTTGATGATGCGGTTAGACACCTTCTCCAATAATACGTATGGCAGATGCGCCCAACGTGCGGTCATGAAGTCGATAGTCTCTACGGCACGAAGTGCAATTACCCACTCGTAACGACGGGCGTCACCCACTACACCTACAGACTTAACCGGCAGGAATACGGCGAAGGCCTGGCTGGTTTTGTGATACCAATCGGCGGCGTGTAATTCTTCTAAGAATATGGAGTCTGCTTCACGGAGTATGTCGGCGTATTCTTTTTTCACTTGCCCTAGTATACGCACACCTAAACCCGGCCCCGGGAAGGGGTGGCGATAGACCATGTCGTATGGCAAGCCAAGTTCCAGACCGACTTTTCTCACTTCGTCTTTGAACAGTTCGCGCAAGGGTTCTACCAACTCAAACTGCATATCATCAGGTAATCCACCCACATTGTGGTGAGATTTAATGACGTGAGCTTTGCCGGTTTTGCCTGCCGCCGATTCAATAACGTCTGGGTAAATGGTGCCTTGGGCCAACCATTTAACGTCTTTGAGCTTGGTGGCTTCTTCGTCAAAAACGTCGATGAAGGTATTGCCAATAATCTTACGCTTTTTCTCGGGATCGGCTTCGCCCGACAAACGACCTAGAAACAGCTCTTCAGCGTCGGCACGAATCACTTTCACGCCCATGTTCTTGGCAAACATGTCCATGACTTGGTCGCCTTCGTCTTTACGCAGCAAGCCGTTGTCGACAAAAACACAGGTCAGCTGATCGCCAATGGCGCGCTGTAACATGGCGGCCACAACTGAGGAGTCTACACCGCCCGACAAACCTAAGAGCACTTTGTCGCTACCCACTTGCTCGCGCACTTTACGAATAGCGTCTTCGGCAATGTTGGCCGGAGTCCACAAAGGCTCACAAGCGCACAACTCGCGCACGAAGTGCTCGTAGATACGCTCGCCCTGCAAAGTGTGTGTCACTTCGGGGTGAAACTGCACGCCGTAGAAATCTTTCTCTTCGCAAAACATGCCCGCTATGGGGCAGGAATCGGTGGAGGCCATAAGGCTGAAACCTTCTGGCATGCTCACTACTTTGTCGCCGTGGCTCATCCACACGTCTAACAAGGAGCTGCCGTCTTGCCCTACGTGATCTTTGATGTCTTTCAGAAGCGCGCTTTTGCCTTCAACCTTCACCTGGGCGTAACCAAATTCCCGCACGTCGGAACCTTCTACTTTGCCGCCCAATTGCTCGGCCATGGTTTGCATGCCGTAACAAATGCCTAACACCGGCACCCCCAGTTCAAACACTAAGGGGTTGGCGCGAGGAGAGTTAGCCTCGGTGACGGAGTCGGGGCCGCCGGCAAGAATAATGCCGCGCGGGTTGTAATCGCGAATGTCTTCAGCGCTCATGTCGAAAGCGCGAATTTCACTGTAAACACCAATTTCCCGCACACGGCGGGCAATCAGCTGGGTGTATTGAGAACCAAAATCTAAAATAAGAATACGTTGTGCGTGAATATCCTGAGTCATACTGTCTCTCTAACGGCCGCCAATGGGATAATTGGGAGCCTCTTTGGTGATTTGAACATCGTGTACATGACTTTCGCTCATGCCCGCTGAAGTCACTCGCACAAATTCTGGCACAGTGCGCATGGTGTTCATGTCAATGCTGCCGGTGTAACCCATTGCAGAGCGAACGCCACCCATCATTTGGTGAACAATGGCAGCCAGTGGTCCCTTGTAAGCCACTCGCCCTTCAATGCCTTCAGGCACTAATTTTTCTGTGCCGGCGCTAGCGTCTTGAAAATAACGATCGCTAGAACCCTGTGTCTGCGCCATGGCGCCCAGTGAACCCATACCACGATAAGCTTTATATGTGCGGCCCTGATACAACTCCACTTCGCCCGGCGCTTCTTCGGTGCCCGCCAACATGGAACCCATCATTACGCAGTGCGCGCCCGCCACAAGGGCTTTCGCTACGTCGCCAGAAAAACGAATACCACCGTCGGCAATCACCGGAATGCCGGTGCCTTGAAGTGCTTCAACGGCATTGGCGATGGCCGAAATTTGCGGCACACCCACACCGCTGACAATACGGGTTGTACAAATTGAACCGGGGCCAATGCCCACTTTAACGGCGTCGGCGCCGGCCTCGGCGAGCGCCTTGGCCGCCGCTCCGCTGGCAATGTTGCCGCCAATCACTTGCACCAGTGGGTGGTTTTGCTTAATTTTGCGAACCTGGTCAATCACATTTTTAGAATGGCCGTGTGCGGTGTCTACCACCAGAACATCAACGCCCGCTTTCACCAAAGCCGCAACGCGGTCGTCGGTATCGGGGCTGGTACCAACAGAAGCGCCAACCCGAAGGCGACCTTCTGGGTCTTTACACGAGGTGGGGTAGCGCTCGGCTTTGTTCATATCTTTCACGGTGATCAAACCGCGAAGTTTAAATTCGTCGTTCACCACTAAGACTTTTTCAATGCGATGCTTGTGCAGCAGGCTGCGAACCTCATCGGCAGAGGCGCCCTCTTTCACAGTCACTAATTTTTCTTTTGCTGTCATGATGCTCGACACAGAAGCGCTCAAGTTATTTTCAAAACGCACATCGCGACCCGTCACAATACCCACAAGGTTGTCGTGTTCAACAACGGGCACACCGGAAATGTTATGCATTCGAGTGAGAGCTACTAGATCACTGATGGTCGCATCGGCTTCAATAGTAATGGGGTCTTTAACAACGCCCGCTTCGTATTTTTTAACCAGACGCACTTCAGCGGCTTGTTGTTCTATGGACATGCTCTTGTGAATAATGCCAATGCCGCCTTCCTGTGCCATGGAAATGGCTAGGCGAGCTTCAGTAACGGTGTCCATCGCAGCAGACACTAAGGGGATATTTAATTTGATGCCGCGGGTAAGCTGAGTTTTCAAGCTGACGTCTTTTGCCGTAATCTCGGAATACCCGGGAACCAGCAAGACATCATCGAACGTGAGGGCTTCTTGAGCAATGCGCAACATATAGCATTCAACCTTTTGGAGGATCTAAAAGAAGCGCCGAATTATAGCCGGTTGGCAGGAATTTAGAAATAGGTATAGAGAAGATAGAGTGAAGATAGTCTGCAGCAGCAAAAAAGCTGACACAAGTGTTGGATTTTTACTGCCCTACCTCTATTCATCCCATTCAATTTCCATTACATTGTGGCTTTAGTAACTGGGCCTGCCCCTTTAGAGCAGAGGCCCCTTCTCATAGCAGAGACTCCCCTTTGAACAACAGAGCTACCTAATGCCCGCGGCCACTAAAACCATTCTTTCCGTCAGCCAACTGAACCGCAAAGCCAAAATGCTGCTGGAAACACAGATTCCCCTACTTTGGATCGAGGGGGAGATCTCCAACTTCGCCCGTCCATCTTCGGGACATTGGTATTTTACGCTGAAAGACAGCAAGGCTCAGGTACGCTGCGCGATGTTTCGCAACCGCAATATGGGGGTGCGTTTCCAGCCTGAACAAGGCCAACAGATTTTATTGCGTGCCAAGGTGAGCCTCTATGAGGGCCGTGGCGACTACCAGCTAATTGCTGAGCACATGGAAGAAGCCGGTCACGGCGCACTACAACGCGCTTTCGAAGCTCTGAAATACCAATTGGAGCAAGAGGGTTTGTTTGCGCCAGAGCGCAAGCGCGAGGTGCCAAGCTTACCCAATCACATCGGCGTGATTACCTCTCCCAGTGGCGCCGCTATTCACGACATTCTCACGGTATTAGAACGCCGTTTTCCGTCCATTCCTGTGACGGTGTTACCGGTGGCGGTGCAGGGCCAAGAAGCTGCGCCGCAAATTGTACGCGCCATTGACACAGCTAACCGTGCCGGCTTGTTCGACGTCTTAATTGTTGGGCGCGGCGGAGGATCACTGGAAGATTTGTGGCCATTTAACGAAGAAATTGTGGCCCGCGCCATTGCCAACAGCCACTTGCCCATTGTCAGCGCGGTGGGTCATGAGGTGGATTTCACCATTGCCGATTTTGTCGCCGATGTTCGCGCCCCAACACCTTCAGCCGCCGCCGAAATATTGTCACCCGACGGCGACGACTGGCTGCAAACTTTCACCGGCTACGAAATTATTTTAGAGGAAGTGCTGAAGCGCGGCCTCGCCCAGCGACGCCAAAAAGTGGAGTGGCTGCGCTCTCGTTTACGCCACCCCGGCGAGCGCCTTCAGGCTCAATCGCAAAGTTTAGACAATTTGGAATTGCGCCTGCAAAACGCCATGAAGGCGAAAATACAAAATACCCAACAACACTTGCGCAATACGGCTTCGCGGCATGAGGCAAAGCACCCTCGCGAGCGGCTCAATCGAGAGACCTTGCGCCTGACTCGCCTACAAGAGCGTCTGTCTGAATTAACCCGCAAGAAAGTTGTGGCCAGCCAAGAACGTTTCGGCCGGGCGGCAGGTTTGCTACAAGCCGTGAGCCCACTCAACACCTTGCGACGAGGTTACGCCATTGTGTCGACGCCCGATGGCCGAGTGCTCAACAACAGCGCCGCAGTCAAGCCAGGTGAGGCTGTGCAAGCGCGACTTAGCGACGGTGTGCTCCACTGCACTGTTAATGATATTCAAACCCAGTAACTCGTAAAAACCCTTAACTCCCTAAACTGAGGCACCTTTTGTGAACAAGTTAGATCAGCTTAAATCGATGACCAGCGTTGTCGCCGACACCGGAGATATTGAAGCCATTCGCCAATATCAACCGCTCGACGCCACCACCAACCCTTCGCTGCTACTGAAAGCGGCCGCACTGCCACAATACGCCAACTTACTTCAGCAAAGCCTGAGTAAAGCAGGCGCGGATCAGAACAGCAACGCTGTACAACTGGCCTCCTGTGTAGACCATTTTGGCGTGGGCATAGGCGCCGAAATTCTGAAGATTATTCCCGGTCGTATTTCTACGGAGGTGGATGCGCGCTTAAGTTTTGATACCAAGGCCACCTTGGCCAAAGCCCGCGAGCTAATCGAACTGTATGGAAAAATGGGGGTTGGCCCAGAGCGCGTACTCATTAAAATGGCCTCCACTTGGGAAGGCATTCAAGCGGCATCTATTCTCGAAAAAGAAGGCATCAACTGCAACCTCACTTTACTGTTCGGTTTTTCTCAAGCGGTGGCCTGCGCCGATGCCGGTGCGTATTTAATTTCCCCGTTTGTGGGTCGAATTTTAGATTGGCATAAGGCTAATGGCAGCAAAACAGAATACAGCGCTGAAGAAGACCCCGGCGTCATTTCGGTAAGTCACATTTACCGTTACTACAAACAGCACAATTACAACACGGTGGTAATGGGTGCGAGCTTCCGCAATACCGGTGAAATTGAACAGTTGGCCGGTTGTGACCGCCTCACCATCAGCCCCGGCCTATTGGAAGAGCTGGCCAACGACAATGGCACCATTGAGCGCAAACTCATTGCTGGACAAGACAGTGGCATCACCGAGCGCGTCCAAGAAAACGAAGCGCAGTTCCGCCTGGGTTTGAACGAAGACGCCATGAGCACCGAGAAGTTGTCAGAGGGCATTCGCAACTTCATCAAAGACCAGCGCACTCTAGAGACCCAATTTGCCGCCCTGGCAAAAGCGCAGTAGTACTAAAGCAGGCTCTGACAAAGAGACCAAGTTGTGGAGTGATGACTATAATTCATCTCGCAACTGGGTCGCTTAGTCGCAAGGCGCTTGTGTTTGCCCTTCCTCAGTACTACTACTGATCAGGACCCCAACAAATATGGAGATCATCGATGCGGAAATATCTTAGTGCCAGCCTAATCTGCGCTGTGACCCTGAGCGGCTGCACAAGCACTCAACCCGAAAAACCAGACCTAGCCAAGAAATCGGGCATTGACCTGAGCATTATGGACAGCTCTGTGCGACCACAGGACGATTTCTACCTATACGCGGCAGGCACCTGGGACAAAAACACTGAAATTCCTGCCGACAAAGTGATTTTCTCTTCCAGCTCAGACATTGGCGATCGCATGACCCAGGCGGTGCAAGACATCGTTAAAGATCTGTCGGCAAAACAAGATTTAGCCAAGGGTAGCCCCGAGCAGAAGGTCGCCGATTTTTACAATGCTTATATGGACGAAGCCGCCATCGAACTGGCAGGCACTGAAGTTCTGCAAGCCGACTGGAAAGCCATTGCCGCCATTCGCTCGAAAACCGAACTGCAGCAGCAATTTGCTCAGCTGTATAAAAAGGGCATTACTTTACCCCTGGACTTTGGCGTATTTGGCGATCGCAAAAACCCTCGCATGAACGCGCTTTACATGGTGCAAAGTGGTCTTGGCCTGCCAGACCGAGAATATTATCTAGACGACAGTGAGCGAAATAAAAATATTCGCAAAGCGTATCAGGCCTACTTAGAGAAAATGCTGGGCTACGCCGGCATGAGCAATGTAAAACAGCGCGCGGTGAGCATTGTGGCACTGGAAACCAAATTGGCGAAACACAACTGGACACAAGTGGACAGCCGTAATACCGACAAAAATTACAACAACATGCCCATCGCCTCTTTGCCAGACCTGGCGCCGGGTTTTGAGTGGGTTAAATTTCTGGACGCCATTGACTACAGCGGCAGCCCCAACCTTATTGTTTATCAACCCAGCTATATGACAGGATTTGCGGCCCTGGTGGCCAACGAATCCCTAGACACTTGGAAAAACTACCTCAGTGCTCGGCTCATAATCAATTCAGCCGCTCATATGAACGCCGAAGTTTATGCCACACATTTTGATTTTTTTAGTCGCACAATTTACGGTGCCGAAGCTCCTAGGCCTCGTTGGAAGCGGGCAATTTCTTCGCTGAATGGGCGCATGGGCGAGCTGGTGGGCAAGGTCTTTATCAAGCAATATTTTCCCCCGGAAGCCAAAGTGAAAATGGATGGGCTGGTGGCCAACTTGCTCAAGGCCATGGACCAACGGCTGACAAATCTCAGCTGGATGTCAGACGATACTAAGGTGGAAGCTCACGACAAGCTCAACAAAATCAGCTCACAAATTGGCTACCCATCAAAGTGGCGCGACTACAGCTCTCTAGAGATTGGCTCAAGCAGTTTACTGGCCAATGTCTGGGCATCCAATCGCTTTGAACACGCCAAAAGCGCCTACGATATTGGCAAACCGGTGGACAAAGAATTGTGGTGGTATCCGCCGCAAACAGTCAACGCCTCTTACTCTCCAACGGAAAACAGAATTGTCTTCCCTGCGGGTTACTTACAAGCGCCGCACTTTCAAATAGATGCCGATGACGCCGCCAACTACGGCGCCATTGGCGCTACCATTGGCCATGAAATTGGCCACGGCTTTGACGACCAAGGCAGCAAAAACGACGGCGACGGCGTGCTGCGCAATTGGTGGACCAGTGAAGACCGTGCAAAGTTTGACGCCCGCACCAAAAAACTCGTGGCCCAATTTAATCAATTTTGCCCATTTGATGATGCCTGCCTGAATGGTGAGCTCTCACTGGGAGAAAACATTGGAGACTTGGCCGGCATTATCATCGCCTATGACGCCTACCAGCTCTCTTTGAATGGCAAGCCTGCGCCGGTGATTGACG
The DNA here is from genome assembly GCA_913020115.1 of uncultured Cellvibrionales bacterium. Lineage (GTDB taxonomy): Bacteria > Pseudomonadota > Gammaproteobacteria > Pseudomonadales > Cellvibrionaceae > CAJWCA01. The sequence continues at coordinate 36,040 of CAJWBQ010000026.1, forward strand.
GATTGAGTGGCGACGAGCGTTTCATTTTAAGTTTTGCCCAAGCCGGCAAAGGGAAGTGGCGCGATGAGTTTGTACGCACCCTAATTCTCACCGACCCACACGTTCCAGACATTTATCGAATTTTGGGGCCCCTACAAAATTTTGATGTGTTCTACGATACCTATCAGGTTAAAGAAGGCGACAAAATGTATATTGCTCCAGAAAAGCGCGTGAATATTTGGTAAAACTCGCTTTGCTTATTACTAGGCCCTATGATGGTCTTTCATACACTGAGAGATTCTATGGGCCAGCCCTCCCCCCAAATAAATCCTAAGATCAAATCGCCCTCAATGATGGCCAGCGTTTGGTCCATTGCCGGCCCGTCCATTGGGGTTTTCCTAATGGCCACCATTGCCGGTGTGCTGATTATTAAAATTGTCTCGGGCTTGGGCACTCCGGCGGTAGCGGCCGTTACCGCAGGTCAGCGAATTAATTTTGTGCTGGTGGCCATGCTCATGGGTTTGGGGGCTGCTACTACCGCTCTAGTCTCTCGTGCTTGGGGCGCAAAAAACCCTGAGCTTGCCACTGCCTACGCGCGCTTAGGTCTTGTTAGCGGCATCATCATCGCTTTGATTATTGCCGCATTCAGCGCCTTTTTTGCCCCCGAGATTAGTCATTTTTTTAAACTCGATGATGTTTCAGCGCCCTTGGCGGTTTCCTACATCCGCTGGATGAGTTTGTTTGCCGTTTCACAATCCATACTCATGGTACTGAGCACGGCCTGCCGATCCATCGGCGACGCAAAAACGCCGCTCTACCTTGGCTTGTTTGGTCATAGCAGCAGCGTATTTCTGGCCTGGGCACTCACCTACGGAAAATTGGGTTTACCGGCGATGGGGATTCAAGGCGCAGCCATTGGCTGGGGGGTGGCGTTTAGCCTATGCGCTTTTGCCTATTTGGCTCTGTGGATGAACAACCGTCTGCAATTAGGCTTTTCTCTGTCGGCACAAGCACCCAAAGCGGATCTTTCTCGATTTATTCGAGTGTGCATGCCCGCCACCATTGAACAGTTCATGATGCAGGCCGCCATGTTGGTGTTTGTTTGGTTTGTGGCCCGCCATGGCACAGAGGCTTTTGCGGCCTACGGTATAGGCATCAGCCTGCTCTCGGTCACCATCGTTATTGGTATGGGGTTTTCCATTGCCGCAGCCTCACTGGTGGGTCAATCACTGGGCGCAGGTGACCGCGAAGGCGCCATTGAGAGCGGCTACAGCGCCTTGCGACTAGCACTGGTCACTATGACCATCCTCGGCGCTTTAACCTCATTTTTCTCCACAGAGCTCGCGCGTCTATTGGTAGACGACCCTGAGGTGGTGAGGCTTACAGCGTTATTTGTGCTCATTCTGGGGCTTGCTCAGCCAATACTCGCCATAGATTTAGTCTTGGGAGGCGCCATGCGCGGCGCCGGCGATACACGTTTCCCACTGTTCGCGGGCTTAATCTCGGCTGTTTTTATTCGCCTTACCTTAGCCGGGATCGCCACTTGGTTGGAATTACCTGTACAGTGGATTTACTCGGTATTCATGGCAGACCAGTTGGTGAAGTCTACAATTATAGTGTGGCGTTACCGAGGGCTGCGCTGGCTGCGGGCGCTCTAAACTGAAATACTTGCTTGATAGAGCGCTAAGTTATTAATATTATTAACAAACTATAAAATTAGCTGGCTTGCATTGTTTACTGGACGCAAGCCCGTCACATGAGAGCACACCGGATGTCAGAGCCCAAAAAACCTTCCACAGCTGATATATTGGCTCAATATTCGCCCTTCGACGGCATCGATCGCAAACTTTTAGGTTTATTGGCTAAAGACGTAGACATTCGTTCTGCTGAGAGCGGGCACACTTTATTTAGAGCGGGCGACTACGACGCCGATGAATTTTACCTGATAAAAGGTAGCGTTAAACTCAAAGCTCAAGACGGCCGCGAAAGTCTAATCAGCTCTGGGCAAAACAATGCCCGCCACCCCATTGCCCGCCTGCGGCCGAGAATGTACACAGCCGTAGCCGCCGGAAAAATAGACTTCTTTGTTGTTAGCGCCTCAGTACTTGACGAATTACAGCGCAGCTTACGCGGCCTGAGCGAAGAGCTCGTGGTGCAGGAAATGCAACAAAAGGCTGGGGAAGAAGGTCACGCCTTAATGTTTGAGTTCGAGCAAGAGCTCAAGGCAGGCCGCTTTATTTTGCCCAGCTTACCGGAGGTAGCGTTTCGAATTCGTGAAATGCTCGCCAACCAAGATTGCAATATGTCAGACGTGGCCAAACTGGTGAACACCGACCCCGCCATTGCCACCAAACTGGTCAAGGTGGCCAATAGCGCTCTCTATCGAGGCGTCAGCCCTTGCGAAGACACCTTGGCGGCCATATCACGCTTGGGCCTTATCACCACGAAACAGTTGGTGACTAGCTTCGCCGTGCTGTCTCTATTTGAAACTAAGTCGCACATCTTTAAAGATCGCATGCGCAACATCTGGAAGCAGAGTGTTAATGTCGCCGCCTACAGTTATGTTATTGCCAAGCAACTCCCCGCCTTTAACCCTGAAGAGGCGTTGTTAGCAGGTCTGATTCACGCCATAGGCGAAATTGTGGTGCTAACCTACGCTGAACGTTTTTATGACCTCACCACTGATGAGAATCGCCTAAGTTTAACCACCACGGCACTGCGCGGTCCGGTGGGCGGCATGGTATTAGAACGCTGGGGCTTTTCGAGTGAATTAGTCACAGTGGCCAAAGAGTCCGGCAATTGGCTGCGAGATAACAACGACGCCTTCGATTATTGCGATCTAGTGCAAGTGGCTGTGCTCTATTCCACTCAAGGCAGTGACGGCATTCCCAGTCTGCCGACCGAAAGCTCTGTGCCCGCCTTTGTACGGCTTGCTAAGCGTCAACTAACGCCCGAGCAAATCAATGTGATTGTTCGCGAAGCCGAAGCACAAATCGCCGAACTTAGGCAGATTGTTCAGTAGTGCTTGATACCCTAAACAACTTTCTTCCCCCGCTAAGCCAAGCACAGTGGTCTGTGCACGGCTTGGTGTTTGCACTCAACATTCTGCTGTTTATTTTCGCCCGTCCCATTATGAATCTTGTGGAAACGGGCCGAGACAACGACGCAAAAATTCGAATTTTTAAATCTTTAAACGTTTTGGTATTGATTCTCCATAGCGTTGACCTCGTGATTGTTGGCAGCAATAAAGATTACGAAAATTATTTTATTAAGTTTGGCATGTCCTTGATGACCGTATACGGGGCGCTGTTTTTCTATAGCTTGTGCTCGTATTTTTCTCGCAAAAAGTTTGGCCTGGAAAAAGAACTGGACAGCACAACCCTGTTTTTAGACACCTACAGCAGCCGCTTAGTGGACATCATTCTCCTAGTGTTTGTAGTCTTAACCACCATTCTTATTTTGATCAACCTCTGGGGCGCCAACAGCCTACTTGAAACCACCGGTATCTTTGGTGTAATTGCGGCATTCCTAGCCTTTACCAGCAATATCTGGGCGCCTGATATTATCAGTGGCTTAATCATCCTCAATACCGAAATTTTGGAAGACGGTGACGTGGTGGTGATTGACGGTTACAAAGACGAATATGTGATCAGCAAGGTGTCGTTCATTTACATTATTCTCTACGACATTCGCAATAACCATCGCACGCTAATCCGCAACAGCCGCTTTATTCAAAGCAAAATTGATAACTTAAGTCGAGTTGCCAGCACCGACGGCGTTCGCCAAGCACTGCGCTACAACATAGCTTATCCCGCCATTGCCGATGGCACTCGCGAGGAACGCGGGGCGGCATTGGAGCAGTTCAAATTAAAGGTAGACAAGGTTTTTGAGCGCAGCTATGAAATTGCCGATGAAGACTTGGACGTAAAAATAAATCGCAACCGCAGCTTTGAGTGGAGCTTAACGCAGACGGGAAATTACGCACTGGAATACACTTTGTGGATTTATCTTGAACGCATTCCCAATACAAAAATTACCGCTAAAATACGCAAGCACTTGATGGGCACAGTCTATAAAGTTAATGAGGCTGTCTACACCGCATCTGTGCTGGAGAATATCGATCTTTCGACACCAGATTTGAGCTTATTACAGGGCTCCGTTAATCTTGAGAGACCGCGCTCTGAACAAGCCATCAAGCCCTTCGAAAAATCAGTTTCTGAGTAAGTTATCAATCGCTTTCGAAGCGCCGACATACGTGGTACTACCTCGTACATCGGCGTAGTATTTCGATCTATTCAACCGCTCTTTCTACAGCCGCCTTAAACGCTGGGCGCGCTTTATTGCGCTCAACATAAGCGTTCAATGTCGGGTAGTTTTCCAACTGCCCCAAACGCTGCGCCATGGCCACCGCGTAGCAAATTCCAAAATCGGCACCGCTTATTTTGTCGCCGAGAATGTAATCGTTATCGCCTAACTGATTGGCAATGTGACCTAGGTGCAAGCCAATTTCCGCTTGGCTGAAGCCGCTCAAAATAGCGCTGGGCGATGGGTCGCGCAGCAGTAACATGTTGATTAATAGCGGTGCAAATACCGAACCCTCAGAATAGTGTAACCACTGAGAGTACGTAGCCCAGGCCTTCAGGTCACTGCGGGCTGGGGCAAATTTCATGTCGGTATCGAATTTTTCCAGAAGGTAGCCCGTGATGGCACCGGATTCTGTCAATACTAAGCCCTCATCTTCAATCACCGGCGATTTACCCAGAGGATGAATCACTTTCAGGTCGTCGCCAGCTCGCATGGTCTCTGGGTGGCGCAGATATTCTTTCAAATTGTACTCTATGCCCAGCTCTTCAAGCAGCCATACCGTAAAAATGGAGCGCCCTATTCTTAGATGATGAATGGTTAGCATTTCTGTAATCCTTATTGGCTCTGTGCTCGGCTTATGCCGGACTCTGAGAGGTAAAATGGGTAGAAATTCACACTTTTTGACGAGTGATGAAGCGATTTTGAATATTATAATTGACAGTGTCAATATAAAATATCACCATACGCACCTCAGCATCCATACTCCGTCTTCATCTCAGGACTCACATGCCCAAAGTTTTAACGCCTGAAGAAATTATTTGTTTTCGCAACCGCATGTGTGACCACGCATTGGCGTCGTTTGCAAAGCACGGAGTTGAGGGCATTACTCTGCGGGGCCTAGCGGCTGATTTGAGCTGTAGCCGCACCACCCCCTACCGCTATTTTAAGAATAAGGCCGATATTGTGGCTGCGCTTCGCCAGCGTGAATTTGGGCGCATGGCCCAGACTCTAGAGATCGCATTAGAGGCAGAGTCTGATATTGAGAAGCAACTGACGGCCCTGGCCTCAGCTTATTTACGCTTCGCCATTGAACAGCCCAATACCTACAGGGTGATGTACCAAGTAGACCAGCAAGATTCTGAAGAATATCCAGAGCTGGCAGCAGAAATTTTGCGCAGCGGTGAGCCTATTCGCAGCGTGGTAAACAGAGCGGTGCAGGAAGGCCGACTGCACGGCGATCCTCTAAACATTAGTTATGTGTTGTGGGCCGGCTTGCACGGGCTCATTTCACTGCACCTGTCCAGTTTGTTGGGCGACGAGAGAGACATTGAAGAGCTAGCGAGGGCAATGATTCGTTCATTGGGCCGCGCGGTATCGACAAGCCCCAGTGAGATGCCCGCCGCGCGGCGGGCTCCACAAGATTCATAACATTACGTAAATTAAGAAGGAACCATTATGAGTAACTCCACCGACTCGCTGTTTAAGCCTTTCAGCTTGAATGAGCTTAGCCTTGAAAACCGCATTGTTATGGCCCCCATGACCCGCAGCTTTTCACCCGACGGCATTGCCACTGAAGACGTAGCGGGCTACTACGGGCGTCGCGCCCAAGGTGGCACCGGCTTGATTATCACTGAAGGCACTACCATCAACGATCCTGTGGCCACCATGGACGGACGTATTCCACGCATTCACGGCGAACAACCACTGGCTGGCTGGGAGAAATCCATAAAAGCTGTGCACGCGGCGGGCGGTAAAATTATGCCTCAGTTGTGGCACGTGGGCATGGCCCGCAATCAAGAGAGCGCACCTTCACCTGAGCTGCCCAGTGTTGGTCCTTCGGGCCTTGTTAAGCCTGGCAAAAAAATCAGTGAGCCTATGACCGTTGCCCAAATTGAAGGCCTGATTACTGGCTTTGCGAACGCCGCGGCCGACGCTCAGCGCATTGGTTTTGACGGCATTGAAATTCACGGTGCCCACGGCTACTTAGTTGACCAATTCTTCTGGAGCGGCACCAACGAGCGCACTGACGAATGGGGCGGCAGCATGGCCAACCGCAGTCGTTTCGCAGTAGAGATTATCAAGGCAATCCGCGCCGCTACGGGTCCTAACTTTCCGATTGTGTTCCGCTATTCGCAATGGAAGCAACAAGACTACACCGCTCGCTTAGCGGAAACTCCACAGTTGCTAGAAGAATTTTTGGCACCCTTAACCGATGCCGGTGTTGATATTTTCCATTGTTCCCAGCGTCGCTACTGGGAATCTGAGTTTGGTGATGAAGGTTTGAACTTGGCCGGCTGGACTAAAAAGCTCACTGGAAAATCCACCATCACTGTGGGCTCTGTCGGCTTGAATGGCGATTTCTTTGGCGCATTTGCAGGTAAAGGCTCTGAAACTCGCTCTATCGACGACCTGATTGAGCGTCTCGACAAGGGTGAATTTGATCTAGTAGGTGTAGGTCGTGCATTGCTGCAAGACCCCAACTGGGCCAACAAGATTCGTGAAGGCCAACTGGACGAGCTCAGTGAATATTCAGGGGACGCGCTCGCGACCTTGTCGTAAGCTTAAACTCTATGAATGAGACTCCCGCCGCAGCCGTTTTAGCCAAGCGTACACTCTTGGTTTCTGTTGCGGCGGTGGGTTTTGCACAAACCGTTTTATTCGCCATATTAGCGCCTCTCGGTCGAGAAATTGGCCTAGTAGAAATGCAAATTGGCGCCATCATTTCATCATCCTCACTCACTCTGTTTTTGATTAGCCCTATTTGGGGCCGCGCCAGTGACGTGTGGGGAAGACGCAAAATTCTGCTGATTGGTCTGTTTGGCTATTCCGTAGGCACCATATTCTTTGCCGGAGTATTTCAAGCTGCCCTGCTCGGCTACTTAATTCCGCTCACGGCTTTCATTGCCTTAACCATTGCCCGCATTGGCAACGCCACCGTTATGGCCGCTGTTATGCCAGCGTCCAATGCTTATATGGCCGACATCACCACCGTGGCCAATCGAACCAAAGGCATGGGCGCGCTGGGCGCTGCGACCAACATAGGCTCCATTTTAGGGCCAGCCATTGGCGGCCTAATGGCCGGTATTACGCTGCTAACGCCACTGTATTTTTCAGCATTTCTCACATTAGTGGCGGCTTTTCTAGCCCTTAAAACTTTGCCTGAACAAGCCAAAAAACCCCTTACCAGTAAACCTGAACGACTCAAATACACCGACCCAAGAATTTTCCCTTTTGTAGTTGCTGGGGTATTTTTATTTATGGGTTTTGCCATTGTTCAACAAACGGTGGCCTTTCGTTTTCAAGACACCTTGAATCTCAGCGGCACGCAAACTGCACAAATTGTGGGCATCAGTATGATGTTTTCGGCAGCGGCTTCACTGTTTGTACAACTAGTACTTATTCCTCGCTTGGGCCTGCAGCCGTTTATGATGCTGAGGCTGTCCATGCCCATGATGATGATCGCCTTTGCCATGATGGCCGTCGGTGATACAAGAATGGTGTTTACTCTAGCTATGGTGATTCAAGGCCTTGGCATGGGGCTCGCAGGCCCTGGCTTTATGGCCGGTGCCTCACTCGCAGTATCAAGTGAAGAACAAGGTGCCGTGGCGGGTGTGGCGGCTTCTTGCCCGCCACTCGGCTTTGCCATTGGCCCCTTACTCGGCACCTTTTTATATTCAACAAACCCCGCCTTACCTTATTGGTTTGCCTGCGCCACTTATGGCGCTTTGTTTCTATTTACCCTCGCAGTAAAAGAGAAAAAATCGTAGTTACTTGTCTGGCATTGGACCCAACTTAGTAAGAACTTACCAATGCGCGAAACTACAAACTGTCCTGCGCATTCTTAATTAGCTGATAATAAACTTTAACGGCATTGAGATAACTTTCCGTGGCTACTTTTTCGTTGGTGCCATGGAAGCCCGCAATTTCATCTGGGCCTAACTCTAAACCAATAAAACGAAAACTCGCATCCGACACTTCGTTAAAATAACGCGCATCAGTAGCACCCACCACCAACTTTGGCGCCACCACTAAACGCTCACTGCCCACCACCTGCCACACGGTTTTTTCCAGTAACTTGTAAGCTGACGAGCCTGTGTCAGCCACTGGCGATGGGTTGGCATTGAAACCGTGCTTGCTGATCTCAATGTTTTCATCGTCAATAATTTCTCTTACCATGGCCTGAACCGAGTCAGTTGTATCGCCAGGTAGAATCCGAAAATTCACCACCGCTTTAGCCTCAATAGGCAAAACATTATCGCGAACACTGCCACTGATCATGGTAGCGGCTGTGGTAGTACGCATCATGGCGTTCATCTGCGGGTCAGCTCTCAGTACTTTTTCCGCGGGGGTATTCAACAACCACAAATTGGCAAACATCATGCGCTGGTAAAATGGTACGTTGTTACCCAAGGCCTGCACAAAGCGTTTGATGTATTGCAGATCCGCGGGCAAAGGATTGTTTTCTAACTGCACAATGGCGCGGGCAAGCAAGCCAACCGCAGTATGAGCCGGCGGCTGTGAAGAGTGACCACCTAATGAACGCGCTGTGAGTTCAAGACTGAGAAAACCTTTTTCAGCGGGACCAATGGCGGCAATCACTGCCTGGGTGCCGGGCATCACGTCGCGAGCAATGGCGCCCCCTTCGTCAAGTAAAAAGGCCAGCTGCACACCTTCGGCCGCTAACTTCTGGGCAATTTGCTTAGCGCCTTGCTTACCACTCACCTCTTCATCGTGACCGAAGGCCAAATAGGTGGTGCGCTCAGGCGTAAAGCCATCTCTCAATAAGGTTTCTACGGCCTCTAAAATACCAATGACACTGGCCTTGTCATCGACGGCACCTCGCCCCCAGACAAAACCATCGGCTATGTCACCGGCATAAGGAGGGTGAGCCCACTCCTCTTCTGTGCCTGGCACAACTGGCACAACGTCCTGGTGGGCCAACAAGAGAATGGGGGCTAAGGCTTTGTCTCGCCCTTCCCAGCGAAACAAAAGGCTGTGCTCATTCACAAGTTCATAGGGGATTTCTGCAAATGTGCGGGGGAAGCTCGCTTCTAGATATTCGCGAAAGGCGATGAATACAGGCCAGTCAACCAGCTCGCCATTTGCGTTAGAAATCGTGGGAAAAGTTAGGGCTTTAGCGAAACGATCTAAGGCTGCTTGGTTCTCTAAGCCCACATCCACCTTAGCGATCTTCGCGCTCTCATTAGTCGTGGTGAAACTCAAGGTTCGCATCACCAATACGGCCACTAACAACAGAAAAAGAACGCCAACAAAGCTTAATATTTTTTTCATTATTATACCCAGCGATTGTGATAAAAAATTACTGGGCGAGATCTTACCGTATTCAAGGAGCTCAAGGTAGCTGAACCCAAGCCCTCGCCGTTTGGGAATATATAAAGCAGGCGTCCATCGATTGGATTAGGCGAATGTCCCCATGTTTAGGCGGGTCATAGTCTTCCAAACCTTCCAGCGCGAGCACAGAAGCCATGGGCGACTTATGCTCTCCTGTGTCGAAGTTCTGATCAACGTGCAATTCTTTAGCACTCCAACGGGGCCCATCTCGCTCCACGGGAATGCCGGCTGCCAGGTCAGCGATAACGAACACCGCTGCGGTGCCCGCCATCTTCTGGTAATCATCTGTCTTATTTATACGCTCTGACATACCCACAATTTATTCTCCGAGAAAATTCACGGTATTAAAACGGAGTTGAGGTACGAAATGCTTGATCCACATTAGCTTTTGTTAAATTAGGAACAAATAGGCTTTGCAGCAGCCGCTAATTAAGCATTGAGAGCTAATCACCCTGGCTAAAGCAATGAATTATAGAGAGGTACTAAATAGTTTGCAGTCCAAACTCATTGATCTTGTCGAGCAATTCGCGATTACTGGGCATAATCGAGAGCATTTTTTCCGTGCGCTTAGTGTTTTCAGCAAACAATTGCTCAGCTTTGGCCTGATTGTCACGTCGCCGTGCGGTAGCGCGCGGTTCGGTTTTAAAACCCATACCGTAGAGCACATACTGAAAACTCGCGGTAGAAAACAGCTCGTCAGAGCGGTTTAAATCATGATGCCAAGGTGCTTGATAACGCCACAAGTTCAGGAGGGTCTGCAAGTTTTCGGGGAGGTTTTCAGGCCGAGTATTATCCACCCAGAATGAAGAATCGCGCCGTTCAGATAGAGCATAGTGCAACTTCAGAAAATCGATCACTCGCGCCCAGTGATACAAGAAGGTGTCGTTAAAACGCTTGGCCACAGTGTCCATCACCGCCCGGTTAGCGGGAAGCTGGTCACTGATCATGGAAGCTGACAACTCCACTATCACCAAGGCCGACGCTTCTAAGGGCTCGATAAAACCGGCCGCCATGCCTACGGCTACACAGTTGCGTTCCCAGAATTTCTGACGGTGTCCGGGATTAAAACTCAAACTGCGTACTTCTGTGGCTTTGGCAAAGTCACCGGGGTTTGCATCGAGATAACGTTGCAGTGCATCCTCTGCACTGCTTTTGTCAGTGTGGCTGCTGGAGTATACGTGCCCTACTCCTCGGCGCGACTGCAAACCAATATCCCACACCCAGCCAGCCGACTGAGCGGTTGAAAGGGTGAAAGAATTAATAGGATCTGCAGGGTTTTCATAGGGAATTTGAATGGCCAAGGCCGAATCAATGAACAAAGTATCTTTTTTAGATTCGAATGGCACGCCTAGGTGTTCGCCCAAGAGCAAGCAGCGTGAGCCCGTGCAATCAACAAACAGCTGAGCCTCAAGCTTGCCATGATGCTGCGTGCTCACCGAGGCAATGTCGCCATTTTCCGCTGAATTAACTTGCGTTACATGGTCGCGAACGTGAACCACACCTAACTTTTCTGTGCAGTGTTTCTGCAGTAAAACGGCAAACTTTCCGGCATCCAAATGATAGCCATAGTTGGCCATAAAAGCGTATTCAGGGGTTGTCATCTGTTTGGGTGCTTGGTGCCCCCCACACAGGTGGCTTTGAAATGACACGGCATCGGCAAAAGGTGTTTGCCTATTTTGTGCCTGCCAAGCCTCGGCTAAGTTATAAGTGGCGTATTGATGAGGCAGTGAAAACGGGTGGTGATAACTGTCTGCTATCACACCATTTTGCCAGGCACAAAATTTTGAACCCTGCTTAAAAGATGCGTCGCATTCACGCAAAAATTCTGTTTCTGAAATACCGATTTTTTTTAAAGTGGCGCGCATGGTTGGCCAAGTGCCTTCGCCAACACCAATAGGTTTGACATCGGGCGACTCAACCAAGGTAATTTTCAAACCTGTATCAGTATGACTGAGGTGCTCTGCGGCTAATATTCCCGCGGTAAGCCAGCCCGCCGACCCTCCACCGACAATAACAAGCTCTGTTACTGTGTCTGATCCGGAGGACACCTTGGCCTCGTTTACCGCTTTTGGCATTAACTCTTTCCTAAATACTGTTGAATAAATTGTTCATGGGGTGGCAGCTGCTCTACAGTTCGCGCTACAGAGCTTCGAATGCCGTTTAGAAAAACCTTCTGCTCCTGAGCGCTCATGGCCGCTACAATCGGATGATACTGTTCTGGCACGATACCCTGCCCCATCATCACCTGAACCCAGGAATTTTCCAAGAACAAGTCTACATCTTCCCGAAAAATACGGCCACAGCGGGTAAATAAATCGATTCTACGCTGTAATGACTCTGGCACAGCCATGTTTTTACAATAACGCCAGAATTCGCTGTCTGTGCGATCAGTGACCTTGTAGTGCAAGATTATGAAATCTCGAATGTAGTTGGTTTCCGATTCTGACTGGCGATTAAACTCGGCCACGTCAGGCGCTTTAACGCCCTGAGAGGGAAATAGCTGCAATAGGCGTATGATCGCGCGCTGAATGAGGTGGATGCTTGTGGACTCCAAGGGCTCGATAAAACCACTGGACAAACCAATAGCCACGCAGTTTTTCACCCAGGTTTTACGCCTACGCCCCGCCCTAAAGGGTATCACTCGAGGTTTGTTCAATAAGCGGCCTTCAACCCCGTCGAGAAGCTTTTTCTCTGCGTCTTCATCCGATAGATACTTACTGCAGTAAACCAAACCATTGCCTACTCGATTCTGCAGGGGGATACGCCAGCGCCAACCACTTTCATGAGCGGTGGAACGGGTATAAGGTGTCATTTCTCCTTGAGATTCAGTTTGCACCGCCACGGCCTTGTCACAGGGCAACCAGTGCGACCAATCTTCATATCCGGCGTTGAGCGTTTGCTCTATGAGCAAGCCACGGAACCCACTGCAGTCTATAAATAAGTCGCCTTCTACCCGAGTGCCGTCTTTCAAGTGCAAGGCTTCGATGTATCCGTTCTCGACGTTTTGCTCAACCCGTACAATGGTGCCCTCCTGACGTCGCACACCTTTGCGCTCAGATATTTTACGCAGAAAACCAGCGTATAAAGACGCGTCAAAGTGATAGGCATAATTCAGGGTATTGTCACGAGTGTGAGCAAAGCGATTTTTACGCGCGGCCTGAATTTCAAGGCAGTACTCTTCAAAGCCTTCAGTGTAACCATCCTCTAGCGACTTCAGCCAGAAATTGTGAAAGGTCGCCGCCCAGCAATCTTGGCCAGTGCTGCCAAAAGAGTGAAAGTATTCGTGCTTCGGGTTGCGCCAGTTTTCAAAGCTAATGCCCAACTTAAACGTTGCTTGGCAGGCTTTCATAAATTCCTGCTCGTCAATTTTTAACAAGCGATGAAAGGTCAATAATGGTGGAATGGTCGCTTCGCCAACCCCTACACTGGGTATGTCATCCGACTCAATCAAGGTCACCTTGATTTTGTTGCCAATCAGCGAAGACAATGCAGCAGCAGCCATCCAGCCCGCAGTGCCGCCACCGGCAATCACTACATTATTGATTTCTTTGTTGGTTTCTAACATATCTATACTCATCTCGTTAATACTCGCGGAACAGCAGCCTATTCAACGCTATCGATTCAGGCGGGACAAAACTTTTGCGCGAATTTTTCGAGCAAGGGTATCGTTCATGACGCCAAGACTGCCCCGCGCCGGTTCTGGAATATGCGCAGAGGTCTCATCGTCTGCGTCAAATACATAGTGATCTAGCAAGTGCTTCCAATGTTGTTTTTGTTCTTTCGGCAGATCTCGAATTGACAACAACGCGAGCTCTAGAACATCTGCTGGGCTGCTCATATAAGCAGGTGATCGACGCCACCAGTAATTCACCAAGACGTTAAAATCGTCCAAGCCTTCAACGTGATGCCACCACATACTCGGCAGAAATATGGCATCACCCGGCGCAAGCTCTACCACTTGGGCATGCTTTTGTGCCTCTACGTATTTTGGGAAACGATCTAGATCGGGATTACGGATGTCCACTAGGCTGATGGCCTGGCCGGCTGGGGTAAAGTCGAGAGGCCCCACATACAAATTTGTCACTTGCTCTGGTGGAAACAAGGTGAAGCGACGACGCCCGACTACGTTGCAGGCAATGTTATCGGGTAAATCATAATGCGCCGGAATACAACTGCGATTGCCCATCCAAATATATTGATGCGCAGCCGCACCGAGTTCCAGAGCATGCTGCTCACGAAACATGGGCATAATTGCGTCGGTGAAGGTGGTGCCCATGTAATATAAATGTTTATGTTCACGATCGCGTTCCCCCAGCATTAATTTCATAGCCTCGGGGAGAGAGGTTTTCAGCGAATGACAATTCAATTTTGACAGCTCGGCATTGTAGGCAACCCGCCCGCCGATATCCGGCTCGCCATGAACCAGTGTGATAGGTCGGCCGTTATACAGCTTAGAAACATACTGCGCGGCCGCTTCACCGGAAACCGTCGCGTGTTCAACAATAGGCCAATGAGCTACCAAGCCGCGAAGAACAATAGGGTTCTGAGACAACAAAACACGGTCATCAAGTACGAAATCGGCCCTGCACTCTATTGTGTTTACTTCCACGCCCTACCCTCATTATTTAGCACGCTAGTGTCAGTAATTTATAGCGTCCTGTTTTTGCGGTCAAACAAAGCCGAAAAATTGCTGAGCGACGCCGCCTGCATATAAATATCAAATAAATAACCGCTAGCGTGCAAATAACTGAGCTCTTCGCCAGAAAGTTTTGCCAAGCGCTCTTCGTTAATGACATGAAAGCCCTGAAATTTATACTTTTGCCCATTTTTCAGAGTGGTTTCCACTGCAAAGGGCTCCAGCAAATCGTATTTAGTCAACAGCTCAATAAACGGTTTCACCTCGGAAATGCCTTCTTTAACGTGACTGAGCACCTCGCGAACACGATCCAAATATGGGCTATTACCGCCCATTTCTTTAAAAAGACTAAGGCCCTTGTCATTGCTGAGCTTGGGACTGTCCATGTCTACATGGATGACCCAAGGCTGCTCTTCATGACCCAAGCCACTACCACCTGCACCAATAAGGAAAGGCTTGGCTTCAGCACACAAGGGGATGTAGCGCGCGTCCCACTGCCCGTCCACGAGAAACAAATTTTCGTCGTCTTGCAAACCCAATAGCGCTAAAGGCGTATATTCACCTGAACTATCATTTTTGGCAAAAACAATGGGGTAATGCGCTTGCACCGCCCTAAATTCGCGGGGAAAGGTAGGCACACACATGTAATTGTCGCCCATTGCAGCCGAACGCTGCGTATCAATTTTCAGATCTTTGTGATCTACATTATTAAGAACTGCCAAATTTGTCATATGCTCTCTGCCTTGCTATCCAATTTTTATATCCTTGCTTTTACTGACTAACAATGGCCTTTAGTAAGGCGCGGTTACTCGGCAAACCACGCAAGCCTTTTTGCAGCGTTGTTTCAATTTGTTGAAAATTACGAAGCGCTAACTCGTCGTTATCTCGACGCGATGCCGTAATGCGCTCTTCAGGTTTATAACCCATGCCATATAACACGTATTGGTAGCTGGGCGGGCCAAACAGCTCAAGAATGTGTTGGAAATCAGCGGTACTCGGAATTTGATGTCGCCACAATTCCAACAGGTCTTTGAGCGAATCTGGCACACTTGAGGCTCGTTTATTATCTCGCCAGTACGCTGAGTCTTCCCGCTCGCTCAAGTAATAATGCAGTTTTAGGAAATCGATGATGCTCTCCCAGCGCTGAACAAACCGGGTATTGAAGCGCTCCGCAACAATTTCCATGGCGCGCTTGCTCGCGGGCAGTTCGTTGCTGATGGTTTTGGAACATATTTCAACCATCGCAATAGCCGAGGCTTCAAGCGGCTCAATGAATCCCGCTGACATACCCACAGCCACACAATTTTTCACCCAGGGCGTAGAGCGGTAGCCTGGACGAAAGGACAGGTCTCGAGGCTTGAGAGCTTCGATATCCACCTGTTTCGTGCTTTGTTTAATGTAGGTTTTTAGAGTTTCCCATACCTCTTCTTTGCTGATGTGCGCATCAGAATAGACATAACCCAAACCGCGCCTAGACTGCAGGCCTATGTCCCAAATCCACCCCGCCGATTGCGCCGTGCTCAAGGTGGAAGATTGAATATCTTGATCTGGCGTGTCGTAAGGCACTTGCACCGCCATCGCTCGATTATTAAAGAGCACCTCACTGCGATCGATAAAAGGGGCATTAAAATGCTTGTCGATGAGCAAGCCAGCACCGCCGCTGCAATCAACAAATAAATCGGCCTCCACCTCACCTGAGGCGCGACAAGTCAATGACTCTATGGCACCGTCAGCGCCTGGATTAACCTGTACGATATGGTCTTGAATATATTTGACACCCAATTTTTCAACACAGTGTCGCTGTAAAAATTGGCCAAACTTTCCCGCGTCAAGATGGTAGCCGTAGTTGGAAAATGCGGCATATTCTGGTGTTTGAATCTGCTTGGGCGCTAAGCCAGATTCACAGAGTTGGGCCTGTGCAGACACGGCAAAGGCAAAGGGTTTATCGGCCTGATGTTTCAGCCATGCTCGATTAAGATCGAGGGCTAAAGCCCCCTCTGGCGGCGTGAAGGGATGATAGTAATAATCATCGCTTTGGCCGGTGCGCCAAGCAACGAATTTTGAGGCTTGCTTAAAGGACACGTCGCAACAGCGAATAAACTCCATTTCAGAGACACCTATTTCACGCAGTGTCATCCGCAGGGTTGGCCACGACCCTTCTCCAACGCCAATAGGCCCTACGTCTGGAGATTCGATGAGTGTCACCGAGAGGCCGTCATTTTGATCAGCACGATGATCGAAGGCCAAGCGCGCCGCCGTCAGCCAGCCTGCGGTGCCCCCACCCACGACAAGCACTCGATTTATTGTTGCGTTCATGTGTTCACCATTTTAAAGCACCCACTCGAGCCGAAAAAATAATCATAGCATACACTCAGCCGTAAACATTTTGCCTTTGGCTTGTAAGCTTCTAAAGTAAAAAAGCCGCTGTTTCCAGCGGCTTTTGGTTTTCTTACACACTCTATGCTGCTATCACTCTAGAAAGTGTAGCGAACACCAAGGTTGTACCGAGCACCCGATTCAGTAGCACTCTGCAATGCACCTTCATAACGAGAAAATGAGCGTGCGGTTTCATTACCTAAGTTCAAACCTTCCATAAACACCGAGAGTTGCTCGTTATATTGGTAGCTCATATTCAGGTCAATTTGGCTATATTCCTCAACAAATTCAGGATTGCCATGACTTCTATTGATGTTGATAAGAAACTCATCGCGCCAGTTGTAGGCCAAGCGCGCAGAGAATTTTTCGTCTTCATAAAACAACACAGCATTCATTGTGTCGCTGAGTCCGTCCAGCGCGAACTGGTTGTCAAATTCAGCGCGGTCAAAATCGGCGTTGCTGTCTACCCAAGTTAAGTTAAATATTGCGCCAAAACCTGATTCGAAAGTTTTTTGTATCGCAAATTCTACACCTTCAATATCTGCTTCAGATTCGTTAATTGGCACAGTAGTGTTGAAGCTGTAAAGCGGATCATCTGATGTTGAGTGAATGCGGTTACCGCTTACCGTTTCAGGGTAATTGGCAATCACGTAATCACGAATATCGGCAGAGCTTGCACCATTACCCAAGGCCGCCACAGCCGCTTGAAAACGTGGCCCTTGAGAGGGGTTACGCAAACCAAATAGGTTTTCTGAAGTCGTTGAGCTACCCACAAAATTCTTCACGTCTTTTTGGAAAAATCCCAAGGCAACATAACTTGCTTCGTCAAAATACCACTCAAAAGACAAGTCAAAGTTCGTAGACTCATGGGGAAGCAGTGTTGGATCACCTCTTTGAGCATCACCTTCAAGGTTGCGCAAAGTGCCAATGGCTACGCCACCTGAAATGTCATTGTAATTCGGGCGAGCGATAGACTTACTCGCTGAAGCTCTTAAGATAATGTCATTTTTTAGCTCTAAGCTAAGGTCCAAGTTGGGGAGTACATAGTCATAGTCTGACTCAAACAATGAAGACGTGCTCTCTCCGGAGTCGACCAAACTGAATTCGTTATCAGCAACCCAGTCTATGCCTGTATAGGCCGGAACCACAGCGCTAGACTCTACTTCTGTTTCCTCATAACGCAAACCTAGGCTTGCGCGCAGAATACCCACATCCAACTCAGATTCAAAATTAGCCTGCACATAAGCTGCGGTGCTAATTTCCTCAGTCGACTGATCCGTTGTCCATTGGTTTGTCACGCAGAAACGGTCTGCACAAGGCCACACAGATGCGTTCACGGTATTAGCGCTGTTCGCCGGCGCCTGGCTCGCCACTACGTCGGCAGCGTTGTCGGCAAATGCAAAGCCGTAGTACAGATCAAACATGTCAAAAGAGCCGGCGCCATTGGCCAGCTGGCCCGTGCCATTGGCCGCATCAAAATCGCCTTGCAGGCTAAGCGCGGTAAATACTTCATCACTCAGTTCAGATGGGTCGCCGTTAGCAGCGCTCCAGTTGTCACGCTGCGCCACCATCAAGCCGCGATGAATAGAGTTGTCTGTGCGAGACACACCAAAGTCAATACTGGTAATTCCGCTTTCATTCAGGTCAAAACTACCTTTGATCTGAACTTGTTCGATGTCATTTACAAACTGGCTGTTACGTAGCGAACTACCAGTTGGCTGTAAACTGCTAGCGCTAAAGTCACTGGCTGATAGAAATCCGCCCGCTGCGCTGCGCAAACCCAAAGCCGCGAAGTCTTGACCGAAATCAACCACCGCACCGGCACGAAGACCGTAGTTAGCAACTTGAATCACAGAGCTGTTGCCATAGGGGCTGTTGGCTTTGGAGGACGCGTCTGAATTATGGTAATCAAATTCCAACACCAAGCGATCATTTACTATCCATTCAACGTTCAGACCCACTGAATTGTTTTCATTCACTTGGGCAAAATCAGCTGTGCCAAAAACCGTGTCATCACCGCCAAAATGGTTGAACACTACAGGATAGTAAACGTTGCCACCGGCATTGTCGGCACTACCTAAAGCCCACTCGGTGTTTTCTTCGTCTAGCCCTTCACCTTCCCAAAACCAGACGTTCAGGGTGTTGTTGGTAGAGGCAATTTCCTGCTCTGAATAGGTGTAATCCAGAGTCGCAGTGATTGAATCTGTAGGTGCGTACTGAAGCGTAAGCTGGCCATTAGTGCGATCGCGCTCAAACTCGGTGAAATTGTATTCAATGTTTTGTGGGCGAAGGATATGGTCCTGCTCAGTCAGTTCGCCGCTAGTAAGGCCAACCCCTGCAAACCAACCGTCTACCTGCTGAGTGGACTGGGTGTGCCAGCCATTCGGTACCGACGCTTGACGATAGCCGCCTTCACGCTCTTGTCGGCTCAGCGACAAGGCGACACCAATGGTGTCGTCGGCAAAGGTTTGACTGAATAAACCTGAAATTTCTGGAGTAAGTTCGGCATCTAAACGAGACTCGTCATAAACCGCTTTACCGCCTAAGGTGAATTTCAAACCGGGGTCATCTAGGGGGCGTGTGGTGCGTACGTTAACTGTTGCGCCCATGCCACCGGTAGAAATGTCAGCGCGAGAGGTTTTATAGACGTCGACACCGGAAATGCCTTCAGACGCAATATTACTAAAGTCGAAAGAACGAGAAGCGTTCACCGTGTCAACTTCTAGACCGGAAGCAGGCATTTGACGGCCGTTCAGGGTGACTAGGTTGAAGTTTGGACCCAAACCCCGAACGGTAATTTCCTGGCCTTCGCCGTTGTTGCGGTTGATCGACACACCCGTTATGCGCTGCAGAGATTCAGCCAAGTTTGCGTCGGGCATCTTACCCATGTCTTCGGCGGAAATGGCGTCAACTACACCGCTGGAATTGCGCTTGATGTCCATAGCGCGCATCAGGCTGCCCCGAATACCGACTACTTCAATTTCTTCAAGCGTGTCCGCGTAGGCGCGATCGGCGTCTGTCACGGTATCTTGGGCTAAAGCAGGTATCATTGCGGTCATACCCAGCGCGAAAGAAATACCCGCGGCTAGGTGCGTTCTTTTAAATGCTTTTGTTTTCATAGACATAGTGAATGCTCATCTCGTCATTATTATAGAATTCTAGGTGCGTTCGGCAAGAGCACCAATGTAAGCGCTTACAATTACATCTAAAAAAAAGAGCTTGCCAAACCACACTTCGTGTAAGCGCTTACAAAAATTAGAGGATTTACACCTCGGTGTCAATAATATTTTTGCTTATTAAGTGAACTGAGCTGGCATTGAGCCAAACTATCTGGGCAGTTTTTTGACTGAGTCTCGGGCGATCAGTTTTGGGCGAAATACATTTTTTACCGCTAAGTCATTCTTATTGTAGACATTTTTTAACACCCAGCGGGCCGCCATCACCCCCATCGCTTCAACGGGGTAATCAACAGTAGAGAGTTTTGGGAACATATAATTCGAGAACCCCACGTTATCAAAACCTTGTACGGAAATATTACCCGGGATCGCAAGGCCCTGGTCACGCACTTCATCCATCGCACCTGACGCCATTTCATCATTGCCGCACACCACTGCCGTAAAAGCGTCGGGGCTGGCTAATAAATGGCGCATTCCCTGACTGCCCCCTTCGGCTTGGAAATCGCCTTCAAAGCTCAGACTTGAGCTCTGCGTTAAACCGCTCTCTTGCAGAGCGCGCTGATGGCCCAGATAACGCTCTTTGGCGTCTTTCTTCCACAAAGGACCCGATATGTAGGCAATGTGCGTGTGGCCCTGGTCGAGAACAGAGCGTGTGGCTAAGTAACCACCCAGCTCGTTGTCTAAGCAGATGCAGTTGTCTTCAATGCTCTCTACATCGCGGTTGATTAACACAAAGGGGGTTCTGCCGCGGCTCAGCTCTAGTAAATATTCGTCACTGACTGCTTCAACGTGAAGAATGAGCGCATCACAACTGCGGTCGATTAAAAACTCAATACCGTCTTTTTCTGTGGCCTCTTCACTGTGGCCCGCGGCAATAATCACGTGCATCCCTGAGGCTCTCAGTTCAGATTCGATGCCGCTCATCATAGCGCCATAAAATGGGCCGTGTACTTCCGATACAAGCAAACCCACACTGTTAGAACGGTTTGAGGCCAGCGAGCGCGCCATGGAGTTGGGTCTATAACCCAGGGTCTCCATGGCCTCCTCTACTTTCTTGGTGGTTTTTTCGCTCACCCTAGCGTTCTTGTTCATCACCCTGGACACCGTGGCCAAAGATACGCCGGCCAACTCAGATACTTGGTAAATTGTGGCCATATTCAGAACAACTCTTTATTGAAATTAAGGTAGATCACGCGTTCGCCCTGCTATTGAGCTCCACTTGGATCTCTTCTACTTTTTGTGTGTTTAGGGTGTATTTACGCATAACCAGCGCAACTAAAATAGACGTTATGGCAGGAAAAACCGTGAATGACAGCAGGATACCCTGCAGGGTTGCTTCACTTTGTTCGGCATCGGCCTGATAGCCGTAATAAGCCAACAACCAGCCAGCCATTGCCCCACCGATGGCCAAGCCCATCTTAATAAAAAAGACTATGGCTGAATAGACCATGCCGGTAATTCTGACCCCGGTTTTCCACTGGCCATAATCCACGGTGTCCGCCATTTTGGCCCACAGTAGAGGTGTTGCCATTTGTAGAAAGAAGCACCATAAAAAATTGCCGATAAAAGCCAAAACAATTTGCTCGCCGCTGATAAAGTAACCACCTAAACACAAAGCCGCCGCAATTAACTGCAAGGCGATATACGCCTTCACTTTACACACCCGCTTCGCCAAAGGTTGAGCCGCCGCGCAGCCAAGTATATTGCCAATCATGCCCACGGTGACAAAGGCCGTGACTAAATCAACGCGTCCCAAATAGTATTTCACATAGTAAATAGACAGGGTGCTGCGCAGAACCATACCAGTTAATAACAACAGCGCCGCGACACAAAGCACTCGCCATTGATCATTACTCAGCAGCGACTTCATGTCCTCTTTGATACTACTGCCCTGATCTTTAGGCGGCGACACCCGCTCTTTCGTACCGGCAAAACACAAGAAAAATAGCACAATACCCAGTGCGCTCATGGCCATTATAGTGCGCTGATAACCCAGAGCTTGGTCGCCGTCGCCAAACCAGGCCACCAGCGGCAGTGTGCAGGCGGTAACCAATAAGCCTCCCAACATACCAAATACAAATCGGTACGACTGCACGGAAACCCGCTCTTCTGAGTTTGCGGTGAGCACACCTCCCAGCGCCGAATACGGAATATTGATTGCGGTATAGGCCATCATTAGCAGGCCGTAGGTAACAAAAGCGTAAATTACTTTCCCTTGCGGCGATAGGTCGGGGGTTGTAAAGGCCAACACTGAAATTGCGCCGAAGGGCACGGCCAGCCAAAGTAGATAAGGTCGGAATTTACCCCAGCGCGTTTCAGTTCGATCACATAGAGCGCCCATTAACGGGTCGGTTACCGCGTCAAAAATACGCACCACTAAGAAAAGCGTACCCACAACCGCAGGGGAGATACCAAAAATGTCGGTATAGAAAAAAGTCAAAAACAACATGATGGTTTGGAAAATGATATTGCTGGCAGTGTCGCCAAGGCCGTAGGCAATTTTCTCTTTCACTTTAAGCATATTTCTCTCACTGTTAAGCATTTTTTTATTATTGATAGTGTCTTTCCCTGCCTGACCACAAAGTACTTTATACAGGGTTCAAGCAAAGTTGTTGACCTTTAATCCGCAAAGGGCTAACCTGCCCTGAAGAAATGTAAGCGCTTTCATTTATACCACACCACACTGAAAACGCAAAGGTGGATGCACCGACCCGGCCTAAAGCAGACGAGAATAAAAAAAATAGCTATGAAATTGTCACTACCCCCACAATCACCACTACAGTCTGCTGACTTCACCTTCGGGGTGGCCACAGCGTCATTTCAGATTGAAGGCGCTCACCAGAAACGTTTGCCTAGCATATGGGATACTTTTTGCGATACCCCCCATAAAATTGCTGACAACTCAAATGGAAAGCATGCGTGCGATCACTACAATTTATGGCAAGAAGACATTGATCTGATTGATTCCCTGGGCGTTGACGCCTACCGGTTTTCCATTTCCTGGCCCAGGGTGATGCATCAAAATGGGCAATTAAACCCTGAAGGCGTGAATTTCTATATCGCCATCCTGGATCGCCTTCGGGTCAAGAATATCAAAGCCTATGTCACGCTCTATCACTGGGACCTGCCTCAATACTTGGAAGACGAAGGTGGCTGGCTTAATCGTGACACCGCTTATCAGTTTCGCCACTATGTGGACCTCATTACTCAGGCTTTTGGCGATCGGGTCTATTCATACGCCACCTTAAACGAACCGTTTTGCAGCGCCTATCTAGGTTATGAAACCGGTATTCATGCACCTGGTTTGGTGGGTAAGCAATACGGAAAAAAAGCCGCACATCACCTTTTACTAGCCCACGGCTTGGCGATGCAGGTGTTGGCAGAAAACAGCCCGGAATCAAAAAACGGCATTGTTTTGAACTTTACGCCCTGTTACCCAAAGAGCCAAAACAAAGAAGATACTCAGGCGGCAGAGTTGGCGGATGCGCATTTTAATCACTGGTACATAAAGCCCGTGCTAGAAGGACAATACCCCGCCCTACTCGCACAGCTGCCCCTTGCAGAGCAACCCGACATTTTGGCCGGAGATTTAGCATTAATTGCACACCCCATCGACTACGTGGGCGTGAACTATTATACCCGCGCAATCTGTCAGGTGGACGCTGACCACGGTTTTAGCCAAGCCGTTCCAGAGTCGGCTGAAGTCACCGAAATGGGCTGGGAAATATACCCACAAGGTTTCACCGACCTCTTGGTTTCACTGCACAAAAACTACCATCTACCGCCTGTTTACATTACCGAAAACGGCGCGGCCATGGACGACATTCTAGTGAGAGGTGAGGTCAATGATGTCCGCCGCCTAGACTACTTCAATACGCATCTAAATGCCGTTCACGAGGCCACGCTAGCCGGAGTAGATATTCAGGCTTATTTCGCTTGGAGCTTGATGGATAATTTTGAATGGGCTGAAGGTTATGTAAAACGCTTTGGCATTGTGTATGTAGACTATCAAAACCAGCAGCGAACAATAAAAGCTAGCGGCCTTGCTTACCGAGATTTTCTTAACGCGCGAATCAGCCAAAATCAAACTGAGAAAAATTTTGCATGAATATTAATCGCCCACTTTCCACTCTGTTAGTTTGCACGGCTTTGGCCGCGGCTACGGCTTGTTCAAATTCTACCCTTGAAACTACCACTGCCGCTAAAGAGGAAATTTGGCCGGCATTGAGCACACCCATTAAGCCAAATGAGAAGCTAGAAGCAAGAATTTCAGCCATGCTCGCGAGCATGACTCCCGAGCAGAAAGTAGCGCAGATGATTCAACCAGAAATTCGCGACGTCACAGTAGAAGATATGCGTGAATACGGTTTTGGTTCTTATCTCAATGGTGGCGGTTCCTTTCCTGGCGGCCAAAAACACGCTAGCCCAAAAGATTGGATTGAACTTGCCGAAGCAATGTATCAGGCCTCGGTTGATGATTCCCTCGACGGCTCCACTATTCCAACCCTGTGGGGCACCGACGCGGTGCACGGCCACAACAATGTTATTGGCGCAACCTTATTTCCACACAACATTGGCCTTGGTGCTGCAAACAACCCTTCGCTCATTGAAAAAATTGCCGCTGCAACGGCCAAAGAAGTTATGGTGACGGGCATCGATTGGGTCTTTGCACCAACGGTAGCCGTGGTCAGAGATGATCGCTGGGGCCGAACTTACGAAGGCTACTCTGAAGACCCAGAAATAGTAAAAGCTTACGCAGAGGCTATTGTCGAAGGCTTGCAGGGACGAATTGGCGACAATTTTCTGGGCGATCAGCAGGTGATTAGTACCGTTAAACATTTCCTCGGCGACGGTGGTACCGAAGGCGGCGATGATCAAGGCAACAATACTGATTCAGAGCAAGCGCTTTTTGATATTCACGCGCAGGGTTATGTAGGCGGTCTCAATGCCGGCGCACAAACGGTGATGGCCTCGTTTAATAGCTGGCACGGTGAAAAAAATCACGGCAGTCACTACCTGTTAACTGAGGTATTAAAAGATCGTATGGGTTTCGATGGCCTGGTAGTGGGTGACTGGAACGGCCATGGTCAAATTGCCAATTGCAGCAACGAAAGCTGCAGCCAAGCAGCTAACGCGGGCTTAGATATTTACATGGCCCCTACCGCCTCTTGGAAACCTCTATTTCACAACACAGTGGCCCAAGTAAAAAGTGGAGAAATTAGCGAGGCACGAGTAAACGACGCGGTAAGGCGGATTTTGCGGGTGAAAATTCGCGCCGGCTTATTTGATAAACCAAGCCCGGCCAATCGCCCGTTCTCAGGAAAAGCGAACATTATCGGCTCTAAAGCCCACCGAGAAATCGCTCGCGACGCGGTGCGCCAATCATTAGTTCTGCTGAAAAACACGAACACCCTCCTACCTCTGTCACCTAAGCAACACGTCTTAGTAAGTGGTGATGGGGCTCACAACATTGGCAAGCAATCCGGTGGTTGGAGCATTACTTGGCAAGGCACAGGTAATAGCAATGAAGATTTCCCTGGAGCAACATCTATTTACGACGGTATTGAAGCAAGTATGAAAGCCGCGGGTGGCAGCAGTGAATTGAGCGTAGACGGACACTTCACGAAAAAACCAGACCTTGCCATTGTGGTCTTTGGCGAGGAGCCCTACGCAGAGGGCAACGGCGACCTTGATAACCTAGAATATCAACGCGGCCACAAAAAAGACCTGGCTCTGCTTAAGAAATTAAAATCTCAAGGCATAAAAGTGGTGTCGGTTTTCATCACTGGTCGACCACTTTGGGTGAATCCCGAACTAAATGCTTCGGATGCTTTTTTGGTCGCTTGGCTACCGGGCACTGAAGGCGGTGGCGTTGCCGACCTTATCTTCAGCAAACCCAACGGCGACATCCAATTTGATTTTACCGGTAAACTGTCATTCACTTGGCCCGCAAACCCCAGGCAAACGGCGATCAACCGATATGACGAAAACTCTGTGGGTTTATTGCCCTACGGCTTTGGATTGAGCTATGGAACGAGTTCTAGCGAAGAAAATATCCTGTCAAACAATTTGTCGGAAACCATTCAGAGCAGCAGCGAAACACTGCCTGACTTAGCCCTATTTGACCGCGCAGTTAAAACACCGTGGACACTGTGGATAGGCGGACAGAATTCTCGTCAAGAAGTTACTAGCAGCCAGCAAAAGAACGACACATTGGCACTGCGCACGATTGATAAAATAGTTCAGGAAGACGCCTTAGAACTTATATATACAGGCCCAGCTCAGGTTTCCATTAGCAGTGCCTTTCCGTCTGATTTACGCTCTTATCGAGAGGCTAATGCATCGCTGGTGATGAATTTGAAAGTCGACAGTTCAGCGTCCAAGAACGTATATATCGGTATGGGTTGCGAAGACAATTGTGAGGCAAAACTTGATGTGGGCAAGCAAATTCAAACCGCCCCAGTGGGACAATGGCAAAGCATGAGCATTGACTTGCAATGCTTTCAAAACGCGGGCGCAAACCTCGGAAAAATATTCACCCCTTTCGAACTGATGAGTGATGGTGAATTTGCGGTGAATATTGCCGACATTCGCATAGAACCCAACTCGGCTCATGAAGCCAACTTAAACTGCCAATAAAGCAGACACGCTACTGGGTGCGGCCAAACACCTGAGTTTGGTTACGCCCTTGGTCTTTCGCGACATACAGGGCTTGGTCGGCACACGCCAACCAAGTTTTGTAGTCGGTGCAGCCTTCATCCAAGACACTAATCCCTAAACTCACGGTAAATTGAAAGCTGTGGCCGTCGTGATTAATGCGAATGGCTTCAATGGCTAAACGCAAGCGCTCACACATAATAATGGCACCCTCTTCGCCGGTTTCCGGCAAAATAATCCCAAATTCTTCCCCTCCGTAACGACCGGCAATGTCCGTTTCTCGGGCGTGCTCCAGCAGGGTGGCCGACACGGCGCGAATTGCTTCATCACCTGCTGGGTGCCCATAAGAATCGTTAACCTTTTTAAAGTGATCAATATCAAACATCACCACGCAACACTCACCCTTGTATCGGCGGTAGCGAGAATATTGACTCACTAAGTGCTCTTCCCAGCAAGCGCGATTGTTCAGTTTGGTTAAACCGTCGGTACGGCTCAAATGGGCAAGTGTTTCGTTGGCGCCAAGCAGGGATTTTTTATGGGTGGCCACATCGGTTACGTCGTACACAATTAAGCACACATGATCTATTTCACCAGTCACCGACTTAAGTGGTGTGAAAGTGATGTTTTGAAACATGTGAGGCTGAACCCCTGTGACAGGGCGATAATTTTTGAAAGGAAATAAATAAGGTCGCTGTTCCCAGGTGCTGAAGCTGCGAGTACCCAATAGAAAAACCGCTTTGGTTTTTTGCCGCAACCACGCTTCCGGCAAATTTGGCATTATATCAAACAGGTTTTGGTCTTTTATATCCTCGGGTCGCAGGCCACTGTGGTTTTCCATGAAGCCGTTCCACACCTTTACTTTCAAATCTTTGTCGAGCACGCACAAACCCACATCAATGGTTTGCAACATGTCCATGAGCCAATGGAACTCATAAGTAAAGTCGTCTATTTCGAGCATTTCACTCACCTCAGGAAAATAAAACCGCAAACCTTTGCTTTAAGGCTTCTATTGAATCTTCCGTGAATAAGAGCAATAAATCACAATTAATATCGTGATTTTCAATGTGGTAGGTGATTTCTACAGCGAGTATTTCATTCCATTGATGTACTGACTCAGAAACCAAATCGCCGATGGCAACATGCTGCCCCAACACCATGGGGTGACCCTGACTAAAACTGATGTCTAACTGATCGCCAATGCCATTGATGCAAGCGCCGGCCAAAAGGCTGGCCATATCCATCAATAGTTCTAACTCGTCGGCCTCGCTGATTTCACCCTCCCAAGCGAGTAAATGAGCTACATCGGCAAAACTCGTATCGTCAAATATCACCAGGGCCTCACCGGCCACGCCACTGCCAATAAAACCTTGGCACACAGCTGAATATGTAGCGCCCGCTTCCGTCATGGTGAGCGCCATTTTCAAGTCGGCGGAATTCAGTAAGTTCACTTTTGGGATCGGTAGCTGAATAAAGGCATTTAGCAGCCGCGCCAACAAATCGGCACTACGCCCCATCGCCACGTTGGCCACTTCCTGAAGACTGTCGAGTAAATCTACGGTGGGCGTATTGCCAAGTGCAGGAAGGTCAGAAGCCTCTGTGTTTGGTGTCGCAAGGCCTATATTCTGGTAGAAACCGAGGTCTTCTAAGAGTTCTGCGAGATTGTCGGCCATAACCGGTTTTTCGATGAACGCCAGTGCACCCATTTCTGTCACTCGAGCGTGCGCTTCGGGCTGAATATCGCCTGACACGACAATAACTTGCGTTGCTAGACCTTCGGCAGAAATACGCTCCAAGGTTTGATAGCCATCCATATGAGGCATATTAAGATCGAGAAAGAGCAGGCAGTTGGCGCGGGAGCGAATCAGCTCCATCGCCTCTAGGCCATTGGTCGCAAGGCTTATGTCAACATTCCAATCTTGCGGGAGCGAGCGCTGCAACTGTTTGCGCGCCATGCTGGAGTCATCGCAGACGACTACAGGCAGGATTTCGCTTTGAAGAGGATCAGTCATAATTACGCGAATATTAGATTACTGAGCAAGTGGATTCTGCTTAAAGATGAGCACTAATTAGAACACATAAACTTGTCATATAATACATTTCGCGACAAAACGTAAATGCCCTCCCACTAAAGTAGGAAAACGGTGAACACCCATTTGGCTGTAGATTAGACCTATACAAAGACTGAATTTTCCCCCTTAATTAAAGGAATCTGCTTTTGGATAATACGCACCAAAAAATCTTTGCCTGCCCTTACTCGCGCGGTGCTGCGTAAGTCCACATGATTGAGCACCCATATCCCCCACGCCGACTCGTCTAAGTTGATATCTAGACGGCGCAAACGTGTATCGCTGTCCCCTATGTAGCAGGGTAAACGCGCCACCCCCATATCGCAGGCAACGGCTTGGCACATTGTGCCTACATCATCAACTCTCATTGACACCTTCGCCCCGGAGAAGTGTGCTTTGGCCCACTGGGAACTTGTAGAACTGTCACTGTATAAAATAACACTGGGGGCCGCTTTATTTTCTAACCAGTAGGGGCTGGATGTGTATAGGCCGTGCTGCAAGCGGACTATTTCCTGCCCAACTAAATACTCTGGTGGTTTAGGTGTTAAACGCAAGGCAATGTCAGCTTCACGGGTATTCATATTCATCAAACTCGTTGTGGTAAGCAGCTCTAAGTCGATAAGGGGGTAGGCTTTATGAAAGCCCTTGATATGATCGAGCACCAGCCTTTCAGCCACATCGTGAGCAATCGTCATTTTTAAGGGGCCGCTCAGTTGAGAGTCTCGCCCAAAAATATCTCGGTCAATGGATTGAACCAAGTCCTCTATCTCAAGCGCGTGTTTAAATAAATCATCACCGGCCTGTGTTAAGGCATAACCTCCATTAGAGCGATCAAACAGCCGCGTGTTCACGCTGCTTTCCAGAGCCTTCGCTCGCCTGGAAATTGTTGTGTGGTTCACCCCCAGGTAAGCACCCGCGTGGGTGGCTGTTTTATGCCGGCTCAGCGCCAAAAAGAAGCGCAAATCATCCCAATTCAAACTCTGCATTAGTGCACACCAATTCTGTAATTTTCTATATTTACAGGCATTTACGCACACTCTAAGCTGTCAGGCAATCACCTACAGAGAGATTACACATGCATTTTAAATTGATAAGCCACACGCTTTGCCCCTATGTTCAGCGGGTTAGTATTATGCTGACGGAGCTAGAGCTGCAGTTTGAAAGAGTTGATATTGACCTCGCGCGAAAACCAAGCTGGTTTTTAGCAATATCGCCACT
>CAJWBQ010000027.1 GCA_913020115.1 uncultured Cellvibrionales bacterium
GCCATCCGGAAGTTCACGTACATACGTGCCCTGAACTGAAACGCAGCTGCCCAAAATGATCGTACGAAGCATGTCATATCCTCCCCAAAGGAATTTCATTGATTGACTTAACCTTGGTTAACGTCAAATTGACACAAAAAAGGTTAACAAGAACTTCACGGCTTCCGCAAATTTGCCAAAATTCCTTAAGAGCACTCAAAATGAACTCTATATAGGCGAGAATTATAAATACAGAGCAATTTTAAGGAGATTTCACAACCAGTCGCGCAAAATTGGCACAAGTGGTACATCTGCGGCTGGCATTGGATAGCTGCGTAGATCATTTGCGCGAACCCATTTTAGGGTTTGACCCTCGCGTGGTTGCGGAATTCCCTGCCATTTGCGGCACGCAAACAGTGGCATCAGCAGGTGAAAATCGTCGTAACTATGGCTAGCAAAGGTCAAAGGCGCCAAACATGAGGACCAGGTATTGATACCAAGTTCCTCTTCCAGCTCACGGATTAATGCGTTTTCTGGGGTCTCTCCGGGCTCAACCTTGCCGCCCGGAAACTCCCATAAACCTGCCATAGACTTTCCCTCGGGCCGTTGCGCTAGCAGGACCCGACCCTCGACATCAATAAGCGCGACGGCTGAAACGAGCAGGGTCTTCAAGATCGGTAGTCCGCATTAATCTGGATGTAGCCGTGGGTCAAATCGCAGGTCCACACAGTGGCGGTGCCCTTGCCAAGGCCCAGATCTACTTTGACGGTGATTTCATCCTGCATCATCAAGTCAGCTGCGTCATCTTCGCAATAATTCGGTGAAACCCAGCCCTTTTCTGCGACGAGAACATCGCCAAAAGAAATGGATAGAAGATCACGATCTGCCGCCGCACCAGATTTACCAATGGCCATAACGATGCGGCCCCAGTTCGCGTCTGAAGCGAACAGTGCGGTTTTCACTAGGGGCGACTGAGCCACCGCATAGGCTACTTTCACACACTCTTCTTCATTGTTGGCACCACTGACTTTAACGGTGACAAGCTTGGTTGCACCTTCACCGTCACTGACAATGGCTTTCGCCAACTGAATATTGATCTCAGTTAAGGCAGCAGAAAATTTATCGTAAAGCTCGCCTTCGGCCGCCTCTAAGCAAGGTAAGTTAAGTTGGCCTGTAGCAATTAATATATTGGAATCGTTTGTGGAAGTATCACCGTCAACGGTAATACGGTTAAACGAGCAATCTGTGGCGGCTTTGAGCAAATTTTGCAGCAGGCTTTGATTCACCGCTAAGTCTGTGGCGATATAAGACAACATGGTGGCCATGTTGGGCTTAATCATGCCAGAGCCTTTGGTGATTCCAGTGACGGTCACAAGCTCCCCATCATGGCTAAACTGCACGGACGCGCCCTTAGGGCGAGTATCGGTGGTCATGATGCCTTGTGCGGCATGAGACCACGCGTCGGCTTGCAGCTGCTCTACGGCGTCTGGAAGCACGGGCAAAAATCGCTCCATGGGGAGGCGCTCACCAATTACGCCTGTAGAAAATGGTAAAACCTGCTCAGCTGTAAAGCCAAAGCCTTCGGCCACAGTCTTGCAAGACAATAAAGCATCAGCCAAGCCTTCTTCACCCGTGCAAGCATTGGCATTACCTGAATTGGTGAGCAGTAAACGAATATTGCCCATGGGTAAATGTTGCTTGCACAATTTTACTGGCGCGGCACAAAAGGCATTCTGGGTAAATACACCGGCAACGGTGCTGCCTTCAGCTAGAGCCATGACGACAACATCCCCACGCCCTGGGGTTTTGATGCCTGCACTTAAGGTCGCAAGCTGCACGCCTGCCACCGGGTGCAAAGTGGGAAGAACTGATTCACCAACCGCCATTAGCCCAATTTTCCATGACACTGTTTGTATTTTTTACCCGAACCACAAGGGCAGGCATCGTTGCGACCTACTTTCATGCCCTCGCGTACGAAGGGGGTATGATCTTCCCCAATCGCTTCTCCGGCCTCAGAGGCCATCGCCGACACTTCTTCGTGCTGCAGTTCCATTTGTTGCTGCTGCTGAGCTTCTACACGTTGACGCTCCATAGTATCAACTTGTTCCTGGGTAACAGGCTCAACTCTAGCCAACACTCGAACAACTTCACGTTTAATGTTGTTCAGCATGTTTTGGAACAGTTCGAAAGATTCGCGCTTGTATTCCTGCTTTGGATTTTTCTGCGCGTAGGCCCTAAGACCAATACCCTGACGCAAATGATCCATGTTCGATAACTGCTCTTTCCACAGGGTATCGAGCACTTGCAACATAATCTGTTTTTCAACTTCACGCATAACGGGACCCACACGCTCACATTTTGTGTCGTATGAGGCCTGCAGGGCTTCGGCCACTTTCTCGCGCAAGGTCTCTTCGTGCAATTGGTCGTCTTCGTCCAGCCACTTCTGCAGCGGTAGGGTCAAACCAAATTCACCGTCTAGGTGCTGCTCTAGAGCGGGAACATCCCACTGCTCTTCCAAGCTCTGGGGTGGAACGTATTCGTTCACCACTTCTTCGATCACGTCTTTGCGAACCGCGGTTATGGTTTCTGAAATGTCATCGTCTTCCAAGAGGCCACGTCTCTGCTCATAGACTATTTGACGTTGATCGTTGGCGACATCGTCGTATTCCAAGAGCTGCTTGCGAATGTCGAAGTTGCGACCTTCCACCTTGCGCTGGGCTTTTTCAATAGCGTTGCTCACCATGCGGTGCTCGATGGCCTCGCCTTTTTCCATCCCCAGCGCCTGCATAAATTTACGCACGCGGTCTGAGGCGAAGATGCGCATCAGATTGTCTTCAAGTGACAGATAGAAACGGGAAACACCAGGGTCGCCCTGACGACCTGAACGGCCCCGCAACTGATTGTCAATTCTTCGCGACTCATGACGCTCAGTACAAATAATATGTAGGCCACCGGCCTCAATCACTATTTTGTGCCTTTCTTCCCAATCTTCTTTAATGGCGGCAATCTGTTTGTCCGTTGGATTTTTAAGCGCAGCCACTTCACTTTCCCAGCGCCCTCCTAAAACAATATCGGTGCCTCGACCCGCCATGTTTGTCGCGATAGTAACAGCACCGGGACGACCCGCCTCGGTAATAATATCCGCTTCTTTTTCGTGGTATTTGGCGTTCAAAACCTGGTGTTTAATGCCGGCTTTCTTTAACAGTTCTGAGACATGCTCGGAAGTCTCAACCGAAGCTGTACCCACCAATACTGGAGCATTCTTTTCCATGCACTCACGTACATCGCTAATAACAGCGTCATACTTTTCAGCCGTAGACAGGTAAACCAAATCATTCAAATCTTTACGGGCAACATTTTTGTTCGTGGGAATTACCACTACGTCTAAACCGTAAGTTTGATGGAATTCAAACGCTTCGGTGTCAGCCGTTCCCGTCATGCCACTCAATGAGTTGTATTGACGGAAATAGTTTTGGAAGGTGG
Source organism: uncultured Cellvibrionales bacterium (assembly GCA_913020115.1). Lineage (GTDB taxonomy): Bacteria > Pseudomonadota > Gammaproteobacteria > Pseudomonadales > Cellvibrionaceae > CAJWCA01. Next base: position 3,463 of record CAJWBQ010000027.1, read on the forward strand.
TCGAGGCCAAGGTTTGGCTTTCGCTTTGAATCGCAGCCCCCTCTTTGGCTTCAAGCGCCTGATGAAGACCTTCCGACAAACGTCGCCCTGGCATGCTGCGGCCAGTGTGTTCGTCAATAAGCACTACTTGCTTGTCTTGAACGATGTAATCTACGTCGCGACTGAACAAGGTGTGCGCGCGCAATGCCGCGTGCACATGGTGTAAAAGAGAGAGGTTTGTCGCCGCATACAGACTGTCGTTTTCCTGCAATAAGCCCTCTTTTGTCAGCAGGTCTTCAATACGCTGATGGCCTGCTTCGGTCAGTTCAGATTGACGGGCTTTTTCATCAACGATGTAATCTCCCGCAACAAAATCTTCACCTTCACCGTCTTCTTCGCCTTTCTGCGCACTTAACTGCGGAATCAACTGATTGATGCGACGATAAAGTTCAGAGCTGTCTTGCGCAGCACCAGAAATAATCAATGGGGTTCGAGCTTCGTCAATCAGAATGGAGTCAACTTCATCCACAATCGCAAAGTTTAAGCCGCGTTGAGCGCGGTCTTCTTTGCGCAAGGCCATGTTATCTCGAAGATAATCGAAGCCATATTCGTTGTTCGTACCGTAGGTAATATCAGCTTGGTAGGCCGCGTGCTTTTCTTCTGGCCCTTGCTGAGATTGAATCACACCAACACTCATGCCCAGGAACTCATAAACGGGGGCCATCCAAGCAGCGTCTCGAGTGGCAAGGTAGTCATTCACGGTGACCACGTGCACTCCGTCGCCCGATAGCGCGTTTAGATACGCAGGCAAGGTGGCGACTAAGGTTTTACCTTCACCGGTGCGCATTTCTGCGATGCGCCCCTGATGCAAGGCCAAGCCACCAATTAACTGGACATCGAAGTGACGCATACCCATAACACGAAAACTGGCTTCCCGCACGGTGGCAAAGGCCTCTGGTAGGAGCTGCTCGAGGCTTTCACCGTCTTTAAGGCGCTGTTTAAACTCAGCGGTTTTGGCGGTTAATTCCTCATCGCTGAGGGCCTTAAGATCGGCTTCACGCTCATTAATGCGCTTCACCAATTTACCCATTCGCTTGAGTTCTCGATCGTTTTTAGAGCCGAAAACGGCTCTCAGTAGCTTGCCTATCATGAAAAATACCGTGCTGTTTCAAATTCAAATAGAACATCCCAAAACGGATGTATTATGGGGCTGCAAGTAGACCCCATGGGGCCTGCGAGTGCAATAGGGGGAAGGGTTTTATCGGTGTGTTCGGTGAATATAGCTTGCGGGATCAACGGCTCGCCCGTGTTTGTACACTTCAAAGTGCACATGAGGGCCGGTCGACCGCCCACTTGAACCCATCAGAGCAACTGTCTGACCTTTTTTCACGACATCACCTACTTTAACTAGGTTCTTATCGTTGTGCGCATAACGTGTAGAGAAGCCGCCACCATGGTTTACTTCCACCATTTGGCCGTAGCCGCTGCGTTTTTTGGACCAAGTGACAACACCGGCCGCAACCGAAATAACGTCGGCGCCATGGCTACCTGCAAAATCTACCCCGGAATGCCAAGCAATACGCCCATGAAAAGGGTCTGTACGGCGACCAAAGCGAGAAGACATCCAGCCTTTCTTAACAGGGCGGCCCGCAATAAATATGTCGCTTTGAATTTTACGTTTTGCCAGAAGAGCTTCGAGGGTTTCGAGTTGTTGTTCTCGATTTTCAATATTGTCAGCGAGGTTATCAATAACCTTAATAAAATCAGGCTCTTGCCACACTTCGCCAAGGCTTGAGTTCTCTGGGCCACCCAAGGCCGGTGCAGCGCTGAAGTCAAACTCGCCTTTGTCGAGCTTAGCAATGGTGGTAATACGCTCACCAAGAGCATCCAATCTCACTAGGCGTGCTTGTAACTCCGCCATACGTAGAGTGAGTGCAGCCAACTGTTCTTTTGCGTGCCTTTTAGTGACATCGACTTGCTGCTTTTGCTTTTCTAGCGCGTCAATCCAAGCTCGAGTGGAGTCACCTGTAAAGAGGTCAGCGCCCTCTCCAGTATTCAGATGCTGACCAATTAAACCGCCGATGCCCATTGGTAGCCCCAGCAAACAAACCGACAGCACAAGGCGTGTCCAGCCCCCGAGCGTAAAGCTGCGGGTGCGTCCATGGCGTTTGTTTACTACAATGACTTTCATGCTTAAGCGCTAACCTGGTCCGTCTTTTTATACTGCAAAAGCCGCTATAGCGGCTCTTTATTTGAGTCAAAATATCGCATATAAAACAATGAATTACCAATACTTATTCAAGTATGGGTGAAGTGTTACACGCTTTTACAAGGCCAATACGGGCTTGATGTAGGAGATGGGCGCGGGGTCGTCGCCCTCAAAAGTAACGGTTTCCCAAGCATCTTCGTCAAGAATCAGCTGTCGTAAGCTCTGATTATTTAAGGCGTGACCTGATTTGTGGGCCTTATATTCACCAATCAGACTATTGCCTAATAGGTACAAATCACCAATGGCATCTAGAATTTTATGCTTTACGAATTCGTCTTCATAACGCAGGCCATCTTCGTTCAGAATACGGAATTCGTCTACTACAATGGCATTATCAACACTACCGCCCTTGGCTAGGCCTTTGGCTCGCAAATACTCAAACTCATGCATGAAGCCAAAAGTGCGGGCGCGACTCACCTCTTTAACAAATGAGGTGCTGGAAAAGTTAACGGATGCTTCTGAAGTGCGCCCCTCAAAGACAGGGTGATCAAAATCGATGCTAAAAGTGACTTTAAAGCCATTAAATGGCAAAAATTGCGCAACTTTGTCGCCATCTGTTACGGTAACAGGGCGTTTGATACGAATGAATTTTTTCGCCGCCGCCTGCTCTTCAATACCAGCAGACTGGATAAGGAAGACAAAAGGTCCGGCGCTGCCGTCCATTATCGGCACTTCCGCCGCGCTAACTTCTACTACCGCATTGTCGATACCTAGCCCAGCCATCGCTGACAGCAAATGTTCTACTGTAGAAACACGTACATCACCTTTAACTAGGGTTGTCGACAGTGTGGTGTCTCCTACGTTTTCAGCCGTTGCTGCAATATCAACCGCCGGCGTTAAGTCGACGCGACGAAACACAATACCTGTATCAACAGGTGCGGGAAGCAAGGTTAAGAAAACTTTTTGGCCTGTGTGGAGGCCAACACCGGTTGCGCGAATGGCGTTTTTTAGTGTCCGTTGTCTGATCATGTTCAAGTTCTTTAGTTTCGAGGGCTGAAGGTGCTCAAGACGCACAGTTCGGTGAGTGCCCAGAAGGGTGCGGATATTACCAGTTACTGACCGTGAAACCAACAATTTGGTTCCACTTGGCCTTTCTGGTCATTTTCCACAGCCTTCTCGGCCCCAGGTCACTACAACTTCTATCAAACAGGCGTCCGTGCCTCAGGGTAGGGATTTTCTTACCTTAGTCCGCTTGGCGACGTAAGAAAGCCGGAATATCCAAATATTCCATGTCTTTCTCTTCCGCCGGCGCAACACGAGCACTCGCTGCTGCCGCGCGACCACCGGTACGCATGACGGTTGGGCGATCCAATGCGTTGTAGTCAACTTGGCCGGTTGAACGGCGGGTATTGTCAACAACCACTTTAGCAGAAGACGGCGCCGCCGCTTCAGAGCTATGTGCCAGACCTGTTGCAACCACAGTCACACGCAACTCATCCGCCATATCGGGGTCGATTACGGTACCCACTACAACAGTCGCATCGGCAGAAGCAAACTCTTCCACGGTATCGCCCACTTCAGAAAACTCACCCAAAGACAAATCCATGCCCGCAGTGATGTTTACCAGAATGCCGCGAGCACCCTGCAAATTAACATCTTCTAGCAATGGGCTGCGAATTGCCGCCTCGGCCGCTTCGCGCGCACGGTTTTCACCGGTTGCCGCACCAGTGCCCATCATGGCCATACCCATTTCAGACATCACTGTTCTCACGTCGGCGAAATCGACGTTGATCATGCCGGGGCGAATAATCAGGTCAGCAATACCCTGCACCGCACCCAATAATACATCGTTTGCGGCTTTAAATGCGTCCAACAAACTTGTGCCTTTACCCAAAACAGCCAACAATTTCTCGTTGGGAATTGTGATCAAAGAATCCACTCGTTCTTGCAGCTCTTTAATTCCCGCGTCGGCAATAGCCATGCGCTTTTTGCCTTCAAACGGAAACGGTTTCGTCACAACGGCAACGGTAAGAATACCCATTTCCCGAGCAATTTCAGCAACAACGGGAGCACCGCCGGTACCAGTACCACCACCCATTCCCGCGGTGATGAAAACCATGTCAGCACCGTTCAGCACTTCGGCGATACGTTCACGATCTTCCATTGCCGCTTGGCGACCCACTTCAGGATTAGCGCCAGCACCAAGTCCTTTAGTCATATTGTTACCCAACTGCAAAACGGTTCTAGACTCGATGTCTTTCAGCGCTTGTGCATCCGTGTTGGCGCAGACAAATTCCACACCTTCCACTTCGTTGGAAATCATGTGCTTAACGGCATTGCCGCCACCACCACCCACACCAACAACTTTAATTACTGCGTTTTGTGGTATGTTATCGACGAGTTCAAACATTTCCTTTCCCCTTTTTTACCCTGATAATTCAGTTAATTACAATGTTGTTTAATACTTATGATCTGTAGTTTTTGTTAAAGTTTTTGTTAATCGCTACTGCTAAAAATTACCTTGAAACCAATCTTTTACTTTTTCCCACCAGCCAACGCTGGGCTCCTTTCCATGGTATGTAGTTCTTCCTTCCTGCTGCTGTTTCATGCCATATTGCAAAAGACCAACGCCTGTTGCATAAATCGGGTTGTTGACGATATCTGCTAAACCCGACACCCCTTGCGGAGCTCCCAGTCTCACTGGCATATGGAAAATTTCCTCTGCCAGCTCGACAACGCCTTCCATCTTCGAGGTGCCACCAGTTAATACAATGCCCGCGGCAATGAGGTCTTCAAAACCACTGCGGCGCAACTCGGCTTGCACCAGAGTAAACAATTCGTCATAGCGAGGTTCAACCACTTCAGCCAGCGCTTGACGCGACAAATCACGAGGATCACGGTCGCCCACGCTGGGTACTTTGATGGTTTCATCAATGCCGGTTAATTTCGCGAGAGCACAGGCATAGCGAATTTTTATGTCTTCCGCGTGCGGTGTTGGCGTTCGCAAGGCCATTGCAATATCGTTAGTCACTTGGTCGCCGGCAATTGGAATAACACCGGTGTGACGAATGGCACCTTCGGTGAATATTGCGATATCAGAAGTGCCACCGCCAATATCAACCATGCACACGCCCAGCTCTTTCTCGTCTTCGGTTAACACCGAATAAGAAGACGCTAGTTGCTCAAGAATTACGTCTTCAACTTCCAAACCGCATCGTCGGATGCACTTCTCAATGTTTTGCGCCGCATTTACAGCACAGGTCACCAAATGCACCTTGGCTTCTAGGCGTACCCCCGACATACCCAAAGGTTCTTTTACGCCTTCTTGTTCATCGATCAAGAATTCTTGCGGTAAAATATGCAGCACTTTTTGGTCCGCAGGAATAGCCACAGCTTGCGCTGCGTCAATCACACGTTCTAAATCTTGCGGATACACTTCTCGGTCTTTTATGGCCACGATGCCGTGCGAATTCATACTCCGAATATGACTGCCTGCAATGCCGGCATAGACTGAGTGAATTTGGCAACCCGCCATCAATTCAGCTTCTTCAATAGCGCGCTGAATTGACTGGACGGTTGATTCAATATTTACCACCACGCCTTTCTTTAATCCGCTCGAACGGTGCGATCCAATACCCACAATTTCTAAAACACCTTCAGCGGAAAACGCACCCACGATGGCCACAACTTTTGAAGTACCTATGTCTAGGCCCACAATCATTTTATTTTCATTTGCCGCTGCCATTTTACTCAACCCCTTCGAGCGCTGTTCGTTTCATCAGAGTATTCCAACATTTTGCGTTATAAGGCTTTCGGCCGTCGGATTCTGCCACTGCACCGCCACACCGTTGTTATATCGAACATCCACACTTTCTATCTCAGCCAAGCGCTGTTGTAGTTGACTGTCGTAAACACGCAAAAAGCGTTTCATTTTATCCATTACTTGGTCGCGCCCAATATTTACGGCCAAGCCGTTGTTTAATGTTACTGTCCAAGCGCGCTTTTCATCGCTAACCAAACCTGCCACCCACAAATTGCGCGAACGCAACAATGCCGCCAAATTTTGATACTGTGCCATTACCTCTGCCTGGGTATGAGCTTTTGCTTCCAGTAGAGGCAAGGTCATCAGCTCTTTACCCACCACACTTTTGATCAGTTCTCCACGCTGATTGAGAAAGCCTTGATCACTCCAGCGTGCAATGGGTTTTTGTTCAATAATGGTAACGTCAAGCTGGTTTGGCCAACGACGCCCAACCGAGGCCACATCAATCCAAGCCTGACGCTCTAAGTTCTGCTTAATCTGGGCTAAATCCAATTGTAAGAAGTGCTCGTCAATCGTTGGCGTAATCACCTCAATCACCTGTTGCTTAGACACGTAAGTGAAATCACCGTTAACGTTTATCTGTGCAACAGGTCGTTCAACAATGGTGCTGACATAGCTTTGCCCCATAAACAAGCCATAAACAATACCTACTGTACTCACGGCCAACAGAGCCCACTTACCCAACAACACAGCCGCAAGCGCGCGTAACTTCGAGCCCAATTGCCAAGCCCGGCCTTCAGCTCTAGCCTTCGGTCCCCGGCGAATGCTGGCACCGCGACCACTCGGCTGAGAACGGGGCGTAATCATATCCATGCTCATGAGGGCAAAGTATCCAAAATAATCTTCGCCACAAGCCCTTCAAAATTAACCCCCACTGCAGCCGCCGCTATCGGCACCAAACTGTGGCTGGTCATTCCAGGCACGGTATTCACTTCTAACAAGAAAAACTCGCCCGCTTCGTTGGCCATGAAATCAACTCGGCCCCAGCCTTTGCACGCCAAACTATTAAACGCCGTTAACGCTAAGGCTTTTAATTCGTTTTCTTTCGATTCAGAAAGCCCGCACGGGCATATATATCGAGTGTCTTCGTCGATGTATTTTGCTTCATAATCGTAAAAGGTATTATCCGTTTCTAGGCGAATAGGCGGTAATACCACGCCATCAACAATCGCCACCGTGTACTCTGCTCCGGTAAGCAATCGTTCAACCAGTACTGAACTGTCTAGCGCGGCGGCAGCCGTAAAAGCCTCGGCTAATTCAGCGGCAGAACTCACCGGAGCCATGCCAATACTTGAGCCTTCGTGAGCGGGTTTTACCATTGCACTACCGCCCAGTGACTCTAAAATTTGGACCCAATTACTATTAGGTGACAATATTTCGAAGTCTGGCGTTGGCAAACCAATGCCGCGCCACAACTGCTTGCTGTGTAGCTTGTTCATCGCCAAAGCTGAGGCCTGAACGTCACTGCCGGTATAAGGAATATTGAGGAACTCCAATACCGCCTGTATGCGACCATCTTCGCCACCAGGTCCGTGTAAGGCGATAAAAGCGCGATCAATGTCCGCATTCAGCAACTGCTCAATAGCCGCCGAATTACCTTTCAGGTCAATTGCCACAGTTTCAATACCGGCAACACGCAGTGCGTCTAAAATGGCATTGCCACTCATCAATGACACTTCACGCTCAGAGGACTCTCCACCTAATAGCACTCCCACGCGACCGAGCTGGCGCAGCTGGTCCGCAGATAAAGGTAATGTGTGCCCGAATATAGACATAACTATTTGAGCTTCCTTTTCGCCAGTGCGCTGGACAACTGTCCGATGCTGCCCGCGCCTTGAGTTATCACTATGTCTCCCGCCTTCACAATGTCTTTAACAATTGCTGGGGCGCCGTCAATTCCCTCAACAAAAATGGGATCAACGTGACCTCGGTTGCGAATACTACGGCAGAGATGACGACCATCGGCCCCCGGAATAACGTCTTCGCCTGCACTGTAAACTTCCAGCAGCACCAAGCTGTCAACTCCAGATAAAACGTCGACAAAATCCTCATACAAATCGCGCGTACGAGTGTAGCGATGGGGTTGGTACACCATAACCAGACGACGCTCAGGCCAACCTTCTCGGATAGCTTTGATGGTTGCGGCCACTTCGCGAGGATGGTGACCGTAGTCATCCACCAGCATTGCACTGCCATCGCCCACATCAAATTCGCCGTAAATTTGAAAACGACGGCCCACACCTTGAAACTGCTGCAAGCCTTGCTGAATAGCCGAGTCGGCCAAACCTTCATCGCTGGCCACGGCCACCGCCGCGGTTGCATTCAAAACGTTGTGTTCGCCTGGCATGTTTAAGGAAATGCTTAAAGGTGTATCTTCGTCTGGGCGCAAAACGTCAAAGTGCGTTGTGGTTTGATCTTGCTTTACGTTGATCGCACGATAGTCGCAATCTTCACCAAATCCATAGGTTAGAACTGGGCGTGCCAATTCAGGCATTATCTCATTGACCACAGGGTCGTCGCCACACATCACCGCCAAGCCGTAGAAAGGCAAGTTGTGGATAAATTCTATAAACGTTTTCTTTAAGCGAGAGAAATCTCCCTCGTAGGTTTCCATGTGATCCATATCGATATTGGTCACCACGGCAACCATTGGTTGCAGATGCAAAAAGGAAGCGTCACTCTCGTCGGCTTCTGCGACTAAGTAGCGACTGCCACCTAGCTGTGCATTAGTGCCCGCACTATTGAGTAGACCACCGATAACAAAAGTAGGGTCTCGATCGCCCGCCGCGAAAACAGAGGCGATCAAACTGGTGGTTGTGGTTTTTCCGTGAGTACCTGCAACAGCAATACCATGGCGATAACGCATCAGTTCAGCCAGCATTTCTGCGCGCCGAACCACGGGCAAACGAAGTTCCCGCGCTGAAATCATTTCAGGGTTACTTTCGTCCACCGCGCTCGAATTTACAATTACGTCCGCGCCTTCAACATTATTTGAGTGATGACCAATAAAAATCATCATGCCCATACTCTGTAAGCGCTGGGTAACATTAGATTCACGAAGATCAGAACCGCTGATTTCGTATCCCTGATTTAGCAGAACTTCAGCAATTCCACTCATGCCCGCGCCGCCAATACCGATAAAATGGATTCGACGAATTCGACGCATCTCGGGAATAGTAAATACACTTGGGTTAGGCATTTATTATCTCCATGCAAATGTCGGCCACTTGTTTTGCGGCATCTGGTAGCGCTAGCTCATGGGCATTAGCCCCCATCAATTTCAGTCGTTCGCGATCATTCATAAAGGTTTCGATAATCTCTTGCATTTTTTTTGAGCTCAAACAGCTCTGCGAGTGCAGTTCAGCAGCCCCATTGGCCACAAGCCACTCGCCATTTTTAGTTTGGTGATCGTCAATAGCGTGAGGAAATGGAATCAGCACCGATGCTCTCCCCGCTGCGGTTAACTCCGCCACGGTTAATGCGCCTGCGCGACAAATCACTAAATCACTCCAAGCGTAGGCCTCAGCCATATCACTGATGAAGGGGCTAAGGTCTACGTTTAGCCCCAATGTTTTATAATGTTCAGCACTCACCTCTGCGTGTGCAGCACCTGTTTGATGCCTCACTTCAATATCGCTTAGCGAAGCCATTAATGCCAAAGCTTCGGGCACTAAGGTATTAATTGCTTGGGCTCCAAGACTGCCTCCTAACACTAGCAAGCGAAGAGGTCGGCCCTCGTCATTCGAGGCGCAAGGCTCAATGTAGGCCGCCGGAATTTCTTTTCTCACTGGGTTGCCCACTTGTTCCGCCCGGGCAAACACTTGAGGAAAAGCGGAAAGTACCCGGCCAGCCATTCGAGCCAGCAAGCGGTTGGTGGTGCCAGCAACTGCATTCTGCTCATGTATCACCAAAGGTATTCGCAGTAGAAAAGCCGCCAAACCACCGGGGCCAGAGGCAAAGCCGCCAAAGCCCAGCACAACATCAGGCTTCTGTTGACGCACAACTTTGCTGGCCTGCCACACGGCTTTCAGCAACAAAAAAGGCGCCGTTAGCAACTTACCAAACCCTTTACCACGAAGCCCAGTGACATCAATGGTATGCAATACGATATTTGCAGCCGGCACCAATTTGGCTTCAATACCACGCGCAGTGCCCAACCACTCAACACTAATTGCTCGCGCTGACAACTCTTCAGCAACAGCCAGCGCAGGAAATACATGACCACCCGTGCCACCAGCCATTACTAAGGCTTTTAATGTGTGCGGCGCTGTCATGCCAGCACCTCCTGAACGCGAAGGTTTTTACGGGGTTTTTTTACCGGAGCCTTTTCAGGCTGCTGCATTTCACTTTGTGCGCGCAATGTAAAAGCCAGCATCGCACAACACACAATCAAGCTACTGCCGCCATAACTGATAAGTGGCAGTGTTAAACCTTTCGTAGGAAGTAAACCACTGGCCACACCGATATTAATAAAGGCTTGTGCGCCCAACAAAATGGCAAAACCAAACACGGCATAAGCACTGAAGGCATTTTTTTCTGCCATACGATTGACATAACTAAGCAAGCGCGCCACTAATGCACAAAACAACGCCACTACACAGAAGGCGCCAAACAACCCGCCCTCTTCAGCAATAATGGCAAAAATGAAGTCAGTGTGAGCTTCGGGTAGGAAAAATAGTTTTTGAATGCTATTGCCCAGCCCCACACCCAACCACTCTCCACGACCAAAAGCGATTAGCGACTGGGTTAATTGATAGCCACTATTAAACTGGTCTGCCCATGGGTCTAGATAGGTAATCAGGCGCTGCATGCGATAAGGCGACAGTACTGCCATCAGTACCAACAAGCCCGCCCCCGCCGTTACCAGCAATAAGAACTGCCCCATTCTAACGCCGGCGAAAAACATCATCGCCACAAGTGTGCCTGCAATCACTACCGTGCTACCAAAGTCTGGTTCCAACAGCAACAGAATGGAGATAAGCACCATTACCATCACCGGTTTGATAAACCCGCGCCACCCTTGCGCTAACTCAGCTTGGCGACGCGAAAAATAACCGGCAAAAAATACCACAGACATGAATTTAGCAATTTCGGAAGCTTGTATCGTAATAGGACCCACCGCCAACCAACGTTGTGAACCGTTTACCTTTTTACCTAGGCCAGGAATTAACACCGCGATTAATAGAACCAGCGAAACCACAAACAGAACACTGCCGTATTGCTGCCAAAATTGCATGGGCAAACTAAACACGACAAGCGCTCCTATTAAAGCGAGACATAAATACACAATGTGACGCATCACAAAATGCCACGGATCTAAATACGTGGCCGCCGAGAAATTGATAGACGCAGAAGCCACCATAATCAAGCCCACAGTCAGCAAGCTTGCCCATAAGCCAATCAGTACCCAGTCAATCGAATGTTCTCTGGGCATCATTGCAGCGCCTCCACACATTCGATAAAAGCCTCACCGCGAGCTTCAAACCCTGTATACATATCAAAACTGGCGCAGGCAGGTGACAACAGTACCGCATCACCTGAACGAGCCAGGTTTCTAGATAGAGATACACCTTCCGCCAAACTCGCGACATGATGAATATCTGTACTGCCCTGTACGGCATCGGCAATCAAACTTGCGTCTCGGCCAAACAGAATCAATGCACTGACGTGATTGCGCAATGCGGAACTAAGCTTGCTAAACACAGCGCCCTTACCAACACCACCGGCAATCAGGATTAAACTTGCGGGCGCTCGACTCAGGCCATTAATGGCGGCTAGCGTTGCGCCCACATTGGTGCCTTTTGAGTCATTGAAATAATCAACACCATCGAGTTCACGAACCCACTGGCAGCGATGATCCAAACCTGAAAAGCTTGTCAACACGCCCAGCATGCTTGACATAGAAAACCCTAGAGCCTGCCCTATGGCTAAGGAGGCCAGCGCATTCGCCAGATTATGCCGACCAGGCAATTTGATTTCACTCACAGGTAATAGAGTTTCAAATTGATACGCTAAATACTCACAAGTGCCTTTAGTCAGCAATCCAAAACCACCCCGGTCCGGTTTGTTTAAACCAAAGTTATAAACCTGTACACCGCTGGCAATGGGCGGCTGAGTCAAAGTGTCTTCTCGGTTAAATACAATATTGTCTGCGCCAAAATAAATACGCTGCTTAGCCATAACATACGCGGGTAGGGCCGCGTAGCGATCCATGTGATCAGGGCTAATATTTAATACACAAGCGACGGTCGCATTGAGCTCACTAGTGGTTTCAAGTTGAAAGCTAGACAGCTCTAACACATAGAGCTGAACACCCTCATCGTTTAGCAAGTCCAATACTGGGCGACCAATGTTACCGCCGACACTGACTACGGTTGCGGATGCTTTGGCCATCTCGCCCACCAAGCTTGTTACGGTGGTTTTAGCGTTAGAGCCTGTGATCGCTGCAATGGGTGCTTTAGCCTCGCGGGCAAATAAGTCGATATCGCCGATAACGCTGATGCCCTCCGCAATCGCAGCCTCAATAGCGGGCTCCGCTAAGGCGACACCTGGGCTAAGGATAATCTCCTCGGTCAGCAACAGAGTTTCTACACTCAAAGCACCTAGCTCAATCGCCACATTAGGAAACTCGCGCTTAAACTCTGGTAAATTTGCCGGCTCGTCACGAGTATCCAACATAATGAAAGGCAAGCCTTTACGCGCTAAATAACGAGCAACAGAAAGCCCAGTGATCCCCATTCCGATCACGGCTTTTATGTTACTGTTAGCGATTACATCAAGCACGTATTTACCTGTTATTCATTTTATTTTCGAAACCACCTAAAGACTTTGGCTAGCGAAGCTTTAAGGTTGCTAGACCAAACAACACCAGCATCACGGTAATAATCCAAAATCGTACAATGACTCTTGGTTCTGGCCAGCCCTTCAGCTCAAAATGATGGTGAAGAGGCGCCATGCGAAAAATGCGCCGCCCCGTAAGCTTGTAAGAACCAACTTGCAAAATCACCGATACGGTTTCCATAACAAAAACCCCACCCATGATAAAAAAGACAATTTCATGACGAACAATCACGGCAATGGCACCTAGGGCCGCACCCAACGCCAAGGCACCCACATCGCCCATAAAAACTTGCGCAGGATAGGTGTTAAACCACAAAAACCCCAAGCCCGCTCCCGCTATTGCGCCACAAAAAATGACCAATTCACCGGTGCCGGCTATGTAAGGAATATTCAGATAACTGGAAAATTCCGAGTGCCCTGTGAGATAGGCAATCACGCCAAGAGCGGACCCAACCATCACCGTCGGCATAATCGCTAAGCCGTCCAAACCGTCGGTCAAATTAACCGCATTACTCGAACCCACAATCACTAAGTAGGTAAGGACAATATAAAATGCCCCCATATCAATGGCGATATTCTTGAAGAAAGGCACAAACAGCTGTGTTTCGGCCGGCCCAACCGCACTTTGATACAAGAAAATGGCAGCTCCCAAACCTCCGACAGACTGCCAAAAGTACTTCCAGCGTGCGGGCAGCCCTTTGGAGTTTGATTCAACGACCTTGCGGTAATCGTCAACCCAGCCTACGGCGCCAAATATAATGGTGACAATTAAAACAACCCACACATAGCGACTGCTTAAATCAGACCAGAGCAAGGCGCTGATAAAAATGGCGGCCAAAATCAAAGTGCCACCCATGGTTGGGGTACCCGACTTACTTAAGTGAGATTCTGGACCGTCGTCTCGAACCGACTGACCAATCTGTAGATGATTCAATCGACGAATCATCCAAGGTCCCATCAATAAAGAGATCGCTAAGGCGGTCATCACCCCCAAAATTCCGCGCACACTCAAATATTGAAACACGGCAAAGGCTTGTGCATATTGTTGTAAGTATTCTGCCAGCCATAAAAGCATTAGGCGTTTTCTCCGCGCTGTGTGATCGCCTGCACAACTAATTCCATGTGCGCGCTTCGTGAACCCTTAACCAAAACAACATCGCTATTGGTAAGAGTGGTCTGTAAAAATTCAATCGCTTTTTGCTGTTCGTTAAAGTGTTTACTGCCATCGCCAAAGGTCTTCGACGCATCAGCGCTTAAAGTACCCACCGTAATCAAACGCGCAACACCCTGCTCGCGGGCATACCGGCCCAAGCTACAATGAAGCGACTCCGACTCGGCACCCAATTCTCCCAAATCGCCCAGCACTAAAGTTGCATCAGCCGACAAACCCACCAATACATCAATTGCTGCGCGGACAGCCCCAGGGTTTGCATTGTAAGTGTCGTCTATCACCGTTGCGCCACACTCTGAGGGTGTGCGATGCATTCTGCCCGGCGTCGATTGGAAAGCCTGCAGACCCTGTTGCATATCAGATAGAGTCGCGCCCATGGCATAGGCGCAGGCGCAGGCCGCTAGAGCATTGGCTACATTGTGAACGCCCAATAAACTCAGCTTGACGGGTACCTCACCTAAGGGGCTGCGCAGCGTGAAATTCAAAGTATCATTTACGTATTCAATGGCGTCGGCAAAAAAGTGCGCGCCAGCGTTCTTAAGGCTAAAAGAAATGACCTGATCCGCTGGCAGAGATTGCAACCAAGCACTAGAGAAGGGTTCGTCCAAATTAACTACCGCCCTACCCTCAGGCTTAAGCGCAGTATAAATCTCCGATTTCGCGGCCGCGACGCCCTCAAGCGAACCAAAACCTTCGATATGCGCCGGCATAACGTTGTTCACCATCACCACATCTGGCAGCACTAGATCGACTAGGTAGGCAATTTCACCCGCCGCACTAGCACCCAGTTCCGCCACTAAAAAATCTTGCCCGGGTTTCATAGCCAACAGCGTTAACGGCACTCCAAACTGATTGTTAAGATTGCCGCGTGTAGCGTGCACACTCCCTATCTGGGAAAGAATACTCGCCAATAGTTCCTTCACTGTGGTTTTACCACTGCTACCAGTGATGGCTGCAACTTTGCCGCGGAAACCTTCCCTCGAGATACGGCCAATTTGACCAAGAGCCAATGTGGTGTCAGCTACCTTCAGCTGCGGCAATGCTAAATTTTTGTCCTCTTGCTCAACAAGCAAACCGCAAGCACCGGCCGTCTGCACACTAGGCAAAAATTGATGGGCATCGAAGTTCTCACCTTTAAGAGCGACAAATAAATCTCCCGGGCTAAGGCTTCGGCTGTCGGTATTCACTTGCGAAAATTCACAATCACCAAAAAACAATTCGCCATTGAGGCGTGCAGCGATATCACTCAGTGTTAGTGTCGCAATCATTGCACACCTCCAACACTTTTGGCTTTGCGCAGGGCAAGCGCTTTGCGGGCTTCGACAATGTCACTGAATGGCAACACCTGATCGCCTACAAGTTGGTAATCTTCATGACCCTTGCCGGCAATTAATACCGTATCTCCAGGCTCGGCCTGAGCTAATGCGTAAGCTATAGCCTCGTGACGATCTACGAGAACTCTATGTGCACTCGAAGATTTAAAGCCTGCCGCTACGTCGGCCAAAATAGCTTCTGGCGATTCATGGCGAGGATTGTCTGAAGTAGCCACCACATGGTCGGCCAGTGTTTCAGAAATGGCGGCCATTAAAGGCCTCTTGCCAATATCTCTGTTGCCACCACAGCCAAACACACTCCACAATTTGTTGTGCGTATGTGGCCGCAGAGCTTGAAGGGTTTTTTCTAAGGCGTCTGGGGTGTGGGCATAATCCACAACCACTTGGATGTCGGCCGTGGCATCTACATTCTGCATTCGGCCTTCTACAGAATCCAAACTAGGCACTTTAGCTAAAACATCTTTTAAGGAATGCCCCTGTTCACAGGCCGCCGCAATAACCGCCAATAAATTACTGAGGTTGTAGGGGCCTAAGAGCTGGCTATTTAGCGTACCATTTCCCCAGGGGCTCACGAAATCGGCGGAAATACCTCGATCAGAATACTCAACATTGGCAACGCGAATATCGGCATCGGTGCTGACGATTGAGTATCGTAGTACATTGACTTGTGATTCCAGCAAAGAGCTCGCAAGAGACTCGCCATATGTATCGTCACTGTTGATAATAGAGCAGCGAACGTTAGGCATTTCAAACAAGCGACGCTTTGCGAGGCCATACGCCTCAAGCGTGCCGTGATAGTCTAAATGATCGCGACTTAAGTTTGTAAAAATAGCTACGTCGAAATTCACCGCTGCGACCCTGGCCTGATCTAGGCTATGAGATGACACTTCCATAACTACTGTGGTCGCACCCTGCTCAAGCAATCCGGCCAAAATTTCCTGAGTGCGAATTGCGTCAGGAGTCGTCAAACCAGTGCTCTCAAAATCACATGATTTGCTGAGCTCGTCCACTAGGCCAAAGCCCAAAGTGCCAATAACCGCTGCTTTTTTCTGCAGCCGGCTATTAAGCTGCGCGAGCAGTACACTGCACGTTGTTTTGCCATTGGTACCGGTAATGCCTACAAGGTGCATTTTCCGTGAGGGCTCATCATAAAAGCGCGCGGCGACTTGACTTAAACTTTGAGCTAAATTTGGAACTCCTATTACCGGCACCTGGGAGTTTACAGAGACAGAAAACTGATTCTCGCCGGCCTCTTCCAAAACTAGAGCCGCGCCACTATCCAGCGCATTAGAGATGAATTTTCGACCATCACAAACACTACCCGGCACAGCAACGAAAGTATCACCCGGACGAATGGCGCGACTATCTAAACACAAGCTGCCAACGCTCATGGAAGCCAAATCAGCATTCAGCGGTAGAGTGGGCAACAGGGTTCCCAAGTTAGTGTTGGCCCTTATCATCAACCTATAGGCTCCCGCACGGGAGGAATTCGCAACAAACGCAAAACACCTTCGGCCACTTTTGCAAATACCGGCGCGGCCACGTCACCACCGTGATAACGCACATCGCCCGGTTCATCTATCA
Organism: uncultured Cellvibrionales bacterium; assembly: GCA_913020115.1. GTDB lineage: Bacteria > Pseudomonadota > Gammaproteobacteria > Pseudomonadales > Cellvibrionaceae > CAJWCA01. Next base: position 20,403 of record CAJWBQ010000027.1, read on the forward strand.
TCACAACGGCCACAATTTTTGGATCGTTGGCCGGTGCTATTCCAGCAAATAAGGCCAAATATTGGTTATCGACGTAACCTCGTTGGCCTGACTTTACTTTGTGTACGGTACCGGTTTTGCCCGCCACCGGATAAGAATTCACTTCCGCCCGAGTGGCGGTGCCACCTTTTTGAATCACTGTGCGCAGCATGGCCATAACCTGCGCTGCGTAACGCTCGTCCACCACATTTTCAACTTGCGGCTCTTCTTCTATTCGCAACAACGAAACCGGCCGACGTGTGCCTTTCGCCGCAATCACGCCGTAAGCTTGAGCCAGTTGCAATGGCGTTAAGCTGAGACCATAGCCAAAAGCATAAGACGCTTGGACGATAGGATGCCAACGACCGTAATTAGGAAGCACCCCCGTACTTTCACCCGGAAAGCCTGTGCCTGTGGCTTGCCCTAGGCCCACACGAAAATACATATCTCTGATTTTCTGCGGCTCAAGAGACAAAGCCAGCTTGCTCATTCCCACTTGGCTTGATTTAGTAATAATTTTTGTAACGTCAATGACACCGTAATTTACCGGATCTAAATACGTTTTCTTACCCACTCGATAGTGACCGGGATTAGTATCAATTTTTGTTTTCGGCTTATAGAGACCCGTTTCTAGCGCCGCCATAACAGCCAAAGGCTTCATCGTCGAGCCCGGCTCAAATTGATCGGTGAGCGCTCGATTACGCAAAGCCAAAGGATTAAGCTTACGGCGATCGTTTGGATTGAAGGCTGGTTGATTGACCATGGCCAAGACTTCACCTGTCTCAACATCTAAGACCACTACCGAACCCGATTTCGCGCCGTATTCATTCACCGCTGTTTTCAACTCACGGTAGGCCAAGTATTGCAGACGTAAATCAATGCTCAAACGCAAGTCTTTGCCAGAGCGTGCGGCCTGCACCAACTGCACCTCTTTAATAGTGTGACCCTTTAGATCTTTTAATACTTGCTTCGCACCCGCCTCACCCTTCAACCAGTCATTGAAGGCGAGTTCCATACCTTCCTGACCTTGATCGTTCTGGTCAGTAAAACCCACCAAGTGTGCAGTCACCTCTCCTGCGGGGTAATAACGGCGATATTCCTGCTGTGCAAACACCCCAGGAATATTTAAGTCGAGTATTTTTTTAGCGTCTTGCGGTGGCAAGTGTCGTTTTAAATAGACAAATTCTTTTTCGCGATAACGTGTTAATTTTTCTGCCAGCCGTGAAGGTTTCATTCCTAGCGCACGAGCCAGTACCGCTCTATGAGCCGCGCTGTCGCCCAAAATTTTGGGGTTGGCCCAGATGGAGTCGACGGGCGTACTCACCGCTAGGGGCTCGCCGTGGCGATCGGTGATAAGGCCTCGGTAGGCACTAATTCCTTCTGCACGTAATGTTCTAGCCTGCCCTTGATCTTGAAGAAATTTATATCCTCGGTCTTCACTGGCCATAACTTGCAAGCGCGCCACATGCCACAAAATTGCCAAGGCTAATACGCACAACAGAAAACAGACACTGTAGAAACGCCAATTGGCGAGCACAGGATAAGCTGTCTCGCCTTTTTTTGACTTCGTGCTTGTCATTGCTGTTCTGGCCCTGGTCACTTTTCCGTCACTCTTTAACCATTACAATTTTTTCGGAATCTGGGATGATCATATCTAAATCTTGCAAAGCCAGACGTTCAATTCTGCTGTAGGCCGCCCAAGCACTTTGCTCCAATAAATATTGACCCCATTCCACCTGTAAATCTGCCGCCTGCCGACGCAGAGACTCCAAACCATTAATCTTCTGTCGACTATCATGGGTAGTCCAAACCACAGCGTAAGCCGACAGCAACACACCCAACCACAAGGTAACCAAGCCTAAAACCGCCGCCCGAGTAGGCGTGGAACTTACCGCAGCACTGGCAAGTATTCGCTTTCTGGCCACTACTTTATTTTTTCCGCCACACGCATAACCGCACTGCGCGAGCGCACGTTAAATTCAACCTCACCCTTGCTGGCCTTAACCGCCTTGCTGACACTCGTTAAACGCTTATTAAGTTGCGAGTCTCTAACCGGTAAACCACGGGGCAATTCGTCACCACGCTCATGACGGCGAATAAAACGCTTTACCAAACGATCTTCTAAACTGTGAAAGCTGATTACCACTAAGCGCCCGCCTACAGCCAGCACTTCAAGCGCCTGATCTAATACAGCTTCCAGATCGCCGAGCTCATTATTAATAAAAATTCGAATTCCCTGAAATGCTCTCGTCGCTGGGTTTTTGCCTTTTTCCCAAGCTGGGTTCGCCTCTGCAATAATCTTAGCCAATGCCAATGTGCGCGTAATGGGCGCGATATCACGCTCTCGCACAATGGCTCCGGCTATTCGCCAGGCATAACGCTCTTCACCATAGTTTTGCATGACTCGCGCAATTTCCGTTTGCTCCGCGCGATTGATCCAGTCAGCTGCACTCTCGCCAACGGCCGGATTCATCCGCATGTCTAGCGGGCCATCATTTAAAAAACTAAAGCCTCGTTCAGCGTCATCAATTTGCGGAGACGACACGCCCAAATCCAACAAAACGCCAGATACCTTCCCCATTTGACCACGACTTTCCACGCACTCTTGCAGGCAGGCGAACGATCGCTGCTCAATCTCAAATCGAGGCTCATCGGGGAATTTTTGATTGGCCACCGCGATGGCTTCGGGATCTTTATCAAAAGCCAAGAGCTGGCCTTGATCTAAGTTTTTCAAAACAAGCTGGCTGTGCCCGCCGCGACCAAAAGTGCCGTCCACGTAGAAACCATTGGGGTCGATAACTAGGTCATCTACCGCCTCTTGCAGTAAAACTGTCAGGTGTTGTTCTTGATTCATCGCTACCTAATTTTATCGTTATAAAGCAAGCGATTGGATTTCAAGGGGCAGACTTTCGTCATCACCAGGCTCATCCAACAATCCATTCCAGCTGGCCTCACTCCACAGTTCGGCTTTTTGGCCGAGACCCACCAGCATCAGTTTCTTATCTAAGTTTGCGTATTCCCGCAGTGTTGGCGGCAATAAAATGCGCCCATTAGCATCTACTTCTAATTCAACGGCATTACCTAAAACCAAGCGCTGAATACGGCGAACAGCTTTGTTTGCACTGGGCAGAGCTTCAATTTGAGCTCTAATGGCTTGCCACTGGGGTTCGGGGTAAATGCTAAGACATCGATCATAGGGGTTGGCTGTTATTACCAAGCGCCCATCACAGGCAGCGGCTAGCACATCGCGATACCGGCTCGGTATTGCCATGCGACCTTTACTGTCCATGTTGATTGATTGACTGCCCTGAAACATATTTCTAACTAGCACCTTTCCCAAGTAATGAGGCCATGTCGGCTGAACCCAGCCTCAAACTCCACAAAAAACCACAAATATCCACTTTTTTCCACATTTGCACACTATAAATTGACGAGCACTAAAGTCAAGCAGGGAATGCGGTAAATGCAGCGATCGTGCATGGAAAGTGGGTAAAATTTCGGGGAACAGGTTGGGATTATGTAAAGAGCCGGAAATGAAAAACAAACAAACTTTAGGAAATTCAAAGCAGTGCGGCGCACACTTAAAGTAATACATTAAGTGTGCGCTGCTAGATCTGGGAATTGATTACATTTTGAATGTTTTATGAACGCATCAGGGAATGCGCACTATATCGAAAGCCGCGCTATCGAAGCGCTAGGAATTGATGTCGCGTTATTCTGCATCAATGTTCGCGGAGTGGCAACCAGCGAATGCTCAACCACCCTAGAAAGTGACCATCTCCATGAGGCGAGCCACTAACCCACCCCCTGAGAAGGAGTGCTCGCGCCCACAGGGCGCAGCTCAGCCAACACCCGCTCTAGCAAAATCTGGTTTTCACCCAAATAGGCCCGCCAAAATCGATTCAGGTCAATTTCTTCACTAACGATCAAGGCGCTATTGAGGTGCGCGCGATCTTGCAGATAATCCAGCGGAGCGGTCGAGACCGACGCGGAAATTTCAATCCTCGCAGCTGCAGAATTTCTCAGGCCCATACTATTTCACTCCGGCAGAAACGAACATCAATTCTTATCGATAGTTCAAGATCCTAGCAGCGACCCCATCGGCAACAAAGACAAATAGATTGGATATTTTGCGCCTGAAGTGCCTCGCACACTCAGAGCGCCAAATATTTTTCTGCAGGAACAAGAAGCTCACCATCAATGAGCGGGCATCACATCGAAAAACGCGATTTATTAATCTAACGTAAACACTCCAAGTCAACGACACCCAAAACCGTAAATTAATATCAATCAGAATTAACACTTACATCTAAGGCCCGGACAGAGAGAGCAGAACTGGGGTCAATCACCTGACGCAATGAAAAGATATTGCCATCCAAATCCCGCGCATAAACTTGCCAGAAATCGCCGAGTTTTATTGGCTTACTTATAAACTTCACGCCCAAATTACTTAATCGTTGGTACTCAGCTTGTATATCTGTAACTTCCAGTGAGAAAGAGTAACCCAGCGCAGTCACATCCCGGACGCCCTCAAATTTTTGCGTGGCCGGCTTAACATATTCCCAGATCTCAAGTACCTTCGAGGTTTCATTTAGACGAAACCAAGCCGCCTTAAGATGAAGTTGGTCGATATTGGTTATATCATCGAACTTGGCATTCCCTGAAACTTCAGCCTTGCGATAGGGCTGAAAACCAAGCACATCCTGATAAAAATCTACTGCGCCTTCTAGATCGTGAGTGACCAAAGCCACCTGAGACATCCACATATCCTCGCCCAAATCTTGCCATGTATTGTCATAACCTGCACGAGAAAGCACCTTTCCGTCGAGCTGTTCAAGCTCAAGCATATTTCCTTCAGGATCATAAGCATAAGCATAAGTTACACCATAGCCACCAATATCAATTGGACTGCTACCACGAGAAAGCAACTCTGCACCGGCATTTAAAAATTTCTTGTAACCGGGGTCGCTTGAGGGCGTCTGGAAACAGGTGTGCGTCATACCAGGCCCCTCCGGAGCCATTTTTCTCAAGGGCTGGGATTGGTTATGAGAGAACTCCACCAACTCAAAGAGCATGTTGGGTGCTTTTAATACCGCGATTTCATAGTGAATACCTTGATGACCAAACAGGGTATCTGCGAGCTTGTTTTGAGTAACTGTTTCTCTTCGAATTAATTCGAAATCCGTGGATTGCTGATAAAAGGCCAAAACTTTATCCATATTTTTCACAGATAAACCAATGTGATTCAGACCAATGATAGTCGTTTTAGTGTCTTTTATATTGGCATCTTCACGAATATCAATGGCCGCCGAATACCCAGAGAAAATTGCACAGCCAATTAAAAAACATTGTCGAATTGACACTATCATTGCTTACCCCATTTGATGGATTAGATTGAAGTTGTTGGAGGCCTTTAAACAAGCTGCTTGTATCTTTAGGCTCTCTATACTCGCTCGCCGCCCTTTTAAAGACCCAAATCTCGAGTCCCGCCAATAACGCAGGAGAATGAGCCACCGCTCGAATTTATGCCGAGAGTAAACTAGTGGTAAAGCCGAATGCCGCCAAGCTTTATTGATCATTAGTACAATAATAGCATGGCAACACCCTGAATCGCTCACACATACCGCTAAAAACATACAATAAATTCTATAAAAATAGCAAAATTATCGCAATTGACTATAGATGCAATAACTTAATAGAGCAAGCGTTATACGCTTAAAATTCTTACCCTGAACAAAAAGGGCAAAAAAACATCTAACTCTAGACGGCAGCTACAAGAAGCGGCCACAAGGCGACAACTGAGCGCGGAAGCGCTCTCGATGAAGCGCCCAGCAAAAAAGAGGTACAATCTACATACGCCCCCTCCCCTACACACAATCAGAGCTTGCATTTCGCGCCCTCCCCTTTACTATCGACCACTCCATCAACAAGCGCCCCGGACACACCCGCACCTCATGACTGACGTTAAAAAGACAAAGCCCAAAAAAACCAGAACCCGACTCTCTCCAGAGGTCAGAAAAGAACTTATTCTGGACCACGCCGCAAAGGTGATTTCAGCAGAAGGCGTGTCGGCATTAAGCATGGACAGACTCGGTCGCGAGGCGGGCATCAGCAAATCGTTAGTTTATGCGTACTACCCCAGCATGAAGGAGGTCTTGCAGACCCTACTAAGGCGTGAACATAAACGCTTGCGCCAATTGCAATCAGAAGCCGCAGATAGCGCGGAAACCTTCGAGCAATTGGTGCGCCGGGTTACCAAAGTCTACCTGACCTACATGGAAGAACGAGGCCTTATTCTGGATAGGCTAGCCGCAGAACCTAGCCTGTCAGACAAAGGAGACCCAACTGAATTTAGTCGAGATTCCGCCGTCAATTATGTCTCCCAAGTGGTTAGTGATAACTTTGGTATCGACATTAGCATTGCGCGACCCGCAATAGACATCTCTTTTGGCATGCCCTCTGCTGCTGGCCACTACTTAACTCGCCACGACCTAAGCCGCCAGACCATTGAGGACATTACCGTCACTATGATTATTGGCAGCATTGAGGCACTCAGAAAAAAGTACGAGAGCTCGCTAAAACCCCTAATAAAACCATCCTAAGACGCAGCCAATTTGAATGTACACGCCGACCGACAACCCCTTACGCCAATCGTAAATTGAATCGAAAAACAGCCCACCCCTAGAATATTGCACATAATGTCAATTCCTAGCGAAAACTCGACCATTAACACAACAAATACGGTGGTCATCTTTATTTTAAGCGCCTGCAGTTATAATTAAAGGCTTATTATAAGGATAATTTCTGAAGCTACCCTCCAACACTTTATTGTCATATTAGATAATAAAACATCTTACCCATTGCAATAACCTACCCAATTGACGCTTAAGTTCACCCAAAATCAATTAAAAAGAAGGCCATCGCCCATCCTTATTGACGATTAGTGTAATATAGCATACCATCCGCTCCAACTAATTCGCAGTTCCGCGAAATGTAATGACAGCTCGGTATTTAATGAGGCAGGTATGGATCTAAATCTTCAAGGTAAACGTGCCATAGTCACTGGCGGCAGTCGGGGCATTGGCAAAACAATTCTCGAAACCTTAGCGAAAGAAGGTGCAGCTGTTGCCACCTGTGCGCGTGGTGAAGAACGATTGAATGCTACTCTCTCTGAACTGAAAGAATATGGTATCCCCGTTTATGGGGAGGCTGTGGATGTGACCAACACTGAGGCGTTTACTGCATGGTTCGATCGCGCAGCATCATTTCTTGGGGGCGTTGATATTTTTGTAAGCAATTGCTCTACTCGTGTTCAAGCGCAAGGCGAAGAGCGCTGGCGACAAACCTTTGAGTACGATCTATTACAACACATACGAGCCACAGAGCTTGCCATTCCATACTTAGAAAACGGCGTTGACCCAGCTATTGTAATGATATCCTCCATAGCCTATGCCATGGCAGCCCCGCCTGAAGATGAACGAGCCTACGCGGCGATGAAGGCAGGCTTAGTCTCTTACGGCTCACAAATGTCTATTGTCCACGGTAGCAAAGGCATTAGAGTAAACGTTGTTTCTCCGGGGCCTATTTTTTCAGAGGGCGGCACATGGGATCATATACGCCAGAACATGCCCGACATGTATAAACGCGCCCAGTCTTTGGCTACTCTCAAACGCCTAGGAACAACACAAGAAGTCGCCAATGCTATAGGCTTTTTGGCGAGCCCCGCTGCGTCCTTTATTACGGGTGCTAACCTTAGGGTAGACGGCGGGATGCTTAAGCATGTAAATTACTAAAGCCACTAGAAGTTATATCACTCCTCCGGTGGCCAGTATTGCTACTTGCCGCCTCATCAACTATGACGCGTAAGGTATTTAACTTTTCATTATCAACAACGCCAACTAACTGACTTGGGGGCTAATGAAAAAAATATCGCGGTTCATTTATTTACTACTATTTTTAGTATGCATGCCCGCGGCAGGGGAAAGCACTGCTGCGGACGATACTGTTCGCATTGGCGCCTCGAACATGAGCCCTTGGGGCTTTCTCGACAAACAAAATAGGGAAAGCGGCTTACTCATTGATTTTGCACAGAAATTCAGCGCCGAAGTTCATATCGATCACAAAAATTATTTGCAGCCTTACCCCCGAGTGATGCATTCGCTCGCCTCAGGATCTGTAGATCTTGCAGTTCTGTTTGACGGACCACACGCTGACAACGTAGCTATCCGCGTGGGAGACGTACTTGTCACGGAAGTGTTTGTTGTAGCCCGCGCCAGTGCTGAGCCAATTTCCTCATTTGAGCAATTGGCGGGCATGACCGTAGGCTACATTCGGGGTTCAAAGTATGGCGAGCCATTTGATAGCGCTCCGCACTTCACGCGCCTTCCCATCAATACTATGCGCCAAGGCTTGGCAATGGTTCTGAGCGGGCGAATAGATGCAATGACCAGCTCCAATCAAGCCTTCTATCAGGCGACTAATGCGATGCAGTTAAATGAAACACAACTCCGCCGCCTGCTTGTTCTGAAAGGAGTTACGGGCGGCTTGTATATGTCCCGCCATTCCAAGCTTATGAATCAACTACCCTTCTACAGAGACGCTTTGAAAAAGATGGACAGCCAAGGAACATTAAAACGTATTTTCTCCAAACCTCAAGCCTCGGGAACCAATTTTCAGTAAAACAAGCTGAGGGGTCAAGTCTTGCCTTTTGCCCTCGGCGTCCATGAGTAGCCATCCGCGCCGAGGGCAAAAGGCAAGACTTGACCCCGTGAATTTAAAAGGGATAACTGGCTATCAAGTCCTCTAGCTGTTCAGACAAGCCCTTTAGAGGATCTGCAAAACGTTGCCATTGATCTACACCCTTGCGGTTGACTGGCTGCCTAACCTGTTCAGAGCTGGCGGTGCGCACTTGACGCTCTGTTTTATGAAACGATAAGCATTCTGGCTCAAATGGCAAATTGCAGAAGTCCAGTATTCGCCTAACTTGTGTCTCTAGGTCACCCACTACCGCTTCATAATGAACACGCAGTATCTTACCCGGCAAGACCTGATCCCAGTGCGCCATCAACTGGTCATATTCACGATAGTATTCCCCGATGTCACTTAGGTCGTAGGAAAACTCCTGCCCTTCTGCAAACAACTGCTTGTAACCGCTAAAGCAACAGGCTACCGGATGTCGACGCGCATCAATAATTTTTGCCTTAGGTAAAATCTGCTGAATCAGGCCAATATGACGAAAGTTATTGGGCATTTTATCGGTGAAGAACTTGGCGCTGCCTCGGTGGATTTGAGTGTCTTGTATATACTCCTCACCAAATTGCTTTAAGGTTTCCGAGTCGAGATCAGCAATATTCAAGGGATAGGTTTGCGGAGATGTACCTGAACCCTTGCGGCGCAACCTTTGCACTAGCGAGAGAATGTTGGGCAACTCCAAAGTACCATCTACCTGGCTGTGAGAAGACAATATCTGCTCTAGCATGGTAGAGCCCGCTCTTGGCAAGCCTACAATAAAAATGGGGTCGGGGGCATCGTGGCCCTGACCGCTTGTTTCCTCAAAATGACTTCGCGTAAAAAAATCTTTTTGGCGAGCTAACTCTTCCGTCATTTTCTCAGCGCTGTAGCCACTCTGCAACTTCTTAAGACGATTCCCCTGCTCATAAAAACCAAAAGAGCGAGTGAAATCCTCTCGGTCTTCGCAAGCCTTGCCGAGCGCGAAACATAAATGAACTCGCTCCATATGGGATAACTGAGGGTTATCTTGCTGCTTTTGCATTGCGTCAATTTCAGTATCGCTAAACGAATAAGTTTTCAGGTTTGCTAGAGAATAATAAGCCTCACAGTGTTGTGGCCGACTGCTAATTGCGGCCTGATAAGCCTCAATAGCTTCACGCTGACGACCGCAGGTTTTTAAGGCGTGCCCCTTGGATGTTAATGTAATTGGATCGTAGGGTAGCTTGGTCAAAATACCGTCAAATAATTCTAGGGCTCTTTCGTAGCCGCCTGTCTGCATAGACTCGATGGCATAAATTGATTGAAACTGTAAGTTCTCTGGATCACTGTCCAGCAATACCTTAGCCTGCTCTAGAGCGGCCGAGAATTTTTGTCGCTTCCTTAATACCTGACTGTAATCTATTCGAACCTGGGTGTTGGAAGGCGCAAATTCAAGCGCACTTTCTAACAAAAATTCAGCGTCATCCAGCGAACCTAACCGAGAACCTATATCAGCCAATAGGCGCATAGCTTCAATATGGCGCGGCGCTTTTTGTAACACTTTTCGACAAATGTCTTCCGCCTTAAGAAGCTTTCCTTCGGCAATTAAATCACTCGCGGCAATCAGAGCCCTAGGTAAATTCTTCAAGCGTAGTATTTGTGCGCTGACCTGCTGAGCCTGGGGCCCTTGAGCTTTTCCCTGCTGGGAGAGAATATCAAACTGGGCTTTCCAGCTGGCCTCAAGTGCAGGATTTAATTGACAGGCCCTTTGGTAAGCTTGCAAGGCAAAGTCAAATTGGCTACGGGTTCTATACAGGTGCCCCTGCTCTTGATGACACCGACTGTGGTCGGGGGAGAGCCTCTTCAGTTTGTCCAAAAAAGATTGCGCTGCGTCAAAATTCTTCGAGTAACGATGACACAAAGCTATCATGTATAGGGCTTCAAGCGAGCCTGGATCAGTTTCGACTATAGCCGACAGATCAGCTAGGGCTTCGTCCAGCTGCTGATTCGCAATTTTCTTTTGTATGGATTGGTAATCTATCTGCACTGATTTTTCTCGCATAAACAAAAACGCCCCAAACAATGGGGCGTCAATGATTGTTGGCTCGGTCCGATTTAGAAGTTGTAAGACAATCTCAAACCAGCCGTTCTAGGCCGCGACACGTTAATCCGCTCGCGGTCAAACGTGAAGCTACCGGACACTTCCGCTCGTTCGTCGGTAATGTTATCCAAATACAGCTCAGCAGACCACTCCTCACTACTAACACCGGCGGTTAAACCCACCATTAACCAGCTATCAATCTCAGAGCGGTTAATGGTGATAATATCGGTGTAAGCCGAATCCGAGTAGGCTATGTGCGGCATAACGTGGGCCATAAGGCCTGAGCTAAGGCTCCATTCGTAACGCGCCTGAATATTGGCCTGAACACTAGGCGCAAAAGCTAACTCATCACCTTTAACAACGTCATCCGTAGGGATAATAACCTCGGTAATCTCAGTATCCAGCAAGGAAAGCGCACCACTGACTGTCAGCCCCTCTATAGTGTTATAGGGTGCCCAAGTGAAGTTGGCATCCACGCCCGTAACTTCAGCGTCTGCAGCATTAGAGACAAAGAATAGATTGGCAATACTGGGGTCTAGAATACCCGTTTGCAACCTTTCAATCTCGATGAAGAACACACTGCCGTTAAGTCGTAAGGAGCCATCAAGGAGATCTGTCTTCCAACCGAATTCATAGTTGGTGACATCATCTGTATCAATGCCAAAGGGAACGGTGTATGTGTCGTTACCCTTGCCTCCGGGGCGGTTTAACAGGCCCGGGCGGAAGCCTTCTGAAAGGGTAGCATAATAGAGTTGAGTTCCTGAAGGCGTCCAAGCAAGGCTAATTTTACCAATCCAACCATCTGTTGCCGCGGTATCGTTTTCACCGCTAAACAGGGTATCAAGGTTGTTACCCGCATTGTTATCGCTGCTTGCGCCAAAGTTACCAAAGGAACCTGCCGCACTGCCCTTCAGGTCAACTTCAACATCATACCAGCGTGCGCCAAGGGTAAGCGCAAATTCATCGGAAAGATCAACAGTCGCTTCACCGAAAACAGCTACCTGTTCGTCGGTTCGCAATATATCATTCCGGAAAATAACGCCTGCTGGCCACTGTCCCGCATCGCTAACCGAAGAGCCTTGGGCTGAAAAGTTAGGACCAAAGCCTCTGGTTACACCATCAAAAGAGATGGCCTGAGTAGAACCAGGATAGGTAAAGTTATTGAGTTCTCTGATCTCGAGAGAGCTGTAAAATCCACCAAAGGTTGCGCGAATGGCTTCATCTTCACTGGTAACGAAGCGTAATTCATGTGTTTCTACATCGGTTTCGGTACGACTTTTCACGAACAGGTTAGGAGCCTGGCAAGTACCAGAAGGGCCGCCGGCACCAGGGTAGGTCACAGCGCCATCACAAATATAGTAAGGAAGGTATTGGCCGACAAAAAGGTAGTCGGTGTAATCGACAAACTGGTCAGCTTCACGCTCAGTAAAAGCGCCAGTATAGACAACATCAAGACTGCCTAAACGGCCTTCCAGTGTCCAATTTACGTTTTCAAAGCTGTCCTCTAAGGTATCCTCTTCATAGCGCTGAATTTCCAGATCATCGAGGTCAGGATCAACAAAGAATACGCCTTCACTGTCAAGTGTTTGCTGAGAAACACCCATGTGAAGCGTCCAGTTCTCATTAAATTCATAGAGTGCACTGATACGCCCACCAGTATACGTGGCCTCGTTAAAATCTTTTTCGACCAGAGCGGCATTGTCAGAGGCCAAGAAATTAACGCCACTTAAATCAGCCCCGGACTGAAAACCTCCACGACCCGAACTAACCGCAAGGCCATTATCACGAATTGTTCCCGCTGGCCGGAAACGAGCACTGTCAGAGGCGTCGATTGTGCCTGCAACATTGTCAATATAGCCACCTTGCTTGTCGACATAGGCTACCGCGCGAACGGCCAGGCTATCGTTGACTGGAATATTGATCACCCCTTCAAGGTTGTGACTGCCATCACCGCCGCTAGTATTCGAGAGACCTAACTTGATGTTACCGGACATGCCGCTTGGATCTGGCTTGTTGGTGATCAAGCGCACAGTGCCAGCCTGAGAGCTAGCACCAAATAAAGTGCCCTGGGGCCCTGAGAGTACTTCAATGCGTGCCAAATCAGCCGCGTATACGTCTAGATTTCGGCCTGGTTGCGCCAGTGGCTGCTCATCTAAGTAAAGCGCCACATTAGGCGCCAGACCAGCCACCCCGGCAGTGGTCAGGTTTGGGGTAGACGAGGCTACTCCACGAATGTAAATCGTGTTTTGGCCGGGGCCACTGCCGCCCGCCGTGACACCTGGCAACTGAATAAGGTAATCCGAGAAATTCGAGACACCCATGTTCTCTAGGCTTTCTTGATTAAGTGCACTCACCGCGACAGGGATGTCCTGAGTGCTAGCAGCACGTTTGGTGGCCGTAACAATAACTTCTTCAATTTGGGCGTGAGAAATATTGGCGACGGATGAAGCAGCAACGATTGCACTGAATAGCGCATTGCGTTTAAGCATGGATTTAACCCCTATAAATTGTTTTTTGCGACTTTTGTTATGAAGTTGTGCCATTACTTTAGCACAATAAACATTAGTGCTCTAAGATATTACTATAAGTTACACCGTAACGACGCCCACAAATCATCCCTACAGGAGCAGAAAAACAGAAATTTTGCTGAAATATTGAACTAAAGAGAACTCGAGGCATGAATATTTTAGTTATTACTCAACTTAAATTACTCATATTTGATCGAGAAGTGTTCTATCAGAAATAAGCCCTCTAAAGAATTTTTCTCATCCCGCCCCAATGCTCGACATAATCCATGGAGCGAGGAAGAAGAATGTTAACTCGGGCATTGCGCTTCATGTGCTTAAGCTTGTACCGAGGACTTGCTCAGCGTTAAGGTTTTTTTTACTATCCGCGCTTAGACCTTCCACAAACACACGAGCTCTAATAAGGGGATAAAGATTGAAGCAACTAGAGCAGGTATTAATTTCGCTGCGCCGTGTGATTCGAGCAACGGATTTACACTCGAAGCAGCTGGTTAAAACCACCGGTTTAACCGCGCCTCAGTTATTGCTATTGCAGGCCATCCGCGACAGGGTAGACGGTACCATTGGTCAACTCGCGAAACATATCAGCCTCAGTCAAGCGACGGTCACCACCATTCTCGATCGGCTGGAAAAGCGTGATCTCGTCAAGCGCGTGCGCTCAACCACAGACAAGCGCAAAGTGCATGCATGCCTAACCGATAAAGCCACTGAGATCTTGAAGGAAGCTCCAGTGCCATTGCAAGAGCACTTTGCTGAACAGTTCAACGATTTGGAGGCTTGGGAACAAACAATGATTATCTCTTCACTCCAGAGAATTGCGCAAATGATGGATGCGCAAGACATTGATGCGGCTCCAGTATTGGACGTGGGCTCACTGGACACTCAGTGAGTCGTTATGAGCCAGGCTTTCTATTCGGCAACGCTCACCTATAGAACAAACACTAATACACACCAAAACTATCATTCCCCCTTCTTCTCTCTCAAATTAGTATGTGAATTCTAATCCATCCCTTTAATCTCTTTTCTCGAAACTTGAGCTGCAGAGAGCCAACTTCTGCCAAACAACAATAAATATACGAATTGGAGGTCACGATAGAATGAAAAATCTATTTTCTATTGAAGGAAAGGTAGCGATTGTCACAGGCGGGTCCAGAGGCATCGGGGCAATGATTGCCCAAGGGCTCGTTGAAAACGGGGTGAAAACCTACATCACCGCCCGCAACGCTGAAGAGCTTCAGGCAACGGCTAAAACCCTGAATGCGCTGGGTGACTGTATTGCCATTCCCGCAGACCTGTCCACAATGGAAGGCGTTACAGCTCTTGCCGAAACGATAAATGCACAGGAAAAAGCCGTGCATATTTTGGTGAACAATGCAGGCACCAACTGGGAGGCTAAGATTGACGAATTCCCCGAAAGCGGATGGGACAAAGCCTTTAATTTGAACGTGAAATCCATGTTCTTCCTCACCCAAAAACTGCTGCCGGCCCTGCGAAACGCAGGCACCGACATCGACCCAGCGCGAGTGCTAAATATTGGCTCCATTCACGGCATTCTTAACCCCGGTGCCAGTACATATTCCTACTCCAGCAGCAAAGCAGCCGTACACCATCTGACCAAGCATTTAGGCTCCGAACTGAGCCAACAGCATGTCAATGTCAACGCTATTGCACCAGGCTTATTTCCCAGCAAGATGACCGCGAGCATTTTGCCCTTTGAAAAAGAAATGGCCGAAAAAATCCCCGCCAGACGCTTAGGCACACCGGAAGATATCGCCGGCACAGTAATCTATTTATGTTCTCGAGCCTCTGCCTACGTAACAGGGCATACCCTCGTACTCGATGGTGGTATGGTTTCTGAAAGCTAAATCGTAAGCGCAAGGTACCATAACAATAAAACTAATGAGGCAACTATGACAACTCGCTACTTATGGCAAGACATTCACGATGAATTAGGCGTAAGCCAGCCCGACTTCGATGACCGCCCACTAGGTGCATTTCTTGAAGAGCACGCTGAAAACATACCGGATAACATCGCATTACGGTTCTTCACCCGAACCTTTAGCTACCGAGAACTGAACACAGAAGTTAATCGGCTTGCCAATGTAATGGCGGCTTTCGGCATTGGCAAAGGCGATGTCGTCGGCATCCACATGCCGAATGTACCACAGTATCTTATTACCTTACTGGCGGTATCTAAGTTGGGCGCTGCAGCCTCGGGAATTTCATTGATGGCTGTGCCTAGCGAGCTAAGCTATCAACTCGAAGACTCCAACATAAGTGTCTTAGTAACGTTAGATCAATTAGCGAATAACGTTCTTGCCAAGATTGAACAAATGCCTGCTTGCCTAAAACATACTCTGATTGCGAGCGCGAGCGACTACCTAATACCGCAAGCGCCAATTCCACCCCAGTTAGAGGGCGTAAATTGTGTAGCTTATCTCGACGCAGTTAACGCCGCCAATGACCGTTTCAATCAGCACGCCACACACTATAACGACACCTATTTAATGCAATATACCGGAGGCACTACCGGTCGCCCGAAAGGCGCCATGCTGTCTATTCGCACGGTTAACCATGTGCACTCCAGTGGAAATGTGTACGCCCCAATGGTCGTAGGTCAGGAAATTGCGCTGTCTCCTTTCCCGATGTTCCATGTTGCAGGTGTGTCCTTTCACACCGCTTGTATACGCTATGGAGCTCAGTGCGTATTAATTCCTGACCCACGCGATCTAGATCACTTGCTTGAGCAGCTCTTGGTTGCCCCTATTACACGTTTTGCTGCCGTACCCACCCTATTCCAAATGCTAATTTCCCATAAAGATATTGCCAAGGTCGATTTTTCACAGCTGCGAACGGCGGTAACCGGCGCTGCGCCACTGGCTGGCAGCGAGCGTGAAAAAATTGAGGAAGTGATTGGTCGAGACAAGTTAACCGACAACTTTGGCATGACAGAAACGGGGCCAACTTATATAAGTAATCCACCTGGTCGTATCAAAGCCGCCGCTTTGGGTGTGCCGCTTCCCGGAGCTGATGTGCGTATTGTCGATGTAGAGACCGGCACAAAAGCTATGCCAAACGGAGAGCCCGGCGAAATCATCACAGCCGGCCCGCACGTTATGAAAGGCTATTTGCATCTGCCTGAAGAGTCCGCCAAAGCCATGCGTGAATTCGATGGAAAAGTATTTATGTATACCGGGGACGTAGGCTATTTTGACGATGAAGGTTATCTATATATTTCTGATCGCGCCAAAGACATGCTTATAGTCGGAGGATTCAAGGTATTTTCAGTCGAGGTTGAAGACAAAATGTCAAAAATGGACATTATCGAACGATCTGCGGTGATCGGCACCACCGATGAGAAACGCCCCGGCAATGATGTAGTGAATCTATACATAGAGCTAAACACTACGGGCAAAACACTGGGGCATGCTCAGGTTAAAGAAGATGTCATTTTATTTTGTCGCGAGAATATGGCGGCTTACAAAGTACCAAAATTGGTTCATATTATTGACCAAATACCACTAACTGCGGTGGGGAAAATTGATAAGAAAGCCTTGCGTGGCTAAAGTACAACTTGCGAGCATTGCTATTCAAGTGATGAAAGTGGTATGGATAGATTTTCTTCTGCCATCCCGCTTTCTTCACTAGCGAATCCGATCCCTATTCAAAGCGTTTAGACCTGAACAAGCACCTTTTCATCCCAAACCGTCGCCGCAGCCACCAATGCCAAAAACGCCTTCTCTGTAACAGGCTTGCTATAGAGATACCCCTGGCCAAGATCACAACCCAACTTCATCAAGAAAGCCTGCTGTTCCAGAGTTTCGACGCCCTCGGCGATAACTTTTAATTTTAGATTGTGAGCAACAGCGACAATGGCGGCGGTAATTTCCATATCGACCTCATCATCAGGAATATCCTTAATAAATGTTCGATCGATTTTTAAGGTATTAACGGGCAAGGTTTTTAAGTAACTGAAAGACGAATATCCAGTACCAAAATCGTCTATAGCAAAACTAATGCCCATCGACTGCAGCTTCTGTATAAGCTGGGTATTGCTTTCTACATCTTGCATGACCATAGATTCTGTAATTTCTAATTCCAAGTTCTCGGCCGGCGCGCCGCTTGAGGCAATCGACTGTTCAATCATTATGCACAAATTTGGATCGCGGAATTGACGAGGAGACAAATTAACCGATAAAAGCAAGGGCGAAAGCCCCATTTCCTGCCAGCGAACCAAAGCCTCACAAGCCGTCCGCACTACCCACTCGCCGACGGGGACAATAAGACCAGTCTCTTCCAGCACATCAATAAACTTGTCTGGCATAATGAGCCCCTTCTGGGGATGAATCCATCGCAATAGCGCTTCAGCGGCAATAATTTCCCCCGTGTTCAGGTTGATCTGAGCCTGATAGTGGAGCTGGAACTCTTCATTACTAACGGCTGACCGCAGCTCATTTTCGATAGAAAGCCGCTCCACTGCAATTTCACTCATAGCGGGATAGAATAATTGGTACTTGTTGCGCCCTAAGGCTTTTGCTCTGTACATGGCGAGATCCGCATTTTGCAGCAAATCCTTAATTGAGTCTCCGTCCTTTGGGGCCAAAACAATACCAATACTCGCCGATACAATCACTTCTGTTCTTTGTACGTGAATCGGTAGTTTCAGCACATTGAGAACATTGGAGGCAACACATGCGCCGTCGCCCTCTTTTTTTAGATGATTAACAACAATACAAAACTCATCACCGCCAAGCCGACCTACAATATCAGTATTTCTTACACAAGAATTCAACCTTTTGCTGACGGCAATGAGTAGCTCGTCCCCAGCGCCGTGACCAAGGGAATCATTAATGCGTTTGAAATTATCGAGATCGATAAAAAGCAGAGCAAAAAAATCGCCATTTCCCGTTGTGTTTCGTAGCGAGACGCGAATTTCTTCAAGAACTCGATGGCGATTAGACAGCCCCGTCAAGCTGTCATAGTGCGCAAGATTTTTCAGTTCTACAGTATGGCTTTCAATTTTTTCCTGCATTTTTTCCAATTGAATGGAAACTTCTAATTCGGTTTCATCCAGAATATCAATCTCGTCTTTTATCCATCTATTTCTAGTGCTGGTCTTTAGCTCTTCCCGCACTTTCCCAAACTCACCCTTTGTCAACAGTGGCAGCAGGGAGGCCTGCCTCCCCAATCGAGTAACAGGCTTCCAAAACATGGCAACAATAATGGCGCAAGCGATGAGCGTTGAGAAAATTCCGCCAATTATATTGAGATTAATTTCTCGACCGATAAATTTCTTTTCACTTGAAATATTGGCAATAACCGTAAAGTAGGCAGTTTCACCAAATTTTCGTTCAATGGGCAACAAGCCCACCTCATAAGTTTGACCGTCGACAACAATTTCCTGATTTTCATTACGTAATTGCTCAAACGAAATGTTCTTTGAAAGTAAATTTAAAATATTGCCATTAAGATCTCTGTGGGTCATAGCGTCCAAGCTGGAATTCCAGGCCGACAAAGTGCTATCTGCCTGCTGAGTATTTTCGACTAAGTTTATAATGCCAATATCCGAGCCCGTTATCTCGCTAAAGGTCCGCAGTACATCAGCCATCGACATATCGAACTGTAGAATTTGAAGTTTATTATTCTCATTTAAGATTGGCGTTGCCGACCTCAAAAAACAACTGGGCTGGCACAAAATCCAGCTGTCCGGAAGCCCAGCATCAGCAAGATGAACTAAGCGTTCAGAGTCGTGTTCAATACGGCGACCCCAGGTTTGAATGGCTTGTCCATTGCGGCTAAACAGCCCAAGGCTCTCCAGCCCCCAGTTGATCTGAATGTATTCCCAGTGTTGATCTAGGGTCAAGGCCAGTGGCTCACCTACTGAGGCAGAAGAGTTAGTTTTCAGCAGCGGAACAATATCGCCAAGTTGTAAGAGATGATTGTGTGACTGTCGTATAAGCCCAGAGACTTCCTTGGCATAACGTTCAAAATTACTTTCATGTTGATTATCAGACAAGCGATTGAGCTGCAGCTCACTCTGTAATGCGACTATACCGCTAAGGGTTGCGAGTAGTAGACTAACAATAACGATGGCTTTGAACTTAAGACTGACAAACATAAGCAAACCCTTAGAAATGATAGCCAACCTGGAAAAGTAACATGTTCCAATTCTTTTCTAGGTTAGCGTAGTCTGCGTTGTCCTGAGATCTTAGCCATCCAATACCTGAGACATGATGAAGCTCTGTACTCAATACCCAATGTTCGTTTAGTTCATATCGAAGACTGAATGTCGTATCTTTTGCAAAGGCGGCATAAGATGGCGGGTTGCCACTAGCGACACGATCCTTTCCGTCTTTATCGTCCTTGTTTCCGTAGTAGACATCGTACCGTGCCAGCAGATACCAACGTGGCATAAACTCATAGCGCGCCTGTAAATACCATGACTCGCCCGTATTTTCACTGCTAAATCCGGGGAGGTAGTAGTCTTTAATTCGCGCGTCAAAAATCTGATATTCCGCAGTCAACTGCCAGCGCAATTGATTGTATTCTAAGGAGAAGAGAGTCATATCCAACTCCAACTCCCCGTCAAACAAGGGGAAAAGAGGGTTGACGGGGCCGGGTTTGAGGTCGCCGGTTAAATTGACCCGGCTAATACCACCGCGCAAACGACCACCATCATATTCAGCCATCAGCCGGCCAACCCATAACTCGTTATTCTTTGACTGTGTACCCGGTGCGAACAAAGCCATGTCGTCCAGAGTATCATCACCGATCAAGGGCTTACCGGAAATAACATCAAACTGAAACAGCGTACTGCCAATTTCTTTATAGCCGTGTAAGCCAATACTGTCTGATGAGTGATAAATCTCACGTAGCGTATCAGGATAGATGGATTCCGGTAACAAAATGGATGCACGGGTAGCCATCACATCCCGAGTTTCATTGTAAAAGCCATAGGGATTTTTAAGCCTTCCGGCTCTAACTCCCAAGCCGTGGGTCGCATCGTTGATGAGATTGATGTCCACCAAGCCAAAGTCCAGCTCAACCCCATCGGGCGCCGAATCTCCGGCTTTCAAATACAAAGCCTGAGCCGAAAAGTGAATACGAGATGTGGCATTCCAAGATGCGCCAATGCCCACTTCGGTTAGCTCCGAACTAATAGATTCACTGTCACCCAAAAAATTATTGTCATCCGTCGCTATCAAACCCTGACTGAGAAAACCATGCCAACGAATTGATTGTTCGGTATCTGCTCCAGCTAGCATGGGCGATAATATCCCAATGACCGTAAGTAAAACCCATTCAGTTAACTTCAATTTTACGCACCTCAGCACCATTCATATCCTCATTGGTGTAACCAATTGCTCCAGGAGTGGCAGATATTTTCAACAGCATTTCTTCCAAATTTTTAACCTGAATGGGTGGCGAGCCAATCCCCGAATACAGATACCGATCCCAGCTACGACGCAATTGATGAGGAATCATAGCCAATATAGACTGTACAAATTTCTGATGAATCGGGTTCCTGTCAGTTAAGACATAAACAGTTATAGGGGTACCGTCTGCCCACTCCCGCATGCGCATAGAAAAGATACCTCGAGCGACGTTGCGGTCAACCTGAGATATAGGGGTATCGGGGTGAACGATCAGCTCTACAGCTTCGATATCTGGCGGGAATATCAAATTAAGCAATATAACTAAAATGACTGAAATATATCCTTTCATCTAGATCTATACGCCGTCCGTAGCAGGGTTAAGAAGTAATAAGAAACATTCCCACTCGAAAAATTATAGCAAAGGATATGAAAAGGAGTAGTAAATGAAGAAATCAATGTCATACAGGCACTTGTCGTCCTCAATATTCTGGGGCAACTAGTGTAGGGTTTTAATTCCGTCCTGATTTTTGCTTATGGTGATCTGTGTTAAAGCGGGTTGAAGGCCACTTTTGCACTACTGCGGTGCAGGAGCGACTTTAAGTTATGATTAAAACTTAGCTGCAACAATAAAACCAAGTACTTCCTTATCACTGGGAGGCGAACATCCTGCCCGGGAAACATTGATAGCGGCCGCTGCACAGGCGTAATTTAAGGCTTGACCTAACACCTCAAGATTGACACTAGTGGTCGGAGTTGAACCCTGCCATTGGCGAATGAGATAAGCCAGAAATGCCGAGTGAAACGTATCGCCAGCGCCGACCGTGTCTATAACCTTAGATACTCTATAGGCCGGTCGAGTCACCACCCCTTGCCCACTGTAAACGACGGCACCACCATTACCTTCAGTTAGTACCAATAGCCCAGACCCCATCTCTCGGTATACCATTTCCGCACTGGTTCTCACATCGGCATTTAGGTCCAACTCCAATAAGTCTTCGTCACTGGCCTTAACGATATCCGCCATTCGCAACAAAGATCGAACGCCATCAATATACTTTTTCCGATCAACACTCGCGCGAATTCGGATATTTATATCAATGCTGATTAGAACGCCTTGCTCGCGCATCAAATCAAATACTCTGCGAATTTTCGGTAACTGACTGGGTGTAATTGCCAAAGAGCCTGTATGAAAGACACGAAGATTTTTCGGAAGATTTTCGACGATTTCCTCAAACGAAGTGTCTTTATCGGCGATACCTTCACGGTACAAGCGATAGTCCGCCTGGTGCTGATCGTCGATCGTTACCAATGCTAATGAGCTTGGCCAAAGAGAGCGCCGCTTCAGTGGCACCTGCACGCCCTCCTTCAGCAGCGACCCCAATAGCTGATCACCAAAGTTATCGTCTGACAGCGAGGACAAATAGCTGACGCGGACACCTTGTCTGGCCAAACCAATCGCCACATTATACGGGGAGCCTCCAAGATGCGGTCGATAAGCCCCGTCGTCACCCACAATAAGATCGATCAGCGCTTCTCCGAAAACAGCGATGGTCATAACAATTCCTCTAATTCAATATTTAATTTTCGCGCGCCAACTCTGAACGACGTTGTTGAAGATCGCCCTCAACCTTTACAAGTGTGGACTTATCGAGTTTATAGAAAATCATAAGCAAGCCCCCCATCAGAAAAAACAATGCCGGCAAGGCATTAAACATCAGACGAATACCAGCCAAGGAGAATTCTGACTGCGCCTCGTTGGCGACAAAACCAAACCAAGCCAACATAAATCCCGGCAGTGCAGCCCCAAGCGCCGAACCAAATTTTAGCGAAAACATCGATGCTGATACTGTCAAGCCTGCTGTATATTTACCCGTGAGCCACTCACCGTATTCGGCACAATCTGTGTACATGGAAAACAATAATGTGATGATGACACCAAAAGTTAAAATTCCTAGACTGTGCACCACCGTAATCATTGCAAACTGTTCAGGCGGGATGAAATAACAAACAGCAAGTAACACCGCGTGCAGTAGACTCATTACAAACACTAAGTGATGTTTCTCGAAGCGTCGCGCGAGCAATGGTGTCAGCAACGCTCCCAACAATTGGCCAATCAGGCCGCAGGACGTAAGAAAAGCCGTTCGATCAAAAATTGAAAATATCTTTGCACCATCGTCTAGCATGTAATATTTAAGATAGAAGACTATAGAAGCAAAACGAGCGACCAATCCAATAACAACCAGAATTCCGGTGAAGACAAGAATCAACCAAGACTTATTTTTCAGCAACATAGAAAAATCTTCTCTGATACGCGAATCATGCCGCGGTGGGTTGATTCGCTCACGAGTTGTCGCGAAAGTGATCCAGAAAAGCAGCACGGATAGAATGGCAAATAAAATTATTGTCAGCCGAAAACCCAGCAACTCACTCTCGCCACCCAGCCAATGCACTAGTGGCGTTGCAAACGCGCCGACACAAAGTGTGCCCAAGGAAGCAAAGACGAAGCGAAACTGTGTCGCCTTAGTACGCTCTTCCGACAGAGGCGAAATTACCGCGAGCAGCGCCGAGTACGGAACATTAATCGCGGTATATGCAAGCATTACCAAAGTGTAAGTTACATAAGCATAAACAAGCTTGCCGGCATCAGAAAAGTCTGGGCCCAGAAACAATAAATATCCGAGAATAGCATAAGGCACAGCGACCCAAAGTAGATAGGGCCGATATCGGCCCCAGCGGGAGTGGGTACGATCAGCCAGCAAGCCCATTGCAGGGTCACTAACAGCATCAACCACTTTGGTAACCAACAGCATCGTCGCCGCCGCCGTTGGCGAAATGCCAAACACATCGGTGTAATAGTACAGTAGGAACAGACCAAAGAACCCCATGTAGAAGTTTGAGGCCATATCACCAAGACCGTAGCCCACCTTCTCACCAAACGTGAGGGGTGCCGTGTTTGACTTCGAGCTCATACTTTCACCTTTCGTTCGCATCTAGTTTTCAGGACGAGGCCCGAAAACTCTCGCACAAAAATGCCCGATTTCCCTCAAGGCGCAAAGAAACCAGTGGAGACATACTGCCGACAAAATTTTCCTCCGTTACCTCCGAAAGCGTCGTCGAGCGCTCACTACTTCTGACAGTATCGATGAAACTGACCACTCTCAAATCGTCCAATACCTGCCAAGCATAACATTGCGTTGGCGACTCCAAAGGGTTGGTTAAAACGAGTCCGGAGCCATTAAGTGGTTCATAATGACCGTTCAACTGTGTTGACACCGCCCCGTACAAACCATTGGGGCCAGAACAATCACCGTGGAAAGTGCGCCCCTGTGTGGACCAAAACAAATAATATAAACCCTCATGGAAAATGACATGAGCTCGCTCTAGTTCTGTATTCACGCCGTCAGCGCCCAATAATGGCGGGCAAAGTCGCCAGTTGAATTTTTCTCCCACTACAGCTTCGGCCAAACCTACAGCTCCAGAATAGCGCGTTCTAGGCCGCCCTAAAGACGCCGTGAAAACTAGGTATTCGCGACCGTCCGCAGGGTCCAAGAAATAGGCGGGGTCACGAAAGGCTCGAATAAAGCCCGGCTCTCCTTCTTGTTGATCTGCTACTGCATATAGCTCGCCGTCGGCCACAACACACTCTTGTTGCTGCTCCCAATTGCAAAAACTGATTCCCTCCGCACTCACCAACAGATGCCCTTGAACCTGCGCAAGACGTTGCTGATAACTTGGGCCCGGACTAAGTGATTGCCCCACCACAGTATAATACAGCTGCAATACCCCCGTGCTTGAGTCCAGAACCGCAGACCCAGTCCACTCATGAGAGCCCAGAGAAAATCCCTGTGGCAGCAGCAGGCCGTTATCTTTAACTATGCCATTCTGTCGTGCCAACAAGCGAATTCGCGCAACATGATGACGCTCCTCCGGTGCCGTAGTCGAGGGGGCCGAAAGTGCCATCCACAATTCAGCGCCCTCAACCTCGGCAACGCCGCCGTTTTTTGCAAGCACCGGCCAAAAATCCCAGAGAACGCTATCAGGAAACATACGTTGATTCATTTCGGGTAAATTCAAGGGCAATATATTGCCTTCACTTATCTTCAATGTTTTTAGGTGCTTTACAGACCAGGATGAATGCATGGACTTTTCTCTACTTCGGGATTATTAGCAATGTGAATAGGGTTTAATAAGAATCGATTTGAATAATGGGCACGAATACTTGTTGTAATACAGCAAAAGGATGACTTGTGGAGTCAATCAAAACTCCACAAGTCACCCAAATGGGCTCTTACAAGAAATCGTAGCGAAGCGTGAGAGAACCTGTTCTGCCATTGATCGGCCTAATTCTCACAAAATCACCCGGTGCAGCTGACCCTTCCTCACCCTCGGTAAAGCCCTCTTCGTCAAACAGGTTGTTGACGTTAAAGCTAAGGTGGATGTTCTGGGTTAATGCATAATTGAAAAATACGCTGGTGGTAATGAAGGCATCGAACTTCAGGTCGTTATTATCTTGAATATAAACATCATCCGTACCAAAGAGACTTACACCTGCATCCCATGACTCCCCCACATAATAGGGTGTGATATTGAACAGATAGTCAGCCTGGCGCCGAGGCGTGTTACCTACGTTGCCGCCGCTGCCCGTCTGAGTGATTTCTGAATCGGTGAATGTAGCGTTGGCGCGAATGCCAAAACCATTGCCAAAGTCGTAACTGCCTTCCACCTCGATACCAGAAGCCTCATAGGTATTCTCCTTAAAGGTTTGTGTGGTCACTTCAAACTCGCGAGCCTCCGTGGTATCGGCCATGAAGTAGGTGATATAAATGTCCGCGCTGTCACTTTTGTACTTGAAGCCAATTTCAGCTTGCTCCACCGCACTGAAACCTGAGTCGTTGAGCATATCGCCATTCGCCTGGATATTACCTGTGACGCGGTCAGGCGATGACAATGAGCCACCTTCTGAGACATTACCAA
Source organism: uncultured Cellvibrionales bacterium (assembly GCA_913020115.1). Taxonomy (GTDB): domain Bacteria; phylum Pseudomonadota; class Gammaproteobacteria; order Pseudomonadales; family Cellvibrionaceae; genus CAJWCA01. The sequence goes on from CAJWBQ010000027.1 coordinate 46,106, forward strand.
AAACTGCCATGTTTTCCCCAAGTGCGTAATTCACACCAAGCGACCAGGCATCGTAATCCACATCGTAGTCTGCGCGCCGCGCGACTCCTATGGTGGGCACTTGCTGTTCATTCTGCCCGATCACTCCGTCGCCATTCACGTCAAGTGGGATAAGCACGGTGCTCTCGGCAAATGTACCTGTAACGTCATACTGATTGTCGCGATAGCTGGCATCCCAAGTCAGGTTCTCTCCCACCTGGCCAGTAAGGGCTAGGTAAGGTGCCGTTCCATCTATGTCAAAGTTGTACTCTCGTGTACAGCAGTTACCGAATGCAGGATTACCATACAGTACACCATCAACAGAATTGCCCTGATCGAATACACTTAGCTTGGCATCTAGCCGGCGGTAATACTGATTAAAGTTCCAGGTAGTTGCGAGTGTTTGCGACGCAAATGCGAGCCCTATTCTGGCCTGAATGAAACCAAAATCAGCCGACAGATTCAGGTCCGCAAATTCATTGTCTTCATCATTGGTCTCGGTGTTAAAATAAACTATTTCAACCGAGTCACCGGCAGACACGTCGTTAAAAACATTGGCAGGAAAAGGTGATGCAAAATTGCCTTCAATAGTAGCAACTCTGTATTTAAGGCCGGCACTAAAAACTTCGTTGAAATCGAATGTGCCATCAAACGCCAATGAGCTCATCTCGGCCTCAAAGCCATCTCCCGATACACAATCAACGGTATTATTTTGCCGAGGTGCGCAGTCAGTGGTGCCTAGGAATAGAGTACCATCGCCAAAATCAACACCAGTTTCTCTGAAACTTCCAGACCCCGAGGCGATTGCAGGAATAGGCAGATAAGTTGGTACCTCGTCATCGAGGTGCTTAAAGTGTATTTTAATATTTCCACGATCATAATCTCGAGCTACAGTGGCTTTCAGCTGATGCCCCTTTTCAGTGCCGCCCTCTCGCACACCTTCGCCATCTCGGAAAAACCCTCCTACATGATAGGTCCACTCCCCACCAAGGGAACCGCCATAGTTTCCGTCAACGCGGGCACTCTCATAGTTCAGTCCACCTGTAACGCCGATAGACCCCCCCTCGTCTTCACCTGTTTTTGAGATGAAATTGATGATACCTCCGGGCGCATTCCAAGCTGTTGTAGCCGCCGTGCCGCCACGAATGGATTGCACGCTGCCCACTGTCGTATCCATGCGCAACCAACTATCGGCCGTCGCAAACGATGCATCGCCCACCAGTAACATTGGGAAACCATCTTCTTGAATAGAAACATATCGCGAGCCTCCCGAACTGATAGGCATACCGCGAACTTTGATGTTGGAATTGGCATCACCGGAAGAAGCTTCGGCATGAATTCCAGGCAGGCTGCGAAAGACTTCAGCGGTGGAGCGCGGCGCTGACTCAAATATTTGGTCAGCAGTAAGAGCAGTGACAGATGCCGTGGACTCAAGCTTAGATGTGGTTTTGTAAACCCCAGTCACAATGATCTCTTCAAATGTCTCGACCTGAGATTGGGCCGATGCTGTGACACTAAGGCTCAGGGCTACAGCCATAGATAGGGGGTTTAAGTGCATTGGAGCTTTTATCATTGGATTTTCCTCATCTGTTTTATTATTGACGTTAAGGGTGATTCGGGCCAGTTCCACTGCTTCCTATGCTTACCTGAGCAGGGTTTCTGTAAACAGTGGGGGCAGACTACACCCAACTACAATCGATTGCAAAGACAAAATACAATCGATTGCAACAATAAATACAATCGATTGCTGCAAATCCAGTAAGTCTCCCTATCAAGAGCCAAGTACTCTCAAGAGGTATGTGGCCTCTGCTCAGGCGATGCAATTATTTCAAGAGGTATGCAAGCTACCTCTATTTCCTTACAATCAGCTACATTCGAGCACCTTACAAAATCAACAATCACAGGATTTGAACTGGGTTATGGGCAAGAAAATACCCAAGCAACAAAGTATCGACATGCAACAATTGGCCGATATGGCCGGCGTTTCCAAATCCACGGTTTCACGAGCTCTGAGTGACAGCAGCGTTGTTAACAAGCGCACCAAAGAAAAAATACTCGAGCTGGCAAACAAACATCATTTCGTGATGAATGAAACAGCCCGCAGCTTGCGTCTTCAGCGATCGAATATGATCTGCTTAGTATTAATGCATGATGTGGAGTTAGGAGCTCACTTGTCCGACCCTTTCTTTCTCCGCATGGTTGGATGTGTGGTTGACTCTCTCGCCAAATCTGGCCATGACCTGGCGCTTTATCACAAACCTCTAGAAACCGCCGATGAGTTTCGAGCCACTCGGGTATACAGGCAGTGCGACGGCACCATTTTCATTGGCCAGGGTATGATCCATGAAGAACTTAATAAGCTGGCCTCCCATGAAAAACCCATTGTTGTCTGGGGCGCCGATTTGCCCGAGCGAAACTATCGGGTCGTGGGAACGGATAACATCATGGGCGGCAAACAGGCCACCCAACATTTGTTGAATCAGGGCTGCAGACGAATCGCTTTTTTCGGCGATGTAAGGAAGCCTGAACTGGCTCTGCGCCATGAGGGTTACACTAGTGCGCTGCGCGAGGCTGACATAGAAGTTGATAGCTCCCTGCAGCTGGCCCCACCCATGGAGAGACATGCAGCCGACCAAATCATCGATAATTTTATTAAAAGTAAAAAGGACATCGACGGCATTGTCTGTTGCAGCGACATGCTAGCCGCCACAGCCATATCTTCTCTGCACGAACACGGAATTGAAGTACCTTCACAGGTGGCTGTTACGGGGTATGATGACCTTGAAATTGGCACGCGGTTACGCCCTGCCTTAACAACCGTCTCGCAAAACATTCAGGCAGGTGGTGAACAATTGGTTCAGAAAATGATGGCCTTACTTGCTGGGAAGCAAATTCGCGACTCCATCCGCGAATCTTCATTGGTTGTCCGTAAATCAAGCCTGCGCGACGGTAAATAGACGGCGAGCTGTCATCTTTGGAGAGGAAACGGGTGGTGCGTACCCTTCACCTTTTTTAAATAGTAGAAGAAGCACAAGTAACTTTTTAAGCTCAACTAGAATGAGGCAAAGCCCCCTTCAACTGCATGATTTTTCGATATTTCAAACGTCTTGTACCGGGCACCTCACTTTCAGCATCCATCAAGGCCGTCGCCACCATCGCCGCGGCCAAGGCCTCGGCTTTAATCACTGAGTAATCAGCGATGGGGCCCACCAACAAAGACGACAACTTCAGCGCCCACGCTATGCCAATCGCCTCAGCACGACGAGTCTCCTTACGCTCCCCTGCTAAGAATGAAGGTTGGAACACGCTGTACCGAGCAAAGCCTAGAGCCTCTATCGCCTGCTCCAACTCCCCTTTTACCCGACTGTAAAATACCGGTGACTTTGCACTAGCGCCAATTGCAGAGATCAACAAAAAGTGCCCGGCGCCACTTTTAATGCCGAGCTTTGCTAGATCCATACAATAATTAAAATCTACCTTGCGAAAATTTTCTCGACTACCTGCTTGCTTAATCGTTGTGCCTAAACAACAAAATACATCATCACACTGCAACTCACCCGACGCTGCTAATAACACATTGAAATCAACAACACGATTATCCAACTTTGGATGTTTGATCAGTAAAGGCTGTCGAGTTAAAGCGATAACTTTTCCATACAACTCATCTTCTAGTAGCGCGCGCAGGCAGTGGCCGCCGACTAAGCCCGTAGCGCCTGCAATTAGGGCAATACGCTGACTTGTTTTATCCGTATTCATTACCGACATCCCTTGAAATTAAAATTGTGTAACACTCCCTGATTCCTCTGCAATAATCTCCTTAAGGAAATCAATAAACAAGCGCGTCTTGGCCGAAATTAATCGGCGACTTGGATAGACTGCCGTAATCAAAGAGGCTGGCTCTACCACCCAGTCAGACGCCAATTGACGCAAGGTACCTGCGTCGAGTTCCTGCCGACAAAATATATACGGTACCAAGCTAATCCCGGCACCACTCACCACCATCTCCCGCACCATTAGGGGGTCGTTAGAATAACGAGTGCATTGAATATCTAAGGCTTGCTTCTGCCGCCCTTTGCGCACGGTGAAATCTACTTGGCTGTATCGTTTATCAATAATCTTAAGATGTTCTAAAACCCCTTGAGGGGTTTCAATAACTTCGTTTCGGGCGAGATAATCTGGGCTGGCGACCCATACAACTGGGGTCTCCATCAAATGCGTAGTTATTAGCTCTGAGTCAGGCTGCGGACCAATTTTAATGGCTACATCAACGGCTTCACTGATGACATTCACTTGCTGGTTTGAGATACGCACATCCAGCTCAATCTCTGGGTATCGGCGAATAAACTCCGCCAAGTGACCACCCAGTATGACTCGGCTAAACGCCATGGTGATCGAAACAGTCAGCCGCCCACTGGGCACCACTTGTAAACCACTCATGGTGGCCTCGGCTGCCGCCAGCTGTTCAGCAAGCAGCAAACAGTGCTTGTAAAAACTCTCACCTTCACTGGTCATACGGATTTGCCGTGAGTTTCGCTCCAACAGCCTCAGGCCAAGCGCCGCCTCTAATCGGGACACTGAATTGCTGACGCTTGATTTGGGCCTATCTAGGGCCCTGGCAGCGGCGCTAATGCCCTTTTTTTCCACAACGGCGGCAAATACAGGCATATCATTGGCGTTCAGTTTCATGAACAAATCGTCCAAATATTGAATATTGTCTAATTAGAGACCATCCAATATGCTTTGACAAGTAGCAACAACAACCCTAGCGAGGCCACTCCGTGTCAGTCGATGAAAAGCTTACTTTTTTCTATTTCCCCCGCGCTTGTTCCCTCGCTGTGCATATCGCGTTAGAGGAATCCGGCCTCGACTATGAGCGCCGTATAGTTGATTTGAGAACTCAGCAAAACCGAGGAGCTGAATATCTGGCCACCAACCCCACTGGGGCGGTGCCGGCGCTCACTATCGGAGAGCATACCTTGACTGAAGCCCACGCCATACTGACCTACTTAGGTGACCAGAATCTGGAAAAAAATCTACTGCCTCAGCCTGGGGATTTCCGTCGCTACCAAGCCCATCAATGGATGAATTTTATGTCCAGTAGTGTGCACACTTATGTGCGCTCAATTTTTCGCTCCAGTGTTTATGCGGGAGAAGATCACGAAGCGAACGCCGCGGTGAAAGCTCAGGGAATTAAAAATTTAGCCAAAGCCACGGCTACTGTAGAGCAAAGACTGGCCGGGCAACGCTGGGCAATCGGGGATGAATTTTCAGTCGCTGATGCCTATTTGTTTGTGATGTATCTCTGGACTACCGATGATCGCATTGCCTCTATTCCTGAGCGCCCCAACTGGGAAGCCCTTGCCAAGCGCGTGTGGCAACGGCCGGCGGTACAGCGCGTAGTAGCCGTCGAGCGTCAGGACAGAAACTACGCTATCCCCTGGGAATAAATATGGGGCAACAAAAATTCTAAAGGTTAACAATGAGCCTCTATTACGTACAAAAATTACTGTATCACCTCAACCGTGACCCAGCTCAAAAGCAGCGCTTTGACGACAACAAAGATATTGTTCTGGCGGAGTACAGCCTCACAGAAGAGGAATTACACGCCCTAAAAAAACCGGATATAGGGTTGCTGTATGTGCTCGGTGTCAATGGCCAAATACTCATGCACTACGCCACAATGAACGGCTACGATTGGCCGCAATATATTCAATCTATGCGCGACGGTGTAACAGAACACGGCCCTGTTCGCGAAGGTCTTTATGCAATGATCGATGGCAAGGGAGCCCTATAATCATGAGTCTTGTTTACGCTGGCACCTGCTGCCACTCTCCCGCCATTACTTCACGAGGTGAAATGGCAGACCCAATAGTAAGAGCACAACTGCTCGCTGCGTTTGAGCGTCAGCGGCAAGCAATTGAAGACGCCGAGGCCGATGCCATCATCATGGTTTCCTCCGAGCACTTTGCCAACTTTTTCATGGACAATATGCCCACCTTCTCCATCGGCATGGCCGACGAATACGAAGGCCCCATTGAAGACCCCAACTGGCTTAAAATTCCGCGCACCACAATACCTGCCAACCCTGATTTGTCTTTGCGGATTATCAAGGATGTTATACAAACGGTAGACGTCTGCTTTTCCCAAGAGTGGAAGTTCGATCACGGCATGGCAGTGCCTCTGCATTTTTTAACGCCGAACTATGAAACGGCAATCATCCCAGTCAATATAAATTGTCAGGCACTTCCTATCAGCCCACTACAGCGCTGTTGGGAACTGGGTAAAGCTCTGCGCAAGGCCATTGACGCCGCACCGGAAAGAATTGCTCTCATCGGCACAGGTGGCACCTCACATTGGCCCTGCACCCCTGATTCGGGAAAAATCAACAACGAGTGGGATCGCGAATTAATTGATCACCTCATCAACAAACGCAAAGACGCGCTATTGGCCTATTGCGATGAGAAAGTTTACCAAGATGCCGGCCCCGGCGCCTTTGAAATGCGCACCTCAGTGTGTATTGCCGCTGCATCTGAAGAGCAAAGTGGCGAAGTATGGTTTTGCGAGCCCATCCCTATTTACGCCACTACCTGCTGCATTACCACCTTATTCCAACTCTAAAAGCAGGCCAAAAAAGCAAACTGAAATTATGGTTCTTCTGAATTTCGCTGCCATTCAGGCGGAGCCCAAATATGCTTTAACTTTTTAGACATCGATCCAGATTTTCGAATGTCTTTAAACATATCGAGCCATTCATGGAAATTGATTTTTAGAATATTGTTGGTATGTATTTGTTTGACAATGCCGTAATCGACTGGGTTGTTTTCCGCATCCTCCTCAACAAAGGTACCAAAGAGTCGGTCGAAAATGATGACCATGCCACCATAATTTTTGTCTATGTACTCTGAGTTTCGGCCGTGGTGAACACGATGATGTGAGGGGGTATTAAAGAAGAATTCAATAGGCTTTGAGAGCTTTCCTACCGACTGCGTGTGGATGAAATACTGGTAAACCAAGTCAAAGGCATAGAAGCTCATCACCACCTCTGGCGGAAAACCAAAAATCATCAGTGGAGAAAAAAATAAAATAATGCCACCGCTAAAAGCGTAGGTCATACTTTGTCTTGTCGCCGTACTTAGATTCATACCCTCGGAAGAATGGTGAACCACATGAGAGCACCAAAAATACCTTATTCTATGGTTGGCTCGGTGATACCAGTAATAAAGGAATTCCATTGCAAAAAACCCTAACCCCAAATTTAGGACGTTCAACTCTATTTCGAATAAGGCGAAACTTGCAAGGTAGTGCATGGCCGCACCAAGAAACAAGAAGTGGAAAATAACCTCAACCGTTTGATAGGCAAAGCCCAAGCCAAAGTTAGTCAGGATAATTTTCAAATCAAAAATTTCAGGCCGATCTTTCAACACTCGCATTTCTACTAACAAAGCCAATATAAAAAAAGGCGTTCCTAAACCAAGAATTAACTCTTTCCAATCGAAACGATAGCCCATTTCATCGATATGGGCGGAAAGCAAGCTTAATATTTCATTCATTTATACGATTCCAGAATACGATGTTTGCTCAGCTGTTCACATCAATGACAACTCGACCCTTAACCTTGCCTTGAATAATTTCTTGGGCCAGCGTTGGTACACGACTTAGAGGTTCAACTATCGTCGCAGTTGCCAGCAGGGACAAGTCCAAATAGGCGGCTAAATCAGCCCAAGCTCGAACCCTTACGGCCATTGGCGCCATTACAGAATCACAGCCCTGCAAACGCACGTTGCGCAAAATGAAAGGCATCATATTCCCCGGCAAATCAAGCCCTCCGGCCAAACCACATACTGCCGCTATACCATTGTATTTCACTTGACTCAGTGCAGTAGCTAGAGTTGTCGACCCTACTGTATCGACCACTCCAGCCCATAGCTCTCGTTCAAGGGGTTTGGATTTCCTTGCCAGCTCACCCCGAGTCACAATGGACGATGCACCTAGGGTTTTTAGATAGCCTTCTTGTTCTGGTCTGCCCGTCGCAGCCGTCACCTCATAACCCAATGCGCTCAATAGCATGATAGCCACGGAGCCAACCCCTCCCACCGAACCTGTGACCAAAATTGGGCCATCACTCGGCAGGACACCATGGTCTCGTATTGCATTAACACAGAGCATTGCGGTATAGCCTGCGGTGCCAATGGCCATCGCCTGCTGGCTTGAAAATTCTGCCGGAATGGTGAGCAAAAAATCGGGGTTAACTCGCTGCTTCGGGCTATAACCGCCCCAGTGTCGCTCTGACAAGCCGTAACCGTTGGCAAGTACTTTGTCGCCAATATTGAAACGAGAATCTTTGGATTCAGAGACAGTACCCGCCAAGTCGATACCGCACACCATTGGCAACTTCTGGCAAATGGGGGAAGCTCCCGAAACGGCCAGTCCGTCTTTGAAATTTAATGTGGAATACTCCACATCAACCAGCACTGCCTCATCGGGTAAATCAGCAATGCTCAGGGTTTGAAGCTTTGCTTCGCGATTTTCATCGACCAGCAAGGCTTGAAATGTATCAGTCATAGATAGCCTCTTAAAGAGAGTAGGAATAAACACTATACGGAGTGTATCAAATTCCTACCCTACATCGCTCTAAGAGTTCAAGGCGCCGAAGCTAGGAGCGTGAAAACCTGATTCAATCGAGTTAACTCCATTAATTGCAGGGCCGGCCCCCGTACACCAACAAAGACCATCGAGTGCCCCTGATGTTTGGCTACTTTTAGAGCTTCTAGAAATACCGCGATACCGGCACTATCAATGTAAGGCAAGTGAGTGAAGTCGATAACTAAGTGGTGATGAGCGCCGAGAGCAGACAGCAATTTTTTGCGAACACGGGGCGCAGAGGCAAGGTCAATAGCCCCACTGAACGCTAGGGTATGATATTTACAGGCTTGCGCATCGGGTACACATTGCCTTGTTGTCTTTGCCTTAACGGCCGTTCCAGGTATTTGGGGCTTATCTCCCGCCCTTAAACTAAAGAGACGGGACAGTGCCACCGAGCCTAAAGTCATGATGTTTGGAATGTCGGTTGCTCGACCCCAAGTGCCTGTTTGAATGCCGTCCATCTTCTTTTTTCCCAATCCCATCTTGCAGGTGGTATCCCTGACCGTTAAATGCAAGCCACTGTGGCGAGTCTATTGAAGCTGCTTGGGCAAGCTACCCGTACAACTTGAGTGCACTATAGTCAGAGGGAGTGAACGAAGTCTGAACGTTATATTAACTGAACATTAATGAGCACCTTTCAGACTAAGTCGCAGGACTTCCATCGATACCACCAGTGCCAAGGCCTGAGACGATATGCTTATTTGAATTTGTACGACTGGATTTCAAACGTATTAGCCGAAAAAGCCTCATAAGCTCTATTTCCTCCGCTGACGGCAAAAAGCCTGTGTCTTTGTAACATTCCCGCCACTCAAACCTGAGAAGCACGTTACCCATAGTCAGCAAGTCGGGGATTATACCGAAACCTTCTTTAAGAAATTCTACTTACTCCCAATATTCCTACCGCACTCTGTTTGCCAAACTATACTGATTTATAGCCCCGTTACTTTAAGGAAGTCGTGATGTATCTATCCAAAGTATGCCGATTATTAGTCACCCTAGTACTTACACCATTAGTTCTGACATTCCCCTACGCAGCTCTTGGGGATGACGTTGCAACCAGCGAGAGCCTAACTACCTTGTTCCGCGCATCAAGAAAAGTAATCTCGGTTAACCAAAATTTAATTAACGATGCGTCGAAAGGACATAAAGGTCTGGATGGAAAGTCTGTCGTAGAGATGGCTAAAGCCAACTACAAAGACGCTAGCGGGAAAACTTTATCCAGCGGAAAGCCACAAAAAGCCATGCTGGAATCAGTATCAGAAATCATGAGTGAAGCCCAAGAACTTATCAATCAAGCGGATGTGGGATTTAAAGGGTTCTTACCCGCTATATTCGCTCGGCGTGTCGCGGGGAGGTTTAGTCAAAAAATGCAGGGCAGCATGAGCATAAAGCTAACCGCACCGAAGAAATACGTTCGCAATCGCGCAAATAGACCCGACAAATGGGAACACGATGTGATAGAAAATAAATTTAAAGGTGAGGGCTATGAGAATGGAAAGCCATTTTTCGAAGTGGCAAAAAGTAAAGGCAAAGATGCTTTTCGATATATATTGCCAGAATACTACGGCGAATCCTGCTTAGGCTGCCACGGATCCCCTAAAGGCGAACTGGACATTACAGGGGGCAAAAAGGAAGGAGGTGTTTTGGGTGAACTAGGCGGAGCTATTAGCCTAGCAATATTCAAATAGGCGGACTGGTGGGAAAACATGAGAATCAGGGATCTATCCATAGGCGTTAGAATACTTGTGTTTACGGGAATATTTGCAGGTATTATTTTGTTATCCCTAGCCTATCTAGCGATGGCGCTATCCGAAAGTTCGGACCTAAGTCGCTCACAAACAAACGTTGTTAGCCTACAGCGCAATGCCATTGACACTCAGAGCAAACTTCTCGCTGAACAGGGCGTTTCCGCGAAACGACTTAACAACGTAACAGAGTTGAGTCGTAAATTTTCTGAAGTTCGATTTTGGTTAGCCGACTTATCTGTTAGCTGGCTCAACGAGTCGGAAGCGAATGCAGAAATGGCAAAAGAAGAAATGTATTTCCTGCTCTCTCGCATTGATGATCAGTCACTTGCGACCTCACTAAAAGATCGCACTGATGTATTTTATGAAAAAATGCTCGAAGCTGTAGACGCTTATGTGGATGAAAATCGCGTCCTAGGAAATTCGTTAATGTCCGAATCCAGGCGCCAGGGGCTATCAATTGACAAAAATTTAGCCGATTTAGGCAAAGAGGCTCGAGAAAGTACAAACACCATTGCGACTAGCCTCAGAAACGCAGGGGAGCAAGTTGCTACGTCGGGTAGTGAATTGACCAAAACCGCCAGCATTGTAGAAGAAACCAGCAATCGCTTACTCAGTGTATCGCTCAGCGTTTTGCTGGTTTTAATGATCGCCAGCGCGGTCTATTCAATCGCCCTAAAAAATAATATCCACGGGCCAATTACCAAATTGCGGACAGCACTAGAGCATATTGAACAAAATTCGGACCTTATCTATCGAGTTGACGTTGATAGTCGGGATGAGATGGGAATAATGAGCAGCGCCCTGAACAAGATGATGGAACACTTTCAGGGGGTGGTTTCTCAGGTTAGAGCCGCCGCCCTTGAATTGAAACATGCCACCGAAACTACCGGTGATATTGTTGGGCAAACTAAAGTCTGTGCCCATAAGCAACAAGAGGCTACAGATCAAGTTGCTGTGGCAATCAACGAGATGGCCGCAACAGTGGAAGAGGTGGCAAGACACGCGAACGGGGCTTCGGAAGCCGCAAATGAAGCGCGATCGGCTTCAGACGAAGGCCATCAGATGGTTAAGGAAACCGTCAAACTTATGTCTGCACTGTCTGACAATACCCGCCAAGCCCACAATGCAATTTCGCGAGTATCCGATGACACCAGTAATATTGGAACAGTACTGGATGTAATTAGGGGGGTATCAGAACAGACCAATCTATTGGCCCTCAACGCTGCAATTGAAGCCGCTCGAGCGGGAGAAGCTGGCAGGGGCTTTGCCGTTGTAGCCGATGAGGTTCGCACTCTAGCTCAACGCACACAGGAGTCTGCACAGGAAATTCATACGATGATTACGCGCTTACAGGAAGGTACGGCCAATGCAGTAGGTGTGATGGAGGGAGGAGTAGAAAGCGCTGAGCAAGCCGTTCAACAAGCCAATGCAGCTGGAGAAGCCCTGCAAAAAATTAACACCTCGGTTTTGGGTATTGTGGACATTAATATTCAGATCGCAACGGCCACAGAAGAGCAGTCGGCCACGGCAGAAGAAATTAATCGCAATATCACGAATATTACTGAGTACGCCGCAGAGACCGCGGATGGAGCATCTAAAACAACTCAAGCGTGTACCGATCAAATAGCGCTATCTGAAGAACTGGCTTCTTTGGTGAACAAATTCAAGGTTTAAGTGAGGGACCACTCACTTGATTTTCAGCGCAGGCTATCTTAATTCAAGGCAGGGGCGCAATCATGAATATTGACACACAGGGCAGAATTTCAGCGGTAAGCCTACTTTTCTTTGGCACACTTGCCTTATCATCCATTTGTTTTGACGTCGTAGGAAGTGAGGACAGAAACTTCTCCCAAGCGATTGAAAAAGGTACCGCACACCTATCTTTTCGCTACCGATTTGAAAGTGTAGAACAAGATAATTCACTGAAAGATGCCAGCGCATCCACATTAAAGACTCGCTTGAATTTCACCACACAGACCTCACATGGCATTCAAGCCTTTATTGAGGTTGATGATGTATCCGTCATCGGCACCGATAATTACAACGATACCCATTTTCACAACCCCCAATATTCAGTTGTTGCCGATCCTGAAGGAACAGAGATTAATCAAGCTTGGCTACGCTTTAGCGGCCTGGAAAAAAACATAATTACCCTAGGTCGACAGAGAATCAATTTTGACAATCAGCGTTTTTTCGGTGGTGTCGGCTGGCGGCAAAATGAGCAGACCTACGATGCGCTTATGGTAACGAATACGTCTCTAAGCAATATAAGTGCGCGCTATGTGTATATGTACAACGTGAATAGAATTTTTGGCCCCGGCGACGGCGCCCAACTGGCTGACTTCGGCACCGACTCACACCTTATCAATGTAAGCTTTGAAGGCTGGAATGTCGGGAAGTTGAATCTCTATGCTTATTTGATGGACGTAGAAGACGCCCACGCTTTTGCAACCGAGACTTATGGCGCTCGATTTAACGCCAATCACAAGCTGAGCGAAGAAAAGAAGCTACTATTTACGGCCGAGCTGGCTACACAAAAAGACTATGGAGGATACGCTGACCAGACAAATTTCGATGCGAATTATTACACTCTAGCGAGCAGCTTAAAATCGAAAGCATTTACCACCACGCTGGGTTACGAGGTCTTAGAGGGCAACAGTACCAGTAGTGGAGAATCATTTAGAACACCTTTCGCTACCTTGCATAAATTTAACGGTTGGGCGGATCAGTTTTTAGGCACTCCTGCTGCTGGCTTAGAAGACATATATGTCAATATCACTAGCAAGCTTGCAGGGTTCAAATTTATACTAGTCTACCACGATTTTTCTTCAGAAGACGGCAGTGACGACTACGGCAGCGAGTTTGATATTTCTGTTAGTCGTTCATTAACCAAAAGCGCATCGGCATTGTTAAAATATGCGGATTATAGTGCGGACGGCGAGGCAAACACAGTATTGGGCAAGGTAGATACTCAGAAAATTTGGTTAATGTTGACAATGAAATTCTAGGGCACGCGCTCCGTCAGGTTTTGATGGAATTGGACTATAGCCTTTTCAAAGCGACCGAAAGTTAAATGGCTGTTTGCGTTACTAGCTAAGCTTTCTTGAATAGTGCAGGCCGCCGCTCGATCCTCGTCAAGACCAGAATCTCTGACAAAGCTAGCATCGCGTTCGGCTTCCTCCAGACTTATTTCAATTCCCATATGTCCCTTATTGGTAAGCTGATAAACCACATGTTCGGTGCAGGTTGGGCTAATCGGCTCAAGAATTACTAGACTAGAATGCTTGGATAAAACACTCACCTGAGCATTTGGGAAAAGCTGATATACCGTGATCACTAGTCCGTCGATATTACGCTCTTCAAGGTTAACATCGCGCAACTTTTTAATCCGCCGAAACGGGAAGGTGATACGAGAGAAAGACCCAAAGGATTCGACGATGTTTATATTGACGAGCCCATAGGGGAAAAAGCTTTTTTGTGTAGAGATTTAATAAGGTACCCCTCCATAGAAGTTTCAGCGATCAACTCCCAGTTGGCGTCACCCAAAAAACCCACTTGCTTAAAGAACTTTTGCTCTGGTGAGAAAAAATCAAGAATGTTTTCTAGCGCCTCTGAATCAATAGAGCCCTTTTGGTTTACATAGACAATGCCGCCTTTTTCGCTCGCGCTAACCTCAACTAAGCCATGCTCTTTTGGGTCCGAATCTGGAAAACCGTCCTTTTCAGGAATGGGCTTGAGATGCCCGTCTAAGCCATAGGTCCAGGCGTGATAGGGATAGACAAAAGCACGGGCATACCCACTGTCCTTGGCGACCTGCATACCGCGATGTCGGCATGTATTGATAAATGCTCGAACAAGGCCATCTTCACCTCGCACCACAATGAGTGGGGTCCCAGCGGCTTTTCTCGCAATATAGCTGCCATTCTCTGGCAAAGCTGCTGAGGGACAAAAGGGAACTGAGGTACTTTTCAGGAGCTCGATTTCAGCCTTGAACCGATCCTCCGACAGGTAGTTAGTTACAGGCTCCCGCCAGACCATTTCACCGAGATCGGTTGTTTTGTTATCAATATGACTAAATATACGGTCAATAATATCGCTGTCATTGAGTAAAGTGGCCATAATTTTCCTATATTTTTACCGCTGAACTGTACTATGAGAAGGTTTGAACAGGCAGCCAGAAGAAAACTGCTGCAATGGAATGACCCAATCTCGTTTTCATCAAACCAAAATATCCCCTTACTTTCTAGGTTTTTAAGCATTGGCAGCTTAGCAAAAAAAAACATACGAACACAACTATCGTAATATTACTGTACTCGCGTGAAAAGCTGAATGATAGATCGTATTCAATCCTCTACGGCACAATAGTTAAGACATGATTTTGGATACAGGCAATGCCACTTATAAAATTCTAGGCCAGTTAACAATTTTTCCGATTAGGCTATACTCCTCTTTTCGGGTAATTTTATGCTATTATTCTCTGGGCTGCGAAAGAGTCTTAGATGATTGGTTCTTGGGCTCAATTGGCAGAGCATAAAATCAATAAGTAGTGCATTCTTCATATTCAGACTTTTCAGAAGTACGGTGTAGCCAACTTAGGAAATCATGACCCTAATTAGTTTTGAATCCGCAAGTAAATACCTTAAACACCTTAAGGTTGTTCCATTTTTTCTTGCTCTTTGCCTTTCTACAACTAGCCCCGCAAAAGAAACTGTGCGTCTGGCATCGGGAGAGTGGAAGCCGTATACATCTCATTCGATGAGTAACTACGGTCACTTTAACCATGTTGTTAGTCAAGCATTCGCCTTGGAGGGCGTAGACGTTGAATATGGATTTTTCCCATGGAAGCGATCCATACTAATCGCGGCACAAGGGGCATGGGATGGAACACTACCATGGGGCTACCAAGAAGAACGGATAGAATATTTTTATCATAGCGAAATTGTAGCTGAACAAAGGTATTTTTTCTTTCACTTAAAGAATACAAAATTCGATTGGGAATCTTATGCTGATTTGAACGGCCTAGTTATTGGAGCTTTCATCGGGTATAACTATAGCAAAGAATTCCAGAACGCGGAAAGAGAAAAGGAAATCAATGTCATCCGGATAGGCACAGGAAATCAGCTAATAAAATTACTTTTGGCTGGGCGAATTCAATTGGCCCTTATAGAACGAAGAATTGCTCAGGATTTAATGTGCCGCTCATTTTCTCGGGAAGAAATAGATCAAATCTCCTATCACCCGAAATTGCAGAGCGAAGGCGGGCTACATCTTCTTTTATCAAAAAAACACAAGAGAAATCAGGGCCTTATAGAAAAATTCAACAGAGGGCTAAGACGACTACAAACAAACGGCAAAGCTAACCTTGATTTTCTAACATGCTTTCAATAAGCACCCCCACTACACAGATGATGGAGCAGCTAATATCGCCATAAGCAGCAAAAAAACTACTCATTACCCAAAGGCTACAAGAGCCAAACTACGCCACAGCCACATACATGTGACTTAAATCCGAACACAGCAGAAAAAATTGCATGAAAATATCAACATTACTTATCGTCAAAAATTTGGAAGAAGCAAAGCAGTTCTACGTGGAAGTAATGGGTCTCACTGTAGTCAAGGTATGCAGCGACCGATTAGAACTTGAAGTCGACGGTCACCAGATACACATTTTCGAGGGCGAAAGCAAGGCAAGGCCTTATCGTCATAGCTCTGACGCGAGCTCCACTTTAGTATTCTGGGTAGCTAACTTAGAAGCAAAGAAGCTGGAATTAGAGGCCTTAGGTTACAAATTTATTCACACAAACGAAAACGCATACTCTAAGTATGGGGCCTTCTGGGGACCCTCAGGGATTGTTCATGAAATTTCAGAGCTGATAAATTACAATTGAACCAGAGGAAATATTGATATCTCTTAGGCTTGAGACATGGACCTACCGTTTATGAGCGACTGAAAAGCCACTTTGAATGACCTTAGGTCTTGCTCCTCTCGTTAATTTTTTGCCTGATTTTTAAGTCTATGTCGCGATTGTAATTATCCACCGTAATGTCATGATAGACCACATTCATCCATAGGATATTACGGACGCCGTGTGAATTC